>JBGPCF010000005.1:0-103665 GCA_041481635.1 Terriglobia bacterium | reverse complement strand
CCAGCCAACTGGGCGGATGGGAAATCCAACGCACAACCACGGCCGGCGTCTTGGCCGCCTGTAATTCCCTCCAAACAGCCTCAGGAATAATCACGCGGCCGTAAAGGTCTTTTAAGATGTCGATGTGATCCAGCAAGACAAGTTAATGCAGCGGAGTGGTATCCGCGATGACGATCATTGCCGATCGAGTCCCTTGCCGCGAAGCTCGTTCAGATTCCGGCTGGTTTCCGCGTCTTGCTCGAAATCGTCCACCGTGTAATCGAACGGGACTCCGGCGCGCGCCATAAAATCGTTCACTTCAGCCCGGGTTTCGAATCCCAGCATGCGCCGCACTTGCGAGCGGTTGAGTATGCGGGCGCGATAGCCTTCAATCGCGAGGGCTTCCAGAGCGTGCCTCGGGAGATTACCCCATTGCTTTTGCAAACGATGCTCGATGTCCTCTGGAAGGTCAATCTTCACGGCCACGGCGTTTCTCCCGGCAGGGACTTGCCTTAACCAAGATAGCATACCACGCAATCGATGGTATTGCGCCCCCTACTCCGTTCAGCCCGCCGCCTGCCTCCTGCCTCCTGTCGCCATTAAGATCGGCGACTCGCCGTGGCGAGACTTCTGGCTCCTGACTCCTGAATCCTGACTTCTTCCTACCACCTACCACATGCCACCTACCACCTACCAATTTCCCCTTGCTTCCCCCCCACGGTAGTTGTTTAATCAAGTCACCCTTTGGGTAGCAGTAGGATTAAGCTAGAAACGGTCGCATAGTGCAATTGCCCTTCTCTCCAAACGCAAACAGGGACGGGCTTTATACTGGTTAGCCTAAGCAAGAGTTAGCTCGTCTGCGGCCCTTTCCAAGGAATCGTCATTGGCCGCAACTCTGCTCACACTCGATGCGATCGATAGCTTTCGCGAGGTTCGGGCATATTCTGCCTCATTGATTACCAAAGAGCTAGTCGAAGTAGTCAAAGGGCTCGACGAAAGGCAGGAACTCGAACCATTCCTGCGCTCAATCCTTACCGACATAGGTGACACCCCACACGGCCCAGTCGAAATCGTCGATATTCTCACCCATAAGCTCATCTATAAGGGGAACCCAGTTCTTTCAGCCTTCATCCTAAAAGGCCGATCCTTTCCCACCATCCGCCCAAAGCATGTGGCACATCAGATATATCGGCTGGAGAAGATAGATGGAATTGGACTTGCAGTTCTCGGTTACTCCGGCACGGCCTTGGACGCAGTAAAGGAGCAATTCTGTTCGACCGCTTCGCGCCTAGGGTGTCCGCACCTAATCCTGGATTCAGTAGAGCTGGCTCGGCTTCTTGTGGCATACGGGTTCCTGTGTCCACGCGACGCGAGACGGATTGCAGCCGGCCGCTGCAAGTGTGGATACTCACCTGCACATCGCATTTTGAACGTGCTTCAAGATGAAGCGCTACGAGAACTGAGCGAGGCTCATCGACTCTGTCAACCGGCAGGGCTGGTGATCCTTCCTCCGGGAAGCGGTAAGACACGAATAGCTGCAGAGGATGCCAAGGGAACCTCGGCCAAACACGTTCTCTACATCGCACATACGCACGAAATCCTGGATGTCGCGCAGTCAGAATTCGAAGGCGTCTTCGGGGCGAAAGCAGTGATCCGGCACACAAGCGGGTCGTCATTCGGCAAGCCGGGAACGGTTAACATAACCACCATTCAGTTAATTCATGAGCAGATTTCACGCGTTCCAGTTCATGCCTTTGATTATGTAATCTTGGATGAGTTCCACCACGCGGCCGCTCCTTCTTATCGCCGCCTTTTGGATCGATTGAAGCCCAACTTTCTTCTGGGGCTTACTGCCACGCCTTTCCGTGGCGACCGCCAGGACATCCTCCAATTGTGCGGCAACAACGTGCTCGTCAACTATGAGCTGCGAAGTGGTATTGAGGCCGGGATTCTCGCCCCGTACCATTACTTTGGCTGTTTCGACAGCCTTGACTATACGAAGATTCGCCACAATGGCTATCGGTACGACATTCGGGATCTTGAGAAGGCTCTCGTCATTCCCGAACGGGATTCGGCCATCATTGACAAATGGATCGAGCTCGCCGAAGGAAAGGCTACGCTGGCCTTTTGCTGCTCTCACCGACATGCGAAGCGCGTTCGTGATCGGCTGGAAGAACACGGCATTTCAGCAAACGTCTACCTTTCGGATACCCCGCGGGAGCAGCGGTTACGACTCTTGGAGGAGCACAAGGTTGGCGAAACAAAGATCCTGTGCGTCGTCGATGTGTTGAATGAGGGGGCCGACTTCCCACACGTTGAATGTTTACTTTTTCTTCGGCCAACCGAGTCGAAGCGAATCTTTTACCAGCAGCTTGGACGAGGTCTTCGACGATACGTTGGGAAGTCGCACTGCATCGTAATCGACTTCATTGGCAACTTCAAGAATGCCTACCGAATCCCGGAATATCAGGGTCTTGTGCCCCTTGAAGAGGACCAGCCTCCCGAGGCAAATAGAAGTAGAAAAAGCGAAAGGGAAATCCTCAATTTGCCAGTGGGATGTAAAGTACATTTTGATACTCGCGTGATTGAGGTATTTGAGAAGCAGTTACATGACCCGCGCTTTGCCACACGACACAATATCGCAAGAATTCTCATCTATCAGTACCGGCGGATGACCGAGAAACTTGGGCATCAGCCCTCGAGAAGGGAAATTGATAAGAGCTGCTTGTTGGACACCCGGCTGTATCATTTGGTGTTTGGCTCGTGGAAAAAATTCTTGGCGGTTATCGGTTTGGATTCGACGACGCCCCGGCTAAACGAAAGTTAGCAAGCAAGTCCTTTGGAGGGTTAATGGCACGTCACCCAGTCTGCTTCGCGGGTGGTGTCTACGCTCCGTTTGACGGAATGTAGGTGATTTCAAAGGCTAGAGCCAAGGGAACGCGCTCCGCTGATTGCGTTGCTGGCGATGGAAGCCCAATCTGCTGCATCCGAAGAGTGGACCAATTGTCGATTTTGATGTGAGCGAAAAACAAACTGGAAATATGTACGCGGCGCGAATCAGCAGGGGTTGGGGTTTCCACTTGGTTCCAACATTGGAGGCCACACACTTGCCAAACAACGGCACGTGTGCCCCACCTGCGAGAAGTAAGAATCCGAAATAAAACAGGAGGCCAACACATGACTCGTTTAGCAGTCGAGATGATGCTTGGTTCCATTTTGCTCTCCCCTGTATCTGCAGGCGCGGCGGAAATTCCTCCTGAATACCCGAATGCTGTCGTCGCACTCGGCTCGATGAAGCCGTTTTTTGTACCTGGCCAACCTTGCTCCATGCAGTGGACAACTGAGGGCACCGGATTCCTGTACGGTTACCTTGTTCAAAATGATCCAAATCCGAAAAATAGAAAGTATGAAGTCTACCTAGTTACGAATCGACATGTGATTGAGGAGCACGCAGCAACAGAAGCAATTTCCAGAGCGCGCCCGGTGCCGAGCCTACAAGCTGGAACGGGTTGCACCCCATTACCCCTGAAAGGTGATTCGATTAGTGTACGAATGAATCCAGTCACCTCTTCTTCGCTCGAAAGCCGCTCGTTTGATCTGCCCATTAAAGACTGGGTTTTTCATCCGAATAAAACAATTGATGTTGCTGTAATTAATGTTAACCCTCTGGCGTTGAAAACTGAGGGACTCTTGGATATGTTTTTCACGAATGATGAACATTCAGCCAACAGAGTGAAGCTTCAATCTCTTGGGGTATCTGCCGGCGATGGTGTCTTTGTGCTTGGGTTTCCAATGAATCTGGCAGGAATCCAGAGAAACTACGTTATCGTCCGACAGGGCTGCATCGCACGAATTGCTGATATGTTGGATGGGAGGTCCTCTACCTACCTGCTAGATGCGTTCGTGTTTCCCGGGAACAGCGGTAGTCCAGTTGTTCTTAGGCCCACGGAGGGCTCAATTGCCGGGACTCCGCCCCAGCCAAGACCTTTCCTAATCGGCTTTGTAAGGGGCTATCAGCCTTACCAGGATGTGGCTATTAGCCCGCAAACAGGGCGAACGAGAATTAGCTTTGAGGAGAACTCCGGGTTGGCAGATGTTCTCCCGGTAGATTATATTGATGAGGCAATTGTGTCTTGGCACAATCAGCGAAGACCATGAAGAAGTTCAACTCTAGGATTCCGCACGAAAGGCGTTGGAGGCTCGCCCTGACAGGCGAACTTTTTATTCGTGCCTAGCGTGTAACCTTAGGGCTGAAATTCTCCCCCTTAGAGTGATATTCTTCGACATGCGATCTGAATGCCCCAATAAGGTCGGAGACCTCGCCTGTGGTAACGAACGCCCCTTCGTCCGGTGTATATCCGCAAAACGAACAATGGAAGCTTTGCGGGCGCGAAAGTCTAAATTCGAGTATCGGCTCTTCCTTTGCCATGACGGATAATTACGCGATTCAGTTCTAAAATGCAAGAGTATAAAACCCAAAACACTCGTGAATAGTAAGCGTAGCGCCCCGATAGATCGGGGCGGCCCTTCGATATGAAGAACCGCGGTCCGATCAGATCGGACCACGCTACGGGGGTGACGCAACCTCAATAATAAAAGGGAGACCCACGAATCAGAACAGGCTGAACCGCAAACGATGCGGGCTCGTTGTTGTATTGCTGCTCACGATGGCCGCATCCGCAATCGCCCAAAGCAACAAACCCAAAAAGGTTTTCATCATCACGGATATGGAAGGAGTGGACGGGGTTTTCTCCAGCGAGGACCAATGCATCCCGTTCCAGAGCCCGCGATTTGAAGAATCGAGAAAGCTTCTGACCGGTGAAGTGAATGCGGCGGTAGACGGATTGCTTGCCGTATCGAGGATCTTACCATGCCGCCACAAACAAACGACAGACATGGGCAGCGGGTCGGCGAGACGCTTTAAAACCCAAAGAGGGTTGACACGCTGAACGTCGGCCTGTAGAGTGTGCCTACTTTTCGGCCCTTGCAACGGAGGGAATTCCATGAACAATCTCGCGTACTCAACCCAAGACCCCCAAAAACTCGCGCCCAAAGTGGAGGAGTTACTGCGCAAAGAGCTGGCGTCCGCCGGCCCGATCGGGTACGAAGTTGAAGATGCGGGTGCGGGCGAAACGGGCGCGCGATCGATGCTGAAGGACGCGGGCGCATACCTCTTCGGAGGGAACACCACGCGCCTCTTGACCATTCACTTTCACATTACGCAACCACGCTCCGCCGACCTCGACGTTCACATGAACCGCCAGGGGGTGGGCAGCTACGCGGGCTCGCTGGTGTATTCCACCGTGACAAGCAAACGCATGGCGGGCGAAGTCTCGTTCGGCGATGACGGAAGGTTCGCCGGCGACGCGACGGCGGCAGGCAAACTCAACGCCTCGAAAGATCTGCTGAAGAAGTGCAACGCTTTCGCGGTGAAGGAGGGCGGGCTCACCGGCTTCGAGGTCAAATTCCCCCGCCTATTCAAAATCGCCCCCAGCGACAATGGGACACAAATCGTCGGGGCCACAACGGCGCGCTCCAAATCCATGGGCTTCAGCGCCACGTTTAGCTCCAAGGAATTTTTCGAGCTCGTCAGCCTGGTTGAAGCCACGCTCTGATGATCGTGGTTGAGGATTGCTGCTCCGGCATTTTGCACGGAGTGGTGAAAATCCTCCAACGGCAAAAGAGGGTTTCGCATGAGAATATTGATCGCGCTGACGCTCGTTGCTGCTTACGCGCTGGCTGGCGGCTCGCAAATTGTCACCACTTCTCATCGAAAGGTGAGTTATGGCTGGGGGTGTGGTGGGAACTGCGCGGTGAATATTTCAGGCGAGTCTGAGACGGCGCTGGGCAACGACCCGCCCGACGTCCATTTGGAGGACCACGGCACTCTCACCCAGAAGCAAAGCGACCCTGGCGGATTGATGATTAGTTTGACGCAATGGAAATATGCCTTCCACGGTATCAGCGCTGGAGGAGACACCAGGCGGGAGTACGACCTGCACACCGACGTTAGCGAATGCACGCGCAACAGTGAATTTCATGAGGAAGGCAAGAGCACCATCAGCAAGCCGGTCGATTGCGCAGGGCCGCCCAAGCAATGGAAACTTGCCTGCAAGAGGAGTGAGGTGCAGGTGAAAGGCCGCGCCCGCCCGGCTTGGGTCTGCTCGCCTCCCAATCACATGGACGCGTTCGGCACGGAATTCCCGTGGGTCTTTGGAATTGAGGAGTCCATAACCACTATAGTTTCCGGCGAGCCGCACCCTCGCACGACATACGAGTAGCCGAGCTTCATATCGTCCCTACCGGTTGAACCAATAAAGCAAAATGCCGTAACCCACGCCGGCGGGGTCGCTCGTCTTCGCCGCCTGAAAAGCCATGAATCGCCCGTCGGTGGAAACCACAGGATTAGATGCTTTGCCATCTGCATAGTCATTAAAGTGTGTGAGACGAACAAAATCCTTTCCCGTGCCATCCAACTTTAGTTTCCAGATGTCGATGTTTCCGGCGCCTCGCTTGCCGCCCAAAGTTTCGCACTGGCGGTCGGCCTCCACCGCAGTGTATAGCCCGCCCGGGAAGATGCCTTCCGGCTCATTGTAAGTTCCCGGCGCCTGGGAAAAGTTGGTCACTTTGAGGGACTCGAGATCAATGCCCATCACAGATGATTGGCCCTCCGGCTGGTAGCAGGTGAAGACCATCTTGGTGTCGTTGTTGTAGAAGTCCTGGGCTTCGAGGACGCACCTTCGATCCATGCTTTCATACACCGTCTTCTGGTGGATGAGTCTCGGCGTGCCCCCGGAGAGATCCAGGTCAGCCACGATCAGCCGCGAAGCCTGAGGAGCGAGATCCGGCGCCTGGGCTGAGGTCTGAGAGAAAGAAATCTTCAGACTCCTCTTAGAAATTGCCGCGCCTTCGCTCATTTTCTGGCCCAGCTTGACGGGCTTCGACCCGCGCTCTTTGCTCAGGAACCAGAGCTCATTGTCGCGAGAGCGGCTCACTTGGATGTTCTCAAAGTGGTCCGGGCCAATCAGGATGTAATCGCCCGTCACCAAATGCATCACGCGGAGGAAAGCCGCACCAGGTACGTTGCACGTGAGGCACTGGATAACGCGCGTCTTTAAATCGATCACCATGGCGTCGCCAAAGCTTTTGGCCATAAACGCCACCCGCCGGTTGTCGGGAGATATGTCCGCACGCTCTCCAAAGTGCGTGAGCATCTCAATGTTGGGCGGCAAGTTCTCCAACGGATTGCCCGGTTTCCTTTGCGCCACAGCGGGCACAGCCAAGATGAGAAATGTGATTAGGAGTTTCATGATGCGAATCCTAACAGATGTTTGTCTTCTTAGTCTCTGACGTGGCGTTTCGCGTGAGGAAGACCCGCGGACCTGTCGCATGGGCGGCCGGAGGTCCAACCTACGCTTGCTTTCTCCTTCGCTCTTTCAACCGCAGTGCAGCAAGGTACCACACGATCAAAATGTTCAGCAGAATGGCCAAAACTCTCGGCACCGTAAATCGTTCCGTCAGCACGTACAACTCGATGGGAAGGAACGAGCTGGTAACGATGATGGTGAAATATTCGGCCCATACTTTTCTGAGTATCAGTCCCACACCCTCCGTCAGGAAAAGCCCCGCGTAAAAGAAGGTGCCGGCACCCACTTCCCGAAGCTTGCGGTCGTCCACTGCCCACAACTTCGTCATCACACTGTGAATATATTTGTTGTCCGGATCAACATGCACCCTGGCCACCCACTGGGTCACCACTGCCACGACATCGTGATGCACAAGTCTGAGAACCGCAATCCCCACCAGGACGAGAGCCAGTCCCTTTATCAGCTTAAAGACTCCGATGACTACCAGCCCGGCTCTACTCGATTCACCTTTATGCATCGTGAGCAGTTCCTCCAGCGAGGATATCAATGAAGGTTGCGAAAACCAGGCGCTTTTCTTGGCGGAGCGGACAGTCGATGGATAGTCCTTATCACTTCCGTTTCATCCCGACGCCAAATTGATTTCCCGCGCGCACCACTCTCCCGTTCGCGATGGCGACGTCGAGCATCTTCTCGCTCTGCACTGCTCGGCCGGTTTCATCCTGCAAAGTGGCCACAACTTTCTTAGTGGCGACATCAATGATCTCTCCCGTGGACGGGAAGGCGTACCGGCCATCCATGCTGAAGCTGATCCAGCCGGGCATGTCGCGGAGTTTGATGGTAGTGCTCTGCTTGGGCGGCATCACTGTGGCGTCGAAAATATGGATCGCGTTGTTGGCCCCATCCGCCACCCAGAGTTCTTTTTCATCGGGAGTCAGCGCGATGCCGTGGCTCGGGCACCCATGGCGTTTGACGGGACCTTGCTGGTACCCCTCAACTTCCACCTGATAGAGCTTTTTGCCGGTGCGTACGTCGCCCACTTCAAACCCCAGCAATCCATTTACGTTGACAAAACAGAGCGTGTTGCTTCCATTGACCGTGAATGGGCGGATGACATCTGAAAATGGTCCCACGGTGCTTAGCGCCTTGTGGCCCCGCGCCGTGGTTACCGTAAGAAGTTTGGACCTCAGGCCGGCCATGTAAACTCGTTGGCCATCCAGCGAGTAGATGGTATTGTGCGCGCCCGAATCGGTCTCGATGCTGGTGATCACAGCGCCCGAATCCGCGTTGACCACGTGCCAGAAATTTCCCTCGAGTTGCGGAACGTATATCGTCTTGCCGTCGGGCGAGATGGCCATGCGGTCGCAGCCGCCCTCGTAGGCGATGTCCCACAGTTTCTTCCCGGTGACGGCGTCCAGAGCCAGCATCCGCTTATTGTTGGTCACGTAAACTCTGCCGGTCGTTGCGCTAGCGGCGATGCCTTTCACGTTCTCCGGTTTTCCTCCAGGCGCGACATCCCAGGTGGGGATCCGCTTGACGAACCGGAATCCGTCGTCCAAGTCGAAGACCAGAATGCCCACGCCGCCATACTCCTCGTAGTTGCGGATGCCGGGGCTGGCAACGTAGAGCAGGTGGCTTTCTTTGCTGGAGGGCGGCTGGCCCTGAAGAGGTGAGGCTGTGAGAAATAAAGTGAGAAGACCCGTGACAAAGATTCGGAATTTGCTGGCGCTCATTTATTTTTTACCTCGACTGGTTTGCTTGCCCGTCCTGGTTTTGCAGCTGCACTCAACCTCTTAGACCGAATCAGTTGGAACGCATCTCATGCAGCCCGCGAGCGGCGAGTATATTTCGCTCTGACGCTGTGAAAATATTGGCTGAAAAGCAAAAGACCCTCACGCAAAAGCTCAAAGTCGCAAAGTACGCCAATGTATTGCAGGAGTTCTTCTTTGCGAACCATTGCGCCTCAGCGGTTTTGCGAGAGGGTGTTTATTCTTTTAGAGCTTCATTCAAATTTAGGTTTCTAGGGGTTTCCCCATCGCCAGACTAGCCCCCGGCGATCGCCCCCACGACCATGAATGGCTCTTTGCCCGTCGCGACCGCCTCGGGCAGGGGAGCGTCCGGCGAATCGAGGGACAGGTCCTCTTCGCAGGCGAAGAAGCGCAGGAACGCCCGGCGCTTCAGGGTGACGTGGTCGCGGATGGCCCCTTGCAGCACGGGATAGCGGGCCTCGAGCGCGTCAAGCACCGAGCGTTGCGTGACGGTGCCCTGGACGTCGAGCTCGACCTCGCCGTCCACGCGCGCCAGCGTTCGAAGATGCATTGGAAGTTCGACTCGGATCATTTCAGCGTCTGCACCTCCACTGAAAACACGGCAGGCAGATCACGGACGATGGGCGCCCAGTTGTCGCCGCCATCCGGAGAACAGTACACTTGCCCGCCGGTGGTGCCGAAATAGATGCCGCACTTGTCGAGCGAATCCACGGCCATCGCGTCGCGCAGCACGTTCACGTAGCAATCGCGCTCCGGCAGGCCCTTGCTCAGTTCCTCCCACTCGTTCCCGCCCGTCCGGCTGCGATAAACGCGCAGCTTGCCCTCGAGAGGGAAGTGCTCTCCGTCGCTCTTGATGGGGACCACGTAGATGGTGTTGGGCTCGTTAGCGTGAACGTCAATCACAAACCCAAAGTCGGTGGGCAGATTTCCGCTGACCTCATGCCAATTATCCCCGGCATCGTCACTGCGCATCACGTCCCAGTGTTTCTGCATGAACAGAGTGTTGGACCGGGAAGGATGGATAGCCATGTGGTGAACGCAGTGGCCAACCTCGGCATTGGGGTCGGGGATGTATTGCGACTTCAATCCGCGGTTAATCGGTTTCCACGTCTTGCCGCCGTCGTCGGTGCGGAAGGCGCCCGCGGCTGAAATGGCGATGTAAATCCGCCCGGGCTTGCTCGGATCAAGAATCAGGGTGTGCAGGCACATCCCTCCGGCGCCAGGTTGCCACTTGGGGCCTGTGCCGTGGCCGCGCAATCCGGCAAACTCCTTCCACGTCAGGCCGCCATCGGTCGATTGGAAAATGGCGGCGTCCTCCACGCCCGCGTAGACTTTGTCCGGATCGGTGAGCGATGGTTCGAGGTGCCAGACTCGCTTGAACTCCCAGGGGTGCTGCGTGCCGTCGTACCACTGGTGCGTGGTGAGGGGTTTGCCGGTTTCAGGAGTTGTGTCGTAGACGAATTTGTTGCTCTGGCCGACGGGCATGCCGCCTGGCCCGGCCGGCGGCGCGCCTCCGGGCACCTCCCACGTCTTGCCTCCGTCGCTCGACCGCTGGATCAACTGCCCGAACCAGCCGCTGGTCTGCGACACATAAATCCGGTTCGGGTCAGCGGGCGATCCCTTCATGTGGTAAACCTCCCAGCCCGTAAAAAGGGGGCCATTCACACTCCACTTCTCGCGCTTGCCGTCCGATGTGAGGACAAACGCTCCCTTATGTGTTCCAACCAGTACGCGTACGCTACTCATGCCTTCTTCCTCCTTGAGATTTGGGAAATGCTTGCCGCCATTGAAATTCCTGGTCCTACCGCGATGAAAAGCCGCAGAGCCTTTGGGAAGCGAGACCCTGCGCTACCGGGTTACCTATCACATTGTGTAAAAGCCCGTCGCAGAAATCAGATTCTAACTCCGCTTGTGGCGAGTTGTCTTGGCCAACTTTCCGTTGGCGTCGTAAGTGCGCCACTCGCCGGTTTTCTTGCCGTCAACAAACTCGCCCTCGTCGTACAGTGCTCCGTTGGGGCGATATCGTTTCCAGACTCCTGCCTTCTTTTCGTCCTTAAATGAGCCGGATTGCATCATCTTGCCATTTTCGCGATACCATTTCCACTCGCCCGTCATTTTGCCATTCGAGAATTTTCCCATGGCCTTCAACAATCCATTCCGCAAGTAGTATTTCCACTCGCCTACCTTTTCGCCGGCACGGTACTTGCCCACGCAAGACAACGTACCGTCCGTAAAGTATTCCTTGAAAGTGCCGTTCTTCAGCTTTCCGGCGGCGTCGCGCTTGCTTTTATCCATTTTCATAAGACTGCCCCATGAATCAGTCTGTGTCCATTCCGCATCGCGAAAGCCCGCCCGTTCCGCAGAACTCTCCTTAGTATCGACGCTTGAGCATGGTCGAAATCGACATGCCAGGGCAAAAAAATTGTGCCTCCGGAGGGCAGGCAGCCCAGCCGCATGCTGAAGCGACGTCGATTATTTCCTTGTCTGGCCGATGCAGTCAAGAGTAGACTGTCGCCACGCCGGGAAGGCTAACCGGAGATCCCTAATCAAAAGAAAGGTGAGGCGATATACATGAAGCGAAGAATATTGCTGTCTTGGAGTGTGGCCATGCTGCTCTGTGTGGCGGCGTGTGCTCAGATGCCGGAACAGTATTTGGACGTATACATTGCGAGAGTGAAACCCGACAAGCGCGCGGCATTCGACGCGATTGCCAAAAAATGGGTGGAGGCCAACCGGAAGAACCAGGGTGACACCTGGGTAACATTTGAGACGGTATACGGCGAGACCAACGTGGTCACTTACATCAGTATGCGAGCGAGTTACGCCGATGCTGAGAAGGGCGCGAACGCCTTTGAGGGCTCCATCGTCAAAGCTCTAGGTCAGGCGGGCGCTGAAAAGCTGCAACAGGATTACAGCAACACCATCGTGAGTGCCCGCAGCGAAATCCGGCGACGCCGCTGGGATCTCAGTTCCAACGTGCCCAGTGACGCTGCCGCCGCCGCCAAAATAATCGGCGAGTCACGCTGGCTGCGTACCGTCCGGGTCCGCGTTAAGCCAGGGCAAGGGCCCAACTATGAAGGGTTCCTGCTTTCTCTTAAGGCCGCAGAAGAAAGATCCAGCGAGAAGCCCACCCTGCTGGTTTCCCAGGCCGTTTCGGGTCAAGACGGGAACGTCTACTACATAACCCGGCTGGGCAAGTCGATGGGTGATTTTGATGGCGGGTCTACCCTGAAGGATCTGCTGGGTGACGACGGTTTCCAGAACTATCTGAAAGTCACAGCCGAGGCCGTGCAGGGATCAGAAACCATGATCAACCACTGGCTGCCGGAGCTCAGCAATGCCCCGGCAGCATACGCCGCAGCCGCACCTGAATTCTGGACTCCCAAACCGAAAGCCGCAGCCAAGAGCAAACCGAAGGCCGAAGGCGCAACGCCCGAGGCGAAAGACAAAAAGTAAGAAACCCGAGGGCCAATTCCAGGGCAGGGGCGAAAGTCATCTTCGCCTCTGCCCTGGAGTCCCGGTGACTTTCACGAATCTTCACTCGTCGCTCCCCGCTCAAGTGCCATCTCCCCTCTAATTCTTAACACGGCTACCCCTCGGCATTCTTTGGCCAAAACAGGTCCATGGCGGTCTGCCTATGTGGACCGCAGACCAAGGCGACATTCGCTCGCAATCATCCCTTAGAACCCGTCGAATGTGGAGGTTGAATTTTCCTGTGGCATTCGCACACAAGATATGGCAAGCTGCTGTGGGCATAACACAGGAGGACGGAATGGGCGAGTCGAAGCTCGATTTGTTGCAAGGCACTTTGGACTTGATGGTGCTTCAAACGCTGGCGGCGATGGGCGCCCTGCATGGCTACGGAATTGCGCGGCGCATCGAGCAGGTGAGTGGCGATCAAGTGCTGTTGAACCAGGGGACGATTTACGCATCACTGGTGCGGCTGCAACAGCGCGGATGGATTTCCGCCGAGTGGGGCACCTCGGACAACAACCGCAAGGCCAAGTTTTATTCCATCACCCGCACCGGCCGGAAACAGCTTACAGCGGATGCAGCCTATTGGGAGAGGCTGTCCGGCGTGATGGGTCGCGTGCTCGCCATGGAAGGAGGAGAAGGGAAGCGATAATGGACATCCTTCGCCAAACACTCAGCCGTTTCCGCGCCTTCTTCCACAAACGGCCTCTCGATAAGGAACTGGACGCCGAGGTGGCTGCCCACCTCGAACTCGCGATTGAAGAAAATCTGCGATGCGGCCTTTCGCCGCTGGAAGCTCGTCGCCAGGCTCTCATTCGCTTCGGAGGCGTGGATCTTGCCCGGGAGCAGCATCGCGAAGCGCGGGGATTGCCGGCGCTCGACGGCCTGCTGCAGGATCTTCGCTATGCCCTCCGGCAGCTACGAAAAAATCCGGGCTTCGCCTTCACCGCTGTTTTCACCCTCGCGCTTGGGATTGGGGCAAACACGGCGATATTCAGCGTGGTCAACGCGGTCCTGCTGCAACCCCTTCCTTACCCACACTCCGATCGCCTGGCAATCGTATGGTCGGTGTTAGGCAAAGAACACCGGGCTCCCGCCTCCGGGCCGGAGCTCATCTACCTTCAGCAGCGAAGCCGTTTGTTCGAAGAGTTTGCCGGCATCTGGGTCACGAGCACTGCATTGACGGGCGAAGGCGAGCCGGAGCAAGTCAAACTGGGGCTGGTGACCTACAATTTTCTTTCGCTTCTTAGCCCAAGTCCGGCGCTGGGGCGATTCTTTCAGCCGGAGGAACAAGGGGGCGGCAGAGGACCTGTGGTCATCCTCAGCGATGGGCTTTGGCGCCGCCGTTTCAGCGCTGACCCCCAGATTGTTGGCCGGTCGCTGAGGTTCGGCGGAGGGCCGGTAACTGTGGTCGGGGTGATGCCGGCGAATTTCAAAATTGTATTTCCGGAGGGCGGAGGCGTCCCCGCCGATGTTCAAGCCTACATCCCCTTTTCCAATGACCTGGCCAGTAATCCGCGGGATCTTGGATTCATCCGCGTGGTTGGCCGGTTGCGCCAGGGCGTGACCGTTCTGCAGGCCCAAGCCGAAGCCGATTCCATTGCCACGCATTTGCGGTCCGAGTTCACAGAGTTTTCCGAGCAGGGGTTGGGCATCGAGGTGTTTCCTCTACACGGCGATTCGGTCAGAAACATTCGGCCGGCACTATTTGCACTTTTTGGCGGCGTGGGCCTGTTTCTGTTGATTGCCTGCGCCAACGTGGCCAACCTCCTTCTTTCCCGCGCCAGCCAGCGAAGGCAGGAAATCACGCTTCGAGTGGCGCTTGGGGCCTCGAGGTCAAGAATCATCCGACAATTGCTTACTGAGAGCATTTTGATCGCCAGCCTGGGCGGATTGGCGGCGATGGTGGTCGGCTCATGGGCGCTAAACTTGCTCATGGCTCTGTGGCCGGGACCTTTGTCGCGGCTGGGAGCGGTGGAGATCAACCGGACGGTTCTGTTGTTTACATCCGCGCTTTCATTGGTTACCGGAATTGCGTTTGGCCTTGCGCCCGCCGTGAGAGCTGCCAAGCTGGACCTCGTTGAGGCTCTCAAGGAGGGAGGGCGGAACACTGTGGGAGGGAAGTCGAAAGCACCGGGATTGCTAGTGGTTTGCGAAGTCGCCTTGGGATTTGTTTTGTTAATCGGTGCAGGTTTAATGCTTCGTACCTTTGTGGGCCTCCTGCGAATTGACCCAGGTTTCGACCCCAGCCACGTGCTGACATTCCAGCTTACGCTACCTGGGCTGCGATACCCCACGCCCGAGAAAGCTGTGACTTTTTTCCAGCAACTCGAAAAGAACCTGGCTTCACTTCCAGGCGTTCAGGCGGTGGGCGCTGCTTCCCATCTGCCGCTCGCGAACGACGCGGCGAATTGGTACAGCTATTACTGGCCGGAGGGAACGCCCAAGCCGGAAGAGAACACTGCCATGGCCGATTATCGAGGAACCCTACCGGGCTACTTCAAGAGTCTTGGAGCGAACCTGTTGGTGGGAAGAGATTTTGGGGAATTTGATGATGCTCTCCACGCCCATGTCGCCATTGTGGATGACACGCTCGCCAGGCAGACGTGGCCCAATGCCAGTGCCATCGGCAGGAAGTTGAGTGTCGAAAATATCCAGAAAGGGAATTTCCAGTTCCAGCGGGAGTGGGTTGAAGTGGTTGGTGTGGTAAGGCATATCCAGAATTATTCGCTCACCAATAAAGGGCGCGGCCAGATATACCTGCCGTATCCGCTGGCTGTGCGGGCGCACATGGCGTTCACGGTGCGGATGTCTGGCGCGGCCGACACGCTCGTGGGACCGCTGCGCCGAGAAGTAGCCAAGCTCGATAAGGATTTGCCCGTGGCCCAAATTGTGCCCATGGAGGACTACGTTCAACAGGCGCGCAGTGAGACATGGTTCATCACCGTCCTCGCCGGGGTACTGGCGGGAATTGCTTTGCTGCTGGCATGCGTTGGTATTTACGGGGTCGTGGTCTGCTCGGTGGTGCGGCGGACCATAGAATTTGGCGTCAGAATGGCTTTGGGCGGGCGGCCGGGGGACATTCTAAAGCTCGTGCTGCGCCAAAGCATGTTGCCGGTGATCTCGGGCAGTCTGATTGGCCTTGCGCTTTCCTGCGCGCTCACGCCTCTGCTTTCAAAATTGCTTTACGGCGTCCGCCCGTTCGACCCGGCAACTCTCGCAACAGTCTTTCTGGTCCTCTGTGGCGCGGGCTTGTTCGCTTGCTACCTTCCCGCACGCCGGGCGACCCAGGTTGACCCCATGGAGGCGCTGCGCCATGAATAGGCGTGTGCAATTGACGTTTCAGGCGTGATAGCTGTCGGTTGAACCTTCGGGAGCGGAGGTAATTCCTATGAACGGTTGGTTGAGAGTCATGGCTTCCCGAATCTGCGGATTGTTCACACGGCGACGCCTCGACGAAGATTTCCAACAGGAACTCGAAGCCCACGTGGCGCTGCTCACCGAGGAAAATATTCGTCGCGGCCTCTCGCCGGAAAAAGCTCGTCGCACTGCCCAGGTGCACTTGGGCAGCGTGACCCAACTTCGGGAAACTCATCGCGAACTCCACGGACTCCCTTGGCTCGAGTCGTTGAGTCAGGATATTCGCTACGCGATGCGGACGCTGCGGAAGAACCCCGGATTCACGGCGGTGGCCGTCCTCACCCTTGCGCTCGGGATTGGCGCCAACACGGCGATTTTCACCGTAATCAACGCCGTGGTGCTGCGTCCACTGCCTTACGCGAACCCTCAAGAACTGGTGACATGGCGGGGCAACGAGTCCCAACTCGATGTCGATGACATCCGCGCCCAAAGCCGAGACTTTTTTTCCACAGGGGGCGCCGTGAACCCCGAAATGATGGACTACACGGGTGTCGCCGAGCCGCTTGGCGTGCACGCCGGTTACGTCGATGCGGGCTTGTTCCATGTGTTGGGAGTGCCGGCGATGTTGGGCAGGACCTTTTCGCCGGAGGAAGATCTCAAGGGCGGGCCACGCGTGGTGGTGCTCTCATATTCGTTCTGGCAGGAGTATTTCGCAGGCGACCCGAACATCGTAGGGAAGACCATTCCTCTCAGCGGCAACTCGTACGCTGTGGTCGGCGTCATGCCGGCAAGGTTTGCGGTGCCCGAATACAGACTGGATCTCTTCGTGTCTCTGCGTGTGGTTTACCCTGAGGCCGCGGACTATCGTGGTGTCCACTTTATGCGCTCGTATTGGCGATTGAAGCCCGGCGTCACTGTAGCCCAGGCGGAATCCCGCATGGCGGCAATCGACGCGCGGTTGGCAGCAGCCTATCCCAGCGAGGAAAAGGGCCGTCGAACTCTGCCCGTGCCGCTCCAAGAGTGGGTGACGGGCGACGTGCGTTCCGCCCTCTGGGTGCTTTTTGGAGCGGTCTGCGTGGTGCTGCTGATTGCCTGCGCGAATTTCGCCGGCCTGTTGATGGCCCGCGCTGAGGTTCGCCGCCGCGAGATGGTGATCCGGGCTGCGCTGGGAGGCGGCCGTCGCCGCTTGGTTCGCCAGGCGCTGACCGAATGTACCGTGCTGGCCGTGCTCGGCGGCCTAGCCGGGCTGCTGCTGGCAAACCTGGGAACGACTCTGTTGGTTGCCGCCAAGCCGGCGGCGCTCGGTCATTTGAACAGCATTTCGATGGACCCCTCAGTCTTGGTGTTTGGCCTTACTGTCTCCGCCTTGACCGGACTGGTGTTTGGGTTGGCTCCGGCGTGGAGTGCCTCCAGCGCCGACGTCGCCAATGCCATGAAGCAGGAAGGGCGGACGGCCACAGCAGGCCCGGCTGGCCACGGCTTTCGCCAATTACTCGTTGTGGCGGAAATGGCTTTGGCCTTAGTGCTATTGGTGGGGGCCGGGCTGCTCATCAAGAGCTTCGCGCGTTTGCGCTCGGTGGACCCCGGCTTCAATCTGGCGAACGTGATTTCGATTTATATCCAATTGCCGGCTACGCGCTACAGCGAAATCCCCAAGCAGATTTCGTTCCGGCGCGAGCTTTTGGCGCGGCTGAACTCGCTCCCCGGGGTTGACGCCGCAATGGCGGGTGACGTTCCTTTGGATGGCAGTGAGGTCATGCACAGCCTTGCCTTCGAGGGGCGGCCGGCGGTGGCTGAGGGCGACGAGCCGGAAGTGGATACATTCTGTGTGATGGGCGACTACTTTCGCGTGATGCAGATTCCGCTGCGCACAGGCCGAACCTTGACGGAGATGGACCGGGAGAATCAGCCGCTGGTGGCCGTCATCAATGAGGCGCTGGCTCGCCAACACTTCGCCCATCAGAACCCGATCGGACAGCGTGTGCGCTGGGGTCACGAGAGTGGTCCGCCGAGATGGATGACCATCGTGGGCGTGGTCGGGGACGTCAAGCAGTATTCGCTAGACCAGCCAGCCTCGCCCGCAATCTTCACGCCCTTCGCGCAGTCCAACGAAGCTTGGCGGCGATGGATGGGAGTGGTGGTGCGTACGACGGGCTTGCCGGCGCGGCTGATTCCGGCCTTGAAATCGCAGGTCTGGTCACTGGACAATCAGATTCCATTGAACCGGATCCAGAGTATGGATGATCTCCTGCAACAATCTCTCGCCGAGCGCCGGTTCAACATGCTTTTGCTTGGCCTCTTCGCCGTCCTGGCCTTGACCCTGGCAGCCGTCGGCATCTATGGTGTGATGTCTTACGGCGTGAGCCAGCGGACCCACGAGATTGGCATCCGCATGGCCGTCGGCGCGGGCCGCAGGGACGTACTGAAGCTGGTAATGAGGCAGGGCGCCCGCTTGGCTGCGACGGGCGTGGCGGCGGGTGTCCTCGGAGCTTTGGCCCTTACACGCTTGATGCGGAGTCTTCTCTTCGGCGTCACCCCAACCGATCCTGCCACATTTGCTGCTGTCGTTCTGCTGATCGTCGCCGTCGTATTACTTGCGTGCTTTGTTCCGGCGCGCCGCGCGACCAAGGTCGATCCCATGGTGGCGCTGCGGTACGAATAATTGCCGATTTTCGATTGACGATTGATGATTGAAAAAGTTGTGGCTTGCGGTGACCTTGTTGGCGGGCTATACCCCGGCGAGAAAGGCGTCCCGAATGGATTCCATAGGTGCGCTGCGTCACTAAGTGGTGTGAGCAGAGAGTACTTCAAATGTGATGGCTGCTGGTTGAACCTCTAGCGGTGGAGGTAAGTAGCATGATCGATTGGTTAAGAGTGTTGGCTTCCCGAGTTCGCGCGTTGCTCACTCGCCGGCGGCTCGATCAGGATTTCCAGCAGGAACTCGAGGCTCACGTGACGCTGCTCACCGAGGAGAACTTACGCCGCGGCCTCTCACCTCAGGAAGCCCGCCGCCAGGCGCTCGTTCGCTTTGGCGGAGTCGAACAGGCGAAGGAGCAACATCGCGAGGTGCGGGGACTGCCGGCGCTCGACAGCCTGCTGCAGGATCTTCGTTACGCCCTTCGGCAACTGTGGAAGAATCCGGGCTTCGCATGCACCGCTATTCTCATTCTTGCCCTCGGCATCGGCGCCGCCGTCTCGATCTTCGCCTTTGTGGATGCCGCGCTGATCAAACCATTGCCCTACTTGGATCCGGGGAGGCTTGTGGGTGTGTATGAGAGAGTCAAGATCATTCCGCGCTCCAACCTTTCTTATCCCGACTACCTCGACTGGAAGAAACTCAACCAGGTTTTCAGCTCATTGGATGTATGGAACGGCGACGGCTACCTGCTGAGTACCGCGGAAGGCACGCAACCAACGCCTGGCGTCCGGGTGAGTGATGGGTTCTTTCGCACGCTGGGCGTTACTCCGATGCTGGGACGTGACTTTGAAGCGGGCGACGATTTACCGTCCTCACCGCGCACCGTGCTGCTGACCTACGGCGCATGGCAAAAGTGGTTCGGGGGAAAACAGGATGTGGTCGGCCAGGCGGTCACTCTAAGTGGAGTTCCTTACACCATCATCGGAGTGCTGCGGCAGGAGTTTAATTTCGCTCCCCGGGGGGCCGCGGATTTCTGGACCACGCTTCATGACCCCAACCCCTGCGAGCGCTCGCGTGGCTGCCACAATCTATATGGTGTGGCGCGGCTCAAAGACGGCGTCTCTGTGCAGACTGCACTGGCCGACATGACGTCCATCGCGCAGCAATTGGAAGAGCAATATCCCGGCACGAATCGCGGACAGGGCGCGGCTGTTGTGCCTCTAAGCGAAACGATCGTCGGAAACATCCGTCCCATCCTGTTGATGCTGCTGAGCGGGGCCGGATCACTTCTGCTGATTGCTTGCGTTAATGTAGCGAGTCTGCTGCTGGTGCGCTCCGAGAGCCGCAAGCGGGAGATCGCGGTGCGCGCCGCGCTGGGCGCATCGCCCGCGCGATTGATCCGCCAATTCATAACCGAAGGATTGGTGATGGTGATTGCGGGCGGCGTGCTCGGCCTGATCACCGCCTTGTGGACCATGCAAATTCTCACCAAGCTTATCCCGTCGGAAATGTTGGCGGGCATGCCTTATCTCGAAGGACTCGGCTTGAATTTCCGGGTGGCAGCGTTTGCATGCGCGATCTCGCTGTTGGCTGCAGCGCTATTCTCCATCACTCCTGCCTTGCGCCTGCCTTTGTCGCGTATGCGGGAAGGCTTGGCCGAGGGCGGTCGCGGTTCCCCTGGAACTCTCTGGCGTCGCCTTGGCGCCAACCTGGTGGTGGTCGAGTTGGCCATCGCCATGGTACTCCTGGTGAGCGCCGGACTGCTGGGGAAAAGCCTCTACCGCCTGCTCCATGTGAACCTGGGCTTCCAACCGGATCACCTGGCTTCGTTGCGGGTGGCGGCTCCGGAGGCCAGCTATGCAAACGACGAGCAAAAGGTCGCGCTCGGACGCCAGATTGTGAGCCGCATTGCGAACCTGCCCGGGGTGAAATCCGTGGGCATTGCAAGCGTGCTACCCGTGAGCTTTAACGGCAACACGGATTGGGTCAGGTTTGTGGGCCGGCCGTTTAACGGAGAACACAATGAAGTGAACCAACGCGAAGTGAGTTCCGATTACTTCACGACCTTGAGCGCCAGGCTGTTGCGCGGTCGTTATTTTACTGATGCCGACGATACGTCCAAGCCGCGCGTGGCGATCATTAACCAGACGATGGCAAAAATGTATTTCCCCGGTGAAGATCCCATCGGCAAAAAGATGGGCAACCTCGAACTGGAGCTGAAATCGATAAGAGAGATCATCGGCGTTGTGGACGATATTAAGGAAGGGCCGCTCGATTCAGAGATCTGGCCCGCCGAATATATTCCCTTTAACCAGAGCCCCGACACTTTTTTCTGTGTCATTGTTCGCACGTCGCAGGCCGAGCGGTCTGTGCTCCCCGCGCTCGGAGCCGCCATCCATCAGATTGATTCCAATCTCGGCACGATGGGCGAAGCCACGATGAAGCAGAGAATCGACGGGTCGCAGACAGCTTACCTGCACCGTTCCTCGGCGTGGCTTGTGGGAGGTTTTGCCGCAGTTGCATTGCTGCTGGGGGTAGTAGGGCTCTATGGAATGATCGCTTACTCAGTCAGCCAGAGAACTCGAGAGATTGGGGTTCGCATGGCGCTTGGCGCCGAGCGTAGCAGCGTGTATCGGCTCATCCTGAAAGAAGCAGGGTGGTTGACCGGGCTCGGGATCGCCGTGGGTCTGGTGTGCTCGGTGATCGCGGCGATACTGATGCGCAAGCTGCTGTTTGGTACTGAGGCTTGGGATGTGCCGACGCTGGCCGTTGTTTCTGCAGTGCTCACCATTTCGGCCCTGCTGGCCAGCTATATCCCCGCGCGCCGCGCCGCGTCCATCAACCCGGTGGAAGCCCTGCGGGCCGAATAACTGGAGGAGTCGGTCCGCGGGATCCGTGGGCGTTTGGCCGCACGAGAGCGCGAATTGCTCCTCAATCGCGCCTCCAAGTGCGCGAGTGAATCTGTGCCGGCTAGGTGCGATTGACGCTGGCCCAAGTGCATGCGGGGAGCCAGGACGCCATCCAAGCGGCTCAACTTTGCACTTACTTCTTCATTCCCGCCGCCGCGCTCAATACCACCGTCAAAGGCTGACTATGGTCCGGCTTCACGTAGCGGTTCACAAGGAATCGCTTTCCGTCTCGAGAGACGTCATAAGTAAAAAGGTCCGTGGATGAAATGGGAGCCCGGCCCCGAACGGGGAACAGCGGAGACGGCGGGCCGGTGGAAAACGTACCATCGGAGCTGACTGATACGGCGGTTAACATACCCTTGGGGTCGATATAGAAAATCTCCCGACCGTCGCCGCTCCACCGCGGTTCGATCCCGCCACCACGCGAGACCTGCCACTTGCCCACCGGGTTCGGAAAGGTGGTCACATATATTTCCCAGTCACCGGATTCGTCTGAGGCGTACGCCACCCATTTCCCATCGAACGATATCTGGCCATTCGTCTCGCTGGCCCTGGTCCCCAGGAAAGGCCTCATCTTGCCGTCACTCACATCTACAAGAACCAAACTTGAGCCGCCCGCCGCAGGCTGAGAAACACAGAGAATCTGCCGATCATCGGGAGACCACGAATTCGGCATCATATCGTCACGTGCGGGGATGCTTGCAATCATCCTCGGCGGCTCCAGGCCGGTGGCTTTTTTGACTTCCAGGTGAGTAACTTCACTGATTGACCGGTATGCGATCCAGCTTTCGTCCCGCGACCACACTCCCGAGACGTCCTCCGAAGCGTCGAAAGTAAACCGGGAACCTGCATTGCGATTGGGATTCAAGATCCAAATATTCACGGCATTGGCTTTCACATCGGCAATGTCCACGGCAACGCGGTCTCCGTTGGGCGCGATGGTGGGATTGAAAATTACGCCCGGCTCGCCCACTTGTCCCAAGTTTTTTCCGGTTCGATCGTACCAGGCCAGGGCGGAAAGGGTTGCGCCGCTGCTGGTGTTGTAAACCACGGTATCGCTTCCGCCCACCGTGAACGCCGCCCACAAAACGGAAGGCTGATATGCGACGAGATCGGCGACCACCGCGGGCTCACTGGAAATCCGGGCCTGGCCTGGCTCAAGGGAAACGGCGAGCAACTGCTGCTTATCGCCTACGTAATACAAATGTCCGTTTGCATATCCAGGATTGGAATGTGCTGCGACCACCATTTTTTTCCCCTTGGACGCAAGGGTGCTGACGTAGATGCCACTTGTGGAGTCCTGGGCCCTGTTTGCAAAATTCCCCGCCCAGAACAAGTAGGTGTTACCATCCGGGAAAAAGACAGGCCAACGGTGCGAATTCTCCTCTTTAAGGAACATCTTCTCGGTCAGTGGCGCGGGATTTGTGCCGTCGGAATTAACTTGCCAAAGCGGGCCCCCGGGATCGGGAGTATAGACGATGACTCCCCGGCTCCCCCAAGTTCCGCCTCTGCCAAAGGAGGCACGCGCAATCACCTGGGGAGCGCCGCCTGCGATGGCGACTTTCTTTAGCTTCCCATTGGCGAAGAACGCCACATTGGTGTCGTCGGGGGACCAGAACGGATAATATGCTCCTTCCGTTCCCGGCAACTGGGACACACTCTGCGATCCCACGGGCAGGTAGTACAACATGTTTTCGCCGGAAGCATCGTCGCGGGCCACATAGGCCAGCATTTTGCCGTCAGCTGAGAGCGCCAAATTGCCGACCTCGGATTTGACGGGAATGGCGAATTGCATTCGGGTGACCGGGCGTCGGGCTTGCTGAAGTAGGTCCGCCGACACCAGAGCCACGATCAGGAATAGGGCCGCTAGCATCCAAGGCAAGGCATGGCGCCACGTTCGCTCTTGTAGGGGAGGTTCGCGAACCGCCCCCCCGGTGGGTGCGGGCGTCTCCTCGGCGCCGCTCAAGATTTCTTCAATGGTGATCCGCGCTTCGCCAATGTCGCGCAGGCGCTGCCTCGGATCTTTTTGCAGGCAACGCGCAAGCAGGCGGCGAATCGCTTGCGGTGTGTCGGGAGGGAGTGCATTCCAATCCGGATCGGCACGAATCACTGCCGCCAAAACGTCTGAGGTGGTCTCACCTTCGAATGCTTTCTTCCCCGTCAGCATTTCGTAGAGGACGCAGCCAAAGGCCCAGATATCGGCGCGGCGATCCACTTTTTTGCCCTTGGCCTGCTCCGGACTCATGTAGGCCGCGGTGCCCAGAATCATTCCCGCCTGGGTGGCCGCGATGCTGATGGTGGGAGAATTTGAAACGTTGCCGCCCGATTCCTCCGGCACGAGCGACTTGGCCAGACCGAAGTCCAAGACCTTTGCCGTGCCCTCGGAAGTAATCTTGATGTTGGCAGGTTTCAGGTCGCGATGAATGATGCCGCGCTCGTGCGCCGCTTCCAAGGCATCGGCAATCTGTTTCGCAATGCCCAACGCCTCGTCGAGTTGTAGGGGCGAACGGCGTTCGCCCCCGCCGGTAGTAGCTCCGACCTTCAGGTCGTCACGTGCCGGGCTAAAGCCCGGCGCCACGGAAATCCGTTCCGCCAGTGTTGGCCCCTCAACCAGTTCCATCACCAGGGCGCGCACGCCGCTCGATTCTTCCAGGCCATAGATCGAAGCAATGTTAGGATGATTGAGTGAGGCCAGCACCTGGGCCTCACGCTGAAATCGTGCCATACGATCGGCGTCGCTCGCAACAGCCTCAGGCAGAACTTTCAGCGCCACCTCACGGCCCAGCTTGGTATCGTGGGCGCGATACACTTCACCCATGCCACCAGCACCTAGCGGCGCGACGATCTCGTAGGGTCCCAGTTTTGTACCCGAAGTGAATGGCATTCGTGCGGTGAATTATACAGGATATTCGGGTGAATCGCCCAGTTGCGGCCGAAGGAGAAGCGAGAATCATCTTTAGAAATGCTTCTTCACTTCTTCGCAGGCGGAACGCGGCGCTTTAGCTCTTCAAACCAATTCAGCACAACATTGATTTGCGTCGGCGCTCCTTCGCCCCCCTCCGCGGACTTAAGCATCAAGAAGCGCTGGCCGTCAGAGGAGACATCGTAGTTAGGGAAGGTCAGCGGGGTCGGCAGGTAATGCCCTTCGAAGAGCACCTTGGGCTTGCCGGCGGAGAAGGCCGGTTGCGTGGCAATATCCACGGCCATCATCTTGTCGCCAACGCGGTAGAACAATTCCCGTCCCTTCGGATTCCATGTTGGCTCCGCGCCACCTTCTGTCGAGATTTGATGCTTGCCCCCAGGGCCTGGAAAGGGTTGCACGTAGACTTCAAAGCGGCCGGATTCGTCCGAGACATAGGCCAGCCAATGCCCGTCAGGGGAAAACCGAGGCGAGGATTCATTGTAGGGTGTCCGGAGGAAGGGTTCAGCCTTACGGTCGCTGAGCCGCAGCACCCAAATGTCATAACCTGAAGTGGGAGTAATTTCAATGAAGGAAAGGAATTGTCCGTCCGGGGATAAATCGCTCGGAACCTGGGTGAATTTGCTGGAAATCAACTGCTCGGTCCCGCCACTGCCGTCGGCCAGCTCCCAAAAAATGTTTGCGGACCCTGTCTTGTTGGATTGAAACACAATCCGCTTGCCGTCGGGCACCCAAGTTGCGGCAAGGTTTGTATTCCCCTCAAAAGTTAACCGGGTCAAAGTCGCACGGGAAAGATCGTAAAGCCAAACGTGCGATTCTTGTTCGTCGATGGTTGCAGTCACCTCACGGTTGTCGGGCGAAATCCTCGGGTATCGGTAGGCGCGCAGCGGGGCTGCCACGGGCTGCTCTGCCCCTTTGCGATTCACCCATACCAGCCCACGTTGGCCCGAACGAAAATTCCCCGCAATATAGACCAGGGATCCCGTGGCGGAAAAGCTGTATTGAGCGTCTCCACTGGCTGGGGATTGCAGCACGCTTTCAACTACTGGAACGGCCGAGCCTGTCACTTCCAGCCGCTGGGGATCAAACGGCACGGCTACCAGGCTCCCTCCTTGCGAATAAACCATATGGCCGGAGGCTGCGTAGCGGGGCTGCGTCCCCACTGGGACCAGGTTTCGCCGTTCGCCTGTCCCAATTGACTGGACCTCAATGTGTGCGTTGGTCCAATTACCGGTATTCTCGCTGGCTGCAAATAAGGCCGCCCCCCCGCCGGGCAACAACTCCGGCCAGGCATGGCTGACTTCACCTTTCTCGAAATGAGTCATAGATTGCGGTGCGCCACCACCTTCCGGTACTTTGTAGAGAACTGAGTACGGGGCAGGGGTGAAGACAATCGTACCCTGGTTGCCCCAGCTGGCTCCGCGTGGGAGCTTGGAATCGGCGAGGCTTTGCGGCGTGCCCCCACTCACCGAAACCTTTTTCATCTTGCCGCCTGCAAAAAACCCCAGAAATTGGCTGTCTGGGGAGAAAAAGGGGGTAGTAGCTCCTTCGCTACCTGAAACAGGTGCAGCCTCCAGGCTGGCCATTGCCCGCAGATAAAGCTGCTGGGTGCCGCCTTGATTGGCAACATAAGCGAGCAATGTTCCGTCCGGAGAAATGGCCACGGCGGGTTGGTCCGGTACTGCAAGCCGCTGGCCGGGCGGCAACGCAATTACAGTGCGGCTCACGGGTTGTGGCAATGGCAAAGAAGCGGGCTTGAGAATCCAAACGGCGAGCCCGGTGGAAGCTGCCAGAAGCAGGGATATGACGGCCCACCACAAGGGTCCTCGCCGGCTCGGGCTGATGCCTTTTCCTGCCACGGCCGGTGCCAAAGCGACTTGGGAGCCTCCCTCGGCGATCCACTTCAGCTCCAACTCCAAATCGCGCACGGTCTGCCAGCGGTCGTCCGGATCTTTTGCGAGGCAGCGCTTGACCGCTCGCTCGAGCGCCGGAGGTGTCATCGGCTGCAGAGTGTTGATCGGCTCCGGGTCCTTCTCCATGATCGCCGCGATTACGCTCAACTGGCTTTTCCCCGGGAAGGCGCGCCGCCCCGTCAACATCTCGTAGAGCACCGCGCCAAACGAAAAAACATCGCTCCGCGAATCGGCTTCTCTGCCTTCCACCTGCTCGGGGGACATGTACTGAAACGTACCGAGGATGGTTCCTTGTTGAGTGATTGGAGATTTTCCTGTCACCGCCGCCGTCAGTGCTGATCCAGCCGGCAGCGGCGCGGCAGTCTTGGCCAATCCAAAATCGAGCAGCTTGGCCCCTGACTTGGTCAGCATAATGTTGCCGGGCTTCAGATCGCGGTGGGTAATTCCCTGCCGGTGGGCCTTGTCGAGCGCGCTGGCTACTGCCGTGCCAATCTTCAGCACCTGCTCGAAGGGCATTGGTCCTTTCTCCAGACGGGCCGCGAGGGTTTCACCCTCGAGGTATTCCATCACCAGAAAGTCGGTGCCATCCTGCGAGCCCACGTCGTGTAGCGTGCAGATGGAGGGATGGTTCAGCGCGGAGACAGCCTTGGCTTCGCGCTCAAAACGCTGGCGCGATTCAGGCGTATCGGCAAGATGCTGCGGCAAAACCTTGATTGCTACGGTGCGGTCCAGGCGCGTGTCTTTCGCGCGGTACACCTCGCCCATCCCACCCGCGCCGAGCGGCGAGAGTATTTCGTATGGGCCTAGTTTAGTACCCGAAGTTAGTGGCATCCGTGCGGTAAATTATACAGGAAATCCTCGTGAATCGTTCGGTGACAATCAATGGAATAAAGGCTTTTGGGTGCGCCGCAAACCCCTCCGCGACCATGGCCTCCCGGTTTTCGAGATGGCCATGGTCAATAAATCAGGGATCAGGACAGATTCGTCAGACCTGCAGATTGCGAAGGTAGGGAACGCTGGCCTTCATCAAATCGAGGTTCATTTCGACAAAGTAATTTTTGATGCCGCCCGTCTTCGCCGCGGTAAAGATTTTTTTCCAGTCGAGGGTATCCTTACCCACTGCCATGGTTTTCTTGGTTTTGGCCGACCAGCCTTGCACGTGCATTGAGACGAAGCGCCCCGGGTACTTGGTGAAATACTCAGCGGCGTCGTAACCCTGGCTGATGGTGGAGACCTGAAATTGGAAACTGACGAATTTCGGGTCGAGCAGGTTCAGCAACAAATCATAAGTCCGCTTGCCGTCGACCATGGTGAGCTCAAAGTCCTCGTTATGGAGCCCCTGGACGATGCCGGCCTTGGCCGCCGCTTCGCCCATTCGGTTGTATTCGTCGGCCGCCCGCTTCACGTCGTCCATCGTCGGTTTCTTCGGCCCGTCGAGGCTGGGCACCAGCATTTGCGTCAGACCAACGTCTTTCGCCCAGGCAATTCTGCCCGCCTGATTTTCTCTCAGCTCCTTGATGTCAAAGTGCGAACTCACACACGTGACGCCATGGTCGCTTAAGATTTTCCGAAGCTCGGCGCCGGAGTATTTCCCGAGACCCGCGAAATCGGAGTCGGCGTAACCCACGGGAGAACAAAGTTCAATGGTCTGAAATCCGGCGTCCGCAAGCTGCTTGATCGTACCCGGAAAGTCTTTGGCGATCATCGCCCTCACCGGCCACGTCTGACACCCAATAGGCATGCCCAGCGGGTTGGCGCGAAGGTTTGCCGCACCTGCCGACAGGAACCCCGCCACCGTGGCACCCGCCGCCGTATTCTTGAAGAACTCCCTTCTTGTGATTGTGGACATTCATTCCCCCTTATGTATTGCGGTGGCTTGGAATCTATCCAGCCAGTTCAGTGTATTGTCTCACGAATCGCAGGCAAAAACCGGCCGAAGCGGCGTGCAGCGCATTTCAAGCAACTTAGTCTCGGCTGCCAAAAGTGAGCAACCTCGAGTCGACCTCTCTTGTCGCGCGCCTATATTTACCCTCATCGTTTATCGGCAGATTCTGGCGAGGAGTTGGATCCGCAGATTTCACAGATGAATACAGGAGCCATTCGCTGCCTGGCGAGCCCCATGCAGCACGAGCCTGACCAACGCATTCCTGGCGAAGAAGGACTGAGTACTGAAGACTGAGGACTGCCAACTTCTTTCCGACCAGCGTGACGCACTTTCCCTCATCGGATACCGGAAAATGGCCAATGAAACCCGAGCCGAATTCAGGGCATGCCGTGATTTCGGCGGTTCTTAACTATAATGCTAGGTTAATGGGCTTAACATTATACCCTAAATGGTACAACGTAACGAAAGATGGGTTGGTGAGTCGCTCACGTCGATTGCGAAAGTAGCGGCCAAAGCGGCCTTAAGCGGGAGGTCCGAAGGCCGATCTTCGCTGGGCACCCTCGATGACCGGGTCCCAGTTAGGCCGACTCCTTTCAACCCGGTTCACGAGCCCGGTCGTTCCTTTCACCTCGCAACGCGACCGCGCACGCTCCCTGCCGCGCCGAACTTGAAATTGGGGCATTCGAATCTTTGCTCAGATGTGGAGGATTTTCGTGCTATGGAAAGAACTGCCACGCTGGTTGCTGATCCGCGGAAATTAACGAAGGCGTGCCGAATCTTGGTGGCGGATGACCACGAACTCGTCCGCCGAGGTGTCCGCGCGCTTATCGATACGCACGCCGGCTGGGAGGTTTGCGGCGAGGCAGCCACCGGGCGGGAAGCCGTCGAGCAGGCCAAGCGCCTGAAGCCCGATGTGGTTATTTTGGATGTTTCCATGCCCGAGCTCAACGGTTTGGAGGCGACGCGGCAAATCCTGCGGGCTGTCCCTAAGACTGAAGTCCTGGTGCTCACTATCCACGAGTCCGAGCAGATCGAGCGCGAGGTGCTGGCGGCCGGGGCGCACGGGTATATCCTGAAATCCGACGATGGGCGCGACCTGCTTGCGGCGGTGGAGAGCCTGCTGCGTCACCGGCCTTACTTTACCGCAAAGGTCAGCTATATGGTGCTGGAAGACCATTTGCGGGGCGGCAGTCCCGCAAGTGAGGGTGAGGAATGGCGAGGTACATTGACCACGCGCGAACGCGAGGTGTTTCAGCTCCTCGCTGAGGGGAATAGTAATAAAGAGGTTTCGAACAAACTAGAAATCAGTCTTAAGACGGCAGAGGCCCACAGAGCCCGCATTATGCACAAGCTCGACCTCCATTCAACGAGCGACATAGTGCACTACGCCATCCGCAACAAGATCGTGGAGCCATAATCTCATCACTCCCGCGCGTTCCGGCTGAGCACTGGTTCCTGGTGGCTCGCCACCCTCTAAAACCATGTGCTCCGCTTATAGCGGCGATACTCCTCGCCAAACGCATCCTCCAGAACCTTCTCCTCCCTCAGGATCCGGACGAGCTGCGTTGAGTAGACCGCCAGGAATCCGATGAGGGGGAACAGCTTGCCCCAAGCCACGAACAGACCCAGGAAGGCAACACCGGCGAAAAAATAAATGGGGTGCCGGATTTTCGAATAGAGTCCTGTGGTTACCAATGCCCTGGCCTCGGCACGAATAGCAAACGATTTTCCCAGTTGCACCCGGGCTAGCACCCATAGGGTGAAACCGACAACGGCGATACCGATTCCGGCATAGAACCTGCTGGCTTGTTGGTATTGAAACACCACGAACGCACCAAAGCAAAGATAGAAGGCAACGTCAACCCAGTAGAGCAGCTTCACAGTCAATCCTGGGACTCGATTATTCTCGAGCGGAATTTGGCGCGCATTTGATGGCTGCTTCTGAATTCTAAGGTTCGGTGGTTTGGATAAGGACGAAGGAGCCCGCGAACGATGCCATGGGAATCGTAAAAGTACCGTCCGGGTCCGGGTGGTCACCCCAGGGATTGCGCAGTGTAACGGTCTGGGCTTGCAAGTCATAAGCCAGAACCGTGTAGGCGTGACCCTCCACGTACCACTTATCGGGATTGCTCACCTCGGGTTTTTGGGACTGGAGGTCCTTGAGAGACATAGGTGAAGTTCCGGCAACAACCGGCTGCTTTCCCGGGGAAACCTGGCGGAGCAGTTCCGACGCTTGGTCTGCAGATTGGATCTTTGCGCTGAGGGGGCCTTTTCCCAGGAGGGCTTGCATCACTTGCCCCGGGAGGCCGCCGTGTCCGATGGCTCGATAAGCGCCAAAGAGCTCGCCGTTCTGTTTAACCATTTGCGCCACTGCATCGAACAGGCCCGCTGATTCCAGCGACTTCAATAGCGAGTCCCGGAACGTGTCGGGAATCGGAATGCCCTTGGTCTGTTCATTCAACATGGACTCGAGTTGGGTTCTATCCATGTCGCCGGCCTGGTCCACCACGGCGCGAATGGAACGGTCATAGGCCAGGAGGAGTGGATCGCTCGATTCCACAAAACTCTTCGCGTAAGGTTTGATCATGGGAAACATGTCCCCCAGGTCCACACCCTTGAGCAGCGATTCGCGCAACACACGCTGCGCATAAGCGCGAAAGAGCACTCCTACCCATTGGCCGTCCGAGCGATCGAACCGTGAGGTGCGCGCGAAACGAAGATCCTCCGGATAAACGGTTTCCTTTTTCCCGTCCTGGAATTGCACCGTGAATGTTCCATTCTTGTTGTCCGTGATCATTTCTTTCAGCAATCGAGGATTTGATTTCGCCAGCGCGGCCACCGTAGAATGGAAATAGCAGCTTCCCAATCCGCCTTGGCGCACGCTGACCGGAGAAATACCCTGGGGCCCATAGAGCTTCGGCCCCGCAACCAGAAATCCCTGGGGGGGCTTGGGTGACGCTCCGGCGCGCGCCTCGAGATCATTCATCCCTTCTGCGCTTCCGTGAAAATCGGAGTAGATTTTGCTCAGGATTCCTTCCATCGCGCCTGCTGACTTGTCCTGTTCCGCCTTGGCCATCGAAACTCCGCGAGCCATGTCCCAAATGCCCAGGTCAAAGTCAATGGGTGGAGCGTCCAGATAAACCAGGCCCAGATAGAAATAGGAATGGGACGAGTCCGGATTGATTTGGAGGGCCTCGTTCCCACAATCGATGGCCTTGGGCCGGTTGCCCGATTGCGCGTAGGCGACCATCATTTGCATGTACGCGGAATCACGCAATTCAGAGTCAGGGTATTGCTTAAGGAACTGGTCGGCGAGTGCGATTTTCTTTTGAAGGTCTTTCTCGCCAACGACAGCATTGATGGCATCGAGCTCTTGCTGGCTCTTGGCGTGCCGGCTTGCTCCCTGAGCAGCCTGTGGAGCCGCGCTCCAACTTTGGAGGGGAATTGGATCGAACATCCTGGACAAGCGATCCGCTGCGTCCGCGGTCATCGGACAGAGTGCGAGGCTGAAAAGCAACGCCAATGTGATGAGTGTTCGCATTTTTCCTTTATACCTCCAGCCCAATTTAGCGCGCGGAAGTTGCTCTGCGGGGCATCCGCCCTACGGTTCCCCTTTTGCCCGCCAGTATACACTAATCCTCATCCTTGTCAGCCCCGGTTCCTCACTCGGACCTTTGGGGGTGAAGGTCCCGGTTCCCGTAATGGCGAACGTGAGATTGGTGCGCCTGAGGTGCCTCACTCAACCGCAGATGTGATAGATTCTCAAACGTCTTTACTGCGCGAGCTCAGGCCTCAAGAACCCTTGAGAGGACTCATGAAACTCAACGCATATTTGGTTAGGAGTACAGTCGTCGCTGCACTGGGCGGTCTCCTTTTTGGTTTCGACACCGCGGTGATTGCCGGTACAACTCACGCCTTAAGCGAGCAATACCAACTTACGGCCGCTTCTTTGGGGCTGACCGTTTCTATCGCCCTTTGGGGCACCATGCTGGGATCGTTGTTCGCGGGGATCCCGGGCGACCGCTATGGCCGCCGCGCCACGCTGCGTGTTTTGGCCATCTTCTATATGGTCTCGGCCCTGGGCTGCGCTTTTGCGTGGGGATGGTATCCATTGGTCATGGCCCGGTTTCTGGGAGGCTTGGGCATCGGTGGCTCCTCCGTACTGGGGCCGATGTACATAGCGGAAGTAGCCCCTGCGAAATGGCGTGGCCGGTTGGTGGGCGTCTTCCAGTTCAACGTCGTATTCGGAATTCTGGTCGCCTACTTTTCCAATTACACGATTGGCCAATTTCACCTTGGAGCAGTCGAGTGGCGATGGGAGCTGGGCATTGCAGGGGTCCCCGCGGCGCTCTTCCTCCTGATGCTTCTGGGGATCCCGGAAAGCCCACGCTGGCTGGTCAAGAAGCAGCGCGCGGAGGAAGCCCGACACGTGCTGGAAATGACGGGGGAGGAGAATGTTGAAAAGGAGTTGGGTGAGATTGTTGCATCGATGGACGCGGAGCACGCGAAGGAAGGTCTGTTCTCGTGGAAATACCGTAAGCCGATTTTCCTCGCTGTTTCCATCGCCATGTTCAATCAGCTTTCAGGGATTAACGCGATTCTCTATTACCTGAACTACATTTTTGAACGCGCCGGGTTTAGCAAAGCCTCAGGCGATCTGCAGGCTGTGGCTATTGGCGCAACAAACCTGGTGTTCACAATATTGGCCATGTCGGTCATCGACAAAGTGGGGAGAAAGACGCTGCTCCTGATTGGGTCAGTGGGCACCGCCATTTGTCTGGGCGGAGTTGCGGCCATCTTCTTTACGGGCCGCCATGAAAATTTGCTAGTTTGGATGCTGGTCGGCTTTATTGCTTCGTTCGCATTTTCACAAGGTGCGGTCATCTGGGTTTTCCTTGGTGAAGTTTTTCCGAACCAAGTCAGGGCGAATGGGCAGAGCTTGGGCAGCTTCACCCACTGGGCCATGAACGCGGCCATTTCGTTCATATTTCCGCTCGTGGCCGCCTCATCCGGTGCGTACCCATTCGTTTTTTTCTCCGCGATGATGGTGCTCCAGTTCTTTGTGGTTCTTTTCCTTTATCCCGAAACCAAGGGAATCTCCCTGGAAGAAATGGAGAAAAAGCTTGGGGTCAGTTGACCCGGGTGGCGCATGAATTTCCATCGGAAAATGACACACGGAAGTTCTGGGAGGATTAATGGCATTGTTCGGCGCGATTGAGGCGGGCGGCACAAAGTTTGTGTGCGCCATGGGCACCAAGCCACAAGACCTTTACGCACGGGTCGAGTTTCCCACAACTTCGCCCGAGGAAACCATTAGCCGGGTGATGGCCTATTTTGGAGTGCAAACCCAGCACGAACCGCTCACTGCCATCGGAATCGCTTCCTTTGGGCCGATTGACGTGAATCCCGAGTCCCGCCAATTTGGCCACATTACTTCCACACCCAAGGCGGGCTGGCAGAATGTCGACTTGGTGAGCCCTTTTCGCAAGGCTTTCAACGTACCCGTTGCCTTCGATACGGACGTTAATGTGGCGGCACTCGGCGAAGGCCGCTGGGGCGCCGCTCGAGGACTCGACACTTTCGTTTACGTGACTGTAGGCACCGGCATTGGCGGTGGCGGCATGGTTGGGGGACGCTTGATGCACGGCCTTCTTCATCCGGAGATGGGGCATATGCGCCTCGTGCACGACTGGCAGGCGGATCCTTTTCCGGGCGTCTGTCCGTTTCACGGCGATTGCTGGGAGGGCATGGCTTCGGGCCCGGCCATCGAGGCTCGCTGGGGAATCAAAGGTCAGGATTTGGTGCAGGACCATCAGACCTGGCAGTTGGAGGCGCACTACATGGCGCTGGGTGTGACGAATCTAATTTGCGCGCTTTCTCCTCAGCGGATCATTCTGGGTGGCAGCGTGATGAAGCAGACAGCGCTCTTTCCATTGATCCGGCGGCAGACGTTGGAGCTGCTGGGCGGTTATATCAAAGTGACCCAACTTCTCGAAGGGATCGACCGTTATATCGTGCCACCACAGCACGGTGGCAATGCAGGAGTCCTGGGCGCGATTGCTCTCGCAATGGATTTAGTGGACGGCCCACGGTAACTGTTTGCACTGGATTCAAACCTCCACCCCTCACTGAAGCCGAACCAACTCTCCAAATTCAACTAATAAATTATGTCCAGCGCAGTTTCGAAAGATCGATGCTGGAAGCCGACGAAATGTCCGAAAATCGGGGAGGTTACGTTGTTGAATACATCCCTGGGGTTGGAGTGATTGGTCAGATTCAGAACGGTCAAGGCTCCGCGCATTCGGTGTTTCTTGATCCACGGCAAGGGCAAAGTAAATTCCTTCCCCAACTTCAAATCCAGGGCAAGAAATATCGGGAGCCGGTGCGAATTGGCGGTTCCTACATAATTCTGGAGTGCGTCGATTGCGGAAAATGGGAATCCCGAGTGAATATCAAAAACCGGTCCCGCTTCAATACCCCAAATGTGAGTTTGAAACCGGCCGATGGTGATCAGGCGGTTGGGGACATCCGCAGGCAATACGCTGTAGACGTCGGGGCGAATGACGGGCTGCTCAAACGGCACGTAAATTTTGTCCAAGGTATTCAGATCGCCGCGCGCGAAGCTGTGAATATACGAAACACTGATTTCAGAATTTGCCGAGCCCACTACGCGGAGCGAGGATTCAAACTCGCGATAGCGCGAGTTTCCCGAGCCTGAAAGAAGGAGAGCGCCTTCAGTCGGGCCGAGAGACACCGGATTCACGATGAAACCGTGCAACGTCTGGCTGGAAAGGTAAGTTGTTCGCAGCACGACATTCGGGCGAAACTCGTGATCGACTTCCAAACTCCAAGTCAGGTTGTAAGGGGTGCTTTCCAAGTGGGGCGTGTTGAAATTCATGATGGAGCCCTGGTCGTTTTCGCCAGAATATCCATTGCGGAAAACCACCGGCGCCGCCAGGTTCCCCTGGGTATCGAAGAGGCTGACCGTTCGCATGGGGTTTTGAGTGAATCGCCCGGCGAGCAGGGGAGCGTTGTCAAAGAAAATGCCCACGCCACCACGGAGTACCGACTTGCCGGAGGTCCCGGGTGAATACACCAAGCCCACCCGCGGCGCGAGAGCGATGGGCCTTCCGATCGTGTACTCGGAGTAGCGCAAGCCCGCATCCACTGCCAGACGTTCGGTAATAGACCAATGATCTTGGGCAAACGCCGAAATTTCGGTATCCGCGACACCCAGAAAATCGCCTCCGGAGAAGTCAATGCGCTCCGCGAGCGAGCCGTCTTCCCGTAGGATTTGAACCGGCCGTGAATGGCTCACACCCGTATAATCCCGGTGAAGCAACTCCCCGCCCACGGTGACCTCATGCTTGCCGTGCCAGGTCTTCTGGGGCAACCGAAACGTCTGGAGGACTTCCTCCTGGGTGCTGGCTCGGTCATAAGTATTGAAAAAATTTCCGCCCCACCCTTCCGGGGTTGCCAGCATGTCCGCCGCGCCCTGGCCGTGAGCGTTGTTGTTGAATTTCGTGAAATCGAAAAGAGTGGTGGACGCAATGCCGGAGTTGGAGAGGTAGCGGTCCTTGAACCCTACGGAAAAACCACTCTGGCCATAGTCGGAGGAAGCTGTCTGGGGAACCAAGGAATTAATGTTTGCGAACTGCCGCCGCAGCGGAAACACGTTGGCGTTGGCCGTGATCAGATGGTTGGGCGAGACGATATATTGGAAACTGGTCAGCGAATTCACATCCTGTGTTTTGATCAGATTGTTGGGCCAAGGCAGACCGCGCACCGGCTGTTTGTCTATATCGTAGGCCAGGGCTTCGGAAAAATTCAGTCGGCTGGCCAGAAGCGGTCCGGTGACATACAGGCGGGGGTTGTAATCGGCAATCCCTGCTAGGGTTCCCGCCTGAATCATCGGATTGGGCGTGAGGGCTTGCAATTCATACCTCCACGTGTCGGAAGGGGACCGCAACTGGATGCTGGTGAGGCCGCCGGAGAATCCCCGGTTTTCCGCCTGATAGCTCGTCTTATAAACCTGCAAGGACTCGATGGCCACATAGGGAACGTCGATAGAAAAGCTGCCGGTGATGGGGTCAGCCGTCGTGGCCGCATCCACCTGCAGCAGGCTCTGACCCTCGGCAACGCCCTTGATGTTGATTTTACCGTCCGGAGTACGGATGACGCCCGGAATCACCGGCAGGGCCGCTTTAAATTTCTGCTCGGCGAGAGGCAGGGTTTGGAGCTGGGTGGCCTTGAGTTGTGCTGGGGGAGCTGAGTGTCCGGACGAAATCTCCGGTGCCTTCTCGTGCACATCCACCGTCTGGCGAACCACGATTCTCCCTGGCAGAACGATTTGCAACACAGGTGGCAATTGATCATTGACCAACAGACCGGTCTTCGAAATGGGCTGATGGCCGACCGCAGCGCACGTGATGTCGTATTGGCCCGTGAGAAGCCCTTCAACCTGAAACTCGCCCTTCCGGTCAGATTTAATCGAGAGCCCCTCCTTGGGCAAGAGACCACCGGAGAGAGTACACAGTGCATCCTCGATGGGGTGGCTCTGCTCGTCCACGATCTCGCCTCTTAACGTATAGGATTCGGGAGCTGCCAGGTAAAAGGGGCGAGGGGCAGACACAAGAGGGATGAGGATAACGAGGACGATCAGTCCCCATCGGTATTGCGTAGATTTCATATGAGCACACGAGCAGCGATCATTGCCTGTAATTCCATCGTACACCTATTTTGCAATGTTGGGGGGTGAAGGAACCCGGAACTTCCCCGAGGATATCCCCTTGACACGTGGAGGTCAGGGGCAAGGCGAATTGGTCCCGTGGCCCTGGCCACAAAAGAGCATTCTGCCGGAGCAATCCCTTACCACATCAACTTGAGTCCGAACTGAATTTCTCTTGGGTCGCCGGGTCCGCCGGACGCCAGGCCGGCAACCGGCCGAAGCGTATTGAAGATTTGCCCAAAGCTTGGCGAGGCGAGATCGCGCTGTGGAATGTCAAAATTTGCGCGGTTCAAGAGATTAAAGAATTCTCCGCGAAATTCCAAACCCACGGATTCGGAGAAGCGAAAATTCCGGATGACCGAGAAATCCCAACTGCTGAGTCCGGGGCCCGTTAGAATGTTCCGTCCGGCGTTGCCAAACGTGTAAGGCGCCGGAGCCGTGAAGGCCGAGGCCAGTACATATTGGTTTGGGGATTTGACCGTTGGATAGAAGTTAGTGCCGGTGAGACTGGGACGGTCAGTTGGAAAACCCAGACCGATCACGCCCTGTTCATCCGCATGGCTTTGATTGCCGCTCACCTGGGGAGTAAAAGGCCCGCCGGTCTGCGCGGTGAATACGCCCGCCAGTTGCCAACTTTTGATCAGGTAATTAATGGTTGGATTGTCAGCTTTCCACATCGTCGTGCCGATGGGCAATTGGTAGACGTAGGCCATGGAGAGCCGGTGGCGATAGTCGAAGTCGGACCGCGCCTTCTCTGCCGCAAGATCCCGGGAATTCTGGGGAAAGTTCTGGTCGCGGCTGGTGGAGAACTCGCTCGAGTTCGTGTCGATCGACTTTGAATAGGTATAACCTCCTAGGAACGACAACCCGTTCGAGAAGTGCCTTTCCAGTTTTACCTGCAGCGCGTGATAAATGGATTTGCCGTTCGACTGGGTGTAAGAGAATCCAGCCAGGGTGGGGTAGAGGCTTGGGCAAGACCCTAGGGGATTCGTCAGGCTCTGTTGGCATGCGGTGGGGTTCGAGATGTCGGGCTGGTTCGGATCTGTCTCAAAGGGGAGGCGCAAGCCGCGAGTGCCCACGTAGCCCACGTCCAGCACCCAGTTATTGAACAATTGGCGCTGCACGCCTAGGTTCCATTCGTGGACCATGGCGTCCTCGAAATTGAGTTGGAACGGGCTGACAGTCGGGAATACCGGGCCCACGACTCCAGCTAGTGACTGAGTGATGACGGCGCCTGTCCCAATGGGGAATGCACCTTGTTGAATAAACGGAAGTGCAGCGCCTATGTTGCCTGCCTTGATTTGGACGAAAGGCGGGTTAGCCGACTTCAGGAAGAAAATGTCGCCGAAAGTCTGATTGTAAAACAAGCCGTATCCGCCGCGGACCACGGTGGCCGAATCGTGGAACGGTTGCCACGCAAAGCCAAAGCGCGGCGCGAAGTCGTCCTTATCGGGATGTTGGAGCGACCGATTTTCTCCCGCACTGCCGAGCGATGTTGTGCCCACAGACGTGAACGAGCCGGTGGTGGGATCGAAACTCATTTGTGTGACGTTTTTCGAGCCCGCCACCAATATCAGGCCATTGTTGAAATCAAAATTGGCGAAACGATTGTATTTGTCGGTGGCCAGGCCTTTGTATTCGTAGCGAATGCCAAAGCTTAATGTCAAATCATGCCGGGCGCGCCAGGTATCCTGGCCGAAGAAATCGTATTCCCCAAGGTGTCCGGAGATGTATTGTTGGAAACCGCTAATCCAATCGGTGGGCAAACCCAGCAGAGCATCGGCCACCGAATTACCCAACACACAGGTTGGCGAAACGCAGCCAAAGGCCTGTGCGGCTTGAGGGGGAAGCTGACCCAAGCCACCCGTCACAAGCCCGGTAAAATCAAACTGGCCGCGCATGAGGGAGTCCACAGTGAAATTGCCGCGCTCGACGGATCGCAGGTCTGCACCGTAGGCCAGCGTGTGGTTGTTGTGAACTTGAGTCACCGTGTCCGCCAACTGGTAGGTATCCACGGCCCCCGCCTGTGGGTCGGATCCATTGGAGCCCAGAGAGTCGTATGACGCAAAATTCATGAGCGGATATCCAATGTGCTTGGGACTGGTGCTGGGAAGCCCCTGAAGGCCCAATTGTTGCGCGATGGGATTCCCCTGGTCCTGGTTGTCGTCCCGGATTTGCCAGCGATTATATCCGATCTTCAGTTCATTGATCAGGCCCACACTAAAGGCGTGGGTCCAATCGAGCCCGGCCATCTGGTTCTGGTCGTGAGTGAGGGTGCCGAATCCGGGGATATTGGTGCTCGCCGCCCGGGGGCTTGTGTTCGGCGGAAGAATCTGGTTGTCTCCATTCAGGCTATAGCGGAAAAACAGATTATCCTTTTGGCCCCAGCGGTGGTCGACGCGACCAAAGAAGTCGTTGAAGTTGAGGCTTCGATTTACCTGTGCAATGTAATTTGGGCTGCCGCACGCCGCGCCGGAGATGTTGGGTTGTGGATATAGATTGACCATCGCCTGGCCCACGGGATCGGCCCCCGGGAGCACTTGATTGATATTAGTAAACGGTTGGATCACGCCTTGGGTTAGGGCCAACGGGTCAAGTAGGAGTGTTTGCACGGAACAGCTTGGGTCCAGGAGATCGGAGAAATCGCCTCCGCGCTCCGCCAGGGTGGGAACGCGGGCCCGGTTAAAGAACGAGTGGCGGTCACGCAGGACTTCAAAAGCGCCAAAGAAAAAAGTACGATCCTTGCCATTGTATGCCCCGGGCAGGACCACCGGTCCGCCCACCGTCGCGCCAAACTGGTTGCGACGAAATGGCGCGACACTGGGGTCAAAGAAATTGCGCGTATCGAGCGCGCTGTTGCGGAAGAATTCGTAGAGCTCGCCGTGCAGCGTATTGCCGCCTGACTTGGTGACGATGTTCATCTGGGTGCCCGCGTGGGCTCCAAACTTGGCATCATAGACCCCGGTCTCCATTCGCATTTCCTGAATCGAGCCCAAAGGAGGCGCCACCGTAAACTGGCCCACGCCGATGGCGGTGTCATCCATCCCATCGAGCCAATAGGAATTCATGGAATCGCGCATGCCATTCACGTTAATAGCTCCGCCGCGATCGCTGATTCTGGATCCTGAGGTTCCGGGGACAACCCCGGGAACCAGGAGCGTAAGTTCGAGGAAATGCCGGCCGTTGGTTGGGATTTCATCCACCTTGGTTTGTTCGAGAGTAGTTCCAACCGAAGATGTCTGGGTGTCAAGATTGGGCACCGTGCCTTTCACGTTGATCGTTGTGGTCTGCACACCCACTTTCAATTGAAAGTCGACTTTGATGTGCTGGTTCACACTGAGGTCGATGACGCCATAATCGGCTTGCTCAAACCCTGTCTTCTCCGCTGTCAGCCGGTAGTGACCTGGTGGGAGCAGAGTAATGTCATACGTCCCATCGTTCATGGTGGTGGTGCTTCGGGTAAATCCTTTGTTCTGCTCCGTGGCGCGGACCACGACTGCGGAGATCAATCCGCCCGAATTATCGCTGACCGTACCGGTGATGCTCCCTTGAAATGTTTGCCCAAAAGCTGGACAGGTTCCTCCGGCCAGCAGCAAGATGAGGAAGAGTCCGAGCGTCCCATTCATCCAACGCATATTTGGCTTCTCCTTTAGGATAATCATTGGCTTTCATCCCACGGCTTATTGGCCAGGTTCCAAAGAATTATAACGGATTTAGCGAGGTCGAAAAGTAATTGTCTTGCGACGTCCATACTGTTATCCCTGCTGTTGATAAGTCTACATCAAAAAACTCAATGCTGAACACTCCATGAAGTAGGTAATACGAGAGAGGGTCCTCTGGAAATGGCTGGGGCCACGGACGTCTACGCAATGGCGCGACCGGTAGCGGGGTGGGGCACCGGTCTTCCCCGCAGCCACTTGCGGGTGGGTTCCTCAACAAACCGGAAAATTAGGAGGCCCGCTATCGTTGCTGTCGCCATGCCCCCGAAGATCCTTAACCACGACGGCGTTGCCGAAGGGTCCCGATTCGCAAACAAGAACGCACCCAGGATAGTCACGTGAAAGAGGTAGAAGCAATAGCTTGATTCTCCCAGGAGCACGAGCCATCGGGATTCGAGGAAGCCTGCCCAACTTGGTTGTAGGGCCAGTCCAAAGATGATCGCCGCAAAAGCAGGCGCGAAAAGGCCGGTGTGCATGATGGGGTAAGGGATCGAATCGCTAAAAGTCGTCGTGGTCAGAGCGACGATCGTTCCTCCGAGAACCAGCGGGGTGGCGAGCCTGGGATTCTGCCCGCCCCGCACAAACCAATAACCGCAGGCCAGACCCACGATAAACTCCGGCAGACGCATGAAGGGATGGAATTTCACAGCGCTCAGCCAGAATAAAAAATCCGTGCTGGAACTCGCCCACTCGCGGTCTGGTGATAACACAACATAGACAAGGTCCAAAAGAATGATCAGCATCCAGCTACTGAGGGCGATGCAGGCCAGACCTCGATTTCCTATGCCCGCGAAACGACGCAGGAGAGAAGGGAAGGTCATGTAGAAAAAGATCTCGACGGACACGGCCCAAGCCACACCATTCCATCCCAGGGCCGCCATCGGCACCCAAGCCTGCATCATGGTGAGCACTAGGACGGCAGTCGAGGGTAGATGGGATTTGAAATACGCCAACTGAACCACATTCATTCTTAGCACCACGTAGAAGAAGAACGGGGCTGTGATCAAAAGAGAGAGCAGATAGACGGGATAGAGTCGCGCCAGGCGAGCCTTCCAAAATTGCCGCCAGTCGAATTCCTTTCCCTCATAGGTGTATACCAGGATGAAGCCGGAAAGAATAAAGAAGAATGAAACGGCCACGTAGCCCACGCTAGCGAATCGCTGAAGCCAGGACGGGGCGCGGGTAAGTCCCTGCATGGCCCATGCGTGAAACAGGAGCACATGAAAGGCAGCGACGAAACGTGCCGAGGTCAGCGCAGCCAGCCGTGGTCGCGAGGCATTCGCCATTTTAACTCCCCGCCCACAACCATTCTACGAGAAATGCGCTTTAAGCCAACGGTTAGTTTCAGGGCTTCATCTCCAGCCTGTCGCTTGACACGACTGGCGTTTTCAGACAGGATTTCACCGTCCCCTGATTGGCCGCCAACCTCAATTGGCCCTTTATGCAGCGATCGATTCTCTTCTTTCTCGTTGTGCCTTCCGTGTTATCAGCTTGGACAGTCCACGGACAATCTATGAACTCAGAGAGTGCGTACACCAGCAGGCTTAAAACCACCTCTAGGTTTTCGAACCAGGATTATGCGCCCGATGGCGATCTAAACAAAAAAGTTTGGCGGGAAGCGGAGTGGGTTCACTTTGATCACGATATGTCCGGCCAGCGCCACTACCCCCTAGCGGAAACCCAAGTCGCGTCTTTCTGGACCGCCACGTATGTCTATTTCGCTTTTCGGTGTAAATACTCAACCCTTAATATCTATCAAGGAGAGGACGCCGCGAAGGAGCGGTGGGAGCTCTGGAATCGCGACGTGGCGGAAGTTTTTGCTAACCCGGAGCCGGAACGCGTAAACCACTATTACGAATTTGAAGTCGCCCCCAACAATCAGTGGATCGACCTGGAGATTGACAAAACCAAAACGCCTTTCAATGACGCGGCATGGGATTCGCATTTTGAACACGCCACGCACATCGATTCGAAGCATAATGTCTGGACATGCGAAATGCGCATTCCGGTCAGTTCCATGAAGGTGCAGGCAATGCAGCCCGGAATGGAATGGAGAATCAATTTCTATCGGGCGGATGGGTCGGGAGACGATTCAACGCGCCTCTTCATGTGCTGGAGCACCATTCCGGAAGGGAAAACATTTCATGTGCCCACAAGATTCGGGATCATCAAGTTTGTAAAGTGATGTGAGATGTTCGCAGTTTGTCGTCCGCAGACCACAACGTCCAATGTCCCTCTTCGTAATTCGACTGCACCGGGTCAAGGTGCCACTCCACGAACCGTTCCGAATTTCCAATGGCGAAATTGCGATTAAAGACGCCATTCTCGTCGAATTGGAGGCGGATGGAACGGTGGGTTGGGGTGAAGCCTCGCCCATGGCCGGGGCATTCTACTCGCCGGAAACTCCGGACTCAACCTGGAAATATCTTCGCGACCGCCTGCTGCCGGGTTTTCTCGAATGTCCTGAACTTGATCCGCGGCGATGCTCCGAGTGGCTTGAGAAGTTTGGCGAAGAGCCTTTTGCCAAGGCAGGGCTCGACGGCGCGGTTTGGGATTTCGCTGCGAAAAAAGAGCGGAGGCCGCTCTGGCAACTGCTGGGCGGCAGCCAGCGCCTCATTGAAAGCGGAGCCGCCATCGGACTGATGGCTACGCTCCCGGAACTCCTGAACCATGTGGAGCGATTCCAACGCGAGGGTTACAGGCGAATCAAGATCAAGATCGAACCGGGTCGCGACGTCGAATTGGTGAGTGGTATTCGCCAGCGATTTGGCAGCATCCCCTTGATGGTGGACGCCAACGCATCCTACCGGCTCGAGCATATTCCAATTCTTGAAGAGCTGGACAAGCTGGGACTAATGATGATCGAACAGCCGCTCGAACGCCAAGCCCTGGCTGAGCACGCGGAGCTGCAGCGGCGCCTCAAGACTCCGATCTGTTTGGACGAATCTGCGGACAGCCCGGAGGCCATTCGAACCATCATTCGGTTGGGGTCCGCACGCATCCTGAACATCAAAGTGCAACGCATGGGAGGACTCTGGCCAGCCCGCAGGGCACACGACCTGGCCTTGGCGGCAGGTCTGCCATGCTGGCTGGGCACGATGCCAGAACTCGGAGTGGCCTCCGCCCAGGGATTGCACCTCGCTACCTTGCCGGGCTTCACGTTTCCCTCCGATGTGGAAGCGTCGGCGCGGTGGTACGTTGACGACATAATTTCGCCGGCGATTGAATTGTCCGCGGACGGCACTATTTCTATTCCGGACGCTCCCGGCATGGGATACTCCGTAAATCTTGAGAAGGTGGCACGCTATCGAGTGTCCTTGAAGGAGTTTCGAGCATGAGCGCGCGAGAGGCAGACGTTGTTCGAAACCGAATCGACCGCGGGTTGATTCCAGCGGTCCCAGTGCCTTTTGACGCCGCCGGCCGCATGGCTGTCCAGGCCCAGGAGCGATACGCGCGGCACATGGCGAAGGAACCAATCGTGGGAGTTGCGGTGTGGGCGCATACCGGCCGTGGCTTGCACTTGGACGCGGACCAAAGGCGGCAGGTTCTGTACACCTGGCGCAACTCTTTGGGTCCGGAAAAAGTGGTTGTGGCAGGGGTCGGCGCGTCTCCCCGTGGTATTACAGACCCAACCGCTTTCACGGAAGCCGCCCTCGCCATGGCGCAGGGCGGTATTGATGGCGGCGCGGACGCTCTTCTCGTCCATCCTCCGACTCTGTTTCGTGGGCAGCCCCGCGAGCCAGAATTGGTGGTCGATTATCATCGACGGTTAGCTGCCATGGGCGCTCCGCTTATCCTTTTTTATCTTTACGAGGCAGCAGGAGGAATCTCGTATTCTGCTGAAACTCTCCGCTCACTCTTGTCGTTGCCGGAAGTGGTGGGCATCAAACTTGCGACGCTTGACAGCGTGATGACGTACCAGGCCGTGGCCAACTTGCTCGCGGCAAAATTTCCCCAGAAATTGTTGGTCACCGGCGAGGACCGTTTCCTGGGCTACAGCCTGATGTGCGGGGGTCGCGCGGCCCTGATTGGCATGGGTGCGGCCTGCTGCAAGCTGCAGCATGACATGGTGCAAAGTTATTTTGCGGGAAGTGGTAACGACTTCCTCCGCCTGTCGGAACGCGTCGATCGCCTCAGCCAAGTGTTGTTTGTTCCTCCGATGGAAGGCTATATCAGGAGGATGCTCTGGGCGTTGGTCCACCTTGGCGTGCTGGAAGCGGAGTTCGCCCACGATCCCTGGGGGCCGTCGCTTGACCAAGCCGAATTTGTGGCTCTTGGAAAAACGCTGCACGCGCTAGGGCAACTAAAAGAATAAGAAGTTTACGAAGAGGGCGGACCTTCCGCTTCCATGTTCGAATTTCTGCCACCCCAGGTCAGACTTCGAGGCTCGCCGCGCTTGAGCGAGCGTGACGTCCGCCGTCTTGCTACGGACTTCGAGACTTTTCGCGACGCTCTGCCACATCCAGTTGAGAGGTACGTTCTGGACACGTACGGCATCAACCTTGCGAGCGTCTATGGCGGCCATCCGGTCAAGAATCCCTTCGGCAAAGCCTCGGGCCAGCTTTCTCTGGCGCTCCATCAAATAGAAAAGGACGCAGCAGCGGGACTCGGCTTCGTGGTCCTGAAGACGGTGATCGCCCAGGATCAGTTGGGCGACCAAACGATGCGCGACTGGGCGATTCCTGAGACGCGAATGCTGGTTGAGCGCATTCGCGGCCGAAGTGGCAACTCGGGATGGACCATCACATGGAAAGGCCGGGGCTGGTTCGATACCTTTGCAGCTTACTGCCAACTGTTTGACCAGGCGTTGATCGCTGCCAATCCTTACGGCATGCTCATCGTGCCTTCGGTGAAGTACCACTTGCCGATGCCCACGGAAACCCTATGGAAGGAGGAAGAGTACAACTTCACAACGACCAAACTGATGGAAACCTGGAGCATTCATCGTGGGAACGAGGCCATGCCTCTGGAAAAGGATTTCAGCCCCACCTTGGCGGGCTCCGCGCACGCGGCCCAACAGGCAAAGATTCTCGAGTGGCTTCACACCGTTCCGCGTCTGATCCATCGTGCCGCGCCTGGAAAGGTCACCGCCGGCCTGAAGCTTTTCAACGCCCTCTTCGACGACGATTTTCAGTTGCAGATGTTGGAGGCCGTGCATGCGGCGTTGCCTGGCGACGACCGGGCTGATTTTCTGATCTACGCCAACAGACTTTTCGATCCACACCGAGCGTTTGAGGGGAAAGAAGGTGTGGCGTATGGCGGGCCGGACCTGAGTGATCGAAATCTGGCCGTCCTCGAGCGGTTTCTTTCTGCACGCGTGGGAGAGGCCGGGCGACCGCCTGGTTTTCCGCTGCCGCTTTCCGCGACGGGTGATATCCATTGCGGCCGAATTGCCGCAGAATATTTGTTGCGCGGCGCTTCGAGCTTTCAGATGCATACCTTGTTCCAGTTGACCGACGGCGAATTCGAGATGCGGTGCGGGAATAAAACTGAAAAGGCGCTGCACCGCCTGCTCTTTCACCCGGTGGAAGGTTTTCTGGCTTGGGTCCTGGATCTGCGCGAGCGTTTGGGTTTCAGCCGTGAAGCCAATGTTCAAGACGTGGCGAACTGGTGCCGGACAAATTGGACCGTCGTGGTTGAATCACTGGGCAGCCGAAGGGCGGAATGACCAGAAGTTGACCGCCGGTGGAGTGAAAATCGATAGCCCTTGTGGGGTGACAACGGAGCGTTTATAACAGGCCAACAGCGAATGCACTTGCGGACCATGACGAAAGGCGATGTCCCCTCGGGCATGAGGCTCAAGGAGCTGGCTGGCTGGAACCAGACGGTGGCCGACTGGGAACGATTTATTGAGGCCAGCCCCCAGGGATGCTTTGTCGCGGAATCACAGGGCGAAGTGTGGGGCACTGTGACCACGATCGTTTACCAAGCCCGATTCGCCTGGGTAGGCATGGTTCTTGTCGACCCCGAGCATCGCGGCCATGGAATTGGAACCCAGCTTCTCCTCAAGGCCATTGAATATCTCGATGGGCTGGGCATCGCGACCATCAAGCTGGATGCAACACCCAAGGGCAAGCCCATCTATGAGAAGCTCGGATTTGTGACCGAGTACGAAATCGAACGTTGGGCATTGAGTGCACGCGCCCAGCCGCCCAAGCCCAGTTCAACCTCTGGGTTGCAGCTCAGCGACTCGGTGAACCTGGAAGAAATCTTGGCAGCGGATTGCAATGCATTCGGAGCGGATCGCCGCACCTTGCTCCATTCACTCCACCGCAACGCGCCGGAATTCACCGCCGCCCATTACCATCAGGGATCGTTGGCGGGCTACACGTTGGGCCGGCGCGGCTCGCAGGCGGATCAATTGGGTCCGTGGATGGCGCGGAGCGAATCGGCCGCGGAGCAACTCCTGGCGGCCTTCCTCGCGCGTTCAGCTCGCGAAACAATTTTCGTCGATCGCATGAAGGCAAGTCCGTTTGCGGCGCGATTGCTACAAGCAGCGGGTTTCGAGTTTTCCCGGCCGCTCACTCGAATGTATCGAGGGTCCAATAAATTCCCGGGGTGGCCTGAACAATTTTGTGGGATTCTAGGCCCGGAATTCGGTTAATGCGAAACAGGCCCTCTGCGGAAATCGTAAGGTCGAGCCTCAATGCGCGGCGCGGCAACTCAGTGGCAACTCATCAACCAACGCGGGTCTTTTATGGATGGTGGATGGTCGTCACCGCTTTCCTGAACCTCTTTTTTGTCGTGGGAATCATTTTCTACGGCTTCCCGGTGTTTTACCCATCGCTCGTGCAATCGCTCGGATTCACCCGCGCTCAACTGATCCAGGGCTTTCTGATCGGCTTCGCCTTCGTGGGCGTTCTTTTCAGCTTTCTGGCCGGCGTGTTGATCGACCGGATGGGCAGCCGCCGGGTGATCCTGGTAGGAATCGGGTTCGTAGGTGTGTCTTTGATGTTGTTGGGGTCGATTCAACATCTTTGGCAATACTATTGCCTCTGCATCACGGAAGTCCTTGGTTACGTTCTGGCCGGCCCGATTCCCAATCAGGTTCTCATCGCCAACTGGTTCGCCGCCAAGCGCGGCCAAGCCATGGGCTATGCCTACCTGGGGTTGGGTTTTGGCGGCGCCGTTGCGCCGCTGCTGGTGAACTCGCTGATCGGGCTTTGTGGCTGGCGCCGCGCCTTTCAAATTATCGGTGGGCTCATTCTGGTGGTTTTGTGGCCGGTCGGGCTCTGGGTTACACGTTCCGCTCCGCGCGAGATGGGCCTTCAGCCAGATGGGTCAATGGCGGATCCTCCCCTTGATAAGAAATCTGAGGACGCCCCGGAAGCAAGAGGACAGATCGTCTCTGCAATCCGCACGCGTAACTTCTGGCTGATCGTTGCCGGGTGCGCGCTGGTGATTGGCGCCATCGGGACCGTGATCCAGCACTTCATTCTGTTTCTGCGGGACCAGGGATATTCCGCGGCGATGGCTTCGCGAATCTCCAGTGGCCTGCTGATTTCAAGCCTGGGAGGCCGCGTGGTGGTTGGATATTTGGCCGACCGCTTTCGGAAGAAAAACATCATGGCCCTCTTCTATGTGGTAGTGGGCTTCTCCCTCCCGTTGCTGTACTTCGCGCACCAATGGGTCGCCGTTTGGACCTTCGCCCTGGTTTTTGGTTTTGCCATGGGAGCGGATTACATGTTGGTTCCGCTGGTCACCGTGGAGTGTTTTGGCCTGAAAGCACTGGGAAAGATTCTGGCCTTGATTGTCATGGGCTACTCGCTGGGCCAATGGGGAGCCCCATGGTTGGCGGGACGAGTGTTTGACACTTATCATAGTTACGACTTGGCTTGGGGCATCATGGCCGGCGCAGGCATCCTTGGAGGACTCATCATCTACGCTGTCTCGCCTGGCCGCACAGGCAAGGTGTGATTGTATGAATCAGGTATTCCGGCCCCGGATGCTCCAACAACAACTACCTTCAATCGTTCCGCGTTGCTGTCCAATTACAGTTTCGCCGCAGAATCCTCGTCGAGAAAAAGGATTGCGTTCGAATGTTTACGAAGGATAGTGGCGGGACAAGCGGTGGAAATGGGATCGTTCAAGGTTCGCTTGACAATCTGCGCTTTGCGCTCACCAGGAATTGAAAGGATCAATTCGGGCACGCGATACAAAGTAGGGATAGTAAGCGTGATGGCTTTCGCCGGAACGTCCTGAAGGCTGGGAAACCAACCCTCGTTCATCTGCTGCTGCCGGCAAGCCACGTCGAGACAAACGATTTTGGCATCAACCGGGTCCTCGAAGTTGGCCTCGTGCGGATCGTTGAACGCCAGGTGCCCGTTTTCGCCGATCCCCAGCAGGCAGAGCAGCGGCCGATGAGCGCGAAGCAGATCGACATACTCGCGGCAGGTCTTCCCGGCGTCTGTGGCGGTCCCATCGATTTCATGAAAGCGCCGCATAGCAACCCGGCGGGTCAGGTTCTCGCGAAGATATTGCCGGAAAGAGGCAGGATGATCTTCAGGAAGGTCCAGGTATTCGTCCATGTGAAATCCCACCACCTGGCTCCAGGGTATTTCCGGCATTGACGACAGCGCATGCAACGTGGCGAGCTGCGAAGCGCCGGTGGCGAATATGACTGGGACCGTTTCATGCTGCTTGGCCAGGCTTCGGAGCCGGTCCGCCGCCACCGTAGCGGCCGCCTGTCCGAGCATTTCCCTGTCCTGATAAATCTCGACCGCAAGCATGTCGCGGCGAATAGAAGATATGGGCGTCGGTTTCATTGCTCGTTTGCTCCCTTGGATCTATACGGTTCCTGCCCCAGTATTCCACAGGCGGCAATGCGCGAAAAAGACATCTTGCTATGGCTGATTCCCTGGCTTCCTGACCAAGGCGCAACAAGTTCGCCCCGGGTCTAATCAGCCCCTCAGATTGTAACGGAACCGGCGGTTGAAGGTCACCTTATCTCCCATTCCATCCCGCCGAGGGTTTCCTTGCGATAGGTCGGGGGGCAGCTTGTTTGATTGAGCGGGTGAGGATGCCTTATGCCTGGCTTACGAGAGCCAAACCAAGAATGTGCCGTTTTCGAATCGTCGCCAAAGTGGCAGCCCGAAACCACATTTGCCCTTCCTATCCCTTCCCACTAAGCGGTGGGATTTACTTCAAAGGCCTCAGATTGTCGAATAATTTTAGCAAGAAATGCTTGCGTTCCCCCGGCTTTTGTGTCAAATTCCTTCCTGAAAGTCGAAAGGAAACAGAGTAAAAAGAAAGAGAAGGCAAGAGAAACTCGGGACGGGACTCCTAGAATATCACCGGCACAGGAGTGACAAGAGTGCTGAACGAAGAGCGGCGACGTGCCATTCTTGATATTGTCAACCACGAAGGACGGGTCCTAGTCAAAGCTCTTGCTCCGAAGTTCAACACATCCCAAGTGACGATTCGCAAGGACCTGGAAATTCTTCACAACCAGGGCTTGGTGCATCGGACGCACGGCGGCGCCTTACACGTACGTGCCGAAGCGTTGCTGGATCCCACCCTGCGCGAAAAGGAAAAGCTCCATCCCAAGGAGAAGCAAAAGATTGCCGCTGTTGCTGCGAGCCTGGTCAGGGAAGGCCAATCCATAGTTCTTGATTCGGGAACCACCACCACCTTGATTGCGCGGTTGCTACGCCAATTCCGGCGCTTGAACGTCATCACCAACGCCGTCAACATAGCGGCGGACCTCGCAGGGACGAATATTGAAGTGGTTTTAACGGGGGGAATTTTGAGGGAAAATTCTTTCTCGGTGGTGGGTCCACTCGCTGAAGATACGTTGCGGCACTTGAGCGCGGACATTCTGTTTCTTGGGGTGGACGGTTTCGATGTTCATTACGGCCTGACCACGCCCAACATGCTCGAGGCGAAAGTCAATCGAGTGATGGTTGAAATCGCGCGACGGACTGTGGTGGTGTGCGATTCAAGCAAGTTCGGGCGGCGCAGTCTCTCTCTGATCGCTCCTCCTTCCGCCGTGCATCAGACGATTACCGACAGTCGAATTCCGAAGTCTGACCAACTTGCGTTGGAAGAAATTGGAATTGAGGTCACAATTGCGTAGTTCCAAGGATGCTCTATGATGACAACAGAATCCGAACTTGGGTCAAATACGCTGGCCGAGATTCTTTCCCAACCGCGCTGTTGGGAAGATTGCTTTAAGGCCCTTGACGAACAAGACCAGTTAGGACATGTACTGAAGCAGTTTAATCATCAAACAGACTGGCTGTTTATAGGCTGCGGATCGAGTTACTACATCGCGCAGGTAGCTGCGGCATCGTGGACAAAACTCACCGGCCTTCAATCTCGCGCCATCCCGGCTTCCGATGTTCTGCTCTATCCTGATTCGGTCCTGTCCGTTTCCAGACCATGCCAGCCGATTTTGATTTCGCGCTCCGGCCACACTTCCGAAATTCTGAAGGTGGCGGAGTATCTGAAGTCTGCAAGAAACATCCGTACCCTGGCAATCAGTTGCGTCAGAGGGCAACCACTCGAGAAAATTGCAACGGCTACGATCTACGTGCTTCCTGCCGATGAAAAGAGCATGGTGATGACGCGCTCATTTTCCTCAATGCTCCTCGCATTGCAATCGCTGGCGGCTGTGCATTCAAACCAATCAGCCTTCACTGGCGCGCTGCGGAAACTTCCGGACCTTGCGCAAACTGCATTTGATCCGCTGCCGGCGCGCATCCACGAGTTCGTGGAGTCACACGATTTCGCCGACTATGTGTTCCTCGGCCAGGGTCCGTTCTACGGCGTGGCCAACGAAGCCATGCTGAAGGTCAAAGAGATGTCTTGTTCCTATGCCCAGTGCTTCCACACCCTGGAATTCCGGCACGGGCCCAAGTCGATTGTCAGTCGTGAAACGCTGGTCACTTTTCTGCTGTCTGAAACGGGCTACGAAGCCGAGCGGGAAGTTCTGGAGGAAGTCAAAGGCCTGGGGGGAGTCACGCTGGCCATTACCAATCTCGCGGACAGCCCGGCTCGACGCGCCGCCGACTTCCTGGTTGAATTGAATCTCGATGTGCCGGAATACGCCCGCCTCGCGGCTTTTATTTTCACAGGACAATTGCTCGGCCTGATGACAGGCGTAAAAAAGGGAATGGATCCCGATCGCCCGCGAAACCTCACCCGCGCCGTGATCCTCAATGGTTAGACCCACAGAAGGAGTGGACCGTTTGCCACGATTTGACATCACGGTCGCCGGCGAGCTCAACCTTGACCTGATTCTCTACGGTCTGCCCGAGGATTTGCCCACGGAGCGGGAGCTCCTGGCGAATGGCCTCTCGGTGACGCTGGGAAGTTCTTCGGCGATTTTTGCCCATAACCTTGCAGTGCTCGGCAGCCGCGTCGGATTTATTTCGCGTGTTGGCGATGATCCCTTGGGGCAGATCGCCCTCGACCGGTTGGCGGCAAGCGGGGCAGACATTTCGAAAACTCGAAAGGTCAGTGGGTCTACTAAAACCGGGCTCACAGTAATCCTGCCGCACGTCTGCTCCCGCAGGATTCTGACTTACCCGGGCACAATGTTTGAAATGTGTTTTGAGGATCTGGATCTTGAATATCTCGCTGACGCGAAACATTTCCATCTTTCCTCATTTTTTCTTCACCGCGCACTGCGCCCTCGCGTGGTTGACCTCTTTAAGAAGATGAAGGCGGCGGGATTGACCACCTCTCTCGATACGAATGATGATCCCGAGGACCGCTGGGGCAACGACCTGCGGGACCTCCTGTATCACGTGGATGTTTTTCTTCCCAATGAGCGCGAAGCGAAGAAGGCATCCGGCGTGGACGATCTGGAAGGTGCCATGGCCAGGCTCACGGGAATCGTTCCGGTGGTCGCAGTGAAACTCGGCGCGGCGGGCGCAATGGGGCAGCGTGGCAGAGAGCGGATCATGACACCGCCGCCTGCCATGGATGCTGATTCCGTCGATCCAGTTGGGGCGGGGGACAGCTTTGACGCCGGGTTCCTGCACCAATACGTCCGCGGGGGAAGCCTGGCAACGTGCCTGGCTTTTGGCAATCTAGCCGGCGCATTCTCCACCACACGTCCTGGTGGCACCGAAGCTTTTCGCGACCGGCAACATTGCGAACAATTCTTCCGGCGGCACTGGACGCAGGACACGAGGGACGCGGCCGAAATCACTCCAGCTCCAGCCAAGGCAAATCCATGATTGACTTTCACACTCATCCCGTCCTGATTCAGGAACTCGCGGCGAAGCACTCGAACTACGAGCGCTCCGCCCGGCAGGTGTTCAATATCGGTAATAATTTTCAGCCCCTCGAAACGTTTTTTCTTCAGATGGATGTTGCGGGTATCGAGCGGGCTGTGTTGTTGCCCATCGATTGCCGTCGCGCGCGAAAAGATTCGGTGAGCTCCAACGAGCAGGTGGCTGAGCTTTGCCACGGCAGTCAACGTTTTATCGGTTTCGCCAGCGTCGACCCATTGAAAAAAGGGGCGGCGCGCGAGTTGGAGAATGCGGTCAAGAAACTTGGCTTGAGAGGCTTGAAGCTTGACCCCGCGTTGCAGAATTTCCGGCCCGAGGATCGCAAAGTTTACCCCGTCTATGAAACGGCAGGTGCGCTCGGCATTCCCCTGGTCATTCACACCGGCATGAGCTGGGCGCCAGAGACTCCTCTGGAGCGCGGGCACCCCCTCCACCTCGAAGAGCCCATCCGCAGTTTTCCCAAGTTGGCGTTTGTGCTGGCCCATTGGGGCTGGCCCTGGGTCTGGGAGGCGACGGCGCTGGCCCTGAAGTATGCCAACGTTTACCTGGATACTTCTTGCCTCTACTACGACAGCCCCAAAGAGTTCTACCAATTCGTTTTCTCCAAGCAGATTCCAACCACCGTGATCGAGCGGAGTCTGAGAAACAAGATTGTGTTTGGATCGAATTATCCCCGCGTCGAAATCAAGAACATGGTTCACGCACTGAAGAGTTTGGAGTTGACGGAAGGCTGCCTGAACAAAATTCTGAAGGAAAACGCTGAGCGACTGCTCGGAATGCTGACGGGAAAATGAGAACTGAAAATGATCATCAAGCTTGAGCGCATCAAATTACAGACCCGCAAATCCGAAGAGGCCATCAACATTACGGGCGCGGTGGAAGAAGTGGTCCGTAACACCGGCGTGAAAAATGGCGTGGTCAACGTTTTGACCTCGCACACGTCTTCGGGATTGCTGGTGACCGAAGGCATTCCATGCCTTGAAGAAGATATCCTCACTCATTTTTCCCGCCTCTTCCCGGAAGCGGAGAATTATCACCATCGCCGCTACCTCGATTATGACGGGCGTCTCGGCTTCAACGCTGATACTCACTTGAAGAGCATACTGGGGGGCATCAGCTGCACCTTTCCCATTGAAAACGGCAAGCTGGTGAGGGGTTCGCGCCAGACTATTTATTTTATGGAGTACGACGGCCCGCTGGAAAGAACCTACATGGTCCAAGTGCTCGGCGAATAACACTGAATACAACTTTTTACGGATTGGCCTTGCTCGGCAACTTTACCTAGGCGCCGCTGCGCAACCCCTGGATAGCCTCGCGCACTTTGGGGAGCAAAGGGGCGTAATCTTCTCGCGGCGCTTTCTTGAGGAACAGCTCGAAGTAGTGGATGGCCTGCTCCTTGTTGCCCGTCTTCTGATAGAGCAATCCCAGGTTCAGCAGCGGTTCGGCCTCGTCCGGGCCGGTCTCGATCGCCTTTTCGAAGTTTCGCAATGCACCCTCAACGTCACCCCGCCGGATGGCCACGAGCCCCAGGCCGTTATAGGCCGCCGAGTATTTATCGTTCTGCACGGTGATGGCCTTGAAGGTCTTTTCCGCGTCCTCTACACGGTTTAGCTGCAGATAGGCCGTTCCCAGGTTACGCAGATTATCGAGGTCGGTGGGATTAATTTCACTGCCGCGGGCCATGGCGCTGAGGGCTTTGTCGAGATGATTGAGCCGCAACTCGTCTTTGCCCATGCGCGAATAGATCTGGTCTGTGCCCAACTTCATCTGGATCGCTTCCTGATAAACCTGGACGGCCCGCTCAAATTGGCCCATCCTTTCATAAGCCAAAGCGAGGTAAATATGGCTGAGCGGGTTGGGAGGATCGAGCTTGAGCCCTTGCGCCATCAATTGCGCAGCAGCCGGATATTTCTTTGCGTTCAACAAATTTTCGACTTGGGTGAGAATCTTCAGCACCGCGACGCGGTCCTTCGGGTCCGGCGCGCTGGTGCCGAGTTGGATTTTCCGCGGCGTTCCCGCGCTCACGTAGCCGAGTGACTCAAGTTCCTGTCGAGTCTTCGAGTCCACTGGACTCGACGTGAGCTCTTCCTGCTTCGCTCCCTCGCCGGCAATCTTCCAGACCATTTTCTGCAACTCGCCGGCATCGGCGGGATGACGCGTTATCAGATTATCCGTTTCGTGCGGGTCCTTCTCCAAATTGTAAAGTTCGGGGTGGGGTGCAACGATCATCTTCCAGGAGTCCGTGCGCATGGCGCGCAATTCCGACCATCCCATGAAGGTACGAGGGTAAAGCGTTTCAAGATAAGCGTAGTTCGAGCGAACTTGACGGCCCCCGCGAATCAGGGGCCATAGACTCACACCCTGTGCCTCCGCGCCGGGTGACAGATGCAGGAACTCGAGAGCGGTGGGCATGATGTCAATGGAGCGCACCTGATCCTCAATTACTTGGTGCGCGGGAACATCCGGCCCGGCCATGATCAGCGGCACGTGTAGAGTGGAGTCATAAAGAAACACGCCGTGCGTCATTTCACCGTGCTCTCCCAGGCTTTCCCCATGGTCGCCGATCACCACAATAAGGGTTCGAGAGCTTAACCCCGCCTGGTCAATCCAGTCGAATAACCGGCCCACCTGCTCGTCTGTGTAGGCAATCTCGCCCGAGTAGGGGTCCTTGGAATAAGTATGTCGGTAAGGCTCAGGCGGGTCATAGGGCGCGTGGGGGTCGTAATAATGAGCCCATAAAAAGAATTTCTTCTGGCCGTTTTGTTTTAACCATTCGAGGGCGCGGTCCGTAACCACCGACGCGCGGAGTTCGGGGTAAGCTCCCGGCATTCCTTCTGCTGTTTTGCCACTCATGTCGTCAACGTAAGTGGCGAAGCCATTGGATATGCCAAAGTGCTTGCTCAAAACTCGCGACCCGACGAACGCCGCGGTCTGAAAGCCCGCGGACTGCACGATGGAGGCAATGGTGGGATGATTTTTGGTCAGGATGAATCCACCCATATCGCGCAGGCCGTGAACCGGCGGATAGGCGCCCGTCATAATGCAGGCGTGCGAGGGCAAGGTGAGGGGAACCTGCGCCGTCGCATGAGTGAATCGTACCCCGCGCGAAGCGAGGGCATCCAGATGCGGGGTCTTGGCACCATTGTATCGGCGCTCTCCAACCGTTGTAGCGGCCGTCTCTGACCGCCGATCGGATACTTCACCGTAGCAGCTCAGGTGGTCGGCGCGCGTGGTGTCCAGGGTGATCAGCAGGATATTGGCATCACGCGGGGTTGGGCCAGCGGGATTCTGAGTTTCATTTCGATGGCAGTCACTTGCAAAAGCTGTCAGAAGGCAAAGAACGCTGGCTAACAGACGGCGCAAACTTCGAGAGGAAAGAGTTCGAAAATCTGAGTAGACTGATTTCACAGAGGTTAGTTTACACCCAACCCGCTACTTACCCGCGCGTACGCCGGCGGAAAAAAAGGCGGCCCGCCGAAAAGGCGGGCCGCTGTCAAGCAAGACTCAAATTTCAACGAAGTTCAGACCAACACCCGCGCTTAGAAGTTCAATCGTACGGCGAACTGGATGATGCGCGGACCGTTCATCGGCCCGAAGACCAAGCCAAACGATCCGTCATTAAAGCCGGTATCCGGATTGCCGAGCCCTGTATGGTTAAAGACGTTAAACATGTCACCCCTGATTTGGAAGCTGACACGTTCGCTGATTTTGGTATTTTTGATAATCCCAAAATCTTCGTTAAAGTGCCACGGCCCGCGAGTCTGGGGAAGATTCCGTGGTGATGTGCCAATCCGCAGGGCGTAGTTATTGTCGCCAGATGCGGGCGGGTCCGCAAAGGCCAAGGGATTTAAGTATTGAGTCCCGTTGACGACGTCCAATCCCGGCGACTTCGCAACCTGGGGAACTCCGGAAACAACATCAGCTCGTATGCCAGGATTGATGCCAATATCGCTGCAACAAATACTGTCAGACGAGGAAACGTAGAACGGATCGCCGGACAGGTATTGTTGGATCGCCGTGATCTGCCACCCGGAGAACAATCGATCCGCCGGTCCGGTCGAACCCAGCCACCTCTTCCCGTGCCCGATCGGCAGGGAGTAAATCCAGGTTAACTTCAGGCTTTGGGGGTGATCGAATGAAGCAATCGACTTCTCCGTTTTGCGGTTGTAGAAGTCTTGCACCGCGTAGCTGGGATAGTACAGGGCGGTATCGGTGTCCGTGATGGTTTTGGAGAAAGTATAAGCGGCGATAAACGTCAATCCGCTTACCGAGTTCTTGCGCGCCGTTACCTGAAGGGCATGATAACTTGAAGCGCCCATAGTTGGATAGTTGTTGGTCAAGCCGCTGAATTGTGGGTGGGGCGCAAGACCCGCTGCCACAGTCGTGGACCAGTTGTTGTCTTCGAAACTCGGGTAGGGAAGCTGGGTGATGCCGTAGGGCTGGAGGATGCCGGCATTTAGGGCATCCTGGAAGTCCATATCGAGATTATCGCCCAGTGGCATGAACCTGGAATCTGTCTGGTTGAACCAGTTCGAGAAATTGCTTTCCAGCAGGCGGGTTCCCTTTGAGCCCACGTAGTTCGCCTCGATTACAACATTGTGCGGAAGTTCATATTGGAAGCCCGCACTCCAGTTCTGGACATAGGGCTGCGCCAGAGAATTCTTGGGAAGGAAGTCGAGCCCATTGCCGTTGGCAGACGCCGGATCGCGATTAGGTAGCGTGCCGTTAAAGGCAGGCAAGCCAACTCTGGCGCTGGCGGGAAGAGCCGCACTTGCCAGCGGTGACCAGTAGGTGACCGGGTCAGCTCCTCCTTGAGTGCCCGAGCCATGGTGAACTGATACCGCACTATTGAATCCGAAAATATTTTGACTACCGAAATTGTTCAAGATGGGCGGACCGTAGGAGATTCCGTATCCCCCGCGGAATACAAGGTCCTTCTTGACTTGGTACGCCAATCCGAGGCGGGGCCCAAACTCCTTGAAGTACCAATCCTGGAAGGATTTGCGGTTGATGCACCCCTGGCAATTGCCCAAGAAGACCAAGGCGCCCGGAATATTGTCTGCACCCGGGTTTGGCACAGTGGGATCGAATCCAGATTGTCGATTGAAGGCTTCCGTCTTGGGGAGTGGAAGCTCCCAACGGAGTCCGATGTTGACGGTCAGCTTAGGAGTGGCTTTCCAGTCATCCTGGGCAAAGACTGCTAAAACGCCCGCGCGATAGCCGGGTTCTGTTGCGTAAATGGACTTGTTCCCGCTGTCGGCGCCACCCAGAATGAAGCTCGCGAAGGGGTGACCCGTCTTGTTGAAGCCGGGGAGCGCGGTTTCTTTGCTGTTGAAACCGAAAGCGCCCGACTGAGGGCCTGGCTCATTTGTGTCGTAACGGTAGCGGGTGATATCTGCTCCGAACTTAAAGCTGTGCTTGCCGTGAGTGGTGCTGTAAGTGTCCTGGGCGATGTAGCTTTCTGAAGGGTCAATGTTTGCACAGGCCACGCCGAGTGCAGGCATAAAGGCCTTAATGTTAGTATTGTTGCCGACCGAGAAGCTCACACGCGGGAAGCAGACGTCCGGGATGCCGGGAATTCCCAACGACGCGGTGTATTTGGCATTGTTGGTCAGGTTGTTGGCATTGTTGGTCCGGTTGTATGCCACCACGAAGTTGTTGATAGTGTGATCGTTGATAGTCCAGTTGTGTGAGAAGCGCGCCTGCGGCCCAACCACCTCCTGATTCTTGTAAGTGCTGATGGGCTGTCCGGGGAAGGGCGGGAATACGTTGCTGTTATTCCGCTTCCAAAGGACTCGCTTAAAATAGCCGAACGATCCACTTATCCTCTGATTGGAACCGATGTTGTGATCGACTTTGACGTTGTAAGCGTCGCGTCTCAATACCGGAGTGGATCCGGCGAATCGGGGAGTGTTCCTAGTGTTCCCCGGAAACAGAGGGTCGGGGAAGAGCGGCAACAATACGGAGCTTGCCTTGCTGAACTCTGCGCTGGGAATCACGTTAGTGGGAGTCCAGCCGTTGGCCAAGCTTGCTCCGTAGCCGTCGCGAATTACTTTGCTGCTGGCTGCAGTGTTGACCAAGCCTGTTACGGGATCTACTGCCCCCGCAGCTACCGTCCTGGAGGAGGTGGGATCGAAAATTTCATTGCTGAAGACAGGCCGTCCCAAACCGTCCGTCCCTATATTACCGCCAAGGAATGAACTGAAATCGCCTCCCCGCATCTCCGGGGTGGGTATCGAGACTGTGCCGCTATAAGCGAAGCTCGTGAAGCGGTCACCCTCGTAACTGCCAAAGAAAAAGGTCTTGTCCTTGCGTATCGGTCCGCCGATCGTGCCGCCGAAATTGTTTTCTTTATCGTTGTTCTTTGTCGTGCCAGGGAAAGCGTTGACCAGCAAGCCCGCGGCGTTAAACATTGGGTTCTTGTTGTACTCAAAGGCGGTGCCGTGGAACTGATTGGTTCCCGATTTCAAGGAAAAGTTCACAATGGCGCCGCCCGAATCTCCAAATTCTGCCGAGTAATTGGTTTGCTGTACCTTGAATTCGCCAATGGCGTCCGTTCCGGGACTGAATTCGGCCATTCCGCCACCGCTCATGTCGTACCGTCCAATGGTGACGCCGTCAATCAGGATTTGGTGGCTGAATTCCTGGCCTCCGTTAATGGAGCCCTGATACTCATCCCCCACGGCGCCTGGAAGACTGTTGAAGATGAAACTCTGCGGTTGTCGTCCGCCATCAGACAGCTGGATCGGCAGAGTTTGGAACTCCAGCGGTGTGAAGCTCGCGCCCACTTCTGCCGTCGAGGGCGTCAGTAAAGGCGCTTCACTGGTCACGGTCACGGATTCTGCCTTGCTGCCGACCTGCAGCGTCAAGTCGATGGTCACCACTTGTGCGACCGGGACCACGATGTTGTCGGCCACGGCTTTCTTGAAGCCTTCGATTGCAGCCTCAAGGCGATAAGTACCCGGTGGCACAGGCAGGCGGTAGTACCCGGCGCTGCTGCTCTTGATATTCCACTGGGTGTTGGTCGCTGTGTTGGTAACAACAATTGTCGCGCCTGGAACCGCCGCACCGCTGGGATCAAGCACAGTTCCGGTGAGCGCCCCTAAGGTGCCTTGGGCAAACACATTTCCGAGTGAAAGCAGGAACACAACCATCACCAAGATGATCTTGGTCACACTTCGCATGGAGCAACTCCTTTTTCAAGATCTCAACTACGACCGACGCAATAGCCATAAACAAAAAGTAAGAGAGAAGCCGTGGCCGTCCACAGATACACTCGTCACCCTACTCCTAAGTGGTCTTGCGTTCTGTTTCTTCAACAATCGTAGCCTTTCGATACAGGCTTACGTTTTACTTCGACTTCTTCTGTTTACCTTTTGTTTTGGTTCTTGTCAAGCCAAATCTGAAATAATTTTCGTCGCCTGAAAGGCGGGAGGATTAGGCTGGTTTCGATTCGGTATTCTCTTATTGGGAAATCGCTGTCAGATTATGAGTGAGATCGATGGCGTTCTCCAAGGATGGAGTATTCGGAAACGACATGAGAGGTCTGGCGCCGGCCGCCACTTAAACCTTAGCGCAATTCCCTAGGCACGGCTCGCTGCCATGCCCGGCCTTACTGGATGTCAATGGACCCCAGTTCGTACCACTCATCGGGCTGGCGGCCTTGGATGGCGAAACGAATCGCGGGCGTTCCGGTTAGCGAGTCGAGCATGGCCACGCGCAGTTTGTAAGTGCCCGGCTTCAGAGTCTCAGGAACGTAGAGTGTGCCGTCAAAGACCGCATCCCCAGGGAGCCACTTCCGGACGTCTACAGGTATCCGGATCGTGGAATTTCCCTCAGAAGAAGAAATCTGCAAAGCCAGCCGGTAATCTCGATATATGGGCGCCACGCCGGCATTGAGCCACCACATGTGGACCGGCATCATCTGCCCCGCCTTAATCGCCCGTGGATATTCAATCCGTCTTAGGATGAAACGGTAACCCATTTTTTTCTGGAAGTCGTCGAACTGATTTTTCAATTGCGGTGGGATTGCCGACGATTTCACATTGACGGAACTCACATGCCAGCGCAGTGCCTGGTTGAGAATATAATTCACATCCCAACCTTGCTTCAGCCAATATCCGGGAACCCAGCAAGCCTCGAGCGACACGGGACTGTGCTGCCAAACGTTTTGGATGCCCGCGCGAACCACTTGTTGCGGGTAGACCGTCAACATTTCTGCCCTGAAATCCCGATTGTCGGAAGTCAGCCGCATATCTCCCAAACAATCGAGCCGCCACCCGGCGCCTTGTTGGGTTCCGTAGGTCAGCGCTTGCTGCTCATCAAAATTCATCAGCAACGGCGTGCGCATGAAAGCCTCAACCCAAATATCGATGGCGGCTTTCTGGACCGGAAAGGCCGGCATGTAGGGGCTCCAACCTTCGCCCCAGTAGCCTATGGAAGAGATGTCCACACTGTCCAGGTCGGGGTGGCCATCGTAGCGTTCGCCCGCGGCTGCAACGAGCTCACCCCAATATTTTAGAAATAATGGATCACTGAAGTCCGGCTGCCAAATCTTCCCGTCTTTGTCGGCCGGTTTGTTGGCTCGTCGCGCTCCCGAGCTTTGATACCACTCGGGCAGGGGATGTTTCGGGTCGTAAGGCATCAGGCGAATCGCCAGGGTCTGGTGATGCTCGTGCGCCTCTTTCAACGCAAGGTCCACAATCTCCCAGCGGAACTTACCCGGCTCGGGTTCAATCGTGTCCCAGAACCAACGACAATAAGAAATCGAAGTCTCAGGAAAGTCGGGCAGCGTGGCCGATTGTGGAAGCTTCGTGGTGGGACCCTCTTCCGACCACTCAAGACCCGGGTTGATTGCCTGCCCATTAAATCGCTGAAACGTGGTGATCCCCATGCCGGGGTTTACGAGCACGTCTTGGATTTCGGCGGGCCGCACCACGACCGGATCCTTTATCTCAAATTGCGCCGCGGCATTGCCGGCTAGTAGTGCAACGAACATTGTGAACACAAGGATTTGATTTGGCATTTTGCTTCACTTCCTGTTAAGGACTATCATTCAATCGTCGACACATCCTGGCTCTGTAAGTAGTACCACCTTTATGCGGAATAATGAAACTGTTCCATAATCTCCGGCGTGGTGGTCTACTATCAGTGCCGGGATTACGCGTTGCGTGCGCTGAGGAATTTCGAAATGGAGCTCTCTGTCCTTCAGTCAGCCAGGTATCCCATCAAAACACTTGCGGGATGTCTGATCATCGGGCTCATGCTCGCCCTCACTGGTGCACTCTGGGCGCAAGATCGGCTTAAGCCTGAAGACCTGCAAATGATCCAGGGGACGGCACTCGAAAATAATTATCACGACATGCTGCTAAATTATTTGCTTCGCCAGGCTGTGGCCGAAACGAAGAAACGAGAGGCTCACCTCAAGGCCATTCAATCTGAATCAGATTTCAAGAAGTGGAGTGACGCCAACCGGCAAAAGTTCCTGGAGCTCATCGGCGGCCTACCCCGCGAACGAACACCCCTGAACGCCCGCGTGGTGGGTGAAGTTGTGCGCGATGGCTATGTGGTCCGCAAAGTCATCTTTGAAAGTTTGCCGGAATTTTATGTCACCGCGAATCTCTACGTGCCCAACGTGGGGAAAGCACCGTACCCGGCTATCCTCTCACCTTGTGGACACTCGGAAAATGGAAAAGCTTACGAGGTCTATCAACACCTCTTCATTGGGCTCGTCAAACGCGGCTACGTCGTTTTGACCTACGACCCGCTGGGCCAGGGCGAGCGCGTCCAATATTGGGATTTTCTTTCTGGCCACCGGCGATTCGATTTCAACCAGCACGGAATGGCGGGCATCCAGGAATATTTGCTCGGCCAGAGTCTTGCCCGCTATTTCATTTGGGACGGAATGCGCGCTCTGGACTATTTGACAAGTCTGCCTGAAGTGGATGCCGGGCGGCTCGGCGTGACGGGAAGTTCCGGCGGCGGCACTCTGACCACCTATATCACCATGCTTGACCCGCGAGTGAAGGTTGCGTCCATCGTGACCTTTATCACTTCGATTCCAAAAAAGATTGAGAATCGCATCAACGACGCGGAGTCCGACCCCGAACAAGACGTGGCAGGCTTGCTCCCCGCAGGCATTGATCACCCGGAGTTTTTGGGAATGATCGCGCCGCGGCCCGTTCAGATCGGCGCAGCCATGCACGACTTTTTCCCCATCGAGGGCACTCGAAAGACTTTCGGTGAGGCCCAACAGATTTATCAGAAGCTCGGCGTGCCGGACCACATCAAGATGGTGGAATTCGACCATCGGCACATGTACAGCCAGCCACTGCGCGAGGCCACTTACGCCTGGTTTGGTCGGTGGCTTAAGGGAACCGAGAGCGAAGCCCACGAACCTGCCATCGTGACCGAGAAAGATGATGTGCTCCAGTGCACGCCCACCGGGCAAGTGGTAACTTCGCTGGGCGGAAAAACTGTCGCCGATTTCAACCGAACCGAGGCCGAGAGTTTGGCGCGCAATTTGGAGGAAAAACGAGGCAGGGCCGAATTTCGTTCCGAGTTATCATCGAAAATAATTGAGTGCCTGGGCTTGCCCAGAGGTTTGGGGCAGTCGACACCCTCAGCGCCGCAAAAGGTCGGTGAAATCTTACTCAAAGACCTGATCATTGAAAAGTATCTGCTGACAACGGAAGACGGGATTGTGGTTCCCACGCGTATTATTTTTCCCAAGAACAACCCTGGGAAGCACCCCGCAGTGCTGTATTTGCGGGATCGAAACGGCGAGCTCGATAATCCGAATCTGTTCGAGGAACTGGCCGGGCTGGGGCGGATTGTCGCCGTTGTGGACGTCCGTGGGTTTGGCGAGACCATGTCGGCGCGTCGTATCCCTGATCCTCACGTGGATTATTTCGATCCACGGGACGGCATGGACGCTGACTTCACGATTGCCTCATTCTTTCTTGGCCGCCCTCTGTTGGGGATGCGAGTTCGCGATGCGAGGGGTGCAGTTAACTTTCTTCGCGCCCGGCCGGATGTTGATGCCGCCCATATCACAATTGCCGGAAGAGGCTGGGCGGGAGTTGTCGCGCTGTTCACGGCAGCCATCGATCCGGAGATTGCCAGCGTGGCTGTTGAAGGGGCTCCTGTTTCCTACGGCGAGATCGCTGCGGCAGAATTGTACAATCATCCATTGAGTTCGATGTTGCCCGGAGTTTTAAAAGATTTCGATCTGATGGACGTATTGGCCTCGCTGGCGCCCCGCCCTTTATTGGTGCTTAATCCTGAAGATGCCATGACCCGGAAGATGAAAGAAGACGGCGCCCGACAAACCGTTGAGACCATCCGACAAACATATGCAAGGGCAGGCGCCGGGGATAGATTTGAGGTTAAGGTTGTTCCGCTCGAATCCAATGTGCGAGAGACCTTGGCAGAGTGGATTTCCAAGAGATAACAAATGAGGATTTCTAAATACTTTATGGCTTTCGTCATTCTCACCTTTCCAATTCTTGCGGCCCGGGGGCATGGTGCGGAAGTTCGAGGTTGGGAAGGGACGATCGATCTCCCCACCTACGTGCTGGGTGAAGAGGACCCAAACCCCCCATTTCCCCTGACAAGTCGCCGTCAGATTTATCCGTACACGATGATCGACGACCTCACCGATCGCCACGAAGTGAAAACCTACAAGGCCATTTATCTCGAGAATGATTATTTGAAGGCAATCATTCTGCCGCAGTTGGGCGGCCGTCTCTATTCGCTCTTCGACAAGGTTTCAAAGCGGGAAGTCTTTTATAGAAACAATGTGGTGAAGTATGGCCTGGTGTCTTTGCGCGGCGCCTGGATTTCTGGCGGAATCGAATTCAATTTCCCCAATGGCCACACGGTGGTCACCGTCTCCCACGTCGCTTCGCGCCTGGTCGCCAATCCTGACGGCAGCGCCAGCGCAATCGTGGGCGGGATGGACTGGGTCACCGGAATGCACTGGGAAGTGGCGCTCACCCTTCGGTCGCATCAGGCGCGCATGGAACAACGAGTGACGCTTTTTAATTCGACGCCGCTCGACAATCTTTATTGGTATTGGGCCAACGCCGCCGTCCCCGCCACCGAGGACATGCAATTCATTTACCCCATGCGCGAGGTCAATCCGCATTCATGGTCGGAGATCTGGACTTACCCGGTCTGGAAAGGCGTCGATTACAGTTGGTACAAGAATATCCGACAACCCACTTCGCTCTTCGGCCGGGGGATTCAAAGGAATTTCTTTGGCGCCTATTATCACGATTCCGACTTCGGAGTGGTTCACGTGGCGGATTACCGCGATGTTCCTGGCAAAAAAATCTGGAGCTGGGGCGTGGCGGACAACGGCCTCATCTGGACTGATCTCTTGACCGACCACGACGGCGCTTACAATGAAATCCAAAGCGGGCGGTACGAAACGCAATTGAACCAGGAATTTCTGGCGCCCCACCGTGTCGAGACGTGGACAGAATATTGGTATCCGGTGCGCGGATTGGGTGACGGATTCGTGGAGGCCACGAGCGAGCTTGCAATGAACGTGAAGTATCTCGCATCCAGGGGCGTAGCTCCGCTGCGAGTACTATTAACGTTCAACCCTACGGTCGACATAAGGGGCGCAAAGATTCGAATCAGTCTCGGAGGCAAGCTTTCGCGCGAGCTTGGCCCCGTCAACTTTAGTGCCACAACCACTCAGAAATTCTATGTCCCAGTCGCGAGTATTGAGGCCGCGCGGAAATCCCTCAGTGTTGACGTCGTAGACGCTGATTCGCATCCTTTACTTCACTGGTCCGCCGCAGATCCTATCGATGGCAACAAGGATTTTGTTCCTGCGGCCGGCGTCCATGAGCGGAAGGAGAAGCCACTCGAGGCCATGACAGCCGAGGATCTTTATCTTCGCGGAGTAGAACAGGAAAAAAATGGTGACCAGGAAGCTGCGGCGAAAACGTATGAGCAGATTCTGCAGCGCAAGCCAGGATACGTCCCGGCGCTTTTGAAACTGGCCTATCGTGACTATGGCGCTGCGAATTTCGATGCTGCACAGCAAAAGATTGACCGGGCTTTGGCGCAGAACAACGATGACCCCGCGGTGTTATATGCTGCCGGAGTTGTTCGCCGCGCGGCCGGACGGTGGTCAGAGGCTGACAGCGCATTTTCTGCTTCCCTCAAGGCGAACGAGCCGGCTGCTCCCACTCGGGTTCAACTCGGCGAGATTTCAATTCACGGAAAGAAATTTGATGAAGCGGTCGCACGGTTACAGTTGGCCATTAACTCCAACCCAGAAAACGCCCTGGCGCTTGCAGACCTTGCAGTGGCCTTGCGGCTGTCGGGAAAAACGGATGATGCAGGCAAGGCGGTGGATCGAGCGGTTGAACTGATGCCCCTCCTGCCCTTCGCCTTGGTCGAAAAATGGCAATGCCAATCGGCTTTAGGAGCCGGTGATTCACTGACCGAAAGCTCGAAGGACTCCTGGAAAAAGGTCTTGAATTTCGACGTTGAAAATTATTTGGAAGTCGCTGCCTGGTATCACGGCTTGGGCGATTGGGCTTCTTCGGACGCTGTACTTGAGGAAGCGGTGAAAGATTTTCCCGCTCAGAAATTATCTCCTCTTGTTTATTATTATCTGGCAGCAAACGCGCGTGAATCAGGAAGCTTGGATCGAGCCACCGAATGTTTGGCGAAGGCTGCGTCGGCGGGTTACGGCGAAGTATTTCCTCAACGACTTTCGGATTTCCAGGTGTTGGCCGAGGTGCTCTCGCATAATCCGAAGGACGCACACGCACACTATTTTCTCGGCACATTTCTTTTCGCCCACGACCGCTATGAGGACGCAGCCAAGGAGTGGCTCGCCGCGAAAAGCAATGGATTTGATGACTCAGTTCTGGAGCGCAATCTCGGGGTTAACGCATGGCGCGTGAAAAAAGACTTGGCAGGGGCGGCCACCTATTACGAAAAGGCGATTGACATTGCCCCCACCCAATACCGGTACTATCACGAACTCGACGAAATCTACGCCCAACAGGGCGCGACGGCGAAACGGGACCACCTTTTCACCCACGCTCCGATCGAAGTGCTCGACCACGACACTGTGCGGCTGCGCCGCGCCCTCCTCTACATTCAGGAAAGTGAATTTCCGAAGGCTCTCTCCCTCCTCGACAATCACCACTACAAACCATGGGAAGGTGGAGCCGTCGTGCGCCAGATTTTTGTCCTGGCCAACGTTACCCACGGCAAGGCGTTTCTTGCCGCGAAGAATCCGGTGGAGGCGGAGCAATCCTTCCGCCGCGCTCTGGACTATCCCGAGAATCTTGGCGTGGGAAAGCCTGACCAGCCACACGACGAAGAAACCTTGTACTGGCTCGGCATCGCGCTCGAGACCCAAGGCAAGCGAGGCGAGGCACAGGATGCGTGGCAGACAGCGGTGAAGGAAGGGAAGGCAGCGGGCGGAATATCAGGTGTTTTCGCGGCCGGAGCATTGATGAAGCTCGGGGAGAGTACGGTAGCGGAAAAACTTTTGGCTGAGGCGAGCGCGATAGCCAATCGACCGGACGCCAGCGCTCACGCGCTGTATGTTGCGGGGCTCACGGAGCAATTACTGAATCATGAGTCAGTAGCACAGAACAATTTTCGCCGTGCCCTGGAGCTCGACCCGTTACTCTGGCAGGCTCGCTTTGAGTTAAATCAAAGCGCGCGCGCCGCGGGAAAGAGCGGCGATCGATGATGCAAGAACCATTCCAGCCAAATCACGAACTCAATCCCAGCAACCTTATCGCGTTTTCGTTGTAGACCTTGCGCAGAATACCATCCGGCAATCCCAATCCATAAATCTGCCAACGACCTTGCGGCGGTGTGGGCGCCGGGGCGTAATCAAAATATTCGTCCTCCGTTTCGAGGAAGCGGTAGTAAATCTCATAGAGCTCATCGCCAAAAATCTGTTGTGGTGTCTCGACGCCGTGCGGCACCGCGTCAGTGCCAAAAAGAATTCGGTCCTGATACTTCTCGAAAAAATTTCGCGACCCGCGCGGCTGCCGGCCCAGTTCGCCGATGCGCGCGCCCAACTCCACGGACATGTTGGAAAAACGGTCCATCCATTCGGAGACGTAGCCCAGGTTTTCCGCATCGTGACCCACGTGCAGGGCGATGAATTGAGTTTTCGGATGTCGTGCAAACATGCGATTGCGCGCTTCCATCAACTCCGCGAAGCTGGGGAAATCCCTGCCGTGGAATGACCAATCCGGATGATTGTTGAGCTCCTCAAAGCGCTCGTTGAAGCGGTCGATGGGCAGAAAGAACGCCTCGGGATCCGCGATATGAATGGCCACCGGCATATTCATCGCCGCGCAAGCTTCCCACATCGGGTCGAATCGACGGTCATCAACCTTAACCAACGGCCCCGTGGCGATTTCCTCGCGCAAGTACAATCCGAGAGTCTTCAAAACTTTTAGGCCCGCGGCACCCGCCTGGTGGGCTTTCTCAATCTGATCCGCCTGAAACTGAGGATAGCCGGGCTCGTTGGACTTTCCCCACCACGGTTCGGTGAAGACGATGAAACGGCCGGGAAAAAGCGTTTGATATTTTTTGATGGTTTCAACGAGGCCCGCGCCAACGCCTCCGGTCAGGTCGACCATGGTCCGCAGGTTTTTGCGGTCCATGACCTCCAACAAATCGCGGGGCTCGGCGAGATACTTCATCTCCTCGCCCAAGGAAACACCATTTTTGTTGGTGGCAGCCCACGACAGGTGGGTATGTATATCGATGACCGGGAACCGGGCGCGGGGGACCTTGGTCTCCGGCACGTGGAGCATACTCTTAGGCTGAAAATCGCTCAGTTCCAGATGCATTTTGGAGGCAGCTGATTCTTTCGCGGCGTCCACACGGTTCGTGCTCGCCGATTTCCCCGCGACTGCCAGAAACCCGGCGCCGACACTGCCCAACCAACGTCTTCTATTCAAATAACTCATTCTTCCTCCTCCAATCCGCTGGCATCATCCGTCCTATTGAACTTTGCTGACTTCAAGCAGGAGATGATGAGAAAACTCGGTAGTTAGCTTCGCTTTGGGGGGATCAATCGTCCCCAGGTCTTTTCCATTTTCGTAGTCGAGCACGCGATATTTCCCGGCCGCCAAGCCACGCAACTCGACTTCGCCTTTCCATGGCGCTGTTGGCTTGGGGGCGAAGAACGCGTAATACATCTTTCCGTCCTTCTCGATGGCATACCCTTCGGGAACATCGTAGCCAGTGACATAGAGGTCAAGAAAGTCTCCCTTGGAAAGCATTTTCGCGTTGTAAATATCGATCCATTTCTTCCACAGCGCTTCCTTTTCCGAGGTCAGGAGAACAGTCTTGAAGTGCGGCCCAGGATCCGGCCAGACAAATTTTGTGCCCACCACGCCCCCGGCGCCAATAGTAGAAGCAAAATCCTTTCCCTCATCCACTTCTTCTTTACCCTCGTAATGAATCGCGGTGAGTTCCACGTGATCGCCATAGACAGCTGACTGGGGTCCCAGCAGCGCCTTATACATTTTGATGCGCCGCCTCACTTGCACCGATCCCACCGGATCGGCTGTGACCGCTTGATCGAGGAATGGCAACCACGCCATATTCGGCGGGGTCCCGCAGGGGCAGGCCTGGGTCACGCTATTGGGCTTAAGCTGCTTGGTAGTTTCGAAAATGGTTCGGTAGACTTCGCCCATCGCTCGAACAGAGTCATCGGGCGATTTGTGGTGATGCGCGGGGTTGTAGCAGGCCGGCACGGTAAATACGTTATCGAGTTTGTGGCCGTCAAACCCCCAGTCGCGAATAAATTTCTCCGTCAGTTGTCGGTAATACTGCTGCACCGCCGGCACAGCAGGGCATAACGCACCCAGACCCCGGACCATGTGGGCATGCTTGCCATTCTTGTCGAGGATTAGCCACTCGGGGTGTTCCTTCACCACCTGCGCCGTTCCGTAGCGGTGCGATTCGTACTTGCCTTCGCCATCCTCAACTCCGATGGGGAGCCACCAGATTTGGACTTTGATGCCCTGCTGGTGAAAGTCGTCGACCATCTTCTTGATCGCATCGCTGGCGAACGTGTCCTGCCTCGGCTCCCAGTCCCCGTAATTATCAAACCAGCGATCGTCGAGCGTGGCCCACTTGATATTGAATTCTTTCAGTTTGGGGATGGTCCCGAGCATCTGGGCCGGCGTAACCTCAGACTCATAACCCCAGCCGCACCAACTGATGTTGTAGTCTTCGGCGTTCGGTTTTGCCAGTATCATGCCTTCCTGCTGCAAGGCGCTCGAATAGAGGCGCAGGGGTCCGTAGAAGTCGCCGGAGTACACAGCCACAAAGCCGCGGGGAAGGGAATACACCTCGCCGGGCTTCAATACAGTTTTCGGTTCAATTACCATCGACACGCCGATGCGCCCGTCCGTCGCCACTTTGACTGGAAGAGTAAGTACCCAAGGTAATGTCTCCAGGTGGCCAATGGCTTCCCCCGCCGACGCCGTCCAGAATGCGGCGACGGGAATTCCTCCGCCCTCGCCGTGGGGCGTCATGCCGCCCACCAGGTTCGGCTGCGCAAAGTTCTTAGAGATCTCCACCACATCGTCCTTGCCCCATTGCGAACTCGATCCGTGGAATGACCATAGACGGTAGGGCGGGGCCTGCGGATCGGTGAGCGACGCATTGAGGCGGTGCCGATTGGCCTCCACCTGGTCCAGCTTGACGTCCGCTGAGCCCACGTTTCCCAATGCTTCGCCGATCACGGCCACAGAGGGAAAGTTATCGTAGAGTTCAACGGTCAGAGTCTTTTCGATGCCGCTGGAACTTCGCGCCCGCACTTCTACACTCTTGCCGAGCGGCCCAAGTTTTCCCTGGGCGTCGGAAATATTCACGTGGTCCAGATCGAAGGTGAAATCGCTAAATTGTTTTCCGTCGGCCTGTATTGGCTCGCCGGATGCAGAGGCGTCCGGTTCGTCGAGGGTCAGCCGCTTTCCATCTTTGATGAGATAACCTTGGACGTAACCGGTAGGCAATACGTCAAACTCGGCGCTGGAACTCCTAATGACGACCGGTGCCCCGGGGTTATGAGTGACCGTAACCGTGGAGGCGGCCTGAACGTGATTGTCAGGCGGTGCTGGATTTTCGCTGCTACAACCAACGAAGGCCAATGAGCACGCTAGAAACGAGGTGGCTATCGCCGGGGTGATCCATTTTTCAAGGGGGAAATTGAATTTCATTGGCCGCCTCCTGATGAAGGAAATCCTTTGAACTGCTTGAAAACCTTGTCTGCGTTGAGGTGATAGACCTTTTCGAGGATTGTATCGGGCAATTCCATGCCATAAATTTTCCACCGGCCCTGGCCGGGCGCGCCATAGTAATCAAAATACTCATCCGGGGTTTCAAGCCAGCGAAAATAGTTCTGGTACATGTCGTCACTCGGCGTGGCATCGGTCCCAAACATAATCCGGTCCTGATATTCCGTGAAGAATTTGGTGGCGCGGCGGGGCTGGCGGCCGAGTTCCGCTTCGCGCGCTCCGAACTCCACCATGACGTTGGGCAAGCGGTCGAGCAGGCTCGAAACGTAGTCCAGGTTCTCCGGCCAGTTACCCACGTGCAAGGAAATGAAAGTGGTTTGCGGGTGCCGCGCAAACATCCGGTCGCGCGCGTCGATAATGGCCTGTTTGCTGGGGAATTTGGGTCCGTAAAAACTCCATTTCGGGTTGGCGCGTAGTTCTTCGTAGCGTTCGTTTTTCCCATCCACGAGATGGAAAAACGCTTCCGGGTCGGTAACGTGGATAGACACCGGAATCCCCAATCGCCCGCACTCTTCCCAAATCGGGTCGAGTCGAGGATCATCTACCGTCACCAGCTTGCCCGACTTGTACCGGACTTCGAGCCCGAAATCCTTCAGCACCTTCAGCCCTCGCGCCCCGCGCCGGACCGCGTCGTCAATCTGCCGCACCATTTCCTGGCTGAAGTCCGGGTCGTCGATTTTGCTCCAATCGATCTGGGTGAAAACCATAAACCGGCCCGGATAAGGTTTCACCATCTCGTCCACCACGTGCTGCAGCGGGTCGTCCCACTTGCCGGTGAGGATCACGATGGTTTGAATGTTGAGTCGGTCCATCATTTCCACCACGCGGGCCGGCTCAATGTGTCCGCGTCCCGCACTCCGTGCGTCGTTCACGTGATTGTGAACGTCAATGACGGGAAAGCGGGCTCGCAGAATCTGGTGAACAGGAGCATGGAGCATCGATTGAGGATTGAAATCGCGCAGGAGGAGCGTGTTTTTTTGCTCAGGGTCTTTTGACGGCCGGGATTGGGCCTGGCAGTTTGAAAACTGAATCGCCATCAACAGAAGGAGCGTGACCGTCACGATGATGAACGGCTTTAAGAAGGGTTTCATGGACTCACCTCAACGAACTCAAACACTAGACGTTCACTATCGTCATCATTTGTCGTAGGAGAGCACCGGCGTCGTGATGTCTTCAACGGCGTGTGGATCGCCCGCGGCAGGACCATACCAGACGCTGCCTCCAAAGGTCGTCACATAGATCATCCCCGGATTTTGCGGATCAGGTATCACGCGGTGGCCCCACTTGAAGTTGTATCCCTTAATGCGTTGCCAAGTCTCGCCACGATCAGTAGAGCGCCAGGCGGAAGATTCGAAGCCGCAGGCGTATAGGGTGCGCGGCTCGCGAGGATCGATGGTGACATCGTAAACGTGCTGGTCGCGATCGAGCGTATTCTTCCACGATTTGCCGCCGTCGGTTGAAACAAAGACGCCGCCTTGCGCGGCCCCTTGAGGCGTATTCCGCCCCCAGGCGGCGAGGTAAAGGTGGTCAACGTCCTCGGGGTCGATCGCGATCCCGTTCGGACCATTCACGCCCTCGGGCAATTGAACTCGAGTCCAATTTTCTGCGCCGTCAGTGGAGCGGTAGAGGGCACCGTCCGCGGCGTTACCGAAACTGCCATCCTCACTCCGGCGCGCCACAACAAGATAGAGTGTTCCTTTCTTATCTCGCGCCAGCCTCCAGGCAAAAGGCTCCGGCCCCGGCAGACCGGTGTTCTTCAAGGACCACGTTTTGCCGCCGTCGGCCGACTTGAAGACGCCTTTGCCAAAGCCAGTTACATAAAGTACGCGCGCCTTTGCAGGACTCGAAGGGTCCAGCAAAATGTGCGTGGCGGCTGTGGAAGGCATTCCGGTGTTCGAAGAGCGCCACGTTTTGCCGCCATCATCGCTGATGCAAACGCCCCCGCCAAACTTGGCGGGAGGTGTGCGGCGCCACATCTTGGGACGGGGCAAATCGTGGGTGTAGCTCATCACGCCCCACATGCGGTCTTTGACCTCAGGATCGAACGTAATCCAGTAGGTCGTATTCCACCATTGCCGCGGGACGCCGAACGTGGAGCTAGTCCAACTCTGGCCGACGTTCTCGCTGCGAAACAATCCGATGTCCGTATAAGCGATGAACATCCGCTTCGAGTCAAACGGGTCGAAGAAGACGCCATAATCCGTGGTGACGTCGAGTCCCGTTGTCGTGTAAGTGTGGTCCGCCATTTTTTTGGAATAAGTGGCAGTCCAAGTCCGGCCGCCGTCCGTGGTACGCATGGTCCGACCGTAGTCCGTTCGGTAGCAAATGTTGGGATCGTTTGGCGCTACACCCAGTGAAACGCCGGGCTCACCCCAGCCTGTCCCAAGGCGCTCGGTGATCCACGCCTCGTGAACGTTTGCCGCGGGAGTGTCCGCCTCATTCCAAACCAGGCTCCAGGTGCGGCCACCATCGCTGGTCTTCGCGGCGCCGTGAATCAATTGATTTGCATTCGGCCCGGTGCGGAAATCTTCAAAGGACAGGTAAGCAACTTCGGGATGAAGGAAGCTCGCGGCCACAGCTTCGAGGTCGGGAATCCGTGCGGATTCACCCCCGAGGCTGAGGAATGCCTTGCTCGAGTCCTCCCATGATTCCCCTCCGTTGTGTGATACAAAAATTCCCCCGCTTGGGCTTCCCGGGGTTCGTCTTCCGCCCGCCACCGCATAGACTGTCAATTGGCCATCGGTTGAGAAACCGGCAGACACGTTACGAAAATCGGTGACGCCTGCGGGCGGCGGGTGCTGCTCCCACTGCCCGGCTTTTCGAATCGACACTGAGTTCCGCCCGACAACGAAAAGCGTCCGGTCGGTTCGCGGGGAGCGCGGGTCGACGAAAATCGTTCGTATACCTGAGGCGAGGTCAACAGTTGATTTCTTGTCAGCGGTCCAATGAGCTCCCTCGTCCTTCGAAACGTAAAGAGCAGCCTGGCCAGGGCGGCCCACTCCAATGTAAAGGGCTTTTGAATCGGCGGGATCGATGGCGAGTGCGGAGACTGGCTCGGCGCGCCCCTCGGCAGTTTCTACCTCAGGGCTCGCGTGGTCATCCGGCATGATCAGCCGCTTTACAGAGGCCGGAGTTGGAAAGATGAGGTTCCATGTCCGGCCAGCGTCGCCACTGCGCCAAAGGCTGGACGCGCCCGCATAAATCACCTGAGGGTCGATCGGATCAAACACGAAGAACTTTACAGGCACACGAAGATCAAACATCCGCCATGAATTACCACCGTCATGAGAGATGTACGCCCCCGTCATGTCGCAAGCAACCAACACCAGGTTGGGGTCGTGCGGACTGACAGCGGGATAGAATTGCGCTCCGCCGCCACCCGGGCCAAGAATGCGCCAGGCATCCAAACGCGTTGCTGAAGGATTTGTGGCTCCGGACGCGTCCTGTGTTCCTGCTTGAGTCGGAGATAAAGCCAGCAGGAGGACGAGCCCCATGTACGAAACAATATTTCCGCGATGGAAATTCAAGTGACCGAAATTCTTTTTCATATTAGGTCCATACCGGGATGTGCGTCCCTCTGAGATTGCGAAGCGAGTCGCGACGGATTGCGCGAGGCCAAAGGGGAATCTTTGCGGCCGGCGTTGGGTTGTCTGGTTTTGACGCCTGCCGACCTCAAGTTGTCAAGCCAGGATTTCGCGCACCATCGTTGTGGTTTCAGTGACCTGGTCCGAAAAGCGAGGGTACAGCCCGATGATCGTCGCGTCGACAGGCTTGATATTCTTGTAAGCCCATTCGATGGCCTTGCGCTTTTCCTGTGCCGACCCGCATTTACGCCCGGCACCCAGAACCTTATAAACGAGACAAGGTTTGCTCATTTTGCGCACCGCCTCCGCCATTTTGGGCGGGTCGGAGGCAATCCAGCCCTCATCGAGAGGGAGTGTGCCGATATCCCTCATCCAGTCTTCCGGATGGCGGGTGAGATAGTGCAACCCCGTCATGTAAAAGTCATTCGAAAAATCCTTTTCTCTCAGCGTGTCGAGGATCACAGGATTGTGCGTGGAGATTCCCGCCAGGATTCCCAGGTCGTGGACCCTGTCGATGTAGGTCTTGAGCAAGTCGATCTTGCCCGCCCGAAAGAGCATGTCCGTGGCTGCGCCGTGGAATGCGATGCCGATGGGCTTGAATTCAGCCGCGACTTGCGCGCACTTCACCGTGCCGTCAAGGATTGCCTCCGGTGTCCTCGGCATTTTCTCGTCGTAGTGCCACGACGCTGCGAGGCAAATAAATTGGATTTTCCCTCCGGCATCACGATACTTGGGGATGTGCTTTTTCATGCCATAGTTAAAACTCGCCTGCCACGTGTTAATGCCTTTCTTCTCGCAATCCAGCAGAAGGTTCACAATGCGTTCATCGGTGAACCACTCCAGCATGTGTTGGTCATAGAGGTGGTTGAAATGCGAATATCCATACATGGGATTGCTACCCACAATCAGCCGCGTGACGCGGTGAGGTCCGAGACTCACGGTGGGCAGCAGGTTTGAACTCTCCGCGCGGAGCGGGGCAGGGACCATCAGGCTTGCGGCCACAGTTGTAGCGGACTTCAGAAAATCCCGCCGACTGCTTTCGGGCTGGGATGCATTCGCGTTCTCGTTCACTTTGGAAGCTGCCGTCTTATGAGGCATGGTGTACTCCTTATCTAAAAGTCCGATTCATTGAAACAGACACTATCATCGTTTTGATACCAGGTCGCCGAAGTCTTCAAGAAGCTTGTATTTATTCTCCCAAGTCGTGTACATGATGCCCTCGGCGCCCGGGGTTTGGTCGAGGGAATTCAGCCAGTCTTTGGGATTCGTCAAATCATCCGCGTCGTAATGGGCGCCGGCGAGTGTGCGGTAGCCGAGCTTTGAGAAGAAGGGAAGGCTCAGGTCGCGCTTTTCGTAGTACCAGCAGGCAATCACCAAATCCTTGGGAATGTATTTCCACGTATCGAGAAAGCTGCCGTCGATCAGGTAGTATTTTTCGCGAGCGTTGTGATTGGGGTCAAACATATCCGACCAGACGTAAACTTGCGCCTGCGGATTGGCGGCGCGAATCATCTGGTATTGGCGCGTGAGGCAATCACCCATAATCTGATTCATGGGGAGGTGGCGGCGCTTGCAAGCTTCGCAGAAACCGCCGATGCGCACCTCATCCATGCTGAGAAAGAATTTCTTCGGCGCGAGATGCTTTTGCAGCAGCGGAATCTGGTGCTGCCAGATTTCGTAGACCGCGGGTTCCGACATGTCGAGGGGAACCTGGTCCCGATAGATCGTGGTGCCGTGAAAATAATCCACGCGAAGCCGGTCACCCGCGTGGATGCGGCTGCCCTTTAGGAGGTGGATGGACGGGCCCTCGTGGTCCCACCGAAAATTGAGCTGCGGATCGGAGATGCGGGCGTAATCGCGTCCTTCCTTATAGACCTCTCCCGATTTTTCATTCTTAACTATTACTGGTGTCCCCTCCCGGCGCAGGACGTTGGTGAGGCCCACTTCTTCCACGCTAACATCATCCACCCAGATCTTCCCGGCCTCGCCATCCGCCACTCCGATGCGAAAGTCGATGGGGTCGGAATACCAACTATTGAACGCCCATACCAACTCGTGCCAATCGCTCGTGGGCTCCATCCACGGCTCCATGTATGCCAGGTCGCGCCCGTCGGGCGGAACGGCCCACAGATGAAATATCTCGCGCGGTAACGCGCCCTCCGTCTTTACCCAGCAGCGCATTCGATAAATGCGATAGGGCTGCACGTGAAAGGTCTGTGACAGATAAACATTGCCTCCGCCGGGTTTGCCGCCAAAATTCTCGAAGCGCACGGAAAATCTCCCTGAGTGAACCACACCGGAATCCATCGCGGCGTGCTCGCCATGTACGGTGAAGCCTGCCGGAAGATTTCCTTCGGTTTGCTCAAAGTCGCCGTTCGGGAGTTTGACATCGGGGTCAGGGGCAAAGCGCGCCTCGTGTTCTCCGGCGACGTAAAGCTCGCCATGCACGGGCAATCCAGCGGCAAGGTTTTTGTCATGAGCCATTGTGGAGCCGCCATAGCCGATGCTGAACGCCATGGGAACAATTTCCACACCCAGGTGATCGCAGGTCTGCTTGAGATGATCGAGGCGACGCAGATAATCCGCATCCTTCAAGTCCAGAGAATCGAAGCCCGCTGAAAGCAGCATGCCGGTCAGGCCGTGCTCGCTGGAGGTCTTTGCGATGCCCTCCACCTTTGCAAGTTCCTGGTCGCTCTCGAGCCCCGTCGAGACGTAAACCCAGCGGTCCGGATAAACTCTCGGCTGCCCCAAAGCCAAGGCCGCCAAAGCCGCGAAGCAGATCAAGACCACTGCGAGATGTTTTTTGGCTTTAGGTTCAAGTGTGGGTTTTAACATCGGCTCCTCATCAATTCTCGCCTGATTCGCTTCGCGGTCGCGATTCACGAGGCATTGTACACCCGACAAATGCGCGCAGGTAGCGGTGGCCGATTCCAGAGTCTCTAATCCGGCGCGCCCTGTATGTGACGAGTATCACTGACTGTGGTGCCAATTCAAACCACACTGGCGGAGAGAACTCGGGTCCGTTGCAGCCCAGGCTCTTACAAAGAATTGCCTTGAGGGTGTAGGTGGTGGAATCAAGCAGGAAACTTAGCCGTCGGAAATTTGTGCAGGTGGCCCTCGGGGTGGCCGCAGCAGGATCTGCGATTTCCTGCGGTGGGATTCGCAGTCCGTGGGGATTCCTCACCGTGGATGAAGCCAGGACTCTGGCGGCGATTTGTGACCAGATCATTCCCCCGGATCAAGATCCCGGCGCGGCGTGGGCGGGTGTAGTGAATTACATTGACCGCCAGCTTTGCGGGCCATTCAAACATTTGCGAAAGACTTATCGGCAAGGACTTGTCGGCGTCGACCAAACCAGCCGGGCTCTCGATGGGGCCACGTTTGTTGATTTGACTCCGGCGAAGCAGACCGAACTTCTTACCGCGCTTGAGAGTGGCAAGGCGCCGGGCAATGTTTGGAAGCAAATTCGCTCGCAGGAATTTTTCTCGATGGTTGTTGAGCACACGATGCAAGGATTTTATGGTGACCCACGCCATGGCGGCAACCGTGAGAGGGCAAGCTGGAAGATGCTCAACCTGCTTTACCCGCCAATTCGCGGGCGAGCGCATTAAATGTAGGGCCGGGGCTTGCCCCGGCCTTTCTTGGAAGGGCCGACCCAAGGGTCGGCCCTACAGTAATTGAACGATCTTATGGCCCCAAAGCATGTCAACGCGGTGGTGGTGGGCGCGGGTGCCGGCGGCGGCATCGTTGCCAATGAACTTGCCCAGGCCGGGCTCACCGTGGCGTTGTTGGAACGCGGCAAGTGGTACTCAGCCTTTGATTGCCGCAAGGATGATTTGCGCAATCAACGCACTTCCGTCCTGGGCAGCCCGTTCGGTCCCGACGACGAGCGTAATCCCCGCGTGTTTGTGGACGAACAGGGCAGGGAACACGTGTTGAAGCCAAGTGACGGGGCCTACAGCAACAATGCAGCCTGTGTTGGAGGCGGCACCGCCAGTTATGGCGCCATGGCCTGGCGCTATTTGGAAAAAGACTTCCGAATGCGCTCGACCTATGGAACGGTGGCGGGCAGTACGCTGGAGGACTGGCCGATCGGCTATGGGGACCTCGAACCCTATTACGAGAAAGCGGAATGGGAACTTGGGGTATCGGGTGACGATTCCAACAACGTATTTCAGCCCCCACGGAAGCGCCCGCTGCCCATGCCGCCTCTCCCGCCCAACCGGGAGTACGAAATTCTGAAGCCCGCGGCCCAGCGACTGGGACTCCATCCTTTTGATATTCCCATGCTCCGAAACTCAGTCCCATTCAACGGCAGGGGTGCCTGCATGCGATGCCGCTGGTGCGTAGGTTTTGCGTGCGAAGTGAACGCGAAAAACGGCACGCAGAACACCGTCATTCCCAAGGCACTCGCCACCGGGAACTGCGAACTGCGGAGCGAGTCCATCGTCAAAGAGATTCTCACCAATCCGCAGGGCAAGGTAACCGGTGTGGCCTACTTTGATTCCGACGAGCGTCTCCAGGAACAAAGCGCCGACCTGGTCGTGGTGTCCGGATCAGCCATTGAGTCGGCCCGATTGCTACTGAATTCGAAGAGCCAACTTTTTCCCAACGGCTTGGGCAACCGCTACGATTGGGTGGGAAGAAATCTGCAAGGGCACGCGTACGCGGGTGCGTTCGGCCTGTTTGATTTCGATGTCTATGACGACATCGGGCCGGGCGCCTCGATCGCCATTTGCGACTACAACCACGGAAACCGGGGGCTGATCAGCGGAGGAGCTCTGGTCAATGAATTCATCCGGCTCCCCTACCACCTGGCGAGCCGGCGGGTTCGTGGCGTACCGAGGTGGGGAAAGGCACACAAAGATTTTATGCGCAAATGGTACCGGCACAACATCGGAGTGCACGGACCCGGACAAGAAATTCCAGTATTTGAATCGAGGGTGCAGGTCGACCCCACAGTGAAGGACTACTGGGGCATTCCTGTAGCTCGTCTGTCCGGCCAACGGCATCCCAACGATATTGTGGTGGGAAAGTTCCTGGCATCAAAGGCAGAGGAATGGCTGAAAGAGGCAGGAGCCATCGCGACCTGGACCGATGTCCCCGGCCCCGGCCTGAGCGGAGGGCAGCACCAGGCAGGGACCTGCCGCATGGGAAATGACCCGCAAACCTCTGTGGTCGACAAGTATTGCCGGGTTCACGATGTGGACAACTTGTTTGTAGTGGATGGCAGCGTCCACGTGACCAATGGCGGGTTCAACCCCGTGCTGAGCATCATGGCCATCGCCTATCACGCTTCCGACCATCTGGTGAATTCGTGGAGGGGAGCCCGCGGCGTTTCGTAGGGACATCCGCTTGGTGTAGTTTAAATGTTATCCGTCTTTAAATCTGCCCGCCGCCTTCTGTACTTTGCTCTGCCTCTCATGGTGGTGGCCGTCCTGATTGTCCCCGGAGCCAGTTTCTACTACGAATACTCCGGCGGAAGGTCTTGCGCGCGATGCCACGAAATCGTGCAGCCGTATACCGATTGGCACACTTCCACCCACCGCAATGTGCCCTGTTCGGACTGCCACGGCGGAGTGTTCACGCTCAATGCGGGATTTCATCTCAACAACCTTCACCGTGTGGTCGCTCACCTGCGCGGAGAAATCCCGGAACAAGTGCGGCTGAAAACCCAGGATGTGCTGCGGATGGGTGAGCGCTGCCGGAAGTGCCATCAGCAGGAATTTGCGGATTGGGCCGCGGGCCCGCACGGAGCAAACTACACTGAAATTTTTCTCGACAAGACTCACAACCGCCAGAGGCGACTGATGGACGACTGCCTGCGCTGCCATGCGATGCACTTCGATGGCGGCATCCGCGACCTCGTAACACCACTGGATACGACAGGGCCATGGAAACTGCGCAATCCAAAGCTCGCCGGCCAGCCGGTGATCCCATGCCTGGCGTGCCATCAAATGCATCGGGAGGGAGTCCCGCTGGCTCGCCCCGCCATCAAGCCTCTCAATCCCGGCCCCAGCCAGGAGGTTTTTCGGCCATCGTTGGCGCTATTCGATCGGCGGGAGCTTGCTTCCGTTTCCGTCGCGCGCCTGCCTCTGCCTGAAATGCACGATGGCGTGAGGCCGGTGAAGATCAGTCCGGACCGCCGCCAGGCTCTTTGCTACCAATGTCACGCGCCGCTGGCCAATATGCTGGTGGGCTCGGGGGACGATCGCACCGCAATGGGCGTGCACGAAGGCCTTAGTTGTCTGGCCTGCCACGAGAAACACGGGCAGAAGACCCGCGCCTCTTGCGCCAATTGCCACCCTCGATTGTCCAATTGCGGCCTCGAAGTAGAAACTATGGACACATCTTTCAAATCCATCAAGAGCCCGCACAACATTCATTTTGTCAAATGTATTGACTGCCATCCCAAAGGCGTCCCGAAGAAATTGCAGACCATTCGTCCCTCCTGAGAATTCCAGCAGCACATATGTAGAAGCCGCGGTGGGTCGCAGGGCGACGGCCCCTTGCATCAGGTAAATTAGCGTCGTTTAGTTCTGTAAAAGGATTAGTTGGGGGACCTGGAGGGGTTCGAACCCTCGACCTCATGACTGCCAGGCATGTCTTAGTTGTACCCGACGTTGATTTCTAAGGCCCTTAGCCGGCTGCTGATGGCCAATTTTACCCCTTACTCTCTACAGTTTGTGGCCCAGATGTGGCCCAAAAAGGCGTCGCCTCATCGCATGAACGTGCGATGTGACATCCGCCTGTTCATACTTCAGGGTACGGCAAAGCCGGGTCAAGGCATCTGGAAGGCGCTTGGATATTTTCCGAGTGGGCGTCATCCAGCCAGAATCTCGGATTGACCATCCCCGATCGTTCTGTGTTTCCGTGGAAGCCGGTGCAGACCATTTCCGAACGGCCCAAAAGATTCACTTTACATGTCGATTAAGAATTCCGGGGCGACACAGCTCAACGACTCATTATCCGACTGGCCGACAAAAGGAGGCGGGAATCAAAATGGGGGTACACTATTTGCAGCTTCGCGGACAGGCCTGATGAGCCCCAAGAACTTCCGTCTGCGGAAGTTTCAAAGAAAGTCAAAATCCCCGTTCTAGTGACCACCTTGGGCGCGATCGGCCGCAAAGTAGCCCCTGCAGCAGAGCAATATTCCCGTGGGGGCTCCTATGGGCCTCATGTGTGCCGGGCGCACACAAAATGCATGGCGAATGAAAATGCTTAATGCGAGTCTCCTTTTCCGATAAGATAGGGTACGTTCAACCGGTTTTTCCCGTTTGGGTGCGCGATCAGTACCAACTTGAGGGAAATCCAATTTGCGATTTCCCGGAAGCGATCTCACACTTGCGAGCTTTTCCAATCCACGTCTATGAGCGATTGGGGGGAACCCTTGTTCGATGCCTCCATTCGTTTCGCGGCCCCAGGCGTGAGCTTCGGTGGGCACTACTGGCATCCCTGCTTCTCTTTTCCAGTGTTGCCTGGCCAGATTCCGGACCCGCAGGCAAGGATGTCACCCTGGAGGTCCCTCGTGTTTCGCAACGCCCCGTTCTGGAAGATTTCCTTGACATGAAGCCCAGCCCCAAGTGGCAAGGGAAACTGGCGAAAGTCGAGAATCTTACCCAGCGCCTGCCCAGGGACGGCCAACCGTCCACGCAAAAGACGGAAGTCTACCTGGGTTACGACGAGCAATACCTCTACTGTATTTTCGTGGCATTTGACTCCGAACCCAAGAAAGTCCGCAGGCATCGTACGCCGCGAGACAATGTGACTGGGGACGACAAGCTGGACCTTTTCCTCGACACTTACCACGACCGGCGGCGCGCTTATGTTTTCACCGTGAACGCCTACGGCCACCAGTTGGACGGACTGTGGACGGAGGGTCCGCGCAATCAATACGACGGGACGTGGGATACGGTCTGGGAATCGCGCGGCCAGCCCACGAACAGGGGCTTTGTGGTGTGGATCGCGGTGCCTTTCAAGAGCCTGCGTTTCCCTGCCACTGAAAAGCAAACCTGGGGGATCGTCTTCGTGCGATGGATCGTCCGCAACAATGAATCCGCCACTTGGCCTCGTGTTTCTACGCGCATCGAAGGGCGCATGAGCCAGGAGGCCACCTTGAAGGGCTTGCGGGGGATTTCACCCGGACGCGGCGACATGTTGGTTCCCTACGCCTATGCGCGCTCCTTTCGGACGCTGGACCAGAGCATTGCCCCGGATCCCCATTTCCAGAGCAAATCCGTGGAGCCGCGGGTGGGTGCGGACGCGAAACTCGTTCTCAAGCGTTCATTCTCGCTGGACATGACCGCCAATCCGGATTTCTCGCAGGTTGAATCTGACCAGCCTCAGATCACCGTGAACCGCCGTTTTGAAGCGTACTTCCCCGAGAAGCGTCCGTTCTTTCTGGAGAATCCCTCTTATTTCGAAACGCCCATGAATCTGCTGTTCACTCGGAACATCGCCGACCCTCAGTTCGGGGTGCGCCTGACCGGCAAGCAAGGTCCTTACGCTGTGGGGGCGCTCTTCGCGGATGATCGTTCACCGGGTGAATCCGTCGTGCCGGGAGACCCGCTGGAAGGCAAGCGAGCTTTCTTCACTGTTCTACGAGTGAACCGCGACATCTTCCGGCAGTCAACCATTGGGATGATTTACACGGACCGCGAGTTTGCAGGGACCTCCAACCGCGTGGGCGGGCTCGACAGTCGCTTTAAACTAAATAAGAACTGGTGGGTGACGGGACAGGCTGTGGCCAGCTCCACAAGCTTGCCGGATGGGACGCGCAGCGCCGGACCCGCTTATAAGGTGCAGGCTCGCTTCGACGGAAGGCAGTTCTATAGCAGTGCCGAATACAACGATCTCAGTCCGGGTTTCAATACACTGACCGGTTTCATTTATACCGAAACCGTGGAACGGCCCGTCTACGTTGGCCGCACCATCACGCGCCCGCCCCTCCGCACAGATATGCGCAGCGCGAGCGAGATTGCCATGTATCGGTTTCGACCGGAAGGCAAGTACTTCATCTCCTGGGGACCCACCGTCTTCGTCAATCCCGTTTGGGATCATCACGGCAACCGGCTGGATATGTATCAGGACTACACCATGAGCTGGGAGTTTACCGGCCAGACCGCATTTGAGGTTTACTACCAATCAGACCGGGAGATGCTGCGGCCACAAGACTTCCAGGGCCTCACCGCAAACCAAGTCTACTCCCATCACCGACAGGGACTCTATTTTGAAACCGCCCTGCTGGAAAAGGCCACCTTCAAGGCCGACTATTCGCAGGGAGCGCAGATCAATGTGGTTCCGCCTTCCGGCAGACTTCCCGCCCTCGCCAATGTGTCGACAGCGAGCGTGAGCTTGCTGGTGCGGCCGGAGCGCCACCTGCGGATGGAAAACACTTACCTGCTGGACCGGCTCACGGACCGGGCGAGTGGCGCCAGCATCTTCAACAACCACATCATTCGCTCCACGAGCACCTGGCAGTTCAACAAGAAGTTGTCGTTGCGAGTGATTCCTCAGTACAACACAGTGCTCGCGAATCCTCTTGCCACCTCCTTGAGCACGACCAAAAACTTTAATGTGGATTTCCTATTTGCCTATCTTATGAACCCCTTCAGCGCCATTTACGTGGGTTATAACCGAAATCTGGACAACCTCGAATTGTTGTCCACAGCCTCCGCGTTTCAAATCCTCCGCACAAGGAGCCTCGCTACGGACGGAAGGCAATTCTTTGTCAAGTTCTCGTATTTAGTGCGGTTCTGACGATCAGCGGCTGCTGGGGAGAGGCTGCCTCCACTCAGCAATTCTGCGCCCGCCCCGGCGCCACAGGTATTCACGGGCCTGTCCGGCTGAAATTGCCTTTCCAGTGCTAAAATATGGCGCGGGTTCTGTCCTTCGCTGTTTCATTTTTCGACATCCAAGGAGTAGTCGGCCTGGCGGGTTGAATCGTCTTTGACCGCACTATTCCACGCTTCATACTGTCGGCTTCCTTGGGAGTAAACGAGGTGGTCACTGCACAGAAGTTTCTCGCTGCTATCCGGTCTAGGATTCGCAGGTTGGCGGCAGCGCTGATAGCGATTCTCTTGTTTGCATTTGGCCCATCCGCGCGGGCCGAACAGCCGAGAACGATTCCTGCCTTCAAGCAATGGACCGAGACCGCGGGATCGTATTCGTTCAGCGCGAATTCTGAGATCGTTCTCGACGCCGTTTATTCCAGCCAGCTTGCTGATGTCGCCTCCACATTCGCCCAAGACCTGCAGGACCTTACAGGATATTCAATTCCGATTGTCGTGGGGCTTGGCAGTTCAAAACCTGGCGACATCTACCTTACCCTGGACGCGGCAGACTCCGCGATTGGCCAAGAGGGGTACCTCTTGAGCGTTGCAGATCAAATCAGAATCAGCGCCCAAACCACCACTGGCGTGTTCTACGGGACGAGAAGCATTTTGCAGATGCTGCGACAAGGGTTGGAGATTCAAGCCGGCACGGCACGCGACTGGCCCGACTATCCCGAGCGTGGTTTGATGGTGGATTTGGGACGGAAATACTTTTCGATCTCTTTCCTGCAACGCCACATTAAGGATTTGGCCTATCTCAAGCTGAATTATTTCCATTTCCATCTTTCCGATGATCTCGGATTCCGTTTGGAGAGCACCACTCATCCCGAGATTACCTCTCCGTTGCATTACTCCAAGACCGACATTCAGGCCCTTCTCGCTCTGGCGCAAAGCTACCATGTGATGATCGTTCCGGAAATTGACCTTCCCGCACACGCCGAGGCGTTGTTGGCGTCACATCCAGAATTACAGTTGCCCGGCAACCCCGACAAGCTTGATCTGGGTCAGCCTGCCAGCTATACACTCGTCAAGGATTTGCTGGACGAATACCTGCCTTTGTTTCCAGGGCCCTTCTGGCATACCGGCGGCGATGAATATCTTGCCCCTTCCGATTATGCAAAATATCCCGAATTGCTCAGCTATGCCCGGCAACTCTATGGGCCCAATGCCAATTCCCAGGACATTTACATTGGCTTCGTGAATTGGGTCGATGGAATCGTGAGGGCTCAGGGAAAGCAGATGCGGGCATGGAACGACGTCTATGGAACTACAGGCAATGTCAATGCACCAAACCCGGACATTGTTCTAGATATGTGGACGACTTCGATTCTCGCCAACGACGCCTTGGCCAAGGGCCATTCCATCCTGAACTGCAGCTACGCCACCCTTTACTATGTCTTGGGGAGGGCCAATTCGGATCAAGCTGATCCGGTTAACCTCTATGAGGACTGGGCGCCGGATCTGCAATGGCCCGGAAACGTCAATCTGCCCGCACAAGCTCCGGGTATTCTCGGAGGAAAATTCCATGTCTGGTGCGATTCCCCGGACGCCCAGACAGAAGATGAACTTCAGACTAACCTTGTAAGCTACCTTCGCTCGCTGGCCCAGAATACCTGGGGATCGCCCAAGCTCGTTCCGACCTTCAATGCCTTCTCACAAATCGTCGATCAGATTGGCCACTTTCCCGCCTGGGGACCGGATTTTACCCTCACTGCGTCGTCTCTGAATGCCAGTGTAACCCCAGGCCAGACGGCGACCTACTCTTTAAAACTGACTCCGCTGATGGGCTTCAATCATGCGATCATCTTGGCGTGCACGGTGAACGCGCCGGGAACAGTCTGTGCCCTTTCTCCTGGCATCGTGCCGCTCACCGGATCTGCCGCTTCCGAAGTAACTGTCTCTGTTTCGACCACTGCATCTTCCGCGGTGGCATTGAATCTGCCCTCGCGGCCAGGGCCCGCACTCCCTCACCAATACGCGTGGGTCGCATTGATCGTGCCGGGACTTTTCTGGAGAAGGCGGCGCAGTTCCGTCTTGAAGAAGGGGCTGATCCCGCTCCTGACCCTTGTCACGTTGCTCTCATGGTGTCTTGTCAGTGCGGGCTGTGGATCCTCTGGGTTGACAGCCAAAGTACCGACGATCCCGACGCCCCCTGGAACTTACACCGTCACGGTGCAGGCAGCTTCAGGATCAATTGTTCACCAGACGGCGCTCAATCTGACTGTTCAGTAGAGCCCCTTGACATCGTGTAGGTCGGTTCGGTAAATGGGGCGGCAGGCCGAGGTAACTCCGGAGCCCCTGTTTCCACGTCCAGCCATAGCCCACGACCTACCTCGAAGTTCACACTGGAAGATCAATATGCTCGACGACGAATGGGCCCAAAAAACTGGCTGCCGAATTCGTGTTACACTCACTCGGGCGTACTTTTGGAACCCGCTTGGGGGAATCGGGCACCGACCCTTTAAGATCATGAGTGTCGTCTGCCATGGCACTGTAATGGTTTCTCAGTAATACTCATCCCCCGCGCCCAAATCTCGTGAGCTATCATTCGAGCGCCTTGCGGACTGTCCAAATATTGAATCCTCTTGAAAAGGCGGCATGTTAAGGGAGGCGCTCGACTAGAGATTGGCCTTGGCATGGCCCACATCAGCAACCGCCTCCACTGGAAACTCGGGATGTAAGCTGACATTGCCCGGCGGAGGGAACGGCCCTTAATTTGAGCTTTGGGTCGCTACGCCAATTGAGCACAAGAGCACTTTAGAATCATGTCAACGCGGCGCTCTGTCCTTTTACAATTGGTTTCCGGAATTGTCGGCGCTGGAGCGCTGTGGCGCCCTCCTGCATTTGGTGCACAAAGCGTGGGACAGCATTCCCGCTTAAGAAACCCCCATCCAGAAAAGGCCAGCTCGAACAAAACACTCCCTCTCAGCCCGATCCGTTTTACTGAGGTTGCGCGCACAGCGGGGCTCGATTTCGTCCTGCATAACAATTCCACCCCCTTGAAGCACATGATTGAAACTATGCCGGGCGGCGTTGCCGCATTTGATTACAACGGCGACGGGTTGACCGATATTTTCTTCACTAACGGCGCGTCGATTCCATCGCTTGAGAAAAATTCGCCTAAGTTTCTCAACCGCCTGTACCGAAATGAGGGCGGAATGAAATTCACCGACGTCACCGCCGAAGCGGGCGTGGGAGGCGCGGGTTACTCGATGGGCGCCGCGGTGGCGGATTTTGACAATGACGGCCATGCCGATCTCTTTGTGGCGGGCGTTTACCGGAACATGCTGTATCGCAATCTGGGCAACGGGCGGTTCGAGGACATTACAGCAAAAGCTGGAATCAAGAGTGATAAATGGTCTGTGGCGGCCGGATGGTTCGATTATGACAATGACGGATGGCTCGATCTTTTTGTGGTGAACTACGCCCATTGGTCGCCGGAGAATCCCCGATTTTGCGGCGACCCCGAGCGCAATTTACGGCGCTATTGCCACCCCATGTATTATGAAGGGTTGTCCAACACGCTTTATCGAAACCGGCGCGACGGGACTTTTGAGGATGTCAGCGCCCAAGCCGGCATCGCGCAGCACATCGGGAGAGGCATGAGCATCGCTTTCGCCGATTATGACAATGACGGGTTCATGGACATCTTCGTGACCAACGACAATCAGCCGAATTTTCTTTTCCATAATAAAGGTGACGGGACGTTTGAGGAGGTGGCGCTAGAAGCCGGCGTCGCACTCACTAACAATGGACTGGCTTTGGCCAGTATGGGCGCTGACTTCCGCGACTACGACAACGATGGCCTGCCTGATATCTGTTTCACTGCTCTCGCCGGGGAAACGTTTCCCCTGTTTCGAAATCAGGGGGGCGGCCTCTTTCAAGACGCAACGTATTCGAGCCGCCTCGGCGCCCTTACCTCGCCTCGCAGTGGCTGGGGCGTCGGCTTCTTTGACTTCAATAACGACGGCTGGAAGGACCTCTTCACGGCCAATTCGGACGCCGACGATTTGATCGATCTAACTTCGCCCACTCACTACAAGCAACCCAACGCTATTTTCGCCAACCTCGGCAACGGGACTTTTCGTGACGTCTCGGCGGACGCAGGTCCCGATTTCATGGCGGCCAATTCGCATCGGGGGTGCGCTTTTGCGGATTTCGACAACGACGGCAGGATTGATGTTGTGGTGACCGCACTCGAGGGAGCCACGGAGCTCTGGCAAAACGTCAGTCCCGATGACAATCACTGGCTCGTGCTCAAACTCATCGGGACCAAGAGCAACCATGACGGCATTGGCGCCCGGGTTCAGCTTGGGAATCAGGTCAATCACATGACCACCGCAGTGGGCTACGCGTCTTCCAGCTCACAAGGGGTTCACTTTGGAACGGGGAAGCTGGAAACGATTCGCAGGGTTGAAATCCACTGGCCAAGCGGCATTGTCCAGGTATTGAAGGACGTCAAGACCAATCAGTTCTTGGAAGTTCGAGAACCTGATCATTCGTGAGTCGTGCGATGCCCTCGGAAGGTCATTCCGGCGCCGTAATCTGCACTTCCTGCGCTGTGGCCTTATTTTCCGCGGCCACGGTCTTTACAATCTCCTGATACTCTTTCAGCACAGCCTTGGCGAGCTCGGCGCGGCCGCTCGCTTGATAGGCGCGAGCCAACTGGTAATGCAAGCTGCCGTCATCATCAATGGGCAACGCAGCCTTCAGGTGGGGAACAGCCTTCTGGGCTTCTCCAGTCGCCAAATAGGCGCGGGCCAGGGAGCCCTGGGCGTCAAGAAGTCGAGGGTCGCCCGCAACAGCCTTTTTCAAATAAGGAATCGCCTCGTCCACTTTCTGCAGGTTTAAGAGCGTATCACCCAGCATATAGTTCAATTCCGGCGAGTCCGGAGATTGCTTGATGAGCACTTGCAGAATAGATTGGGCGCCCGCCAGGTCTTTGTTGCGAATCATGGAAAGCGCCATTTCTTTTTGAATGTAGGGATTTCCGGGAGAAAGTTCTAACGCTTCCTGCCACTCCTGGATAGACTCGAAGTATTGTCTGCGGTCGTATTTAATTTTGGCCATCAATTCGTGCAGTTCAGGCGATGGCGGCAATTCGCCGAGACGGGCAAACGCTTGGAGTGTGAGCTGGTTGTAGGCCCGCGTTCGCCAGTAGTACGATTCGGGCGATTTTAGGCCCGCCGCACGCGCCGCAAGATCGGTAAAAATTCCCGCATTAAAGTCACACTCCAGGGATTGCGACGTGCAATCGGGTGGTGGAATCGTGCTCTCCTTCTGCTCCTCCACGCTCGCCCAATCATCGTGGCCCTTGCTCTTGTAAATATCAGCCAGAGCGGTGTGCGCGCCACGCAGGGTAGGCATCTGGGCCAGTGCCTGCCGGTATAAGAAGAACGCGCTATTGTATTGCAGCACCTTTAAACGCGACTCACCGACCAAATCAAGCCAGTAGGCGGAACCTGGAGCATCCTTGGCAAGCTGGTCAAAATTCTGTTGGGCCAGGCCCTGGTAACTGAGTCCCAGGCCGTACCAGACCTTGGGATTCCGGGCATCAAGCGGTTCCACCTTTTCATAATGTTCGGCGGATTGTTCGAACCGGCCAAGTGCGAGGAAAGATTCTCCCAAAATTTCCCGGGCATCCACGTTGTCGGGCTGGGCCTTGAGCAACTCCTGCAGAGGGGGGATCGCCAGCGCATACTCGCCCAAGTCCAAGTGGGCTGTCCCCAAAAGCAACAACGCCGTTGCTTGATGCGGGTCAAGCTTGAGCGCCGCCTCAAACTCGCGCGTCGCATCCCGCTTGCGTCCCGCCATTTCCAGGGCAAGGCCCAGGTTCGTAATTAGTCCGGGATTTTTCGGCAGCGCCCGCACCAATTCCCGATAGATGGGTATTGCCTCCTCATATCGACCTGCGTCCATCAGTTCTTTGGCGTGATGTGATTTTTCTGTGAGCTCAGACGTCTGCCCAAAGAGGGGGGTGAGAAGAAAAAGAGCGGAGAGCGCAAGGCTCAAAATGTTTCTTCCACCGATTCGCGGCATGAACACCCATTATACATCCCGAATAATTCTCCCGCGGCCGATTTGTCAGTTGTCGCTTGTGCCAGCGGACAATGGACACTTATACTGGAGGGCGGATGAATCAGGAAATCGTCGCCATTGAGAATGGCAAACGCGGGGCGAAATGTGGCTCTAGAGGAACTCGATTCCAGAAACACCTCGCTCTCTTCGCTCTAGCCGTAGTTATTCTCACGGGGCTCGGGGATGGTGCAGTTTTTGCCCAGGTTGACTCCAGCCACCTTCCGCCTCGAACGCCCGTTCTTCTGATCACCATCGATACACTGCGCGCCGACCACTTGAGTTGCTACGGGAGCCGTCGCGTCCGGACGCCGGCCATAGACGGGCTGGCGGCGCAAGGCGTGCGCTTCGACCATGCCCTGGCGCAGGTCCCCATCACGCCCCCATCGCATGCTGTGATCCTGACGGGAACCTACCCCATGTTCAACGGTGTGCGGGGCTTCACCAGCGGCCCGCTGCCGAGTGGCGTCGGCGTGCTGGCCGAAGCCTTCCAGCGTCACGGCTACGATACGGCGGCCTTTGTGAGCTCGGCCGTGCTGGAATCAAGCTGGGGATTCAGTCGCGGGTTCCAAGAATACGACGACCGTTTCAACGTGCGCCAGGTGCAAATCGGCAATCCAGCGGCCGTCGAGCGTCGCGCCGAAGAGACTGTCGGCCGCCTGCTGGCTTGGTTCCAGGCCCGTGCTGCCAGTGGAACCGGCCAACGCCCTTTCTTTGTCTGGCTGCATCTCTACGATCCTCACACCCCCTATGACCCGCCAGAGCCTTTCCGCACCCAATATGCCGGCCACCATTACGACGGCGAGATTGCCTACGCGGACAGCCAGCTCGCCCGGCTGTTTGACTACCTGCGCAACAACCGCCTCTACGATCGGACTCTCATTGCCCTGATGAGCGATCACGGTGAGTCCTTGGGAGAGCATGGCGAAGACGAACACGGCTTCTTTATCTACAACTCCACCCTGCATGTCCCGCTGATTTTCAAGCTGCCGGCAGGGATGGGCGCGCCGCACGTGGTTCCACGCCTTGTGGGACTTATCGACTTGGCGCCCACCCTGCTCGATTTGTTACACCTGCAGGACCCGCTGAGGCGGCAGTTTCAGGGAACAAGTCTGGCTCCCGATATTCTCGAAAAGGGCGCAACCCATGAGCGCCCTGTCTATTCTGAAACCTACTATCCACGCGATTCCTTCGGCTGGAGCGAGCTGCGTGGCATCACTACCGAGCGCTTCCAATACGTCTCTGCGCCGCACTCCGAGTTCTATGACCTGCGGAGCGATCCCCAGGAAGCCCACAACCTTTACGCTGAGCGCACCTCGCTGGCCGCGCCGCTGCGCGAGCAACTATCCAGCTTTGAACGGCGCTATGCCTCCACCCGGCCGATACCAAAGGGGCCGCCCCTGCCTTCGGAAACTATCGAAAAGCTCAAATCGTTGGGGTATATAGCCTATTCGGTTGCAGCGCCCTCCACCACAAGCGGGCCCCTCCCCGATCCCAAGGACCGCCTGAAAGTCTTTAAAGCGGTCATGCGCGCGCATACTCTGAACGAGGCAGGGCGCTTCGAGGAGTCCAATCAGGCCCTGGAGCCCCTGGCCGCCGAAGAACCCCGCCTCTTCGTGATTCCTTTCCTCAAGGGGGAAAACTATTCTCAGACCCAGCACTGGCGCGAGGCCGAGAAGAGCTATCAAGATTGCTTGAGGATCAATTCTACGTTCGACCGGGCCCTCATGGGCCTGGCACGCGTCTACATGGTGAAAGGTGAGGAGGAGAAAGCGCGGCCGTTGCTGGAACTGGTGATTCACCAATCCCCTCGCGATATTTTCGCCTATTATGCCCTGGGGAGATTGGCGCGCCAGGAAGGAAAGAACGACGAAGCTTATCGCTACCTACTCAAAGCCGCCGAAGAGAAGCCCTCTGTCGCGATATTCCAGCAGGAACTGGGAATCACACTAGTCGACCTTAAGCGTTATCAAGAAGCCCTCGGCCCGCTGAGCCGCGCCGAAACGCTCGGGCAGGAAGACCCCCGCCTTGAACATTACCTAGGGACGGCCATGGCCAATGTCGGCAGGTTCAAAGAGGCTGTGGATCATTACCAGAAGGCGTTGAAGATGAAGCCGGACCTCGCGCAGGCGCGTCTGAGCCTCGCCTTCGCCTACCTCAACTTAGGCGATCGCACCAACGCAAACCGCGAGTTCAGCACCCTCTGCAAGCAGAGCCCCGCGGTGTGTGAACCCTACCGCGAGTCGTTTAAAGAGGTTTCTCCCCGACCGGCTAAACCCTGAGCCAGGTGAGAAAGCTTTATCCAAAAAAAAGCGGGCGCGCCCGGCGCGCCCGCATTGCGAATCCAAATATTCCTACTTCAGAGCAGCCGCTGAAAAGTGTTTAGGGTTGCGGCTACCCTTAGCCCCAGCGTCAGAACCTGAGTTTAAGTCCAAGTTGGACATACCGCTCGCCGTAGCCAGAGCTGATCTGACCAAATTTTCCTCCACACTTTCCGAGGACATCCGTGCAGGTCGTGTTGGGATTGTTGAAGTGAGGCGAGTTGGTCGTGTTCTGCGTCTCAAGACGCAACTCCATGTCGTATCGCTCCGTGATCTTGAAGTGCCGGAACAAGCTGGCATCCAACTGTACCAGACCTGGTCCCCTCAACCATGAGGGGTTCCGACCCACTGAACCCAACGTGCCGTTGGCCTCGACCGGAGCAAAACTTGCCGGGTCGAACCAGAATTGACCCGGGCCCTGCCCCTTCGGGTACCTTACGGCTGCGATTTGGTTCGGATCCTGGCTGGTGCCAGGTGTATTGAGGTTGCCGCCGCCACTTTGGCCAAGGGTCAGCGGAGCACCAGTCCATGCGCTGAAAACACCATTAACCTGCCAGCCGCCGAGAATTGCTCGAGAGATTTTCTCGGTGTTGGCAAATTGTTTGCCGGCTCCCAACGGCAACTCGTACACGAACGCCGTTTTCAACATATGGGTGTGATCAAAGCCTGACACCCCTCGATTAAGACTTTGGCACCCCTGGGGCAGTGCAGGGGAAGCAACACAATCGAACCTCAGCGCGTTTTCCCAGCTATTGTCACTGGTGTAGCCGATGACCTTCGACCATGTGTAGGACCCCTGGAGGTACAACCCCTTGCTGAAGTGCCGATTGAGCGTGACCTGGAGAGAGTTGTAGTGGGTGTCCAGATAGCCCTGGAAGGCGTAGGTGCCCGCCGTCCGGCCGAATGCCGAGACCAGCGGCTGGCTGGCGCTTGTGCCACCCAACGTTGCAGGGTTCAAGTTCCTCCCGTTCATCATGTGGACATAGTGATTGCCCACATAACCGGCGCTGAAGAGGAATTCCCCGGGCAACTGGCGTTCAACAAAGAAGTTCCAGGACTCAATGTAAGCGCGTTTGAATCCGCCGGGAGCGAGAGTCCCGACGTCTACGGTGTTGGGGGCTATGATTTTGCCCTGGGAAATGTCGGGATCCGGGATCAGGGGTATGCCCTGCGCGAAGGTGCCGAGTGGCTGCCAACCGCTCGTTAAAGTGTTCGGCACCACGTTAGCCGCCCCCAACGACAGGGGGAAGAAGCCGCGCAGCGGCCTTTCGAGCGGCAGGGAATCGTTCGACATGCCGAACCCGGTTCGAATTACCATCTTTTCGTTGAGCCGGTATGCCAACCCGATTCTCGGCATGAAGAGCTTCTTGCTCGACGTCGCACCCAGGTGGACCGAGTTACCGCCCACCCCGCCGAGCAGCGTTTCATTGGTGAGGGGGTTGTACTGCTCGAACTTTACGGCTCCGTCGCGGACGATCAAGGGGAAGTACTCCCAACGGACCCCAACGTCCACAGTGAACTTGGGAGTCACCTTCCAGCGGTCGCCGAAGTAGAAAGCGGATTGCGTGTCCATCGCGGTGTTCTTGATGAACTGGCGACTCTTATTGGTTGATGAGAAGATACCCAGATCGAACAGGCCCACTATATTCTGTCGGCCCGTGGCAAAGCCGTTGCCAGCCGCGACCCCTCCCGAGGTGAAGACTGGCAGTTGATCCATTTGCGCGTCAATGGGCATGTTCACGCCCGAGTTGTCCGGCGCAAAACTGATATACCCCCGCGGGCAGCAGTAGACTTCGGGTTGCCAGTGGTTCAGGTGATTGTGGGAAATGTCGACACCCAAACGGAACTCATGATTGCCGCGCACGATGGTGAGATTGTGGGAAGTGGTGGCCGTCCAGTCGTTGCGAAAGACGGGCTGCCACGAGTTGGCATCGCCGAGGGTGGAAAAATCCCCCGAATAGTACCCCATGTAGATTCCGGGGAGCCCGGTGTAAAGTGGGTCGCCGTCCGGCGCATTGGATCCCGGAATTCCCAGCAGGCTCTCGCCAAGAGCCTTGCCAAACGACGGATTGTGGCTATTCTCTGACATACGGGTGAAGCCCAAGTGGCCGGTCAATACCATGTTGGGCGAAATCGTCCAGGTGTGGCCGATGGTCTCGGTCTGAGCGAACTGGTGACTGAAGCCCGTGCCGAAGCCGCCGCCTGCATCGCCGTACCAATTGGGGTCGACAAAGTTGAAGTTCTGGCCCATGTACTTGCCCCAAATCGTGTGCTTGTCGGACCGGTACCAGTCAATCTTGCCGCCAAAGATCTGGCGCGTGCCCTTTTGAGTGGTGCTGACGAAGTAGTTCGCCGTCGTGTCTTGACTGAAGACTTGGCCTTGCGGGAAGTAGTTCGGCGTGGGAACCAGCTTCATGAACGCCATGGCGCCCGGGTCAAGCCGTGCTGCAGGAATGACGTTGAGCGCTCCGCCTGAAGAGAACACGGCGCGACCAGTCCCGTCCGGATTCCCAGTCGTCGGGTCGAAAACCATTCCATGCTGTAACTGAACGCTGCCCCCTCCGGTAGTGGGGACCATGATGGGGTTCCCGCCCGAATCAAAAAGCGGGTCGCCCAGCGCGCTGGAAAAGTCTCCCCCGCGCCAGTCGCTGATGGAACCTGTGGCAGCCGGCGGAAGAAGGGCTTGAGATGAATTGTTATTCCGTTCGAAGAGGCCCTCCCAGTTGGCGAAGAAGAACAGCTTGTTCTTCTTGATAGGCCCCCCAACCGTGCCGCCATCCTGATTGACAATATGCTTTGCTTTGCGTTGGTCGCCAGGGTAGAAAACGTTACTGGCATCCATGGCGTTGTCGCTGTGGAAGGCGTAAAGAGTGCCATGCAGCTCGTTGGTTCCGGACTTGGATACCACGTCGGTCGCCACGCCCGCCGTCAGCCCCTTCTCCACGTCGAAGTTGGAGGTCTGAACGTTGACTTCCTGAATTGTGTCCTGCGGCGGGATCACCAGCATGTGGTTGGGCAGCCAAATAAACAGGTTCGTGGCGCCATCTACTCGCGTGGTGTTGATGCGCGGCGGCAAGCCGTTGGCATCGATATTTAATGAGCGCTCCGGAGTATCCGCGTAAGAGTTGGGATAATTCTTGGTAATTTGCGAGTCTGAGAAGACTCCGGGAGCTAGTAGTTCTGCGGTCTGGAAGTTGCGGTACGGGTCCGTCGGCAGGTTGTCGATGGCGAAGCTGCTGATTGAAGTATGCACGTCCGCCTTCTCAGTTTGTAACACCGCGGCCGAGGCCTGAACGGTGACTTCCTGCGTGACGGCGCCGACCGTTAATTGCACGTTCTGCTCATTGACCTGGCCGATCTGAACGTTGACGCCGGTCTTCTTAGCAGGTCGGAACCCTTGGATCGAAACTTCGATGGAGTAGGTTCCTTGAGGAAGATCCAAAATCCTGTATCGGCCAGTCGAATCCGCCGTGGTTTCGCGCTTCAGTCCTGTTTGAGTGTTCGTCACGGTTACAGCGGCATTGGGGATCGCCGCTCCGCTTTGGTCGGTAATTGTACCTGTTAGAGAACCGTAAAGGACCTGTGCGCTTAAGCGTCGTACACCAATGCTAAACGAAAAACTCAGGGTTAACAAACCAAAAAGGACTACACGTAACCGGCGCGCAAACATAACCCTTGCCTCCTGAGACACTAACATTTTTAGATTATTCCCAACTTCGACGCGTGGAAGACTAGAAGGCCTATTCGGCTGAGTGACTCAAAGTCTCAATTCTTCAAACCTTACATATAATGCTAAAAAATGACTCCAATAAAGCGTTTAAACTAGCATCCGCTAGGGGGCTTGTCAAGTGTTATCATCACTTTTCGATTTATTTCTTTTTCCTTCTTATTTTGGGCTCCAGGCAACGGTTTTGAAAGCCTTCGCCACTTTAGATTTGCTTCGAAGCGTCTGCTGCGGGCTGCACCAATACTTTCAGGCCGCTTATAGTTGAAATCAATTATGGGTGTGAAAGTTCACTTTCCACGGTTTGAATATCACGCTCGATTTCGGCGAGCAGGTCGGTTTGGCCTTGCGCGGAAGCCTGCGCCTGCGCCTCGCGAAGATAGCGCAGCGCATTCTGCCGGTCGCCCGCGCGACCATAAGCGGCGCCCAAGGCATAGAGGTAACGGGAGGTGTTCTCATCCACCGGGGTCAGTGTGGCGAGCAGTTGTTCAATTCCTTCGGTGTATTTTTGTTGATTTACCAGGATGCGTCCGAGGTTAAAATGCGCCTGTCGGTAATCGGGCTTGCTCAGGAGGGCGCGATGGTAGGCGTCAATGGCTTCTTGTTGTTTCCCTTTTCGCTCCAGTAGAAAGCCCAGGGAGGTCAAAGCCGCGGGGTGCGCCGGATCAAGCTCGAGAGTCTTGCGAAACGCCTCCTCTGCCCCGGGATATTTGCCTTGTTGCATGAGGAGCAGGCCATGGTTGTAGTAACTCTCCGTGTTGATGGGATCGATACGAACGGCCGCTCGATAATGCTCCTCCGCTTTATCGAAATCATGCAGACGTCCATAAAAGGAGATCAAGTTCATGTGAGCTTTGAAGAATTCGGGGTCAATCCGCAACGCCTTTTCACCTTCAGCCACCGCCTGTTCCAACTTCCCCTGTTTGGCATATTCATTCCCCGATTGGATCAGCGATTCAGGGTTGATATAGAGCGCGGTAAGCGCGGCCAGTAAGGGGTCGTTGACCCCCGGAATGTCGTATTTATTTTTCTCGTACAGGGCCATCTCCGCCTTCGCCAGGTCAGCCTTGCCCTTGCGGCTGTAGGCCAGCGCCAGGGCGTAATGAGCCGACCCAAAATCAGGGTAAAGATCGCTCGCCTTGCGGTACGCTTCGATGGCGCCATCAGGGTCGCCATCGGCCTGCCGGGCTCGTCCAAGGTCATAGTAGGCCTGCGCGCTGTCGGAAAATTGCACGATAATCTGCTCGTGCAATTTTCTCGATTCACGGGCATGGCCCGCTGCCGGCAGGAATTCCCCCAACTTTAATTGCGCGGGCAGATACCGCGGATCAAGGCGAAGGGCTGCCCGCATGGTTTCCGCAGCCTCTTGAAAGTTTCCGCGGGCACCCAGGACAAGACCCAAGTAATACATCCAACGGAACGAAGTGGGATCGAGCACGTGGGCACGCTGAAAACAGATTTCCGCTTTGATGTCGGATTTGTTGGAAGCTTGGATCAGCATCCCCAGGGCTCCGTTGGCCGCCGCGTCTTGCGGGTGGGCCACCGCGTCGGCGTATGCGGTTGCAACCTGGTCACGAATTGGGCGGGGAAACTTGCTGGGGTCGATTTCAGGAAGGGCAGGGAGGTCGGAGGGCGCTACAGTCAGGCTCCGCGACCACGCCCCGCCGGCGAGCGTAGAAGCCAGAATCATGATGACAAGCCACACTTTTCCCATCGGGAGAACCCGGCCAAGGAATTTCCATCACCGGGTGTGGTGAGCGTTTCGATCACACACTCCCCCGGGGATCTGAAAAATACATCGTAACACTCCGGTGGAGTTGAGTTGTATAGGAATGAGAAAGGCCCGAGCGCTCCGGTTCTAGGTTACGATCGCCTGGCGGCTCAATCGCTAGGCGCCCAGCAGTAATCGGTCCACGCGGTGGCTGACGTCGCGGAGGTAATTTTCGTCGCCCCCATCCAGTTCCACGGTCGCCGTACCCGTAAAGCCGACTTCGGCAAACGCTTTGCGAACTTCGGGCCAGTTCACATCACCATCCCCGAGGTTCACCCAATCATACTTACCCTCGCCGTGCTTGAAGTCCTTCAAGTGGACCTCAACAATGCGCTTGCCCAAGGTGCGAATCCAATCCTGGGGATAGCCGTAGAGGACGACGTTGCCCACATCGAACCAGGCCTTGATAAAAGGACTCTTGAATTCGTCGATGTAGCGGGCGAATTCCATGGGGCTCAGCAGAAACTTGTTCCACACTTCCTCCAACGCGATGACTATTTTCAAATCTTCGGCGAGCGGAAGAAGTTTTCGAATGTTCATCTGCGAGCGGGTATAGGCATCGAGATAAGAAGTCTGCGGGTTCACCACCGCCGGGACCAGCAGCACGGAGTATGATCCCCAAAGTTTGGCGTTGTGCAGCGACGTCCTCATTCCTTCCAGGCTCTTTTCCACCACCGCCGGATCGGAGCTCGAAAGCGGAAAGTCCCAATGCGCCATATTCATCACGGAATCGATGGGGATCTTGGCATCCTCCGAGGCCTTCTTGATTTCTTCAGCCTCGTGCTGGTCGCTGGTCGTGTTGGCCTGAATGTTGTCGAACCCCAAGTCCCGCGCCATCTTCAGGCGATCGGCGTAGCTGAGCTGCTTGGGCAACATATCCAGCAGAACGCCTTTCTTAATTTTACCTGGCGATGCGGGTGGCGTGGGAGTTGCTGTAGCGACCGACGAGGCAATTCCCGTCAGGCTTGTGCCGGCCGCAACGGCGATTGAAGTTTTTATGAATTCTCTTCGTGAAGAACACGATTTCATGGACCCTCCATCCTGCAACAATAAGAGATTTGAAAGCCGGCTACCGTATCTCTTGGATTCCTGACTCATGCTGGCGCAACAGGCTCAGTGTCACAAGGATTCCAAACGGATTTGCGCCATACGGGAGATAGAGCTCACCGTTGCCAATCAAAGCTCAAGTGGATACATCACCGGCGTCCCCGACCGCCGATGCGATCATTTCGGCCTTGATCAACTAAAGCCTGGTCCCGGCACCGTCTTCGAAGTTATTCAGACCGGCCCCATCATACATCAGCAGGCGTCACGCGGCCAGCCGGGTTTGGGGGGTTTGGGGGTCGGTGGCATTCCTTGATGGCCAGGCGACCGCTGGATAGGATCCACACCTTCGTGAGCTGAAATTTGTAAAGGGGTTAAGTAAGAACAGCAGGTTAATAAAATAGTTTCAGCGAGAACTGGACTTGCCGGGAAGTCCCCGCAGTGTGATTGATGATGCCGAAGCCTGAACCACGCAAGATGTTCACGGGCAGGCCGAAGTTGACCAGGTTGAATGCGTTGAAGAACTCCGCCCGGAACTCCAGCGTCACTGGCTCCGAACCTGCGCGGGTGCCCAAGGTCGTATCCTTGATCAAGCCGAAATCAAGATCGTGCAGGCCCGGGCCGCGGAAGGTATTGCGTCCCAAAGTTCCGAATCGGCCCTGATTGGGCCCGGTGCCACCCGGGACGCCAATGGGGATGGAGAAGAACGAGGCATTGTCAGAGCCCCGGCCGAAGTAATCCTCTCGAATCGTCCGAGATATGGAAAGGCCGGGTGTCGCAATCTGGTTAGGCCGGTCGCCGCCTCCCGCGCCCACACCTGTTTGTTGAATCCCCGAATAAACTGTGAAGGGCAGGCCGCTGGTAAGCGTGGTGATGTTCAGAACCTGCCAGCCATTTGTGAACCTCTTTCCTAGGGGGCGGAAGAAACTCAGCCGGTCGAGAGGAATAGCCTGGATGATGCTGGAGGTGAAGGCATGGGTGACGTCAAAGGTGGAAGGCCCCTTATCGGCCCCCGGATTCCAGGGGTCTTGTGGGACGGCCTGGATGATGGTTCCGGAGGGCCCACCATAGCCGGCCACCACGGCGCTGGTATCGTCAATCGATTTGCTGAAGGTGTAGCTGGCTTGTAAGCCCAATCCCAGACGCGGGGTATTCTTGGAGGCTGAAACTTGCAAGGCATGATAGGTGGAGTGGGAGCCGGTAGTCACCATCAGCTCCGGACCGTAGCCGCCCGTAATCTGGCCCATCGAGTTGAATTGTGTGTAGCGCGCGAATTGGGGCGAGGCGCCACTATAACTGTTCGGGTTGGCGATGGATTCAAGTTTCACGCCCATGGTGGCCACATAGGAGGCGCTGAGCACGACGTCTTTCAGGGTATGCTCGACGCTCGCGGTATAGCTGGCCATGTAACCGTTGCGGATGTCCCGGGCCATACCGGCCATAGAGAGTGGTTGTGGCTGGTGGCCGGGCGTCAAGGCCGAGAGGTCCGCCTCGAAGCGAGGCATATCGAGCGGAGTGTTGGGTGGAACGATTCGGGTATTCCCACCGGGAACCGCCACTTGGCCTGAGGTTGTGTAAAGGGTGGGCAATTGGAATTTCGTTACACCGTTTTCGAAGGGCACGGGTGCGCCTGGCAGCGCGGTGAGATAGGGATTGACGATGAAGGGGAAGCCGCCGGTGAGGAAGTTCATCCAGAAAAGGTTGGGGAGAAAAGTTGTGATCGCGCCGCCGGCCCGCAGCACAGTGTTGTGAGCGGCTTGCCATTCCATGGATACACGCGGCCCCCAGCCATTCAAGTCCCGTCCATAAGGAGGCTGCGGATTAAACAGGACAATTTCACGGGTGCCCTCCCAGGGCGTGGCGGGTTTGCCTTGCGCGTCCACAAATTTGATCGTCGAGGTGCGATGGAATGGTTCCTCGAAGCGGCTGTTCGCTTCGTAACGCAGTCCATAATTCAGCGTGAAGCGCGGAGAGATTTTCCACGCATCTTGGAAATAAAAGTTGTAGGCGGAGCGGAGAATGCTGACCTCATCAAAGTGATCCCCAACCGCCGTATAGGGCGCAGGCACCGTGGTGTTGTAAGAGAAGGGTGTGCCTGTGAGGAATCCCGAAAGCGAGTCTGGAAGGGGAGCGCCCGCGTTGATGTTGTGCATCCCGCTGGCCGAGAGAATGTCAGCCGGGGCATAAGCCGTCCCCCCGCCGAACGAGTAAGAGCCACTGGGGTTCACTCCAAAGACGCTCGCGTCGCGGTTAAAACGCATCTCCGCGCCGAACTTCAAAGTGTGCGTTCCGCGCACCCATGCGAAATTCTGACGGAATTGAAATAAGTTTCCAATGCTGCTCGTATCGGTTCCTGCCGCTGCGTTGAAGGGCTCGTAAAGGCCGTCGGCAAAGGTGAGCGCCGCCTGGGTGTGGTTGGGAGATGTGAAGGTCGGTTGTGCGCGCTGATAACCAAGTGAGGTCTCGGAAGTAAAATTCGGGGAGACGGTTCGGGTGTAGCGCAGTCCCGCGTTACGCTGGCGGTCGAGAAAATGGATGGCAAAGCTCGGATCGATGGCCGGCTGGCTGGGGTTAGTCAGCGGCCCATTCACATTGTTGAGGTTGAAACGCGCAAACAACTGGGATTGGCCGGAAAGACGGTGGTCGATGCGCACGGAGAATTGATTCGAGTCTGTCGCCACCTTGGTCGAAGTGGCGTAGGTCCGTTCCCCGAACGGCCCCTGAAGATCATTGGGCAGAGGGTAGGCCGCCAGGACGGGCGCTATCTGCGGGTTGATGGGAACATCAAGGGTGTCGCCAGGAAAAGCCGTGGTGTCCTGCCCATGGCGCTCCGACGGGGTGGGCACCGAAAGCACCTCTGTGGCACCAAGCACTTGGCGGAACCCCTGATACTGCCCGAAGAAGAATGTGCGGTCTCGGCCCTCGTAAATCCACGGCAGCGTGACCGGTCCTCCCAGGGCAAAGCCGAATTCGTTTCGAATGAAGGGCGGGATACGCCCAGGATTGGCAATCGTCCGCCGGTCGAAAAAGTTCCGCGCGTCGAAGGCGGCGTTGCGCGCAAATTCAAAAACTGACCCACGCAGCCGATTCGTCCCTGACTTGGTTTTGATATTCGTGAAGCCCGCCGCGCCGTGCCCGATCTCCGCCGGCATCACACCCGATAGCGACTCGATTTCCTGCACTGCATCGATGTTAAAATTCGAAAAAGTGGCGCCCCCCAATTCCGGATCGGTAGTATCAATGCCATCCATCGCAAATATGGCGGTCGATCCGCGCTGGCCGTTCACAGCGAATTGCTGAGTGAAATTGGCCGAGCCGTTGGTATCGGTCATGGTTCCGGCTGCCAAGAGCAGAAGTTGACTGAAATCGCGCTTATTGAGCGGCAGCTCGGAAACCTGCCGGCTGGAAAGTCTCTCCCCGCCACTCGCCTGCGATTCCTCGCCCAATGAGGCGCTCTGGAAAACCAGCCATCCGCCCGACTCGGCCACCTGTACGGAGGATGTAAGGGGTTTCCCCTCCGGGATTCTCAGCGGCTCGCGAGCCTTGCTGGTCTCCCCCTGCCAGCGGGTTTGCACGGCATAATCCCCGGCAGGCAAATCGGCGAAACGGAAAGCACCGGTATCGTCGGTGGTGGTTGTGAAGGTTCGGCCCGAACTTGTCCCACGCAGGTCAACTTGCGCACCAGCAATGATGTTTCCTTTGGCGTCGCGCAGTATTCCTTGCCAGGAAGCAGAAATTATTTGAGTTAAGGTGGGAATGGCGACCGTACACAGAAGCAGGCCTATACCTAGGAAATGAAGAATGTATTTCGAAAACTTCAAGTGATGTGAACCAGAATTTCCCTTATCATTTTTCGCCGACTGGCAATGTACACCTGACCTGCACTGATTGCAACCGTTGGGCGTCTGCGGCAGCGGTTTCGGAATACGGTATTGGGAACGAGCTGCGAAGGCAGGGGAAATGAAATGGGGAATCGTGTTGGGCTTGGGGGGGAGAAGGCAGGGTATTTTCAAGCGGTCAAATGGGGAGGAGCGGCGACACCAGGGCGGGCAGTGGGCAGGGGTCAGCGGCGAGAGAGAAGGCCCAGGCGGAGCCGGCTTGG
>JBGPCF010000004.1:0-107208 GCA_041481635.1 Terriglobia bacterium | reverse complement strand
GGGCTCCGCAGGGCTTCGCTCCGGGCCAGGCCAACGACAAAAGCAAGAACCAAAACAAAATGAAAGGCAAAAACCAAAAACAAGAAAAGGGGACACTTCTAACGAGGTAAGAAAGGGGACATTTCTAAAGAGCTTTGACAGGACCTCCCGTTTTCCCTTGACAATCCAAGGTCTGTTAGTCAGCATTTGAATAACCTATGTTGCTGAAGCCCAGTCCTGAGAGGAGGCCACTTCACGCGACACTCTGTAATCCCTTTCATCCTCCGTGCACTTTTTGCAGTCGTGGCGGTTTTGTCGACTCGAGCTGCCATCCGCGCGGCGCAAAACGCAATAGTGGAGGGCCGGGTCACTTCTGCGGGCAGCCTTTCACCGTCCTCGCGGACAATTATGGCATCCCCATCCGACCCAATCTCCTAATTCCGGTCGCCATCAAATTCAGTACGCCAGATGCCGCAATCAATTTTGCCGGTGTGGTGCCTTTCAAGGACTCACCCTGTGCAACAGGCTTGGGCCTCAATTACGACCCCAGCATTTTCGTTCCCATCCCAGGCAATTTGGGGGGCAATACATTCAGCGGCCCGAAGTTGCACAACATGGATTTTTCAGTCATTAAGAATACTGACCTGGGAGCGGGGGAGCGAATGAATTTCCAGATTTGGGCGGAGTTTTTCAACCTTAGCAACGTCAGGAACTTCTACCAACCTTACCGCCGAAGCGGGGTTGCTTCCGGCGATCGCGTCTTTGGCTCGACGGTTCTTTTTGACCCACTTTTCGGCCGCCTCTTGCAGGCGCGGCCCGCATTTGCCGCTCAGTTCGCGTTGAAGTTTAATTTCTAACCGGACGGATGGAAGGTTGGCGCAGGCAAATCTTGGCAAAGGAGAACTTGTTATGCGATCGCGATTTCAGCTCTTCACTGCTATCAGTGTCGCGCTTTGGTGTTTGGCCTGTGTAGGACCATCGACCCAGGCCTGGGCGCAAGCGTCGACGAACTTCTATTTTCCCCACCTAGCCAATGGCAACGGCGGGGGCGGTACATGGCAAACCAAATTCATCTTCGTCAGTAACAACGCCTTCACAACGTCGAGTACGCTGAAGCTGTTCGATGACAACGGCGCGCCGCTGGTATTGGGAACAACCCAGGGAAGCAACAGCACATTCACTTTCAACATTCCGGCATACGGAACGGTTGAGATCGAAACCGACGGCGCTGGCTCTGTTCTGGGGGGATGGGCGTCCGCCCAATTCTCTGATGCGGTGATCGGAAGCGTGGTCTTCTTCTTCAAAACCGGCCAGGGGAATGTGGTGTCGGTAGGGGTCCCGAGCGTCCAATCGCCCACGATAAATTTTGTCTCGCCCGCCACCGACCGTACTGGGATCGCCCTCACCAATATCTATAACACAAGCAACACGGTCGATCTGCAGGCCTTCGATCCATCCGGCAACCTGGTTGCCTCCACGGAGCTGACGCTCGGACCGGGACACCACATCGCGAAAAACCTGATTGACTACTTTCCCGCTCCGTCGGTTCCCGTGGGTTTTCATGGGTCAGTCCTGATTTTTTCTGCGAATTCCTGGATCGCTGCCATAGCAATCGGATTCGAGTTTAACAGTAACTTGTTTGTAAGCTGGTCGTATTCCAACATCGCCTACGACTCACTCCGCACGGCCTATTCCGGAACCTTCATCCTGGTCGGAGGTCCCAACGCCCCTTCTTCCGGGACTATCGAGCTTTCGAACCTCGAGCATTTTGATTCCAACATGTTTACGGGGAACATCAGCACCACTTTGGCCGGGCAGACTCGATCCGGGACATTTCTGGGCACTTCCGACGACTTCAGTCTCGCGTACATGCTCTATTTATCGTTCACCGGCGTGTCTAACCGCGGACTCGCGCTGGCCGAACAACAATCAGACGGCAGCTTTACAGGATACATTGCAGACGACGGTGCAGGCAATTTCGGCACGTTTACTGTCACGCCGGTAGTAGGAGCGGGGTACACTCTGCGCCCACGAGGACAGAGCCTATCGAGGACGCCCAAAAAGGAACTTCGCGTCTGGGGCCGCTCTGAGGCGCAGCCGTAAATGCGGCTTTCTGATGCTCAGTGTTTGGGCTCAGAAAAACGACTCACCTAGCGGGAGGCACTAACAGGGGAGGTCAGGCCAGACCAGAAAGCGGAAAACGGCACCTTCCGAGCCTTGCGAGTGAAATCCATCAAACGACTGGACTTGCAAGCCCCTTCTCGATATCGGAGCGAAGTATCTCCCCTTCCGTTATCCACTTCGATTTCCACAAGATATTGGGGGAACTTACAAGAGAACCACCAGCCCTTGTACTTTTCACTTGACAAGTGGTTTTCAGGGGCGTAAATTCCGTTCGGCTCAGTCCTAACGGACTTTGAGCGCGAACTCTCAGTTGGGAGTCCTGATTTTTGGTTGCTTGATGAAGGCCAGTGCGGGACGTGAGGGGACGTTCCGACCAGGCTGATTAACCCCGTTTTAGCCGGGACCACGGCAAACCACATAACTTAGGGAACCAGCGCCAGTAGAGTTTAGCGGAGGTTTATATGGCGGAAGGTGAATCTGTTTCTCCAACAAAAATTCTCGGCATCCGGGAGCTTCAATCTGTGATTTCCATGGCGCGGGAGACAATAAACCAAGGGGAGTCTGACTTGACTCTGGCGCGCCTCAGGGCGATAAAATTCGCTGTCGAATAGTTATATGGAACGTCGGTATGGGCTGAGTAGACTTTACCTGTCCTCGAAAATTCGCTGAAAAGGAGAACACGGATATGGAGCCTGACAGACGCCGTTGCGACCGTCTCACACTGACAATCCCATTGCTCGTTAGAGACCTTGATGGCCAAGGCCGCGAATTCAAGGACGATGCGAGCACCCTCACCCTAAATCGGAAGGGAGCGCGAATCCGCTTGGCACGCCGGCTTCGGCCTGGTCAAACGATTACTATAATTAACAAGATTACCAATCGGGAAGCCGAATTCCGCGTCGTCGGTCCCATCACTCCTTACTCTGAGGCGGGTGGCGAGTGGGGCGTGGAGCACCTCGCAGGGGGAGAAAATATCTGGGGCATCAAGTTTCCTCCTGCACCCACCGCAAAGGAAGCTGACTCGGCTGCACTCCTGGAGTGCCGACGATGCCATACGGTCGCCATGATCCGATTGTCGCTGGTCGAGGTTGAGGTCCTGCAAACTTCGGGCTTGCTTTCGCTGAAGTGCGAACACTGCAAGACAGCAACTCCCTGGGGCTACGTGGAAAAACAAGTCGCCATGAACACGCCTCCGAATGAGGCGACCATGATGACTCAAGCCGCTGCCGCGGCTGCAAGCGCGGGAATCGACCTTCGCAGGCACCGGAGAGTCGCCCTCCAACTTCCTGTCCTTGTTCGAAACTTTTCCGGCAACGTCGACGTAACCAAGAGTGAAAATGTTTCCAAGGGCGGCATCTGCTTCGCCTCCGAGAAGAACTTCCTCATCGGTGAAGGAGTCTTGGTGGCGTGCCCTTACAGTGGCGAGAACAACCAGAATCTGGAAGTGAACGCCAAGACCGTCCGGCGGCAGAACATCGGCGGATCCAAACGCCAAATCTATGGCGTTCGGTACGACCAATAAGGCGGCGGAACGCCTGAATGGACTTATAATCGCACATGACCATCGAATCGAATAAAGTCGGCACGTTTCTGCCGCCCGCTACGTATGCCGTAAATCCCCGCATCTACTAGGGAACCGACGAAATCTTGCTATACGTCCCCTTGTTCGACCCCAATTCTAAGGCCCCGCTAAGGCCCCAGGAGTGGGGGTGGCTTCGATTCGGCAGCCCACCTTTTCCGCGACGGTTTCCGCTACATTCGTTTCAAATAACAAACACGAACGTCGCATTGTAGCTTCTTCGCTATTTCCTCAAACCAACATTCTTGAGATTCCCTGAGCGTGTTTCTATCTCTCTTAACCTCGACGAAGAAATACTCGCTTCCCCGGAACACGAACAGGTCTGGAGGTTGATGCCAGGGGTTGGGAGGCTTCGGACCGTCACTTAGGAATTGGAGCTCGTGGTGCTTCAGGTGCCGGGAAAGAATCCGGTACTTACGACGATGGGTCTTGAAGATGTACTTTTCAACCAAAACTCCATAGTCTTGCTTCGCGTAGTGAATCGCAACGTACCACTCGCCGAAGTGGTCATGCCGTTGGCGTTTGGTAATCCGAAGGTCGTCATCATCAAAGATGTGCCCGTATTCTTGGAACCAACGCCTCGGCAGTGTCCCCGCATGCCATGGTTTCAACAGAACGGGGTCATAATATAGGGTTTCAGTTAGCATGAGAGATGCGTCCGTAATGTAAAGTCAATATCGTAGAAATCGTACCCCGGAATGTCCTCGTCAAACCCACCCACGTTTGCATAAACCTGCCGTGAAACCAGAAGAAATACACCGTCCAAAACGACGACGCGACCATAATTGCCGTACGCTGTCATCCAGACCGATTTACTATCCGTATGCATGCAAGCGCCCGATAGGTGCCCACCAGAAGGTTGCCACCACGTAGCGTCCTCGTTCAAATTCTTGCTCCCAGCGACCCCCAGGACGCCCATCTCTGGTTTACTTATTTCTCTGAGGGCTCTTTTCAACATATTCCTTGAGCAAAGAACTTCAACGTCCGCGTGCGTGAAGAGTAAGAACTTCCCACGTGACCAAGCAGCTCCTGCGTTATATTTTTGCGCGATGCTTTCTCCTTTGCGGCTCACGATGAATTCCAAATCGTCGAGGCCCGGATTGCCTTGCAGAGAGTTTCGTAAAAGGGACGCTCCACGCGAATCCTCAGTGCAAGTGATAATGCTCAATATTGGTTGGCGAGCGGCCATTGCGCACCCTTCCTGAGAACCGAGAAAATCTTCTCATGAGCACAAGAGGAACTCTATCGATACCGATGCGACTTGTACATTCACCCGCATTTACGCAGACTTGCGTTGTAATTTCGCGCCGCCATTGTGCCTCTTGATAAGGAAGTAGCACATTGACACAGCCAGGCTTCTTCCTAGCCGTGCGGTTTCTTCTTCTGAAAGGCCAAGAGGTCTATGAGCGCCAGGACTCACAAAGCCGTAGACACCTGCAATTCCTCTCTCTTCCTCTTCCGTTACCAAACCTGAGACTCGAAGGAACGCCAGAACTTGTCCCCAAATCCTGTCGTCAAAGTTGCCCCTGTGTCTTTCGCACCGAATTCTAGCGATTCCCTTTCCGAGTGTTTCGAGCGCAACGCGCGCATTTGTCAAGCAGCCGTTATAGTCTGGGGGGACGCGGCTGAAAGCGTCACCTGAACTAGCCAATAAACGAATGATTTCTTCCGTTTCGGCCAGACCAGACGCTCTTATCTCGCGAGTGAGGTCGTCTTCAATCGGGACAGTGCCCTCCAGAATTGGTTCAATGGGAACAAGCCCTCCATTGTCCAACCTGTATCCATCCAATTCCAAACAGTGTCGGATGTCATCCCAGCGTTCATCGAATCTGTAGCGCGGGTTTACTTGGTTTCGTAGGTCGCCCCTCGTGCGAACGATTTCATCTATGAGCCCTCGCAATTGTTCGTTTGCTGCCCCCTCAAAACCTCCCCGACTAAATATGAGTGCATCATACTCGGATGGGAATACGAGCCCGTGTTTTTGCAGGAGAATGCACAGGATATGAGGCTCCTGTAATTCGAGGAACTGTCCAAGGGAGAGTTTCGTGCGAACGGAAAACATCGTCGTATCACCTCCTATCTGTCGCAGTTCGAATCCATGTGTCTTTCCTGGCCATTCTTCACCAACGGTAGCGGTTGATTTGCCACTTTAAGTCTAGTTGAAAAGTTCTAGCTCCATCTCATGGCGAATCCGCATATATTTCAGGTCCACTCGGCGGTCAGCATTTGAGGCCTGTCGCAGAGCGTCATTAGCTCCATCCGCCGCACCTTGCCAGATTACGTGTTCGTGCTGACGAGTATGCTCCAGAGCGTCAGCACCGCTGTAAGCGGCGATTTGGCCACTGATAACCTCGATTACTTTCCAATCATTTTGGACGTTGGGGACGGTCGGCGCCCCATCTGATGCCTCGTTCACTGACACAGACCCTCCAATTAGTGCGTTTGCTTCCTTCGAGGGCCGACACAGTAAATGCCTCTCGGCGGCTCCAGGACTGACGAGCCGTATACCTCCTGCAAAAGCGCGAGGTGCTCCGGCGTGGCGCTAGCGCGAACGTCACGGAGGTACTGGAGAAATTCATCCTTGTTCGCCATCGAAAACACGCGGCACTGATACGGCAGTTTGTGGGTTTTCGGAATGTCGAATAGCAAGGACCTACATTTCCTATCTACGAACATCGCATCACAGTAAGGCAGCAGCGCGGAAACGATGTCGATATCCGTCACCATGCCCTCATCGGGAGGTGTTTTTTGGCCCGCTGCGGCCTGCATCGCGAGTGAAGCCCACATTGAAGCAGAGATGATGTTCGAAGGCGTTTCATTCATCGCGCCTGATTGAATGAAGCTCTTAATCGCTTCGTTTGCTTGGTCCGACGCCAGGCCACGATACTTCGCGGCGTATTCCAGGCTCTGCATGAGTGATCCGTTCACCGAGCCGAGGACATTCTCAAGCGTCGCAGGAAGTTGGCCCGCAAAAACCAACATCAGCTTTCGACGATCGGATTCGAATGCTTTCACGATCTCTTTTGCATACGCGGCTTTTTCACGTTGGAAAGCCTGAGCGAAGGTTTCGCCGCCCTTCTGCCATTCTTTGAATACGGCTGCTAAGCTGGAATGAATCCTGCTGCGGGTTTGCTTGATCGCCTGTTTCTGGCCGGGCAGGATACCATTCACAGTGATGAAGACTCGATCTGTCCATGCGTGAAGACTGCCTGCCGTGACGTGCTCTGGGTTAAAGTCGAACAGTGGTTTCGTACCGTTCAAGTGCGCGAAGAACGCGACCGTGACCTGCTCATGTCCAATTGTAAGAGGCCGCGCGAACGAAATCCCGGTCGAGAAATGCTCGTAGGTGTGCTTTAGTTCTTCAAAGAATGGTGAAATGAGCGACTCGTCATGGTGCTCCGTGGAGTCAGGGTAGACTACGAGTTGCATCCGGCACAATACGTCAAGCGATTCGAATAGCTCGCGCCAAAATGGATCGCCCTTCGCCCGTTCGTGGCCGGGTGCATTTGCGCTGAGCATCTTCGTGATGTTGCTGAAGATAAACTGATCCAGATAGATGATTTTCTTTCGCAGCCGAGGGAGCGGGTATGTCGCCGTGTACCAACAGGCACGAACGCGACAGCGGCGCGTGATCGATGTGTCGTGGATGCTCAGCACTCCAAACTCGCGCTGGCCGCATTTCGGACAGGGCTGATACGGGCCGCCGATGAAATCGCGCGGATCTATCTTGATCGTTTTCACTGCCTCATTTGCGTTGTGCTGCACCGACCACCCTATTCGAATATCGCCGTAGATTGATTGCTGATTATTGTCTCGAAGTCTGGGGCGAGTCAATGTCGACTGAGAGCTTGCGATAGAGAAGCTTCTTGGGTCGTTGGTCCATTATTATAACAAAGGTGTCAGAGGGGCCGGGGTGACCGTTTTTCTGTCAAAGGATAAGGAGTCCCTTCTTCGTCTTAGCCGGTGTATTTACAGGGAAAAAAATTTTAGAAATCAGTGAAAAGGTGTCGGGATGCCCTCCAGGTCTGCCGGCAAGAGAGAGTTTGGCTTCACGGCTCCCCAAGGGTTTCCGTCACCCGATACACCTGACGCAACTGCTAATGGCTGACCTGAGTTTGCGGAATCACGGGCTGATCACGGGCTGGAGAATTTTGGGGATTCTCTCTATCCCTATGGAGAATATGGTAGGCCCGAACGGACTCGAACCGTTGACCTCTACCGTGTCAAGGTAGCGCTCTAACCAGACTGAGCTACGGGCCTAAGGAGTCTTTCCAAACTAACCCAATCCCCTCAGCCTGTCAACGCGACCAAACGAGTTTAGCGTATAATGCATGCCCATTCAGGAGGCATGAGCCCATGGACCGTCCCGCGGCGTGGAATCTACTTTGCGAATACACCAAGAACGAGAATCTGCGCAAACACGCGTTGGCCGTGGAAGCGTGCGTGCGCGCCTATGCCCGAAAATTCGGCGAGGATGAGGAAAAGTGGGGCGTGGTCGGCTTGATTCATGATTTCGACTATGAGGTCTATCCCAACGCTCCCGACCACCCGCTGAAAGGAAGCGAGATTTTGAAGGAAAAGGGTTATCCCGAGGAATATCGGCGCGCAATCTTGGGGCATGCGGATTACACCGGTGTCCCACGGGACACCGTGCTCGCCAAAACACTTTTTGCATGCGACGAGCTGGCCGGCTTTATCACCGCGTGCTCGCTGGTGCGCCCGGACAGAATCCTGAGCCTCGAAGCAAAGTCTGTTAAGAAAAGGATGAAGGACAAAGCCTTTGCGCGCGCCGTGAGCCGCGAGGACATCACGAAGGGTGCGGAGGAGTTGGGCGTAACGCTCGACGAGCACATTGCATTCTGCATCGAAGCCATGCGCGCCATCGCGGAAACGCTGGGCCTCAATCCCGTGGAGTCCTCATCCGCCCCGCCGCAGAATCCCGGCGTGTAATTCCGCCTTTCCACCGACATTTATAGGGAGACTTTTTCGAGATAAGCAGGGACACGCGCGTTCCACTTAAGCTGCTGGGTGATTTTCTCTTTCAGAGCCTGGGCTGGGGCAGGCTCGCCGTGTGTGAGAAACGTTTGCCGGGGCGGTGTTTTGATCCGGCCCAGCCACTTGAGGATTTCGCCATAATCTGCGTGGCCGCTGAGATTTTCGATGCTCTCTATCTGGGCGCGTATGGGAATCATGACCCCGTAGATCTTGACGAATTCCGCGCCGGACTGAATGGTTCGCCCACGCGTTCCCGCTCCCTGATATCCCACAAACAGGACCGTGTTGCGATGGTCGGGAAGCCGCTGCGCCAGATGGTGGAGAACGCGCCCGCCCGTCGCCATGCCACTTGCCGAAATAATTATGGTGGGAAAGTTCTGGTCGTTCAGAGTTTTGGATTCTTGGACCGTCCGGTCGAAATGAACGTTGGGGGGCGAGAACGGTTTACCGCCGTGCGATGTGAGGATCGCCGTATCGAGGTTGTTGTCCTCAGGATGGCGGCGGTAGATATCCGTCACGTCAATCGCCATCGGACTGTCCACGTGGACGGGCACGGAATGCATTTCACCCTGCTCAATCAGCTCGCGAAAGACGTAGAGCAATTCCTGGGTTCGCCCGATAGCGAATGCAGGAATCACCACGCTGCCTCCGCGGCTGGCAGTCGCTTCCACAATCTTCGCCAGGCGCGCTTGATAATCATCCTGAGGATGGAGGCGGTCGCCGTAAGTCGACTCACAAAGCAAATAGTCCGCCGCCTCCGGCACGCTAGGTTCACGGATGATCAACTGGTGATACCGCCCCAGGTCACCAGAAAACAGCACGGTGATTGTGCTGCCGTTTTCCCGAATGGTCACCTCGATGCTTCGCGCGCCCAGAATGTGCCCCGCGCCATAAAACCGCACTAAGAAGTGAGAAGAAAGATCTGTGGATTTCGTATCGTCGATGGCTTGGAACGACTCAAGCGACTTCACCGCCTCCTCCATCGTATAAAGAGGCAGAGCGGGCGAGTGTTTGGTGGAATGTATTTTGTTGGCGTAAGCTGCGTCTTCTTCCTGCAGATGTCCCGAATCCGGGAGCGTGAGCTTAGCCAGATCCACCGTGGCTGAGGTCGCCAGGATTTTTCCGTGAAAGCCGTCTTTCACAAGTCGCGGAATGTAACCGACGTGGTCCAGGTGCGCGTGAGTGAGCACCAGCCACTGGATACTCGATGGCGGAACAGGCAGCGGATTCCAGTTGCGCTCCCGCAATTCCTTCTCACCTTGAAAGAGGCCGCAATCAATCATGAGCCGCTCGCCCGCGGCCTCCAGCAAATACTTCGACCCGGTTACAGTTCCGGTAGCGCCAAGAAAGGTTAGCGTGGGCATAGGCTTTTAGATTGTTGGGAGATCGAGATGATTCAAGTCTGGCATGGGGAAATCCCGGAGATTGTCCGTGGCCAACCAGAGATTGAAATTAAGAGATGTTGCTGCAATGTTTGCATCCGGGATATTGATGGTCTTTCCCTTGCGCTCCCACATATACTTCAAGTTACCGGCCTGGCGCGCTATGCTCTGAGTAATTTCGATGCATTCAAGGCCATCAATAAACGCCTCTGTCGCAGCGGCTTCCGTGGGCCTCATCCCCGAATAGACCTCTGCCACACTAATGACAGAACAGGCGAGTGTGTCACCTGCATGTTGCCTCTGGTCCAAAAACTCGCGCCGACCACGCCGGACGCGAAGGGCATCGATGATTACAGAGGTGTCAAGAAGTATGGTCATTCTTTTGCACGGTTTCGAGTGTGCCTTTCAAGACCCATCTCTGCCTCGCTGCGTAGCTTCCTTACCCATGCAGCAGCTCCCCCCGCCGCGTCGATGTCTGGGTGGTCGTCAGGGTTCCACGCGGGAGTTTCCTTTTCGAGAAAGGCCGAAAGGCGGCGGCGCTTCTCCGCCTGGCGGACAACGTCGGCCAGCCGAGCGCGAATGACTTCGTCCCCGATAGGAGGATGGAGTTTCTCTGCACCTGTAATGTTCTGCACATCATCCGGAAATGGGCGAACATTAAGGGTGACACTTACGGTGAGAACTTCAGTATTCATCGCTGTTTACTTGCCCTCCTGTTCGACGACAAATAACATACTTGCTAATGAGAGCGGTTCCGACCCTTCCATCTCCTATCTCAATTCAAGCATGCAGTTTCCAGGCTCCTTGAAGAGACTCGAAACGAGAGCCCAAATCGATTGCACCGGGCCAAGATGCGAGAATGAATCGCGCCAACTCCCGGGAATTTCCTGGCCGGAGGATTGCAGGACTCTCAACGAAACGGTGCACGCCCCCTCCGCAACGATTTTATAGTAAACGTAAAAGATCTTACCATCCCTCGGAGTTCGCGGAATGATGATTCGGTCAAAAAGACGGTGCAAGGTCACTTTCCCACCGTGGCCTTTGGTCGCATGCTCACGGAGCAGGAACGCCAGCATCTTGCATTTCGCTATTTCGGAACCATACCAAATCGAGCGTACGGTATCAAATTACTACGGACTCTTTGTACTCGCCGAATACGTTGCGCAGTGTGTCGGAGATTTCGCCCACTGTTGCGTAGGCCTTCACGGCTTCGAGAATCGCGGGCATCAAATTCTGGTCAGAGCGTGCGGCGGAGTCCACCTGCGCCACGGCCTTTGTCACGTTCGCGGAATCTCGCCGCGCCCGCAATTTGCGCAGCCGGTCAACCTGGCCACGCTCAATTTCAGGGTCAATCCGGAGGAGGGGCGGGGACGCAGCACCTTCCACGCCATGGCGGTTAACGCCCACCACCACTTGTTCGCCCGTCTCCACTTTCTTCTGATACTCGTAGGACGCTTGCTGGATTTCCCTCTGCACGTAACCCGTCTCGATGGCGTGCAGGACTCCGCCCATGGCTTCGATCTTGCGCAAATACTCTTCCGCGCCTTGCTCGATTTCGTTCGTGAGTTTTTCAATAGCATAAGATCCGGCCAGCGGGTCCACGGTGTTCGCCACCCCACTCTCGAAAGCCAGGATCTGCTGGGTGCGCAGGGCGATGAGGGCAGAGGCTTCGGTGGGCAGCGCCAGCGCTTCGTCCCGGGAGTTGGCGTGCAGCGATTGCGCGCCACCCAACACCGCGGCCAGCGCCTGGAGGGTGACGCGGACGATGTTTACATCCGGCTGCTGTGCCGTAAGCGTGGAACCGCCTGTCTGGGCATGAAAGCGGTACATCCACGACCGTGGATTCGTCGCCTTGAAACGCTCGCGCATGATGCGCGCCCACAATCGTCGGGCAGCGCGAAACTTTGAAATCTCTTCCAACAAACCATTATGCGAATTCAAGAAGAAGGACAGCCGTGGGCCGAAGTCATCCACAGCCAGCCCGCGCGCCAGGGCGGCGTTCACATAGGCCATCCCATCGGCCAGCGTAAAAGCCACCTCTTGCACGGCGGTCGATCCGGCTTCGCGGATGTGATAGCCGCTGATGGAAATGGTGTTCCATTCGGGCGCGTGCTCATGGCAGTAAGCAAATATGTCTGTGACGATGCGCATCGCCGGAGCAGGCGGGTAGATGTACGTGCCGCGCGCGATGTATTCCTTCAGAATATCGTTTTGAACTGTCCCGGAGAGCTTGGCGGCCGGGACGCCTTGTTTTTCCGCCACCGCAAAATAAAGCGCCAGCAGGATGGCCGCGGTGGAATTGATGGTCATGGAGGTGGAAACGCGGTCGAGCGCGATGCCCTCGAACAACATTTCCATGTCTTCGAGCGAATCAATGGCCACGCCGGCGCGCCCTACTTCGCCCTGCGCCAGGGCGTGGTCAGAATCGAGCCCAATCTGCGTGGGGAGGTCAAAGGCCACGGAGAGGCCGGTTTGCCCCCGTGCCAGCAGGTAACGATAGCGCGCGTTGGATTCCGCCGCCGAGCCGTAGCCCGCGTATTGCCGCATCGTCCAAAGCTTGCTGCGGTATTGGGTGGGGTGAATGCCGCGGGTAAACGGGTACTCGCCGGGAAAGCCCAAATCGCGCTCGCTATCCCATTGGGCCAAATCTGCGGGCGAGTAGGCGGCCTTTACGTCCAAGCCCGAAGACGTTTTGACTTTCTCTTCGAGTTTTTTTTTGCTCCCCATGGATGGGTGGTGGCTACTCAACGGGCTACAAACCTAAATCGGAGGCCGAGTCTACCGAACGCTTCGTGCTTTCACAAACGAATAAAGCGAAAGAATAACCAGAAAGACCGTAAAGCCAAGAAAAGATCCGAAATGCGTCAAGCCCAGCGCCGGGTTTTCGCGATACAAATGCCATTCGGAGAATGAGAGAACAGCTCCGGCCATGGCCAGCACCAGGAACGCCAAACCCACCAGCATATGGAGCCAGCGTTGAGCCTGGCGAAGCCACCGGCGCATCAATTCTTCGAGCCTGCTCAAATTCAGCCTCACTGCCATCCCAGGCTGCTTGAAATCCAGCGCATGGTTATGATAAGGACGATTCACGGGACAGTCAAATCCGCGCGGCCCTTTCGCCTTGACAACGCTTTTCAGCGAATCATACAATGCATTTGTCGGCTTCGCGACCTCCACAAGGCCCGGTGATTTCTTGGAACTCGACGACAACTTCAAACGCCTGATTAAAGAGCTGGGAACCGCCATCAACGAATCCCTCTCCGAGTCCGATGGAATCGCCGAGGTAATGGGAAAAATCCGCACCGCAGGTTACGATTTGTTCCTCGTCCTGGAGGTGACAATCGGTTTCAACAAACGAGGAGAAGCCAACCTGGTGCACCGCCAAAAACTGATCCCCGAGCAGCGCCATAGCTCCGAATTCCACCTCACCAATCAGGACGCACAATTCCTGCGCCAGCTCAAGATCAGCGTGGAAGGAGAGAGCGAGTAGCCCTCCGCGCCCTGGAGGGGCGCCCTGCCGGTCTTTCCCCTGGAATTTTGGTCTGGCCGAACCCCTGTGACCCGCCTGAGCTGCGCCATCGCAGCGGCGGGCCCATGCGTGAACCGCCAATGGAAACGCCAGTACTCCGTCCACCTGCCGTGGCGGGGCGCTTTTACCCTGCCCAACCCGATATCCTGAAGCGCGACCTGACCCGATATTTGAGCGCCGAGCCAGAAGCCTCGCCCGTGATTGACGGCGCGCTGGGTTGCGTCGCGCCCCACGCGGGCTACATGTACTCCGGCCATGTCGCGGGCGCGGTCTACCGCCGGCTTCCGGCGCGTCCGTCTTACATCATTCTGTGCCCCAACCACACAGGCAGGGGTGAGCCGCTGGCGATGATGTCCAGCGGCGCATGGCAGACCCCACTGGGCGCGGTCGCCGTGGACCAGAAGCTCGCTGAGGCTTTGCGCGATGCCTGCCACATGCTCAAGGAAAACGCGGAAGCGCACGCCGACGAGCACGCCATTGAAGTCCAACTGCCGTTCCTCCAACTCCGGGTGGGCGACTTCCGTTTTGTGCCCATCGCGGTGGGCGTGGGGAATTACACGGCATTGGAATTTCTGGGCCATTGCATGGCGCACGCGGTGCAGACTGCTTCGACACCGGTGATGATCGTCGCCTCGAGTGACATGAATCACTACGAACCCGACAACATCACGCGGGTGAAAGATCGCAAAGCGATTGACCAGATTCTAGCGCTCGATCCGCATGGCCTTTACGACGTGGTGCGCCGCGAACACATCTCGATGTGCGGATACGGGCCCACTGTGGCCATGATCACCGCTGCGCTGGAACTAGGCGCGAAAAAGGCTGAGTTAGTCAAATACGCGACTTCCGCGGACACCAGCGGCGATCGCAGCGCCGTGGTTGGCTATGCCGGTGTGATCCTTTCTTGAGGATAGTTAGTGATTGGTGTATCGCCGGCCTTAAAGGAAGAGTGCCGGGCGGCCTTCGAGTAAACTGCCTTCTGGCCACGACTGGCCGCCCGCGCCGTTATTTGTGGGTGCCACCACTGCTGTGGCCGCCGCCCCCGCTACTGCCCCCGCTACTGTGTGAGCTGCCACCGCCAATGCTGGCGCCGCTGCTGTGCGTTCCGCCGCCACCACTGTAAGAGCCGCCACTGCTTCCGCTACTGCGTGAACCACCGCCACTCCATACGCCGCTGCTGTGTCCACTTCCCCCACTTGAGGTATTAGAGCTCGACCCACCCCAGAATCCACCGCGTGACCCGGACGAAGAAGTCGGCGTGGATCGAATTGTGGGAGCATCGGAGTGCGACGGGCGACTCACGGGTCCCGGCGAAATGCGCGAGTTCGTGGGAATCTCACGTGTAGACGCCACACCGCCGGATTGGCTGGGTGACGCGCTTTCTGTTGGGCCAGCATTGCTGCGACTCCAAAATGGCGCGACGGTGCGTCCGCCGGTCTGGCCTTCTTGCACACCTGGCTGCGCGTTCACGGCACCGGGTCTGGCTGTATTGGTGTTCACATAGCGTCCCGAGGCCGAATCATAGACGACCCCATTCCCACTCGCCGGCTCGGTGCGAGCTTCAATCGCGTTGCTTGCCGGACGCGGTCCACTGGTGCGTACTCCCGGTGTTTCACCGATTACCACTCGATTGATCCCGCTGCCGACTTGTGCGCCACCTGCGGAGGGCAATTGCCGCACGAGATTGCCTTTTCCAGTGAATGCTGAAACCGAAGAAACGGCCGGGCCTGGCAGCATGGCGCTCCGGCTGGGGGTAATATCAGGCCTGATGACGGTCCTGCCCTCCGCCGCATTGACGATTAACCTCTGCGCCGTACCCACCGGCCGGCCATCTCGAACGACGTCCGGGCGCACGATAATTCTGCCGCAGTATTGCCCCTGCGCACACCCTCGCGAGTTAATTTTCCCAAGAGGAGGATTGGGAGACCACGCCACCCATCCCGCGCCTTGCGACCAGTTCACATTGCCCGGATACCACGTTCCAAAGTTGCCCGGGAACCATGCCCAGCCAAATCCCGCCATGAAGGACCATCCACCGTTGTGGTACGGCAGCCAGCCCCACGGCTCAGAAGAAATCCACGTGTATCCGAACTGGGGATACCAGCACCAACTGCCAGCGCTGTAGGGCGACCATCCAAAAGCCACGTTCGGACCCCATCCATAGCCATAGCCCTGGAAATAATTCCAACCACCGTAATTCGAGAGGTCGTTCCAACCGTAATAGGAGCCGTTGTTGTCAGCCCCGTAGGCGCTGGGAGTGGGACTGTTGCGCACCACCAATTCCTGGTTTTCACGTTCGTCCACCCACTGATCCCAGGCATCCTTGGTGATTCCACGCGTGATATTCAAAGCCTGCTCGGCATCCGGGCGGATGTCAGCCACCATGTCCTTGGTGAGCACTTGCTCGCCGCCGGAAGTGGAAACATTGGCCGCGCCCTTGAAGACTTCAACGCGTAGGGCCCCGTTGTCAATGTCCACACGGAAACGCGTGGTGGCGGCTGCGGCCAGAGTGATGGTCGCACCCAGTGCTTTCACTTCAAAAGTGTCCATACCGTCGGGCTGCACGTTGAAAGTTGCGTAGCCATTCTCCAGCGTCAGTCGATTCACTTTGCCACCACTTGGCGTCATCACGAGTTGGTCAAAATCCAGTATGGAAAGTTGGCCGAGGCGCGCCGTGGTGGTGTTCTCAAATTCCACTTCGGCGAAACCCTGGTCGGCGGTGGAGAGCTTGAAGCCTTCCTGTATGGGCGTATTGACAGGCGCCACAGCCCATTCCTGCACGTCAGGCTTCTGCACAGTGACCGTGCCTTCCGTAAAGCTCAAGCGCACGATACGAACATGTGAGTAGCCGGTGGCTTGAGTGGGCTGAGAATTGGCGTCCTCGTCTTGCGCGCGCGCGACTATCGAGGCAGGCAAGATCGCCAGCCACAATCCCAAAATTACGATTGAGAATCGCAGTGAGTTTCTCATGGAGGGCCTCCCGTTGCCGGGGACGCTTGTCGGCGGCACTTCAATCCTACACCTATCTAGACGAGCAAGCGAGGTGAAAGGTTGCAGCGCCACGTTGTGTAGTAAATGGCGAAAACCCTCGTCCATTGCTCCTCCAAGGGAGTGACACAGGCAGGCGCAGCCATCCCCTTGATTTGAAGCGGTCAATTCGCATACATTCCACCATACTGAAAGCATAATGCACCGCCCGCGATGAGGAGGTCCGATGCGAAGAATGACTCGAATCCTTTACTCAGCTTGTACTTTAGTTGCGTTGGTTCTGATTGCCGAACTTATGGGGCTGGCTGCGGGCCCGCAATCCCAGGGCGCGCCGACTGTTGTAATCGAGTACTACTACAAGATAGCCCCGGGTGGAATGATGCCTGGCGGGCCGTCGGAATGGCTGGCCCTTTACTTGAAGAATCACCATCCCATCCTGCGCCAGTTGGCGAAGGAAGGCCTGATCCTGAGCGAGAAGGTCTACGAGCGAAGGTTCCATGCCGAAAGCCCCGCCTGGGATTACAAGGTGGTAATGGTCTGGCGGGACTGGTCTGCGTTGGAAGAGTCCGGCAAGCGCGAGCCGGATATCATACGCTCGCTCTATCCCGATAAAGCGGCGCACGACCGCGAAGAAAAACGCCGCTGGGAATTAACCACCGCGCACTGGGACGACGTGCTGAAGGAAGTTCTAGTGCAATGAGATCGGAAAGTATCGCCGAGTCTGTGATTTTCAGTCTTTGCGTTTTCGGTTCTCAACGCCTGGACCCTCTGGGCGCGCAAGCGCCGGCAGCTAATTGCCAAGACCCAATTTCTCGAATGGAATATTCATAATCGGATACTCCGCCCAGGCCTTGTAGTCGAAGTGCCACCATTCGGTTGAGAAGACGGTGAATCCCTCCGATTCCATGGCGTTGCGCAAGATCTTGCGCCGTTGGCGCTGCTCATCCGTACCACCGGGGAAGTCAGGGTAGGCGCGCTTGGTCATTTCATCGTAGACGCTGGGCATCTCCACTTCTTTGCCCGTCTTCAAGTCGTAAAGCGACAGGTCCACCGCGCATCCGCGATTGTGCCGGGAACCTTCGGCTGGATTGGCCACGAAGATATGCTTGTCGGCGGGCGTGGCGTCCCAGAAAATCTTGGTGACGTACCAGGGCCGGTAGGCGTCGTGGATGATCAGGCCATAACCGCGCGGCCGCAGCGCCTTATTGACTCGTACCAAGGCCTCGGCGGCGGGCTGCTGCAGGAAGGCCCGGGCCTGCGTGTATACGGGCGTGCTGAGAAAATTGTCGGAGGTCGCGTAGAGGATATCCAGTTTGATCCCGGGATCAAGCTTCACCAATTCCGCAAGATCCGGAGCGCGCTTCCCTTCTTCCTTCGGAGGCGCAGCTCGCAACGCTTCGACGCGAAGTTCTGGAATGGGACGCACCGGCGTGATGCGATAAATGCCATCCGGCGTTACAGCGTTCTGGCCGAGACATAGACCAGCGGCAAAATACGAAACGGCCAGAGCCAAGCCACACCTGTGACTTCTCGTCATCCGCCTATTCTAACCTGCGGTCCGTTTGCGTTCCAAGCCGTACAGCGCGCTGCGCGGATCCGCCGCTGCGAGTCCACAGTCCTTTCTTCGGAGTAACTGCTCGCTCCCCTGCCCCAAAATGCGATTGACCTGGCCGGGGCAAGCCCCGGCCCTACATGGAATGTGTCATAATGCACGTTGAATATGCCGTGCTCGAGCGGTAGCGCGGAGCCCCAGTCCTTGGGGTCCGCGGTTCTTCATTTGGAATAGCCGCAGAACTCATGGACGGAGGTCTAAGCTACGCTTCCCGCGGCTCAATTCTTGAAAATTAAATGGGGAAGAATGCAATGCGCACTCAAAAGTCATTCGCACTGACGGTCGTAGTGGTACCAGCGCTGGCGTTGGGCATAATTCTCGAAGCTGGAAGCAAGCCGGTCCTGGCGCAGGCTCAGCAGCAGCCAAGCACTCCCAGCACTTCGGGGCAGTCGCCGCACGATGCCATGCCCGGGATGAAACATGATGACGGCAAGATGAAGATGGACGACATGTCGGGGAAAGACCACGCCATGGCCATGCCGGAAAGTGCGGACACGATGCGGTTCACCGGAAAAGAGTGGTCCGAATTTAACCATCGCGGCGCGGGCTGGTTCCTGTTTTTCTGGGGACTCACCGCGCTGGTGGCGGGGCTGCAATCGCCGCGCAAAACGTGGTGGCGCTTTGCGCCTGCCATCGTGCTGCTGGGCCTGGTGGAGTTTCTTTTCATCCGTAACGATCCAGAATCGTGGCCCACGGGTTCGGTGGGACTATGGGCCAGCCTGAACGACGCGGAGGTTTTCCAGCACCGCGTTTTCGTGCTCCTGCTCGTGGCCATGGTGGTGGTGGAGCTGCTGCGCGCCGGCGACCGCCTCCCGCCGCTCTTCGCCAAATTTTCCCTTCCTGGCCTCGCGGTGCTCGGCGGCATTTATCTTTTCTTCCACAAGCACGGGGGCACGGAGATGCAGCAGATGATGCAGCAAATGTCCGACCCGGCCGTCGCCTCGAGCCCCGGTATGAAATCGATGATGGCGTCCATGGACACGGTGAAGCACGAACACTTGTGGTTTTCGCTCTTGGGATTTGGACTCGCCGGCTCTCGCCTGCTATTGGATGGTGGATGGCTCAAGGGCCGCCTGGGCGCCACGCTGTGGACCATGTTCGCCATCATCCTTGGGATTTATATGATGGGTTACGTGGAGTGAACTCCCGGTTCTTGAGGACTGCAAATCTTATTGACGAACATTTTTGTAGCGGCGGACGGAGTTTACCCGCCGGGGCTGGGACCGCCGGGTTTTCGGCGCTCATAGAGCGCCGCTACAATTCAGATTGAATCCGGGAAATAATTCTTGAATAAACCAAAATGGCTGCCAGGGCCAGCGCTCCGGTCAAAACGTAAAGGCCGGCGCCTGGCTTAACGTCCAGATTGTTGATGAAGGCATTTCCCAAGGCCCGCGCCAACCCTGCCAACGGATTTCGATCTCCCGCCCCGCGCTGCAATGTGTCCTGAAGCAAATTGTGAATGTCCGAGTTCATCGCTGTGAGGTGAACCACGGCGAGGACTCCACAAACTGTCCCAAGCCCTCCGGCAATTTTGGACAATCCCAAACTGAAGAGCGCTCCCAGCAAGGTCAGCAGCGCGCTGATAAAAGCACCAATGATGAAGACGGGGATCAGCCAGGAAAATCGAATCGAAAGGGGCAGGTTTGAAGGCGGGCCGGAATCACCACCAGGCGTTTTGGGAATTTTGATGGACGGCTTCTGGCCGTCCTCACCTTGTCCAGTCGCGGAACGGATGCGGCGGGTGAGTTGGCTGATCTTGGAAGCCGTTTCGTAACCCGTGACCTTCTGATCGCCCACGAGGGGAATGTGGATGGAAAAAAGGGGCAGGAAAAACGTGAGGGCGGCCAGTGCCGCCAGCGGGGCCGCCGCTCCTCGCTCGGGATAGGTGAGGCGATTGCGCACGGGGTCAGTATAAAACGGTGTGCCGAGTTCTTGCCAGAAGAACGGTGGCACAAGCTTGTGCAGAGCCGACCTTTAGAGCCTGCCCTGAGCGGAGCGAATGGGTCGGCACGTGCCGGGCTCCCGCCGCGGCGGGACAGGTTCCGCCCGGCGCTACAAAATCAAGGCGTCACTGCCCGTCCCAGACTAGTCCGCCAGAAACCGGGAAGGCGTGATAAAATCAATCCATGCTGCACGGGCATAAGGCCTGGATTTTATTGCTGGCGTTCGTGCTGGGATGCACGCAGGGCGTGCTTTCACTGGGCGCGTACGCAGGGGGAAATACCTGTTGCGCTTCCACATCGTGCTGCGCTACAAAGAGCTGCCCCATGCGCACGGCACCGGCGGCGAAATCCAAGTCTTGCCACATGGCGGGCGGTGACCACAAAAGTCCCGGGCGCACGATCGCTTGCACTTGTTCCCTATCCTCCCGCGAGTCGTCGCTCAACCTCACGGCTCACTCCGATTACCAATTTGATTTGCCGCGGTCGGCGCGTGCGTCTGTATGTGAAGTTACGTACCAATCACTAAATGCCGGCATACCCCAAGTTCTGTCAGGTTACACTTCACCACCGGACCAGCCTCCGGAAGTCTCCTCCTAAGCCGATTCTTCCCCAGTCCCAAAGTTCTGCGGTTTTGACGCGGGCTAGTCTTTTTTAAGGGAGGCTTTGATGAGGCTCAGGCACTTGTGCCTGTGTTTCTTCGCGCTGCTGTTCTTCTCCGGCTCTGCGGGCGCGACGATATTCGGGAATATCCGCGGGATTGTCCACGATCCCCAACATCGCCCAGTCGAGGGCGCGCAGGTGACCATCCGCGCGCGCGCATCCGAGTGGTCGCAGACTACAACCACCAACTCAAACGGTGAGTTTCAGTTTCCCGCGGTGCCGGTGGGAGAATACGAGGTTTCAGTGAGCGCCTCGGGCTTTGCGCCCGCCACGCAATCAATCAGCGTAAGCTCGGGCACCGCGCCGGTGCTTCACTTCCCCTTGACCATCGAAGGTGTGTCTCAAAAAGTTGAAGTGTCGGAGAAGGCGGAGAATATCGAGACGCAAAGCCCGACCCCGGAAACGGACATCAGCCGCCAGGAAATTGCGCGCACGCCCGGCGCCGACCGCACCAACAGCCTGGCCATGATCACCGACTACGTGCCGGGCGCCTATGTGGTCCACGACCAGCTCCACGTGCGCGGCGGGCACCAGGTGACCTGGGCCATCGACGGCGTGCCCATTCCCAATACCAACATCGCCAGCAATGTGGGGCCGCAGTTTGACCCGAAAGACATCGACTACCTGGAAGTGCAGCGCGGAAGCTACTCCGCCGATTATGGCGACCGCACCTACGGCGTTTTTAACGTGGCGCCGCGCACCGGCTTCGAGCGCAACAAGGAGGGCGAGTTGGTGGCGAGCTACGGAAATTTTCGCCAAACCAACGACCAGCTCAGTTTCGGCAGCCACACCGAGCGCTTTGCCTATCTCGCCAGCGTCACGGGCAACCGGAGCGACCTCGGCCTGGAAACGCCCACCTCCGCCGTGATTCACGACCGCGAGAATGGATTGAGCGGATTCGCAACTCTTATTCTTAATTTCGACCCCAACAATCAACTCCGGCTGGTGACCTCGCAGCGGCGGGATTTTTACCAGATCCCCAACGACCCGGACCAGCAGGCCGCTGGCGTGACCGACGTGGAGCGCGAGAGCGACGCCCTGGTGGATTTCACATGGGTGCACACGGCTGGACCGGGTCTACTGTTGACTGTCTCGCCTTTCTACCATTTCAACCGGGCAAATTTTCTTGGCGGGCCGAACGACCCTGATTTCAGCGTGCAGCAGAACCGGTCATCGAATTATGAGGGTGCGCAGGTGACGTTCAGCGCTGTAGAAAAGAAGCACAACGCGCGAGCAGGACTGTACGTTTTCGGGCAGCAGGACAGCACCTTGTTTGGAGTGCGCGCGACCGATATCAGCGGGCTTTCGCTCAGCCAGACCGAGAACCCGTCGGGCCATCTCGAGTCTGTGTTTGTCGAAGATGAATACCAGGCCACGCCGTGGCTGAAACTGAGCGGAGGGGTGAGGCTCACCAATTTTTCCGGTGTGCTGGTCGAGAACGCCGCCGACCCGCGCGTGGGCGCGGCGGTCCGCATTCCTCACCTGAACTGGGTGCTGCACGGGTTCTACGGGCGCTTCTATCAGGCGCCGCCGCTCTCCACTGTCTCTGGCCCGTTGTTGAATTTTGCGCTCGACCAGGGTTTCGGATTCGTTCCCCTGCGCGGCGAGCGCGACGAAGAACATCAGTTCGGGCTGACCATTCCGCTCAAGGGCTGGACGTTTGACGCAGATCAATTTCTGACCCGCGGCAGGAATTTCCTTGACCACAACAGCGTGGGCAATTCCAACATTTTCTTCCCACTCACTATCGACGGCGCGCGCATTCGCGGCACGGAGGCCACACTGCGCTCGCCGCGGCTGTTACAACGCGGGCAGGTTCACTTCGCGTACTCCCACCAATACGCCGAGGGATTCGGCGCGGTGAGCGGAGGGCTCACGGATTTCTCGCCACCCGCCGGCGGTTTTTTCCTAGATCACGACCAGCGCCACACTTTCAACGCGGGGCTTGACCTGACTCTTCCCTGGCACACTTGGGCGAACAGCAATATCTATTATGGTTCGGGTTTTACGGACGGCGAGGGTCCGGAGCACCTGCCCGGCCACACCACCGTGGATCTGGCGCTGGGCAAGAATTTCGGGGAGAAGTTATCCGTGTCAATCAGCGCTCTGAACGTCGCCAATCGCCGCTTCCTGCTCGACAATAGTCTGACGTTCGGCGGCACGCACTATTTCAATCCACGCGAAATCTTCGTGCATGTGCGATACCGCTTTCACTATTAAGCACGGGAGTTCATGTCAGTTGCTGCTGTGGACGCGTTGGAGGATGTCCTGCGCGCGGGCCTGCGCCAGGTGGAGATAGCGAGGGTTACGGACAATCTGCTCGAGTACCGGCACCATGAGATCCGCGTCGGTGAGCGCTTTATTATTGAGCTCAATTTGGATAAGCAAAAGTTCCTGGGGCAGGCTCAGGGGATCGTATTTGGAGGAGTATTCCAGCACTTTAATGTGCTCTTGCACGGACCCAATTTTCTCGAAAAGTTCGGCCAAGTCCTGTGCTTCGCGGCGAACACTGTAATTGAAATCGGCGCTGCTCTTTTGTCCGTTGGCCTCGTAGGTCAATGTCTTCCGCCCAAGGTTTGCCACTTTCTTGTGACTTTCGAGGTCGATGGATTTGAAATCGTTGAGGGCGTGTGCCAGCGCGAAAAGCCTTTGCGTGGTGGAAGAAGAAAGTTTGAATTGCCGGGACGAGGCAGAATCCCTCAGTTTGCGACCGTCGTAAGTGGCGGAACCAGTGAAATCAACAGAGACTTGTTCAAACTCCGGGGTGCTGCCCTCCAAAATCTTGGTGAAGGTCAATCGGGCTGTGCCGGAGGGCTCTTGGGCAGGAACTGCTGCGGCCCCCATCAAGCAAGCCAAGACGAGTGCCATGGCGACTGATTTTAGATTTTGGATTTTTGATTTTGGATTACAACCCAATCTCATTTTCACCTATGGTCGATTTCACGTTCTCCTGACGGAAATCGATTCGCGCGCTCCCGTTATGCTCAATCCAAAATCGCCAATCCAAAATCCAAAATCGAATTACTTGGCCTGCGCGAGCGCGTGAAGTTCTGCTTCCTCGATATCAAAGTTGGCGTGAACGTGTTGAATGTCTTCGTGGTCCTCCAACTCCTCCATCAGGCGCAGCATCTGTGCCGCGCTCTTGCCGCTCAGCTTCACGTGGTTCTGCGGGATCATGGAAACTTCCGCCACGGTCGGATCGAGGTTTGCGGCCTTCAGGCGATCGACCACCTGATGAAACGCTTCCGGTGGTGAGATGACCTCCAAGTTGCTGCCATCGTCCACCAGGACTTCTGCGCCCGCATCCGTCACCAGGTTGAGCAGCGTTTCCTCGTCAGCTTTATCCTTGCTCAGAATAATGTAGCCTTTCTTGGTGAAGATCCAGGCCACGCAGCCGTTGGCGCCCAAATTGCCGCCATGCTTGCCAAAGATGTGGCGGATTTCTGAGAGCGTCCGGTTCTTGTTGTCGGTGGCCACTTCCAGCATCATGGCCACGCCCCCGGGGCCGTACCCTTCGTAGATAGACTCTTCGTAAACCGAGCCGGGAAGTTCCCCGGTGCCTTTCTGAATGGCCCGCTTGATGTTGTCCGCCGGCATGTTCTCCGCCTTGGCGGCAAGAATAGCGGTGCGAAGGCGTGGATTGGAGTCCGCGTCCCCGCCGCTGATGCGGGCAGCAACAGTGATTTCCTTGATGAGCTTGGTGAATATTTTCCCGCGTCGCGCGTCGAGCGCGCCCTTCTTGTGTTTAATAGTGGCCCATTTCGAATGCCCTGACATAGCTGTCCTTTCCTTTCAGAGGCCTGCCTGGCGGCGCTCGCAACCCGTCCCCACACCTCTCCCCGCGGTTGCTCTAGGTTGGCGTAGATACTCCAAGATGTTACCACAACATCCGGCGGGATGCCATGCGAAGCGGACTTCGGGGCTCGCCGGGCTCCTGCCTTATTCTTGCCTCGAATGGTTTCCTTCGTGATTTTTGGTATCATTCGAGCGCGCCCTTCTTATGCCCAATCCATCTGATCCTTCTGATTACCGTCGATGGACCGTCCGCGTGGCACAGCTCTTGCTGCTGAGCCTGCTGACTGCCGAACTGGCATTCTCCATCCGTTGGCAATCGCAGACCTGGGACGAGGCCCTCCACATCCTGGCTGGTTATCGCTACTGGCAGGCTGCGGACTTCGGAATAAACCCGGAGCACCCGCCGCTGGCGAAACTCGCCGCGACGATTCCGCTGTTAGTCTTCCGGCCGAAGATGAGTGTGGTGCCAAGCGGGACCTCCAAGCAGGTGTGTTTTGTGGCGGCGCGTAATTTTCTATACGCCCAGGACGCCGACGTCCTGTTGTTTCGCTGTCGCATGGCCGCGAGCATCTTCACCCTGCTGCTAGCCTTGCTTCTCTTTGAAGGTGCAAGGGAAATGTTTGGCACAGGAGTGGCCTTTCTGGCTCTGATCCTTCTGGTTTTTGAACCGAACATCCTCGCTCATGGGGCTCTTGTGACGACCGACGTGGGGCTCGCGTGTTGCCTTTTCGCAGCCGTCTATGCCTTTTATCGTTATGTCAAGAAACAAACGATGTGGATGCTTCTGGAATGCGGCCTAGCCACGGGGCTCACCTTGGTGGTCAAGCACTCGGGGATTTTGATTTTTCCTATCTTGGGATTCCTCGCCGCGGCGGAATGCTTCGTAGATCGTCCTCCCGAATCGAAGGACCTCTCCAGGAGTAATCGTGCGGGCCTTGCCCAAAGAGCGCTTCACTGGGCAGGGAGGCTGGCGATAATTGCGGTGATTGCTATCACGGTTCTCTGGGCTAGCTACGGCTTCCGCTTCAGCGCGCGGCCAGACGGTCAGGCGCTGGCGCCATCGCTCGCCGATTTGGTGAGCGGCTCTGCAGGTACGGGCATAAAGAATCCGCTAGAGGCGCGCCTGATCCTGGCGCTGGCTCACACGAAGGTTCTTCCCGAGTCTTACCTTTACGGCTTGGCAGACGTGCTCATCGTTTCCGCCGGGCCACGTTCGGCATTCCTCTTCGGCAAACTCCATCCGCGCGGATTCTGGTATTACTTTCCGGCGGTGTTCCTCATTAAATCGACTCTGGGGTTTTTGCTCCTGCTCCTATGCACGCTGGCGGCAATGCTGGTCCGCGTGGGGGGATCTCGCCGCGAGATTTTATTCCTCACGTTGCCCGCGGTTGTGTACTTCGCGGTTAGTTTGACGTCTGGTTTAAACGTGGGGGTGCGTCACATCCTTCCCGTGTATCCGTTTCTCATTGCGCTCGCGGCGGCCGGCGCCTGGGAGTTGGGGCGAGGCCACCGGGCGTGGCGCTACGCAGTAGGCGCGCTCCTGGCGGTCCATGTGATTTCATCGGTGAGGACGTATCCCAACTACTTCGCCTACTCGAATGAGATTTGGGGCGGACCGTCGAAGACCTATCGCGTGCTGACGGACTCAAACGTGGATTCCGGGCAGGGCCTTCGGGCGGCCCTGGATTACTTGAAAAGACATGGGACCACGGATTGCTGGATGGCGTATTTCGGCAGCGCCGATCCGGGTTATTACCACTTGCCCTGCAAGTTCCTACCAAACAGCTTTGCAGGTTGGTGGGGGCAAACGGAAATCGTGCCGCAGACTTACACGGGAACGGTCCTCATCTCAGCTACCGAACTCTCCGGCGCGTATTGGGGTCCAGCGGAACTGAATCCTTACGAGCAGTTTCAGCGGATGCGGCCCGTGGACATCATTGGCGACTCCATTTTGGTATATGAGGGGAGATTTGATTTTACGCGCGCTTCGGTTTGGAGCCATGTTGACCGGGCTTGGGACGTGTATGACCCAAAGCAACTGAACGCGGCCCTTGCCGAAGCTCGAACAGCCGTGACGCTCGGCCCTCGGACCGTGGTGGCCCATTATGCGCTGGCCTACATGCTGGCGCAGAGTGGGCACAAAGACGAGGCGCGGAGTGAGTACGAAGCCGCGCTCACCCTGGCCAAAACCAATCATCCGGATTTTCAATGGTACTGGATTCCGTTACTCAAAAAGTCGATGGACGCTCTTCAAGGCCAGTAGGAACGTCATCCAGGCGGGTAGTGGGAATTCTCTTACGGAAGGAACGGGACTTGGCAAAATACCATCGCTGGGATCCGTGGTGGCGGCCGATGTAGGCTCAGGATTTCCCGACTGGACGGGACTTAGCTGTTCAGCAACCCGCCTGCTCTGACCCATTGACCTTTCCTGTTTTGTCCAAGAGAGGCGCCTGTTAGCACTCAAAGAAGCTAGACAATGAGGGCCTGCTTGGCGGCGCTCACAAACCGTCCCCACACTTTTCCCCGCGGATGCTCCAGGTTGGCGTAGATACTCCAAACTGCTACCACAACATCCCGCGCGATGCCATTGGCAGCGGCGAAAGGAGGCGGGCGAGTTGCGTTTGCAGGGTTCCCCACCACCTGCAGGGGGCCGGGAGCACCGAAGCTAGTCTGGCGTCCAAGACGAAGGTCATGGTAAGTTACCACCATAATGCGCTGGAGCCGTATCGCACTTTGGGCGCTCTGCGCCTTTGCACTGCTCAATGACGCGCGCGCGAAATCGCCCGCCGGGGTGGTGCTGATCACCATCGACACCCTTCGTGCCGATCACGTCGGCTGTTATGGATACCGCCGTGGGGCCACCCCGGCAATTGACGCCCTGGCGAAGCAATCGGCGAAGTTCGGACATGCCTTCGCCCCCGTTCCCCTGACCTTGCCATCCCACGCCGCTTTGCTCACCGGCACTTATCCGTTTTACAACGGGGTGCGTGACCAGCCGGGCTTTCGCCTGCCAGACGATATCCCTACGCTCGCCGAGCATTTCTTGCGCTCGGGTTACGCCACCGCCGCAGTACTGGGCTCGCCGGTGCTGTCGAGGCGGTTTGGCTTGAACCGCGGATTTGAGGATTACAACGATCGGTTCGGGGCGTCAACGGAAGAGCTTGAAGCCGGACTGACTAATATCAAGCGGCCGGCGGATTCTGTAGTGCGGCTGGCCCTGGCGTGGCTTGATGGCAAAACCCCGGGCAAGCCGTTTTTTTTGTGGCTTCACTTTTACGATCCCCACCTGCCGTATCGCGCGCCGGAGCCGTTTCGCAGCCGCTTTGCCAATCGCCCGTACGACGGAGAAATCGCCTACACCGATTCGGCGCTGGCCAAGTTGATTGCAGGTTTGCGCAGCCGGGGATTGTTTGACTCCAGCGTCATTGCGCTGACGGCCGACCATGGCGAAGGCTTGGGCGACCATGGTGAATCGACCCACGGCTACTTCATTTACGATTCCACCATTCGCGTCCCCCTGCTGGTGAAGCCGGCTTCCGCAACGCGAGCAGGAAATATAAGAACAGCTGTCAGTCTGGTGGACCTGGCGCCGACCCTGCTCCGTCTCGCCGGAATCCCCGTGCCCTCCAGCATGCAAGGGACGGACATTGGCGGAAGCATCATTTCCGGAGAAGAACCGCGACCGCACCTGGTGTACGCGGAAACGATGTATCCGCTGCTGCACCTGGGCTGGAATCCGTTACGGGCGCTGATCTCGGACGAGGCTAAGCAGCAAGCCGCCTGGAAGGCCGTCAAATACATCCAGGCGCCGCGCCAGGAGCTCTACTATTTGCAGACCGACCCAGGAGAACTGAGTAACGAATATTCGTCGCACCCGGCCTCGGCCACTACATACCGGGATCAGCTTGAACGCTTTGCGAAAGCGCACGCCCGCGCCAAGCCCTCTGGCGCGACCACTCCGGTAAGCGTGGAAACCGCCGAGCTGTTTGCCAGCCTAGGCTACGTCGGCGGGGCTGGAGAAGCGCCGGGGGCGTTCACCACGTCCCGGCGCGATCCCAAAGACGGCGTCGGCGAGCATGAGCAAATATTGCGGGCCGCACACGCTTTCCAGGCGCGCCAGTATGACGAGGCTACACGCATCCTCGACGCGGTGCTTAAACAAGAGCCGCAGCAGCCTCTGGCGCTGGACTACCTCGGCACTTGCCAGTTCCTACGCCATGACCTAACGCATGCACGCGCCACCTATACACAGTTACTGGAGGCGGCGCCGCACTATCCGACGGCCTATATGGAGCTGGGTCATACAGAAGCGCTGTTGGGCAATCGCGCGGAGGCCGAACGGCTCTACCGACGCGCCATGGAGATGGACCCCTCCAACCCTCGTCCGCTGCGTGAACTCGGCATTCTGCTGCTTGGCGAGGGCAAGGTGGAGCCGGCTGAGGAACTGCTTCAGCGGGCGCTGAAGTTGGATCCCGCCGACGTGTTTGCGCTCAACGCGCTGGGCGAAGTGGCGGCGCGCCAGGAGCGTTTTCAGGATGCCGCCACTTTCCTGGAACACGCCATGGAAGCGGCGCCGCAGGCTGTGCCGGTGCGGCTGAACCTTGGCTTCGCGTATCTTCAGCTAGGACGGTTCGCTGATGTCGAGCGGCTGATGAAAGAAACGATTCAGATCAATCCGCGGCAGCCGCAGGCTTACGCCGAACTCGGTGCCGCCCGCCTGCAGAACGGCGACCGTGCCGGCGCGGCCGAAGCTTTCCGGCGTGCCCTCGCACTCGATCCCCGCAACCCCATGGCGCTCCAAGGGGCTCAAGCATTGGGCCTGGCTCCACGTCAAGTCCGCTGACAGGCAGCCGCCAAACCAACGACACCCTCCTGTGAAATAAAAAAACGGGTTGGGCGCTGCCGCCCAACCCGCGAAGGTTAAAACGCATTCATCGGTTGTATCAGCCGACCTCCCTCTTGTACCTTCTTCAGAACAAGAGGCGCAAGCCAATCTGTATTCTGCGTGGACTGTTAGCTGTGCCGAATGTCCCGGACGGTTGAGCCTTGCCGAAGTTCGCGCTATTCAGGTTAGTCTGAATGTAATCGAAGTCGGGGTGGTTCGGCAGGTTGATGCCTTCGAGGCGGGCCTGCAGTTTCCACCGCTCGCTGAGCCTAAAATTCTTAAAGAGCCCGGCGTCGACTTCGTAGTACCACGGCCCGCGGAACACGTTGCGTCCCAATCCTCCGAAGCGAACCCCCTCTCCTCCCGGGTTGGTGAAGAGTGTGTTGGGCGTCACGACGCCGAAATTGGCGTTGCAGGCAGCGACATTGGCGATGGTCGGATCTATACCTTGCTGGCCGCACCCAATCACGTTGTTGTCAGTGAAGACGCCGTCCGCCGGACTTCCATTGGAATAGACGTTTCCACTGCCGAGGAAGACGGGGTGATCGACAAGCACGTTATCCAGGTTATAGTCGCCGCCGATGTTGATGGCATTCCCATTGGCATCAAGGACCCGACTGCCGGCAGCATTCCTGCCCGCGAAGCGTGCCCGGGCGTTGTAGACTTCGATGGGATGCCCCGAGTACGCCTGGTAGAACCCCGTCAACTGCCACCCGCCGGCGACCTTACCTACAAAACCCCTTTGGTCTTTCAGGAAGGGTATTTCATAGGACATGCCGAGTTTCAAGGTATGCTTGTGATCAAAGGCTCCGGTGCCTTTCTCGAGGTTCTTGTGAGCGTTGGAAATGAAATAGTAGGGTTGGCTGAACGAGCCTTGTGAGGTCGAGCCCGAAAATAAATCAGACCCATAATCCATCAGATGGCTCCAGGTATAGCCGAACTGGAACTGGAGGCCGTTGCCCAACCGCTTCTGGACCTCTGTTACCAGTGCGTGGTAGCTCGAGGTCACGTTGTTGGCGCGGTAATTAAACCCGCTATACAACGAATTGGGACGAACTATGGTCAGCTTCGAGTTCAAGCCCATTCCGTCGTACCGGTTCCAGTTCATCAGCACGGGCAAGTGCCGGCCCAATGAACCTTGGTAGTTCACGCGCAAAAGGAAATTCGAGCCGAATTGGCGCTCTGCGCCAAGGTAGAAGTTTTGTGTTGAGGAGTCCTTCAGGTTGTTCTCCATAGTTCGGATCGAAACGCGACCGGCTGCGCCGGGGAGACTGTCCGGAACGTACGAGGGTGACGGCTTGGGCGGATTGCTATAGAAGATGGAGTCGCTGGCGCTGGCGTCCCAATTGGCCAACCCGTAGAACGGCGGGTTCCAGGCGCCGTTGGACCACACGTTGTCGAAGATACGGTCATACGAGATTCCGTAGCCGCCACGCAATGAAGTCCGGCCGTCGCCAAAAATGTCCCAAGCGAAGCCTACCCGCGGACCGAAATCCCCGTGGCGCGTGTTCCACATGCTCTTCGCGGGGCCCGTACGGGCGTTCTTGACGCAGTCAAAATAAGAAATGCTCGTCGAGCTCACACAACCGAAATTCGTGAGCTGGGCCAGGATGCCGTGCTGCTCGGTGGGAGCGCCATACTGGTCCCAGCGCAATCCCAGGTTCAGGGTGAGGTGGGGGGTGACCTTGAAATCATCCTGGGCGAAGAGGTAAAGGTCGTTCATGCTGTAGTGCCGGTAGGCATTCCCCTTGGCGCCGGTGTGGGGGTCGATAGAGAGCTCTTGATAGTACGGAAAATCGTTCTGAAAGTTGGTAACGGAATAATCCGAAATGCCGCTGATGCTGCCGTCGGGGTTGAGAACCCCTTGGGACTGTGGGGTAACGCCGACGGTGTTGGCAAACTCATAATAACCGGGCAGGCCCAAGTCCCAGTTGCGGTATAGGATTCCGTGCTGCCAGCCGCCCCCAAACCTAATCGAGTGGCGTCCCACCAGCGCGGTCACGTTGTCCTGCAATTGCCACCGGTCCTGGGTGAAGTTCTCGATTATTTGACCCTCGTAAGGGCCGAAGTCGAAACCGAAGCCGCTATAAGCGGCGCCGTCGATGTAAATGTGTGGGTCCAAATTCTTGCCTTCGCCCTCTAGAACGGCGGAGTAATGCCGGTTTTGAGCGATTGTCAATTCGTTGACCACAGTAGGGCCGAAGGTGTGAGTTTCAACCAGGGTCAGATTGTGGTAATGCTCCAGGTCAACGTAATCGATGGGTTTGGATGAGGGATATCCACCACCATACGCGTCAGTGTACCTCTCACGAGAGATATTGGCCGTAAAACTCACCCGGTCTTTGTCACTGAAGTTGTGGTCGACGCGTCCGAAATAGGTGCGTATCGGGTCCTCAATGGGATCAAAAAAGTGAGTGCATCCGATGTGGCCGACAGCCGCTGTGCCCTCCTCGTTCGGGCAGAGGACATTGCTGGTTATGGCAGGATATTTCGAGAGGTAGGATTGGGCTATGGGACCGGCTCCGGTGGCCATTGCGGTCAATTCCGCAGGCGTCGGAACCTGAGTGGTGGTATCGCCGCCGGTATGGCGGGCCACCTGATCGTAGGCGAAGGAAAAGAAAGTCTTATTCTTTATAATCGGTCCGTCAATTTCACCCCCGAACTGGTTGCGAATGTACTTGGGCTTGGGGTTGCCATTACGGTTGTCGAAGAAGCCGGAGGCATTGAGCGACCGGTTGCGATTGAATTCATAGAGCGCGCCGTGGAACCCGTTCGTCCCCGATTTTTGGACGGCGCTCACCACCACACCTCCGCCGCGCCCATACTGGGCGCTCATACTGTTGGTGAGAAGGGAGAATTCCCCCACTGACTCGATCGGCGGAGTAATATTTGCGTTGCCTTCGCTGAAATTGTCATTGTTATCCGATCCGTTCAAAAGGTAGGCGGTGCCGGATTCGCGTGTGCCGCCGGAAGCCGGATTGAAGTCCATGCCCTGGGAGACTTGGGGAGCCATGAACGTCAAGTCGTAGATGCTGCGCGTAACCAGCGGCATGGCCATGATAGTGTTGTTGGACACGGTATGCGTCAAATCAGAGCTTGCGGTTTGCAGCAGCGGCGGCGTGGTCGTGACCTCGACGGTTTGAGTTGTGGCCCCAACCTCCAAAGTAACGTTCATGGACACCGTTTGACTCGGGCTGACTACAATCCCTTTGACCAACCATTCCCGGAAATTCTTCGATTTCACGGACAAGCTATATGTTCCGGGCGGAACCAGAGAAAATCGATACTCACCCGCCGGTCCGGAAACAAGTGTCTGGGAGATGTTCGTGCCCTCATTGGTCAGAGTAACTGTCGCGCCGGGAAGCACGGCCCCGCTGGTGTCAAGGACACTACCGGTTACCGCTCCCTGGACCGTTTGGGCACTCGCGGTCTGCGCGGCCGCCAACAATAAAAACAACACTCCGTAAATACAGAGTTTTTTCACTGTAATCCTCCTTACAGATTTTTAGGACTCGAGACTTGGGCCTAGCCTTGGCCCTTGGAAAAAACAGAGACACCCACCGACATAATCCCCGACGCAAGACTTAATGAAACTTATTCTTGACTACCAAAATATAAGGTTGGCCGCCAAAACTGCATATTGCATAGCACGCGAGTCGGGGTGTGTCAAGAAGAAAAGAAGAAGAAAAATGGAAGGGACGTGATGGCTCGATGTCCACCCATTCAGTGGCGCCGAAAGACGACCACATCATCGCCGTAGTCGTCGGGCGAGGTATAGGAAATGCTGCGCCTACCCAAGTATTCGAGGGCCGCAGGATGCTGAGCCGGGAGCACGCTATTGGCCAGGAAGATCCCGCCGACGTTCATCATGCGCGCGATACTGGCCATGGCCAGAGCCTGCTCGAAACGATCGTAATAGACCAGGACATTGGTGGCCACCACGAGGTCAAAGCCGGAGTCGGGGCTGGCAGGGAACGGAGAATCCACAGTTTGGCCAACCACGTTCAGGTCGCGTGCCTCCACTAGAGCTGCGGTGCGAGACGGGATGGCGACAGCGCGCAATACCACTCCACTCAGAGCCTTGGGGATGGGCAACGGGGCCACCGGTGATCCGATGATTTCGCCGAAGTGCTCCCAGTAAGAGACCGCAGCCGGATTCCAATCGGCCGACGAGTCGCGGGGCAACTGAACGATGTAGGAATGCCCTGCGCGTGCACGCTCAACCAGGCGCCGGACGTGAGCGTTCACGGCGGGGTTCAAGTCGAAAGTGACGATTTTGACATCGCTGGACGACGCCAACCCTAATCGGAGCACCGCTTCCAGCACTGCGAACGGCTGAATAGTTTGTACCGGATAAAAATCATACCCGTCGCGTTTGTCAGTGAAATCAAGCCCGGGACCAATCACCGCGATGCGGCGAATATTTCCATGTGTCAGCACCCCTTTGCGCGCCAACGCCTCGAGCGAGTCCTGCAGCGCATAATTCGGCAGCAGAGAGGTATCGACGGAGAGGCCTCGCTTCTCAAAAAGGGTTCCTCGCGTGAAAAGGACCTCGCCCGGATCGCCGCTCCGGCCTGCGTCTTGAAGCTTCTCCTGGTAAGCGCGCTGCTCCGCAATAAAGCGCTGAAGATTGGCGGAGAGATGGGCCTCGACCGGGGGACCGAGAGTGTTATGGCGCACAAGAAAATCACGTACAAACTGCACCCGCTCATTGTTACTTGAAGAGTTTGCCGTCTCCGCCAAAGCGTGAACGCGCAGACGCGCGGCTTCGGTCAGCTCTCCGGTCGTTGAGGCTGCCTGCTCGAAACTTTCCAGGCGCGCGAAATGGGTATAAGACGTTCCGTAAAGGATAAGGTTGCTGATCGAATCTTCAACTCCACGTTCAATGCGACCCCGGATTTCGCGGTCTTGAGCACGGACCCAATTGTCCCACGCGCCGGCATCTTTCAGGCCGCCGGTGGGCAACGCCGCCGCATCGCTGGCAGCAAAGGCCGTGATGATTTCACGCACATCATTGTACCGAAGAAACCTTGGGCCTCCCGGCTGCGCCAGAAGCAAACTACAGGCCGCGAAGCAGATGCCAAGCCCTCGGAAAGTAATCCCGGGTGGCGTCCACCATCGAACCAGGATCAGTGATCGGGTGATTGCTTGTTTCAGCAATCGTAGACTCTTCCGAATCCGATTCCCAGAGGTGTAATTCGAGAGCATGGCCACTCCATGGATGAAGAATTCAAGTTCGTGGCCCAACGCGCGGCGGCGAATTACTTGTCGATGGGCTTTCTAAGTGTAGCGGGTTTCAGCGTCCAGGCCTGAAGTTTGGCCAGAACCATAAGGTTGGGGGCATGGAACCCCGGAGGGAAAATAACCCAGCCCCACAATTCCGGCGAGTCATCGGCCACATACTTTTCCGCGTCCAGGTGAGCAGGCCCGACAGCTACTGATTTGGGTGGCTCGCCACTTTCTAATATGCCACTGGCCGCCTGGGCGAGAGCGTGCAGATATCGCTCCGGCGAAACCGCCGTGCTTCCGAACCAGACGGCGCTGGGAACCTGCCGATTCTCATGTATGAAATCGGCGACGTCGAGCACTGTGCGCGAAAACTGGCTCCACGCGACTTGGATTTCCCGGTCGTCTTCATTGAGGCGCGAACTCGGCCCCGCGGGAGTCCTCTGGAGCCGAACCGGCCCGGCAGGACTTTTGCGAATTCTCCGCGCGACAAACTGGCTGAGCAACGCCAACTCTTCACTGGCTGACAAAATGTAATCTCCATGCTCTTGGAAAGTCACCTCGGGGTGCACCCGGCGCGCGATTTCAACCAATTCCCAGTCTTGAAAAGCGCGCCCTTGTGCTTGATCCCGGTACAGGCCCAGCGCACCAGACGCTGTGAGGAATTGTACGTGCGGAAATGATTTCATGTAGGCTACAAGATCCTGGAGATACTTGAACGTCTTCTCTTGTTGCTCGGCCGTCTTCATGGGCGGAAGTTTCCACTCCTCTCGCGGTGGATTCGCTCCATGAATGAAGTTCACGGCATCCCAAAACTCGGCGTGGATGAATTCGGCGGGGTGAAAATAAAGACTGATGACGCCACCCCTTTTGTCTGAAGTGATGCGCGCGTAAGATTCCTGGAAGTTGGCCTTAGCCTCCGCCAGGTTTGACCAGTCATCATTGGGCCTGAGCTTCAGCCCATCGGTGGTGTTGAAAATATTGAGGAGGCCTCCGTACCAGAACGGCTGGCCGTCCATACCCACTTGCTTTCCCTCATCGAGGTAGACCTTGACGCCCCATTGCTTCAGAGCCGCGTGGCTCTGCGGCGCCCACGAACTTCCCGGCTGGCCGTAGCACGTTGGCGTTTTTCCGAAGATGCGGCGGAGATCGTCAAAGCCGGGGCGCTCGCGGCGAGTGAATTCCTCCACCCCGCTTTCCCAATCGAGCGGCTCTTCGTATTCGGCTACCGTCGGATGCTGGCTGTGGGTGTTTGAGTGATAGCCTATTTCGTGCTGGGCGAGCGCCTGAATCACGTCACGCCGCCCACGCCGTTCGAGTGTCCGGCCCTTTTCACCGACCACTTTGAAAGTGGCTCGGACGTCCTGCCGCGCCAGCATTTGGGCTATGCGTAGGGCAGCGTCATCACTCTGAGGGAGAATATAATCTTCAGTGTCAAACCAGAGAACAACGTAGACAGTGCCGGGCCCTTGGCTCTGAGGGGTAGATTGACCCATGGCGCGACATGAGCCCGATAAGAGGAGCGCGAGGCCGAGACAGGCAAGAGAAGTCTTTTGGAATAGTCCCCGCATCATTCCATATAGACAATCATCTCCGCGCGTCTTGGTGCAAGAACCATTCGCGACAAGTGTCATGGCACCGCCTGCCGGCGCCAGAGCTTGATGGTCCTGTCGAAGCTGCCCGAAGCAAGGTAGTGTCCGTCAGGGCTGAAGGCTACGGTGGTGACAGGGTCGGAATGACCCTTCAAAGTGCTCACTTCCCGCCCATTCCTAACCACCCAGACCTTAATCGTGGAGTCTTGGTCGCCGGAAACCAGGTATTTTCCATCAGGACTGAAGGCGAGGGACCACACAGTGCTGGTGTGGCCGTTCAAGGTAAACAAGGGGAGTTGCTCTCGGGCATTTGTGTATTTGGTTTTTGCGACCCTGGGCTTGGACGGACGCTCTGGTGATGGGCTCCAAATCTTTACGGTCTTGTCCCTGCTTCCCGAGGCCAGCAGTCGTCCGTCGGGGCTGAATACGACGAACATCACTGCATCACGATGTCCTCTTAGGACTCGCACAATATGGCCGGAGGTGAGATCCCAAATTCGAATGGCGCGGTCATTGTATCCGGCAGCGAGAAGGCGGCCGTCGGGGCTGTAGGCAATATGCAAGACTCCTGAAGCCTCGCGGCGCGGCAGGGTGAGCTGGCTTACTTCCTGACCGGTTGCCAAATCCCAAAACCTGATGGTTTTGTCCCAACTCGCGGAAGCCAGCCTCAACCCGTCCGGACTGAAAGCGACGGAATTGACGTCCCCCGTGTGCCCTTTGAAAGTGCTGATCACGCCGCCCGTTTGTACGTCCCAGAGCTTCACAAGTCTGTCGCCCCCTGCTGAGGCGAGGGTCTTTCCGTCTGGACTGAAGACAACTTCGTTGACGTCGTAGTGGTGGTCGGCAAGAGTCCGCACTTGTCCGCGCGTGGCCACGTCCCAAAGTTTAATCGTCCGGTCATGACTTGCGGACGCGAGATAGCGGCCATCGGGACTGAAGGCGACGCCTAAGATGCCATCGGTGTGGCCACTGAGAGTGTGGACCCGGTTGCCCGTCGAGACGTCCCAGATTCTCACTGTCTTGTCCCAGCTTCCGGAGGCGACGTAACGGCCATCGGGGCTGAAAGCAACTGAGCTGATGTTGAGGGAGTGTGCTTTGATAGCGCGCAATTCCACGCCAGTGACGGCATTCCAGATTCGTAATATTTTGTCATTACCGCCCGAGGCCAAATAGCGGCCGTCCGGGCTGAAGGCGATAGTGTTGACATCCTCCGCCGCATTACTCAGAGTGGCCACTGCAACTCCGGTGCCCATGTCGCGGACTGTGATGGCCGTGTCGTGGCTGGCCGAGGCGAGAAAGCGGCCATCGGCGCTGAAGGCCACCGACTCAATCTCGTCGCCGCGCCCCCTTAAAGTGCGAACGGTGCGCATTTGTGCGACATTCCACACTTCGATATTCTTGGCGTGATCTCCGGCCGCCAGGTATTTCCCATCCGCGCTGAAAGCAATCGACCGGACAAAGTTGGTGGGGCCGGTCAGGGTGTTGACCCAATGGCCTGACCCAACGTCCCAAAGCTTCACCGAGTTCCCACTCGCCGTAGCGATATAGTGCCCGTCCGGACTGAAGGCGACGGACCATACGAAATCACTGTTCCCATAGAGCGTGCGGACTTCACGCCCGGAGCCCACATCCCAGACCTTGGTGGTGAAGTCCTCACTGCCCGAGGCGAGGTAGTGTCCGTCGGGGCTGAAGGCCACTGTAAGGACCTGCCGCGTGTGTCCCACGAACGTGCGCAACTCCAGGCCAGTAGCCACGTCCCACAGGATCACCCGCTTATCCCAACCTGCGGAGGCCAGGAACTTTCCGTCGGGGCTGAAAGCGACGGCTGAAACAGGATCGGTATGCCCGGAAAGCGTGCTCGCCAACTCAAAGCTGAGTCCGACGGAAGGAATCGTGTTCGACGCGTCCTTGGCAGGTGCCTTGGCAGTGACTGAATTTAGGGATTGTTTTTTTCTGCGAGTTTGCGGAGCATGCGACTGCGCAGGAGAGGGGATCGCCAAAAGCGCCATCACGACCAGGGATTTCCAATTCATTGTTCGTCCCCTGTGACGCCAGTCACACTTGTTCCCTACTGATCCGAACCAGGAAATTTCCCAGGGAACAAATATCGGTGCGGATCGAGAGCCGCACGCGCAGGAGAGCTATCCCCTCACGGATAGAAGCCGTCCCCAGCCACGCCTTAACTTTACCAGCCACTTTCGCCGAGTTCAAGAGCTTATTGAGGGCCTGCTGATCCAACTCGATTATCGCGCTGAGATTCCCGGGCAGGATTTGCACTTTCAAAAGGATTCGGTCGTCCATGCGATAACGCGGCAACCAACCTTCCTCCGCTCCGTAGAAATGCAGCTCTTCAATCAGTCCCGGAATTCTGCTGATACTCGTTCTCAATTCCTCAAAAAGGATAGCGACGCGGTCGCCCCCCAACCGGGTAAGTTGGGCCCAATCCGGTTTGGCTTTCGCATTTCGAAAGGGATTTTGAATCAGACTGATTTCCGTGGCCGCGCTTGCCATCCAGTCAATTGTACCCGGTCCCGGTAGGGCTTCTCAAAAGATTGCTGGTGCGCCGTAATCCTGCGGTGAGCCAAAAGAAGAAAGCCACGGTTTCGATTGACGAAACCGTGGCCTTCGGTTGATTGCGGTTTAGGTTGTGGGAGCCGCGCGTCTTTGCCCGCCCGCTTCGCCTACTGGTTCTTCTGCACCACTTTCCAGCCTGGCTTGCTCTTCTGCCACAACACTCCCGAGTCCCCCGCGGTGTGCGGATAGTACCGCGTCGAGTGCATCCCCAGCGGCTGCAGCACCACGTCTACCCGCCGGTTGTACGCCATCCACGTTACCGTCTCCGCCGCTTTGCCTTTGGTTCGCGCCTTGGGCGCTGCTTGCGGGTTCTTCCCTTCCAGTTCTTTCACTTCGTCCTTGCCCAACTGGTTCTCTTTCCCCACCGCTGTCGTGTCGACCGCGCTCGCCGAGATCCCCTGGCCCACCAAGTAGTCTTTCACTCGCGCCGCGCGCCGCTCCGTCAGCGTCTTGTTGTGGCTCCCCGATCCGCGCACGTCCGCGTGCGCTTCCAGCAGCAGCCGCGCGTTCGGATCCTGCCCCAGGAACGACTTGAATGCCGCCGCCAGCGTGTTCAACGCTTCCTGCTGGCTCTTCACCAACCCCCCTTCCGGATGCTGCTTGGTCGGATAGTCCGTCGGGAAGTACAAGCTCACCAGCGCCACCTGGGAGAACTCTTCCACCGTCTCCTTGGCCTTCACCGTCCCCTTCAGGTGCAGCGTCGCCGTCCGCGTCACATCCCCGCCGCACTGGTTCGTCGCGTGCAGCGTGTAGGTGATCGTCTCATTCACCGGCCCCGCTCCCGTCTGCTGCGGCACCGGTTGCACCTGCCGGCTTCCACTCGCGTCCACCGGCCCGAACGGATCCACCGTCACCGTGATCGTCCCGCCACCCGTCGCTGACCACGTCACCGTCGCCGTTCCCTGTTGCAGTACTTTCGTCCCTGTTCGCTCGTACGTGATCTCCTGCGGCGCCACTTCCAGCGACGCGTTAACCGCGTTGTTCACCGTCACCGTCGCCGTCTGCGTCGCCACGCCACCCGGCCCGCCCGCCGTGAACGTGTACGTCGTCGTCGCCGTCGGCTTCACTTGCTGTGACCCGCTCGCCGCCACGTCCCCGATCCCGCTGATGTCCGTGTGCACCGCTCCATCCGAACTCCAACTCAACTGGCTCGAATCCCCACAGTTGATTTCTGCCGGACCCGCCGTGATCTTCCCAGTCGTCGGTCCCACTGCGATCGTCGCCGTGTTAACACCTGCTCGGAACCGTGGCAGTGACCCTTTTGGCTCCGCACCTTTCCACGCTTCCACGTGCGACGCCCCCGTCTCGGCGTGGAGCACCGTCCGCTTCCCCGCCTCCACCGTCACCGGCCCCGACCAGATTGTCTTGTCCCCATGCACCAGCGTCACTTGATGCGTCCCCGGCGGCACCAGCAGCTCCTGCTGCCAGATGAACGAATTGTTCATCTCGTCCGCGTGCCCCACCACGTAATCCGGCGTCTTCCCGTTCATCAGCACCGCCGCTCGCGGCGCCCCTTTGATCTGAATCCGTCCAAACGGCCCCGGCACGTCTCCGGTGACCGCTTGCAAGGTCACGTCCATACTGGTCGTCTTCCCCGCCGTGAAATTCTGCTTGGACGTCTGCGGCACATAGCCCCAGTTGTACACGCTCACCGTGTGCTCTCCCGCTGAGATGTTCGATACTGTCAAGGTCCCGCTCCAGTGGCCCGCGTTACGCTCGTGTTGACCATCAATGAATATCTCAGCCTGCACTGGTCGTACCTTTACCTGCAACTTCGCCGTCGATTGGTCAGCCGCCTTCGCCGGCCCTACGGAGACCAACATGAGCAAGGCAAGCAGGCTGACCCAGAATCCAACATGATGTCGTACGTGCATCGGAAGTGCCTCCTTAAAATTATTCCTCATACAAATCGAGAGAAAAGATTTTAGATGATGTTATGCGGGCAGGGGAACCAAGCGATTGAACGAATGACTCAAAGTCCACTAGATGAGCCGGAAGTTTAGGTTAAACTTGAGGTCGCGCACTAATGGCAAACTCAAATGAGCGCCTGAACCTTTCTCGACAGCCTGCCTTATTCGCCAAAAATTTGCGCTAGGCGGCCGTCTTGATCCTGGTCAATCCCTGCCAAATATCGCTAAACAGTACAAACGTAACGCGTCTTTGGATAATACGCAAGCTTAATTTGAGTTTCCTTTAATGACAAGACCTGACGAATCATCGGGATGAGAAAGCCGTGAAGACCTCAGCTCCGCGATATCGCGCCCGGCGCCCAAGCTGCGCCTCAATCCTCAGTAAGCGGTTGTACTTGGCCAGCCGCTCCGAACACGCGACAGAGCCAATCTTGATTTGGGACGCGCCGCTGGCCACTGCCAGGTCGGCGAGCGAGTCATCTTCCGTCTCCCCGGAACGCGCGCTGACCACGGTTCGATAGCTATTTCGCTGGGCCAGTTCCACTACTTCGAGGGTTTCACTGAGTGTCCCCACCTGATTCATCTTCACCAGCACAGCGTTGCCTACCTTCATCCGAATGCCCTGCTTGAGGCGGGCCGCGTTGGTCACGAACAGGTCGTCCCCCAGAAGTTGGCATTTAGACCCAAGCCGTTCAGTCAGGGTTTTCCAGCCAGCCCAATCTTCCTCTCCCAAGCCGTCTTCAATTGAAAGGATGGGGTAGCGGCCGGCCCACTCTACTAACTTTTCCACCAACTGAGCCGAGTCCAGCTTCATCCCCTCAGCGGCGAGCATGTATTCAATTTCCTTTCCAAAGTGGCTGGCCGCCACATCGACGGCAATCGCGGCATCCTTGCCGGGGCGCATGCCGGCCCGCTCGAAAGCCTCGACCATTAGCTCAAACCCCGCCTCATTGGTGGATAGAACCGGCGCATAGCCGCCCTCATCGGCCACGCCGGGCCGAAAAACTCCGCGCGATTTCAATACATCCTTCATCGCCCGATAGACAGCCACGACGTCTTGGAGCGCTTCTTCATACCTCTCAGCGCGCAATGGTATGACCATATAATCCTGGAAATCAACATTCCCTCCGCCGTGAATTCCGCCACTCAGGATGTTCACCATAGGCACGGGCAATTCTTCTGCGGTTTCACCCCCAAGGTATCGATACAAGGGCAACCCCGCGGAGTTAGCCGCTGCCCGGGCCACGGCCAGCGACACTCCGAGAATTGCATTCGCTCCCAGGCGGCTCTTGTTGGCCGTCCCATCCAGGCTGACTAAGCGTTCGTCCACCACCCTCTGTCCGCTGGCGTCCATGCCTTGCAAGGCCGGAGCGATGATCTCGTGAACGTGAGCCACTGCCCGCCTTACGCCGAGTCCTTGAAACCGCTTCGGGTCTCCGTCGCGCAATTCCAGGGCTTCTGCCTTCCCCGTCGATGCTCCGGAGGGCACCATGGCGCGGCCCCAGGCACCATCGCTTAGCAGGACTTCAACTTCAACAGTGGGGTTGCCGCGCGAATCGAAAACTTCACGGGCATGAATTTGTCGAATGTCAGCCATGGATTTGGTAGTGTTTGCTAAGCCGAGCCCCCGCGGTGTTCCTCTTCAATACACTTAGCAAGCTACAGTCGACCGTCGCATGAAAACTCATTGGAAATGACCGCGACAAGTTCCCCGAAGTTTGAAGGCGGCTCAAGCAAAATATATTTCGCCATGTTTCGAACCTGCTGTTTGGTTTTGTCATCTTGAATGTATTCGACCGGCGATTTCCCGTCGATGCGTGCCAGCATCAATCCGCCCGCGTGGCGAATGGTCATGGATTCAAAATCCCGGGTAGCGTCAGGTCCGAGTCCGATATGCAGCGCCCTCCAGAACTCCCGGACCGCGTCAAGATAGACCTGAGCAAACTGAGGCCGGTGGAATGCCTTCAGGAAAAGGTGGTTCATCAAGAAGGCGGCATCAAAGGACGGGTCGCCCCAATGCACCACCTCGAAATCAATGAGAAAGATATCTCTACCGTGCACCAGAATATTCTTGGGGCTGAAGTCACCGTGCACAATCGAGGTTCGATTTTTGAAAGAGTCTGCGACCAATTCACGCATGGCAATTTGCACCTCAGGACGGCGCGCATGCCTCGTGGCGGTGGTGCGATAGTATGGATCGATGCGAAGCTGGTCAAAAACCGTTTGGTCCCGGAACATCTCTTCATAAGCGGGGTCGCAGCGCGAGGTGTTGATCATCCGAGCCAGCAGAAGCCCCACCTGATGCGCCACCGCTGCATCGGAACGCCGGCCAGCAAGCAATGAATCTTTCCAAACGATTGATCCCACGGGCGCCGCTGTCATGATGTAAAGAAAATTTTCCCGATCCACGGAGATAATTTTCGGAATTGAGGCACCCAACTCCGGCCGCAGAGCGAGGATGGCATCCGCTTCGCGGAAAATACGCTCGAGGTCCGAGTACCAATCGTCCTTGACCCGAAGCTTACCCAGTGACTGCTTGACCACCCAGCGCCGCTCCGGCACGTCGGGCCACTCAACCAACATTACAAGGTTTGAGACACCTCCGCCCAGCTCGCGAACCACGCAGTTCTTCATGTCTCCAGCCAATTTGCGGCTTATTAGGTAGTCCGGTAGATTTTGCGGTGAAATGAGAAAACTTTCTGCGCTCATGACGTTCCGTGTTGCCGATAAGTAAGAAGCCTTGTCTCAAAAATCCGCAAACCTATCGCTCACCGTTTCGCCAAAAAATCGAGAAGCGCCCGGTTGAATTCCGTGGACTTCTCGATTTGGGGAATATGTCCGCAATTACTGATCACCACCAGCTCTGCGGCGTCCACACCTTTTTGATAGCGTTTGCCTGCGTCCAGGGGAATTAGGCGATCTTCGCGCCCCCAGATTACCAATGTGGGGAGGTGTAAGCCTTGAAGCTTGCCTTCCTCGAACTGATTGGTCGAATTCACACCATCTAACACACGTTGGATGGTATACCCGTCGCCAGATTTAAGATGGCCTTCAAAGGCGCTCTGCACCATGTCATCCGAAATTGCTTGTTTGTTGTAAACAAGGTATTCGAGGACCTTTCTCATCCCCTCCAACGAGGAAGGGTTGAGGTCCACCGGCATCGCGTTGCCCGCCACCAATTCGCTGATGAATTTGCGCGGTCCCTTCTCAACTTTTTGATTCACGAAACCGGGCACGCCTTCCGGCAGAAGTCCCGCGGCATCCACCAGTACGAGTTCGTCTACCATTTCCGGGTGCTGGACCGCAAACTCCACGGCAATCCATCCGCCCAACGAATTACCCACAAGCGTGGCCTTGGGAATCTTCAGTTCCTGCATGAACCCTCGCAGGAAATCCACAAAGGTTGCGATTTTGTAATCAACGAGAGGTTTATCCGAATGGCCAAACCCGATCTGGTCGAGGGCATAGACGTGAAAACCCTCCCCCACAGGGCCGATGTTGGCCGCCCAGTTGGAGGCTTCGCCGCCCAGCCCGTGCAGGAAAATGACGTTGGCTCCATGACCCTGTTCGTAGTACTGAATGTGCTGGCCAAAAACTTCGATGGTCCTCGCTGGCGGCATTGGCGGGGGCACCTGCGCGAAAGCGTGGCTGCTTCCCAAAATCAGGGCGACGGCCAACAAAGCAATTGGATTCTGCAAACCTTCGCGAACCCTTCTCGTGTGCAGCATTAACCCGCCTCCTTTCTAATCTAATTTGAATCCAATGAGAAGGGACTGCCTTCTGCCTACCTTCTTTCTACGGGCGCCCCCATCGCATTCACCCGCTCGAGCAGGCGGTAACTGGCACCGCATGTCGGGCATCGAACCTCGCTGGCGCTTCCCTCTTTTGGTATCGATTGGACCGAATTGACCAGACCGAAGTGGCCGTCGGGTGAGCGGAAAAACTCAAACATCAACTGGCCGCACAAAGCGCAAAACTGGCGGCGGCGAGCGACATTCACCCCTTCGGTCATGGGGGCTCCAGCAAGGGAAGTTTCTGCATCCGTCCGAGGGGTCTATTGCACCACATCAGGCCGCAATTTGGAATGCAGGATATTTGCCGGGCGCCGCCATTTCGCGCATTGCTGATAAGCAACAGTTGACGGAGAATATGGCGGTTCTTCTTGTAAATGCAACTGAAGTCTCATCGAACATTAAAACGAGGCGCCTGATAGAATGCATCAGGCAAAGTGGAGGTGTGACGTGCGATCAGAATCCGTTCTGGTATTTGTGTTGTCGGCCATCGCTGCAGCAGCACAAACCTCTCCGCCCACCCCTGAGTCGATGGGAAAAATTGAACTGGTTAGCCGGCTAAGTTACGGTGCAGCAATCAGCGGCTTGGCAAAGGAAATTGAGCAACGCGGGATTGCCTTCGAGTTGGATCAAAGCTTCCTCCAGGTGCTTGCGGATGCGGGAGCAAAGGACAACTTGGTTAGCGCTTTAAAAGCGGCCAAGCCAGTTGCCGGGGAACCTGTCCCCGCGGGCAAAACTGCAGAAATCGTCGCCGGTGAATCAATTGTTATTCAACACTTGATTCGCGCCATTCAACTGAACCCGAATTGGATTCACTTCCGAGAAGCGGAGCCCGAATATCGCGCCGCAGTGCAAGCCGACCCCAGCAATCCGTTCACGCACTTCACTCTCGGATTTGTTCTCTCCCGGCTGGGCCGGCATTCCGATGCCGCCGCTGAGTTTCGAGAAGCCGTGCGTCTCCGGCCTGATTGGGTAAAGGCTCATCTCAGCCTGGCCAAAGAGCTTCAGAGTCAAAAAATGTTGGACGAGGGGATACTTGAGATCAAGGAAGCGATGCGCCTTGAACCAAACAACTCGGAACCTCACTATGGTCTCGCTAGTGCCCTCACAATACAAGGCGACAAAGAAGGAGCTGCTGAACAGCGGCGAATCGCAGAAGCCATAAAGCCTTCCGTTCATCGGGGCGGCCAAGTGGAGATGGCGAAACCCATTTTCCGCCCTGACCCTGAGTACCCAGCTGAGGCCAAAAAGAAGCATGTTGAAGGGGCGGTGCGACTGACTATCATCGTGGGTAAAGACGGCGCCGTCAAAGATTGGGAAGTGGAAAGCGGAGATCCATTGCTGGCTTCTGCGGCCGTCGAGGCAGTTCGCCAGTGGCGCTATACGCCCTGCACAGTCAACAAGTCTCCAGTAGATGTTCCAAGCGAGGTCACTTTGAATTTTCAATTGCGCAGATAACTTGGCGCGGGCATGCTGATAAGGCTACCTCCTGCCCGCCTCCGGGGGCGCGGGGTTGCTGGGCGGCGCAAGTGTTTCGATGTGCGGGTACAGGGCGGAATAGTGCAGCCCGGTGTGGCGCTTGCCGTAGCGCGCCGGGACATCCTGCGTCGAATCACTGGGCATGAGGAGCGAGAACAACATCAGGGACGCGAGAACGGCCCGCCTGCCCCAAAAACTTTCTTGATAAATCGGTGCGGCGGAAGAAAGAGCAGCTTCGGGCATTTCGCCTGGTTTATTCTCCTGCCCTTTACTCCAAAACCAAAGGATGAGCCCACCTCCGAGCAAGGACATAAAGATGTTCAGTGTCTGGCCCGTCGGAATACCCAAAATCCACGTGGTGTAATCGCGATACACGTCCACGAAAATTCTTAGGAATCCATACCAAAAGATGAAATGGGCCATCTCCATGCCCGGCTTCTTGCTCCGCTTCCGCACGACGAGCAGGATGGGAATCATGAGAAAATTTTTCAGAGAATCGTAGAGCACGACCGGGTGGCGGAAACCCTCGGCGTCGGGAAACTTGACTGCCCACCAGACATTGGTGACCGACCCCACAATCTGGCCGTCAATAAAGTTGCCAATCCGACCCATCCCCATTAGGAACGCTCCGGGAACCGACAACGCGTCAGCAATCACTAGGAAAGGTTTCTTGTACATGCGACAGAACAACCAGATGGCGATCAAGCTTCCGAACAGGCAGCCGTGAGTCACCATTCCCCCCTGCCACAAGTCGGGAATCCTCCCGGGATGCGCGCTGAAATAAGGCCACTCGTAGAAGATCACTTCCACCATGCGCGCGCCGGTCAGGAGCCCCAGGGCCAGGACAATGGTGAGCGTGTAAGATTCTCCCAAGGTGAGGCCGGTGCGCTGCCGGGCCCGCTTCAACCACAAGAATGTTTCAAAGAATCCGAGGGCGTAGCACATGCCGTACCACCACAAACACACTCCGCCGATTTCAAGAATCACAGGATCGATGTGGTGAATGTATCTACCGGTCATGGAATTCAGCCTCCCTGGCGCTGATCTGCGCGCCGATTCCCGATTTGATCAGCCAGCATCGTCACTCTGGAAGGTTAAGCTGGGTGGGAATGTGCGCGCCACTGGCGCTATGACAGTCTCCAAAGCATCACAAGGAGTGGCGAGCGATTCGAAAAGGTAGTCGACTATCGGGGAAGAGTCTTAGCCGACTGGCCCCAAGTGATGACTGGTTACGCGGCGCTAATTTGGCGGAGGCAGTTTTTGAGTTCTTTGCGGAACTGGTGGCAGATTTCCGCCTGGCGGGAGGGTGAGAGCGCGGCCAGCGCCTCCACCGTGGTTGGAAAATTCGCACTCATATCATTGTCGCCGTCCATCATGGTGGTGACGGCGAGCAGGCCCAGGATTTCCTCGTCTTTGGGCTCGTGGTCGATGAAGTAAGAGAGGAAGCCCTCCGGCTCGCGAATGCTTTGCTCGATCACCAGCCGGACTTGCTCTTGAAAGTAAGATCGAATCCTTCTTTCTTCATCCATAGTCCCCTCCGGGAAGCTGGCTTGGATCGCTTCGGCTCGAGTGGCCTCAACAAGTCGTGTTACACACGCGCAGGGAAAGGTTACGGAGAAAGCCCTCCTCCCCCAGCTCGGTTTTTTCGCGCGTACATTCCGGGCAAACCAGAATAATGCTTGCCACGCGTTCCCCCTCCAGGCGCTTCACATCCCAGCCCGTGCCGATGGCTTCATCGGCCACAGAGGGCAACCGGTGGTCGCAATACCAGCAATAACCTTCGCCCGTCGTACAAATCGCGCGCAATGCCTCAGCAACGTCCATGCTCGTCTCCCGAAAAACGACAGGCCACCCGGCAATCCTGAGTGGCCTGCTTGTTTTTTCGATCTGGATTCAATTCAGTCAGTTTTTCGCTCCCGTCTTCGCTCGAACTTTGCTGGTTACGAGCACCCGCTGGTGCTGCCGCAATTCATGCAGCGATAGCATGCGCCGTTGCGCACCATTATGGCGCCGCAATCGGAGCAGCTCGGCGCGTCGTCCGTATGCTCGACGCCCGCCAGCGAAGGCTGGCCGGACATCTCGTAGGCAGACCCCTCCACAGGTTTTTCACCGGCGGCACGGGTGAATTGCGAAGCCAGAGTTGCCGCCTTCTCCACTTCGTTGCCGTTCGGCGTCGCCACGCTCACATCTTCGCGGGGTTGAGCATCCCGGGGCAGAAACTTGAGCGCCAACCAGCGGAAGATGTAATCCATCATCGACTTCGCGTAGCGAATGTCCGGATTGTTCGTCCAGCCGCTGGGCTCAAAGCGCGTATGGCTGAACTTGTCGCAGAGCACTTTGAGGGGCACGCCGTATTGCAACGCCAGTGAAACCGCGGTGGCAAAGGAGTCCATCAGGCCGGAGACCGTTGAGCCCTCTTTGGCCATGGTGATGAAGATTTCGCCCGGCTGGCCATCATCATAAAGCCCCACGGTCAGATAACCCTCGTGCCCGCCCACCGTGAATTTATGGGTAAAAGCGCGGCGCTCGTCATCCAATTTGCGGCGGAACGGTTTCGGAGTTGGCGCGAGCGGCGTGGGAGTTTGAGTCCCCCCTTTCGATGGACCGCTCTGGGCGCCTACGCCTCGGGTTTCTTCTCCTGACTCCTGACTCCTGGCTTCTGACTCCTTCTTAGGCTTTGCATCCGATGTGTTCAGTGGCTGGCTCTTTTTTGATCCATCGCGATAGATAGCAATGGCCTTGATGCCCATGCGCCAGGATTCGATAAAGGCGTTGGAGACGTCTTCCACCGTTGCTTCTTCGGGCAGATTCACCGTCTTCGAAATCGCGCCGGAGATAAATGGTTGCACTGCCGCCATCATACGGACATGGCCCATGTAATGGATGGAGCGCTTTCCGTTCGCGGGTTTCAGGGAGCAATCGAAAACGGCCAGGTGCTCCGGCTTCAAGTGGGGCGCGCACTCGATGGTTCCGTTCTCGTCGATGTAGTGGACAATCTCCGCCGTTTCCTGGTTGGTGTAGCCCAGCTTGAGCAGCGACGCGGGCACGCCGTTATTCACAATCTTGATCAGGCCGCCGCCCACCAGTTTCTTGTACTTCACCAGCGCCAGGTCCGGCTCAATGCCCGTGGTGTCGCAGTCCATCATGAAGCCGATGGTTCCCGTGGGGGCGAGCACGGTTACCTGGGCGTTGCGATAGCCGTACTTCATGCCGCTGGCCAGGCATTCATCCCAGATTTTCTTCGCCGACTCCATCACATTCTCGGGAACGTTGCGCGGATTGATATTCTGCAGCGCCTGCCGGTGCATGGAGATGACGCCCAGAAAGGGGTCACGGTTCACCGCATAACCTTCGCAGGGACCGACTTCAGTCGCGATGCGCGAGGAAGTGAGGTAGGCCTGCCCGTGCATCACCGCCGTGACGGCGGCGGCAAAATCGCGCCCGCCATCGGAATCGTAGGGCAGGCCGTTGGCCATCAACAGGGCGCCCAGATTGGCGTAACCGAGCCCCAGCGGACGGAAGTCGTGCGAGTTCTGCGCGATTTTTTCCGTCGGATAGCTGGCGTTGTCCACCAGAATTTCCTGAGCGGTAACGAAAACGTCCACCGCCTGCCGGTAGGCGTCCACGTCGAATTTCAGGTCAGCCGAAACGAACTTCATCAAGTTCAGCGATGCCAGATTGCACGCCGAATCATCCAGGAACATGTACTCGCTGCAGGGATTGGAAGCATTGATAGGCGCAGTCGCCTTGGAGGTGTGCCACTTATTAATGGTCGTGTCGAACTGCATTCCGGGGTCGCCACACTGCCACGCGGCTTCCGACATTTTGCGCATCAGGTCGCGCGCCCGGTAGGATTTCACGGGCTGGCCATTGGTCACGCGCCGGGTGGCCCAGTCGCCGTCGTTCACCACCGCCTGCATGAAATCATCGGTGGCGCGCACGCTGTTGTTGGCGTTCTGGAAGAAAATGGAGGAATAGGCATCGCCGTCGATCGCCGAATCATATCCGGCTTCAATCAGCGCCCAAGCCTTGCGCTCTTCTTTGGCCTTGCACTCAATAAAATCGACCACGTCCGGGTGATCGATATTCAGGATCACCATTTTGGCGGCGCGCCGCGTTTTGCCGCCCGACTTGATGACTCCCGCAAACGCGTCATATCCCTTCATAAAGGAGAGGGGACCAGAGGCCTCACCGCCGCCTGACAGTGACTCCAAGGAAGACCTAAGTGGCGAGAGGTTCGTACCAGTACCCGAACCCCACTTGAAGAGCATCCCTTCCGTTTTAGCAAGGGTCAGAATGCTTTCGAGGTTATCCTGGACGGAGTTGATAAAGCAGGCAGAGCACTGAGGGTGACGATAGGCCTCGGTCTCCTTCTTGATGCTGCCCGTGGCCGGGTCCCAAAACCACCCGCCGCCGTTGGACTGGCGGTGATACTTGTGCCACAAGCCGCAGTTAAACCAAACCGGGGAATTGAATGCGCCCTTCTGGCGAACCAAAAGATGAAGCAACTCGTCGTGAAAAATTTTGGCGTCTTCTTCGGTGCGGAAATATCCGCCCTCCACGCCCCACTGCGCGATGGTGTCCGCCACGCGGCTGATCAGTTGCCGCACGCTCGTCTCGCGCTCCGCCGTCCCGAGTTTGCCGTGGAAATATTTGGACGCGACTATGTTGGTCGCCGTCATGGACCAGTCCTTTGGGACTTCCACGTTGCGCTGCTCGAAGATGGTCTGGCCCTTTTCGTTTTGAATGGACGCAGTGCGCGTTTCCCATTCCACTTCATCAAACGGGTGAGCACCCGCTTTCGTAAAATGGCGCTTAACTATGAGTCCGTGTTCGGTCTGACGAACAGGCGTACCTGCCGGATTATTAACGCTTTTCGTCACCGTGGAAACAGCATCCCGCTCCGCCATAAATGCCTCCGCCCAACTTTATTGGCGCTGGTTCCCTAAGTTATGTGGTTTGCCGTGATCCCGGCTCAAACGGGGTCGATCAGCCTGCCCGGAACGTCCCCTCACATCCCGCACCGGCCTTCAACAAACAACCAAAAATCAGAGTTCCTAACTGAGAGTTCGCGCTCAAAGTCCGATACGATTGAGCCGAACGGAATTTACGCCCATGAAAACCACTTGTCAAGAGAAAAGTACAAGTACTGGTGGTTTTTTTGTAAGTTACCCCAATATCTTGTGGAAATCTCCTGTTTCCTTGGAAAAGGCTACAAGCCCCTCCCGACTTGTTTTTTGCCTCCGAGCCTTCAAATACAGCCCTCCATTTGCTTAGATGCGCCATCACTCGAGGAGGCGGCCCCACGGATCACGCGGCAATTGTGCAAATTGGAATCGAATCCGAGTTACTTGGTAAGGAGGAAGGCACCAAACCGGTCGTCAATCAGGAGTGGTCAACGCGTATCTCATGAGGGCGGGATGCTGGGAACGCACTCCTAAGCAGAGCCCTTCGGGGCAAAGGATGATTTGCCCCGGCGACTTGTCCGCGCGGCGGGCGTGCCATGTGTAATTAACTGGGGAGCGGAACTTTTAGGTTTGATTTGTTCAGGGCTTTGACGAGCTGGCTTTCCACGCTTTCCCGGGTCAGTCCGCGCGACACGGCAATCTCATCCACCATCAGGCCCCAAGCCCGGTCGAGCATTTTCTTTTCGCGAAACGAAAGCGGCTTGATCTGATTGAGCATCACCAAGGTTTTCATTACTTCGGCCACTTGTTGCAGCGAGCCGCTCTTCATCTTTTCCGTGTTTTCCTTGAAACGCCACTTCCAATCTTGCGGCGACTTGCAGCGTCCCTTGTGGAGAAAATCCAGAATGTCGCCAATTTCGCGATTCTTGGCGACGCGCCGCAGACCCACGCTGACCACGTTGGTCATCGGCACCATCACCCGCATGCTGCTCGCATTGAGTTTCAGCAAGTAGAACATTTGCGGCTGTCCGGTCAAATTTCGTGTTGATATTTGTTCGATGATTCCCACACCTTGATTCGGATAGACAACTTTCTCCCCGACCTGGAAGTCCATTTGGCCCCCTTGAAATTTGGTGAAGAAACTAGTTCATTCTAGGTCTGAATCCTTCCGAAGTCAAGCAAGGTCACATAATTCTTTGCGTTTTTACAGACTCAAATTGATTTGCCGGGGCGCATTGGCTAGAATGTATATCAGGGCCAAGCCACAGCAACAGGCTGGTATTCGCGCAGAAACCGTCTGCAGGAGCGTTCACTTTGAAACAGAATTTCAGGAAGCAAAAACTCTCCCGGGCCAGGCTGGGCGCCGTCGCCGTGCTCATGGCCGCGCTATGTTTCGCTATTGCCTTGTCACGCTCGCACGCCCGGCCAGGCGCCGTCGCCCTAGTCAGCACCGATAAGTTAGAGCATTTTCTGCGCGAAAGATATGCCATCCCCATGGTCACTAAGATAGCCATTGAGCCTTTGCACGATTCCTCTTTTCCGGGCTTCACGGAAACCCAGGTTGTGATGGATGACGGGAAAGCCAAGAAAAATCAGACGGTCTACGTGACCAAAGATGGGCGCTACCTCGCCCTGGGTACTTTGGTCACGTTGGGGAATGATCCCGGCACAGAAATCGTTCAAAAGATTCGCGCTACTTTCAAAGTGCCGGAAACCACTGTACTAAAGGCGGGGCCGCTGGAGAAATCCAAGTTTGTTGAGTTCCAACAAATGAAGATCGCCACGCCCGACGGCAAAGGGCAGGATTTTTTTGTGAACCATGACCACGTGGCCGTGCTGGGAGAGGTGATGCTGCTGGAGATGAACCTGCGTGCCAAGCCGCTGCGCACCATGGTGTTGCGCGATCAGCCCAGCGTGGGCCCGGCCAGTGCTCCCGTGACTATCGTCGAATATGCGGACCTCCAGTGTCCCATGTGCGCCAAATTCCACGATTTTCTGGAATCTGAATTGCTCCCCCATTACGGGGACAAGGTGCGCCTGGTTTTCAAAGAGTTCCCCCTGCCCATCCACGACTGGTCGATGACCGCCGCAATTGCGGATCAGTGTACCTATCAGATCAGCCCTTCCAACTTTCTGCCCTACCGCTCGATGATCTTTAAACACCAGGACGGCTTTTCAGCCGCCAACGTCCGCACAGCATTGCTTCAGTACTCTGACGAAATCGGCATCGACCACGACAAACTCGCCGCCTGCATTGATTCCAAGGAGTCGATGCCGCGCATCGAGGAAAACAAGCGCGAGGGCGACGCAATTGGCGTTAACAGCACCCCCACCACCTTTATTAACGGCCGCATTGTTGTGGGCGTTCCCGCGCCTGAGGAGTATTTCGCCCTGGTGGACGAGGCACTACGATCGCCCAAGTAATTGGACTCCTACCCAAATTGACTCCGCGGGTGCCTCTCCTCCTGTGCGAAATCAAGGCGGCGACTGATGGCGAATTTCAGAGATAAAGGAAAGCACGACACTCTGCTGGGCATGGGCCGGCGGATGTGCCGGCGCGATTTCCTGAATTCCACTCTCCTAGCTTCCGGCAGCGCCTTGCTGGGTCCGCTCACGCCGGCGCAACTCCTCGCCTCCGATGACTGGACAGGCCCCGGCGGAGTCGGCGATTACCAGAACTCAAATGGAAATACCGCGGAGGTGATGAACGCGGCGCACCAGATCCGCGACCACGCCTTCGACACGCCTCCACCTGATGCCTTCGACACTGGCGAGATGTTTGACTGCGTTGTGGTGGGCGGGGGCATCAGCGGGTTGGCTGCCGCACTATCCTTCATCAGGGAAGGCGGGCCCGGGCTCACCTGCCTGGTGATCGAAAACCACCCCATGTTTGGGGGCGAAGCGAAGCGCAACGAATTTCTGGTGGATGGCCAGCGCTTGATGGCGCCGCAAGGGTCTGACCATTTTCAGATTCCTTATCCGCATAGTTTTATTGCGCGGTTCTACGAATCACTCAGCATCGACTGGCGGGAATTCAAATATCAAACCTGGGGGAGCGCGGAGCCGGAAATACCTTTGGGCCGAACCTTCGAACAGATGCCTTCACCCAACGGATTTTATTTTGGCGCGAAGTTTGGCCAACGCCCGGGCATTTGGATGCTGGACGCCGAGGAAAAGAATTTCGTGGGTGCGCCGATTTCCGCCGCGATGCGCAGCGAAATCATTGCCTCCGCCGAGAGGCGCTCCAAAGCGGGCAAGCCGTTCGATTTCCATGGTGACGAAAAATCGCGCCGAATAGACAACATGACGCTGGAAGATCATTTGATGGAATCCGGGTTAAGTCGAGAAACCATCCGAACTCTGATGACTCCCGGCGAGGGTGGCGGGTACGGCCTGGGGCCCGATGTGCTCTCGGGCTATTGCGCCTATGCTTTTGACGCGCAGCATTGTCTGGACGACACACCCGAAACCGGCTGGCAGGCATTTCCCGGCGGCAATGCCGGATTCGCGCGGCATATGATGAAGGCGCTGATTCCGGAGTCCATCCCCGGCCCGCGAACTCTGGAGGCGATTTGCCGGAATTCTGTTAACTTTCCCTCTCTCGACCGTCCCGGCCAGGCTGCACGCGTTCGGTTACGCTCCACCGTAGTACGCGTGGAGCATGAGGGCGATCCTGAGAAATCCAAATCGGTCCTCATAACGTATTCGCGGGATGGAAAAATCTATCGCCTGCGCGCGCGGTCGGCGGTGATGGCGGGCGGGTGCTGGAGTTCAAAATTGGTGGTGCGCGATCTACCGCGGACCCATCGCGAAGCTTACGACCAGTTCTACCGTTCGCCCTGCATGCTGGCCAACGTTGCGGTGCGCAACTGGCGGTTTCTCTATAAGTTGGGCTTCGCGTCCGCGAATTGGTACGAGGGGCTGGGTAGTTTTGCTTCAGTGCGCAAGGTTCCCACTTTCTCTACCGACACCAAAACGATTGGGCCCGATTCCCCCACCGTGCTCACTCTGAAGATTCTCTACTGCTACCCGGGAATGCCGATTCAGGACCAGGGCAATCGCGGGCGGGCGGAGATGCTCTCCACTTCGTTTCAGGATTACGAGCGCCAGATTCGCGAGCAGTTGACCGAGATGTTCGGGGGCTCGGGATTCGATGCGCGCCGCGATATTGCCGGCATCATCCTCAATCGCTGGGGGCACGCCTACGTGAATCCGCAGCCGGGCTTCTTCTTCGGGAAGGACGGAAACCCCGCCCCGCGCGAAATCCTGCGCAGCGCCCCCTTTGGAAGAATCGCCTTCGCCAATACCGATTTGGCGGGGGCGATGGATCACAAGTCCGCTATCCTCGAAGGCCATCGCGCCGCGGCACAGCTTCTCGATAGGGTGCTGACTTAGCTTGCGCAATGTGCTTCGGGATGGGTAAGGCGCATACATCCCAAGACATGCGACATATGCGCCACCCGCGTCAGATGCATCGGCTTGTTAGGCGGCATGCTGCCCCGCGGCCGTGAGCAACGCGCTAGCCGCCGCAACGACAGATTCTATCTGCGACTCGAGCTCTGCTGGTGCCACCGAAAGGCGACTCCCAATTGCTTGTTGTTCTCCAGTGGCTTCTAGGTAGCGGGCGTCGATGACACCACGCCGATGCACGATAAGGTGGCGTTGCTGGCACAGAACCCATAGCCTTTTCTCAGCAAGCGCGTCAGCGACGGCTGGATCGGAATTCAGCATAGGCAGGACAGCTGCCTTGATCGTTCGAATGTTGCTGAAGTCTAGCTGCGACGAAAGGAGGGACCCAAGAGAGGAAGAAAGGTCGAACCCAAAACTGGCGAGTTCCTCCAGCGTGAACCTGGACTGCAGCCTCTGCTTCGCAGTGGGCTCCTGTGCAACTGCCAGGGCCCGGTTCGGGTCGGAGTTAAGGACGGCCTCAAACAGATCTCGTGACAGGATCTCCAGTGCCGATCAAGTGAGTACAGTACCTTGGAGAATCAGTTCCGAAGCTGCGGCGCTCAGATTGGAAGACTTTAGGGACATTAACAAAAACGCGCAGGCATCTGCAGCGATCTTATCTTTGCCGTCGCGAGACGCAACGAACTCTCGCACCCTCTCCGAGGCTATCCGGAAGGCACCTTCGTCGCGCCGCGTACTGAGAGCCACCTCATCCTCTCCAGGTTCGGCATTGAGCTTCAGGGCTCGGATTCGCTCGGCAGAGTGGATGCGTTGCCAGTGGCTACCCTCGGCTGCAGCCGATGCGAGGGTGACAGGGATGCTGACAGTCGCAGCCACGGCCAGGATGTTTGTCTCAAAAGCGCCGGCGAGTTCTGAGTACATGCTCGGGAGCGATGCCCTGATATCCGCGAAGTTCGGGAGGAGATCCGACGGCTCGCGGGGGACGAGAAACCGCTCCATAATGTCGGTCGCGAGACCGCTAGCCCAAGCGCGCCAGCCATCGGAACTCATGCGTGCCACCTAACTCATGTTTATGTTGACCAGCGTGATAGCCCCGCGCTCAGCTTAGCACGAAACCGCCGGCTGGCCGCTCGCCGCCACAGCCCACGCGCGGCGCCCCGGTGGATCGAAGTGATTCCATTGAGTCAAATCAAGGGAAAACACGTTTCTCCCCGTGTTGGTTGCTCTGGGGTGGAATGGGATAAACACACGCATGGAAATAAACGCGATCCCGCAGCGCGGGACGCCGCCAGCGGAATATCGTCGCTACTTTTTCAAGTCTTCCGGCGAGTCGGTGAATCTTCCCAGCATTTTGTAAATCGTGGTGACCGCGTGGTCCACCATGCGTTCGCCCGCACCCACTTCCACCCAGGTGGAAGAACTCGCGGCGCCGTAGCCACCGAGCGAGGCGGCGCGGATGGTGGGAAAGTAGCCGTAGTAGCCGTTGGCATAGCCGAAGAAAAACGCGTGGTTCACCGGACAACGATCGCGCCAGTTTCTCTGGAAATCCACAAACGGTTCACCCGGCATCCCCATCACCGCAATTTGTCGGTTAATCAGGAGGGTGGTGGCGGGCAATTTGATTTGGCGCGTGATGTTTGAACCGTAGTCATCGAAAACCTTGGGGCCAAAGGCCGCAAGCAATCCCTGACGAAATTTTTCCGGGTCCCAGCGAAGATTGAAATCAAGCATTTCCTCGGCAAAATCGATTGCGGCGTCCGGCTCCGCCTGCGTTTTGATGCCTTGGGCCACGCGTGCCGCCTCTTCCCCCAAGTGCTCGCCTGTCCAATCGCGCCATTTCGCGGCTTCCTGTTCGAGCGGCATGACAGCATAATAAGGATTAATGTCCCCGGGCGCGCCTTGCACAAAAAAGCAGAGCGGTTGGCCGCCAAAAGCCTGCTCCACGGTCCGGGTCATCACTCCGGGAAAGTCTGCGGAGTATTGCAGGTTGTCCGCGCCAAAAACGACCGGGTGGCAGGAGTAATTCACCAGGATGGCGAGCGGCTTTCCCGCCGTCGTGTCTAATCGCAGAACAGAAACCGTGGGATCGACTGGAGCCGTCGGAACGCGCGTGGTGTTGACTTCAAACCACGTGACGCTGCCATCCGGGTTCACGCGCAGCCGGTTGTGGCCGATGTAAGTGACTCCGGTGCCCACTCCAAGCTGCGCTTCCACCAGATGTGCGCTGGCCTGCTCGATGGCCTTGGAGATTTTTTCCAGCGCCGCGGTTTCCCACACCGGCGTTCCGCTTTCGGGATACTCGTCCTTAATGACGGGCCCGGAGTGGGTATGCGACGCGACGACCATGAGGTAATCGATGTGGCTCGATTTTTTCCCCTCTTGGCGCAGGCGTGTGATGGAGGCGGGGCCGAACGGGCGCCCCAAATCCAGTGCCACCAACGCCAACCGTTTGTCCCCCGCCTCGAGAACCAGTACGCGGGCGTAAAGGGGATCCAGAACGCCCGTGGCCGGACCCTTGCGGTCGCTGTATCCCCACATGCGAATTCCCACTGGCGGCGTGATGTCCACCTTGGCCACACCCGCTTTAAGCGAGGCAGCCAGAGTCGGAGAGGTTGAGAGTACAAATATCAGCGGCAGCAGAAGCGCACCTAATGAAGAGGGGAGATGGACGCGGAGGAAATGATGAATGGTGAATGCAGGATGATGAAATCTCTTCCTGGAGCATTTCACTTTCATTTTTTGGATCATCCAGGTTGCCCCCTTTTTGCGATGATGGCCGGGAGTCACTCTCAATCAAATTGGATTTGCTTCAAGTTCGCCAAGGGTTGCGAAAAATCGAAGACCTCCGGGCTGGCCGGATCGTAATGGTCGGTGATGCCCAGCAGGCGCGCTTCCGCGGGGTGGTCGGTGGGCATCAGGAAAGTGCCCACTTCCACTTCCCCGGTCCGCAGGGTCAGTTTAACCTGCTTGCCCTGAAACTCAATCCTGGCAATTTTCGTGAATTCCACATCGTCCGCGTTGCCGCCTTCAATCTGGATGGGGAAACTGGTCCGGGGAGGAACGGACTCCAGCAGGGAGCCGCGGCCGGCGGGAGGATAGAAGTCAAGATAAGCGTCAAATACCCGGATGGTTTTTCCCGCCGTGTCCGTCACCGTGACGGTGTAGCCAAACCGTTTCCAGACGCCCACAATCTGCTGGCGGTCCGCCGCCGAACTCTTGTCCACCACGTAAGGCAGGCTGCCCTTATTCAGGTTCACTTTCTCCACACGCCGTTCTTTCAGCTCAAAATGTTTGTAGTAGACATACTGGTTGTCTTCCTTGAACACAATTGCCCGGCGCTGGATCACCACTTGTTTACCTTGAGCGTTGATCTGATAAACGGTGTCGCCGGCGAGAGGCGTTATGCTGGCGAGCAAGGCCGTCCCCAGCAGGAATAAGCCGATCCGTCGGAAGTTTTTCAAGGCCGGCGGAATTAGAGTCGACATTCGATCTCCGGTGAGAGGTCAAAATCCCCCCCGCATAGGGGGAAAACACGAAAATGTGGTGAGAGTCGATGAGACTCTTAACCCAGTGGATCAGCTTGAGTTCTGTAAATGGTTTGGGCCGGACACGTTCTCGCGTCCGGCCCAACGAAGTTGGAAGAGTAGACTACCCTTTCTTCTTTTTCTTATCCACCTTGTACTCGGTTTGGACGCCGCCTTGGATCGCATCCAAATCGCCCTTCGCTTCCTGCGCGTACTTACCATCCGGTTCCAGCTTCAGATAGGTTTCAAGTGCCTCGACAGTGCCGGGCGGCGCGACCACGGTTTTCCCATCTGGCCCCAAAGTCACTTTGCCCATCAACGCCCGGCCTTCCAAGGCGAAGGCGTCGGCGAACTTGGGATCAATTTCAGTCGACTTCTTGAAGGCGTCCGCGGCCTCATCCATCTTGCCCATGTTGTACAAAATGGCGCCCAGGTTAAAGTAAGATTTCGCTGCGCCGGCAGGGTTCAGCTCAGCCGACTTCTTAAACTCCGCTTGAGCCTCAGGGATCTTGCCGGTGTTGGCATAAACGTTGCCCAGCCCATTGTGCAATTCGGAATTATTCGGGTCCAAGCCAATCGCGATCTGATAGTTTTCCAGGGCCTTGTCGTATTGATGGGCTTGGGAGTAGCTGTCCGCCAAGCGGCTCCGAACTGCAGCAATATTCTTATCCTTGGCCATGGGAAGCGCCTGTTCAAATGTTGCGGCGGATTCGGCATACTTCTTTTCGTTGTACAATGCGTTGCCCTGATCGAACAAAGATTTCAACCCAACAAATTTCTGCGCCTCCTTGGTCTGCTCTTCCAACTTCTTCTGGTATTCGGGATTTGCCTGTTGGTCCTTGGCTGCGGCCGCTTTCTCCTTGGCCATATCGAAGTCTGTGACCACCGGGTCGCCCATGCTCACATGCACGCCGGCAAAATGGTAGATTTCCCGGCCATTCGCGTCCTCAAGGGTGATCTTGTATTGTCCCAGCGGGAGGCCGATGTATATGTAGTGGCCCTTCTTATCTGTCTTTGCCTTGTAAACCCCTTTCACGTCGGTCCGCTCAATCAGGACGGGATTGCCGACCATGGGATTGCCTTTGTCATCTTTGCAGTCGCCCGCCAGTCCGCCCGTCTGGCTAAACAGGGGAAGTGCCACCGCCATTGCCCCCAACAACGATATGAATACAAACCACCTCTTCGACTTAGTCGCGAACATAGTTTCCTCCTCGCAGGTGCACATAAGCTTCATTCTACCCTTAGATTAGATGCGAACTCAACCCCCTTGGTCGGTTTGCCATGCTCCTTTTCGGCCGCAAGGCTACGAAATCACGTGGCGCTTGTAGCTCGGACGAACCGCGTAGGGAATGGGATCTTCGATCCCCGCCTCCTCAAACGCCCGCAAGCGCAGCGCGCAACTGTCGCAGAGGCCGCAGGCCACGTCCTCGGCCTGATAACATGACCAGGTGACCCCGAACGGCGCCCCCATCTCCTGCCCGCGGCGGACGATCTCGCTCTTGCGCATGCGGATGACCGGAGTAACGATCTCGAGTTTGGTTTCAGGCTTGGTGCCCTCGGCGATCACACGATTGAATGCCGCGTAGTATTCCGGGCGGCAGTCAGGATAACCCGAGCTGTCTTCCGCCACCGCGCCAATGAATATCTTGCGCGCGCCCAGCACTTCCCCCCACGAAACGGCGATGGAAAGAAAATGCGCGTTGCGAAAAGGGACGTAGCTGGAAGGTATGTCCGCCCGGTCGAGGTTGGCGCGCTCAACGGCAATGCGGGTGTCCGTCAGGCTCGATCCGCCGATGGCGCGCAAATGGTCGAGGCGGCAAGCCAGGCGATGCTCGGCTTGATAGAAATCCGCCACCTCGTTAAACGCCTTGAGTTCCCGGCGCTCGGTTCGTTGCCCGTATCCCACGTGCAGCAGGGCCAGACGATATTCCTGGCTGGCAATCGCGACGGTGACGCAACTGTCCATCCCCCCGCTCGTGAGGACCACCGCCAGAGGATTTTGGATTTTAGATTTTGGATCTTGGAGTTTCAATTTTTAATTTCCGCTTTCTGATTTCAGATTTCGCCTGACTCCGTTCTTGAATTCATCATTTGCCATTTATCAATCATCATTTCTTCTTCAAACTCCTCTCGTCTCCGGGTCCCAGATGAATTTGTGAATCTGCATGCCCATCCGGACGTCCAGGCCGTCGCGCAAAATCCATTCGGCCAGTTGGCGAGGGTGAAGCTGGCCGAAGACCGGAGAAAAAATCAATTCCTCCACCAGAGAGTGAAGTTGGTGCCTGGCAATGAAATCCAGGGCGTATTGGTAGTCGTGTTCGTCAACAATCACAAACTTGATTTCATCCTTGCGCTCGAGCACGGCGAGATTCTCCAGGCAAAACTTCCCGCTCTCGCCGCTCCCCGGACATTTCACGTCCAGGATTTTGACCACCTGGCGCGGCAGGTTACCCACAAACCGCTCGCCACTGGTTTCGATCAGAACGTGGAAGCCTTCCAAAACAAGCTGTGCCGCCAGCGGTTCAACGTCCTTCTGCAGCAAGGGTTCGCCGCCCGTCAATTCCACCAGCTTCCCACCGAGCTCATGCACGCGGCCCAGAACTTCCTCCGCGGTCATATTCTGCCCGCCGTAAAAAGAGTACGCCGTATCGCACCAATGGCAGCGTAGATTGCAGCCGGTCAAGCGGACAAACACACAAGGCAGCCCCACAAAGGAGGACTCACCTTGAATCGATTTGAAGATTTCCGTGACGACCATTTCGATTTATCTTATACGCCGCGTTAACTCCCGGCGCCCACGCGCCGGAATTCATTTTACTCGATTCTGAAGTGCGCTTGTGCATGTGCCTTCATGGCGTGTGCGTATTTAAGTCACTCCCTCAAGTGCCTTGGCTTTTCATCTAGGGTGCAAGCCCTTGCCTTTTCTGCTTATTTCCTCTTCTGGTGCGCGAATGTGTACGAGCCAATGAATTGCGCTCAAGTAAACTTGGCCCGAATAAATCTGCCTCGGGGCTTGATGCAGGCATTGGCGAAATGCTGTCTATGTATTTGAAACCAGGCCAGTAATAGGCTGTGCGGCCAGTCCAATGGGTTCCAATTCAAAATCCCATGATGGGTCCGACTAGTTTCCTATCCAGAAAATGGAGGATCCTCGTCGAAGTTAGCCCCCCCAATTGCGCAAGACGTAAGTTGATCCTGCGAGTTCCCTGATTAGGGCCGACCCACGCTCCCTCGAAATGCCGATCACTCGGCCCATCCGATGCTATTCTCGCAGGTTTCATTGACTCTCCTCGCGTCTTAACGTGGCGGCTTGGGGGGATTCTCGCGGGCGCGTACAAGTTGACATTTCGAGTTTCTTTACTAAACTATGGAAGCAGATTTCCACAGAGCTATAAGACGATTACCTATGGGCTGTTTCGTTGAAGGGCAGAGTGTCAGAGGTCGCGATTCTTGTGCCGGCCCTGACTTGTCTTCGATCCGCTAGGTGGACATTTTATGGCAAGCAAAAGGATAGTCCCAACGCACGAAACTGGCGGCGCCCCGCTCCAAGCCCTCCAAGACGAACTGAACGCGAAGAAAGCCTTATTGATCGAGCGCACGGCCGCCCATCAGGAATCCCTGGAGCGCGAAGAAGCGCTCAAGCAAAAGTACCACAGCCTCTTTGAGGGCGCCCGCGTCATCATTTACACCCACGATCTGGATGGAAATTTTACTTCGATCAATCAGGCCGGGGAAAAGGCCCTGGGTTACCCACGCGAAGAATTTCTTCAGAAAAACATTAAGGATATCCTCGCCCCGGAGGAATTGAAAAGGTACGCGGAGAGTTTGAGCCGCGCGAAACGGAGCGTCCCCCCCGCCGGCGGGGAATTCAAAATGGTGGCAAAGGACGGCAGCCCGATTCTTGTGGAAATCCACAGTCAACTGATTTTCGAGGGCCAAAACCCCCTCGGTATCCAGTGTATCGCGCGTGACATCGGCGAGCACAAGCGGACCGCCGCCCTGAACGAACAATACGAATTCATCACCAACTCCATGGCGGACTTGGTCAGCCTGGTGAGCGCCGACTACTGCTACGAGGCCGTAAACGATTCGTGGTGCCGCGCTTTTTCCGAAACGCGCCAGGAAGTGACCGGCAAGACCATCAGCGACCAGTGGGGCAAGACGGCCTTTGCCGAAAGCATCAAACCCCTCATGGATCGCTGCCTGGCGGGCGAAACCATCTCCTATGAGATGTGGCTGAACTTGGGCGTGCATGGTCTGCGGTACTGCAACATTTCTTTTTATCCCTACATGGCGGAACCGGGCAAAACCAGCCACGCTGTGGTGGTCACGCGCGACATCACCGACCGCAAGAACGCCGAGGACGAGCTGGTGCGCTCCCGCCAGGAAGCCGAGACGGCCAACCTGGCCAAAAGCATCTTCCTAGCCAACATGTCCCACGAAATCCGGACCCCGATGAACGCCATCCTGGGGTTCTCGCAGCTCATGCAGCGCGACCCGACGCTGACGGCCAAGCAACGGAAACAGTTGGACGCCATCAACCGGAGCGGTGAGCACCTGCTCGAGCTGGTCAACGACATTTTGGAAATGTCGAAAATCGAGGCGGGGCGCATCACCCTGAACCCGGGCGTGTTCGATTTGCACGCCTTGCTCAAGGACCTGGAGATCATGTTCCGCGCCCGCGCCGACGCCAAGAAACTCCAGCTCACCCTGGAGCGCATCGGCGAAGTCCCGCGCTTTGTGGTGACCGATGAGGGCAAGCTGCGCCAGGTTTTCGTCAACCTGCTGGGCAACGCGGTGAAATTCACCGAGAGTGGTGGCATTGTTTTGCGCGTGCGTGCGGCCCAAGTGGACCAGACCGACATGCGCCTCCAGGCGGAAGTGGAAGACACCGGAATGGGAATTCCGGAAGATGAGATGGGCAAGCTCTTCCAATACTTCGAGCAAACCGAGAGCGGGCGCATGACCGGCGGGGGCTCCGGCCTCGGCCTCGCCATCAGCCGCGAGTTCGTTCGCTTGATGGGCGGCGATATCCGCGTCCAAAGCCAGGTGAGGAAAGGAAGCATTTTCAGCTTTGATATCCAAATCACCACCGGAGAAATGGCGTCGGTGCAGGTGAAGACCGAACTGCGGCGCGTTCACCGCCTGCGCGCTCACGATACCCTGCACCGCATCCTGATCGGGGACAACGAGGAGAACAACAGAGCATTCCTTTCCGAAATGCTTACCGCAGTCGGCTTTGAGACGCGCGAGGCCACCAATGGCGAGGAGGCGATTCAGCAATTCCGCGAGTGGCGACCGGATCTCATTCTCCTGGATTATCGCATGCCGGTGATGGACGGTCTGGAGGCCATCCGCCGGATTCGCACCCTGGAGGGCGGCGAGAAAGTCCGCATTATCTGCGTCACCGCCAGCACCACCGACCAAAACCGGCGCGAGATTCTGGCCGCTGGCGCCGACGATTTTCTTGGCAAGCCTTTGCGCGAGGCTGTCCTGTTTGAAAAAATCCGCACCCTCCTCGGCGTGGAATATGAGTATTACGACGACACCACGGGGCCGGGCGCTCCGGCCGCCGGCGCCGCCAAGGCGATTTCCAGTGAAGCTGTCGCCGCGCTCCCCACGGATCTGGTCCGCCAAATGCACGAAGCCACCATCAACGCCGATTTCGATCTGATTATGAAACTGATCGATCGCGTCGAAACGATTGACGCCCACCTGGCCGCGGAAATGCGCAACATGGCGGATGGCTTCGATTATCAGGGCCTGCTTGACCTCCTCCCCAAGGGGGGCGCCGCATGACCGACAAGCCCGTCGCGGCCAGCCAAGCCCCCAGCGTGCTGGTGGTGGACGACACGCCGGCCAACCTCCACCTGCTTTCCCAGATGCTCAAGGAGCAAGGCTACCGCGTTCGTCCCGTGCCCAGCGGCAAGCTGGCTCTCCAGGCCGCTCTCAACGACCCGCCCGACCTGATTCTGCTCGACATCAATATGCCGGAGATGAACGGATACGAAGTCTGCCTGCGCCTCAAGGCGACGGGGAAACTGGAGCACATTCCGGTCATTTTTATCAGCGCACTTAACGAGCCCATGGACAAAATGAAGGCCTTCTCCGTGGGCGGCGTCGATTACGTCACCAAGCCTTTCCACTTTGAGGAAGTCCGGGCGCGCGTGGACACGCACGTCAAGCTGCATCGCCTGCAACTCGAATTGCAAAAGCACAACCGCGATTTGAAGGAGCTCGTGCAGGAGCAGGTGAAGGAAATCTCCGCTTCGCAGATGGCCACCATCATCGCGCTGGCCAAGCTTTCCGAGTCCCGCGATGATACTACCGGCAAGCACATTATGCGGGTGCAAGCCTACTGCAGGGTCCTCGCCCTGCAGATGAGCAAAAACCCCAATCTCGATTCACACATCGACGGCCCTTACATTGAGAACCTCATCCTCACCGCGCCGTTGCACGACATTGGCAAGGTGGGCATCCCTGACCCCGTCCTGCTGAAACCCGGCAGCTTGACGCCGGATGAAGTGACGACGATGCGCAGGCATACTATGATTGGCTGGGAAACTCTGCAGGAAGTCTTGCGGATTTATCCCAACAACCAGATTATCAAGATGGCCATGAGCATCGTGGGCTCGCACCACGAGCGCTGGGATGGGAGTGGCTACCCGCGCGGCTTGCGCGGTGAGGAGATTCCGCTTTCGGCCCGCATCCTCGCCATCGCCGATCAGTATGACGCCCTCCGCAACGAGCGCCCGTACAAGCCTGCCTTCGATCACCAAAAGACTTTTGACATCCTGACTGTGGGTGATGGCCGAACCATGCCGGGACACTTCGACCCCGAAGTCTTGAAGGCTTTTGTCGACACTCACCAGGAATTTGAGAATATGTTCGAGACTTTCCTCAAAGTTAAAGTGGCTTGATCGCACCCGTGCAGCGCACCCACATTTTGAAGCTTCCCTTTTGAAGTTCGCGAATTATGTGATGAATCCGGAAATCACAATCCGAAAACAAGGAAACTCAAATCCACTTTTCGTACCCGCCCTTGGCCGCGGTCGATGGCCCGTTTACCGCTTTCCTTACTTTGGCGGAGGCGGAGGCGGCGGACCTGCGGGCTTGGCAAACTTCGCGTCGTCAATCGGCACGTTTTGCTGGATCTCGTTAACTTGAACGGTGAAACGTCCACGCGGCCGCGCCAGCGTCCACTGGAAGGGAACCTTCACCCCATCTGCATCGCGATAATCCGCGAAGTCGATTTGTACCGGGTTGCGCCCCAGCGGCGTTTCCACGTACTGCACCAAGCGAACCAGCAGCCCGGACTGCTCGTCAAAATAAAGCCGCACGGGCGGGTGGCCTTGCCGCAAGCCAAACACAAGGTAAGCATCGCGGTCGCCCACTTTCTCTGGCGGCCTCACGCGGAATTGCGTGAAGACTTTCTTGGCTTCGACGGGAAGATACATGTCCGAGTCAATCCGCGCCACATCAATGTCGCCGCCCGTCATGTCGCGCGGCGGACCAAACCCGGTCAACCATCCTGCTTGCCCGTCAAACCCCGTGAGACTTTCCCCGCGCGGTGTGTGCATAACGGAGAGCCGCTTGCCCGGCGCTTTGGCGTAAATTTCGACGGACGACTGCCCTTCGCCGAATTTGATGGTCCCCTTTTCTACGCGACTCGTGATTTTATGCAGCGCGTCTGCGCCACCTACCGCCTGCGCCCACTTGTCGAGAATCTGGTCGGCGGTCGGGCCAGTGGCGGCTGGAGGGGTGCCGCCCGCATTGCCCGGGTCGTGCTCGGGCTGCGGCTCCACATCCGGAATGATGGGTACACCCACGGGATCATGCGCGCCACGGTGGCAGGAAAAACAGGTCACTTGGCGCTTGCTGTCAAAACTGTCTTTATTGATGGCCATCGTCATCGTGATCATCTTGCGCGCGATCTTCTTTTTGTCGATGTCGTCTTTGTCGAACGCGTTTCGCACGTGGCAAAATTCGCACTCCACCCCCAGCGAGTTGGAGATGAATTGCATGGCGGGAACCACGTCGTCCGCCGGAACGCCCTTCAGCGCCTGAATGTTTTTAAATTTTTCCTCCGCCAGAGGTCCCGGAGCAGTTGTGCCCTGTCCCGCCGCGGCTTGCGCCCGTGCAGTCCGCGCGCCCCACATACCCACCATCAGACCCGTGGCGAGCAACAGAGCCGCGCCGGCCGTGATCTTCCTTGTTGAACTCCTATTCATGTTGGCTCCCTTCCAATGAATTGAGGCCCGAAAGTATACCAGACGTCGGCGGAGGTGGGACGGTTACTAATTTGGGGTCCTCATTTTTGCGCTCCGTGTTCTCTGTGAACGGACAACATCAATCCCACGGGGATGCTCAGTGTCCTCTGTGTTAAGGCTTTTTCCGCCCATTCTCGCTCGGCATAGCCTCACTGTGAAACGATGAGCGAATCCGTTAGACTGGTGCAGCTCTCATGGATACCGGGGCCATAACGTCGACGCTCAGGAGCGTGATATCCCAGCTCTGTCCGCGCTGCCGCACGGGCAAGATCTTTCGCGCTTCCATCTTTCGCGGCCTTCCCAAAATGAACGAGCGTTGCGCCGCATGCGGATTGAAGTTTGAGCGCGAGGAAGGCTATTTCCTCGGCGCTATGTACATCAGCTACGGCATAGCCCTGGCCATGATTACCGCGTTTGCCCTGCTCTGGTGGGCCATCATGCGCTGGCCTGTGGAGAAGACTGTGATTTCGGCCATCATCGTTTTTGTCCCCTTCGCCCCCATCGTCTCGCGCCTCTCAAGAATTCTTTGGATTTACTTTGACCGTACCGTGGACCCCGAATGAAGAATACAAGGAGGAGGCATGTCCATTTATCTAAAGTGCTGCGTGGGAATCTGGATTGCTGCCACAGCTTTAATCCAAAATCCTGAGAGCATGTCACCGGAATCGGCCGATACCACGGAACTATCGCGGCTGGAGACCGCATGGAACAACGCTCAACTGCAAGGCGACGCCGATGCCCTGGGCCGCCTGTGGGCCGATGATGTGATTATCACTGTGCCCAAAATGCCCGTCATGACTAAGCCGGAGGCGCTTGGCTTTTTGCGTTCCGGGCGGATGAAAATTCTTCGTTATGAAACGTCAGACATTCGCACTCGCGTGTACGGAGACGCGGCGGTAGTTACCGGGCGTCTGCAAAGAACACGCAGCATCAACGGTCAAGAGGTAAGCGACGATTGGCGATTTACGAAAGTGTATATTCGTCGCGCTGGAAAATGGCAGGTCGTAGCGTGGCAAGCTTCGGAAAGCGCGCCGGAATGAAAAGCCCGTCCGCACTGTAAGACCATATCCAGAGTGGTTATCCTATGGAAAGAATATACTGACGTGGGATTATTCCATATAGAATATCAGTAGGTCGCCCGGCCGCCCGAAATGTCGTAGCACTGCCCGGTGGTGAAAGACGCCTCGCGCGAAACCAGGAAGTGGACCAGCGCCGCCACCTCCTCCACGGTGCCGGTGCGCCCCAGGGGAATGCGGCTCACCATGTAGTCGATGGTGGCCTGCGGTATGGTCTCAAGGATTTTCGTGCGAATCACAGCGGGGGAAATGCTGTTCACCGTGATGTCGCCCTTGCCCGCCACTTCCTTGGCCAGGGATTTGCTGAGCGCAATCACACCTGCCTTGGTGCTCGAATAAGGGAGCAAGTTGGGATTGCCCTCCTTGCCGGCGATGGAGGCCACATTCACAATGCGCCCGTAGCCGCGCTCGAGCATCTCCTCGATCACCGCGCGGCACACCAGGAAAACACCCTTCAGGTTAACGGCGTAGACGTGGTTGAGATCGCTCTCGTTTAGTTCCCACAAGGGCGCGGTTTTGCCGGCGATGCCTGCGTTGTTTACCACGATATCAATAGGGCCGAGGCTGCGCCGCACTTCCGCCACCGCCGCCGTCACATCGGCGCCGGAAGAAACATCGCACCTCACCCCCAGGCCGTCCATGGATTGCGCCACGCTGAGCGCGTTGGCTTCGTTCACGTCCAGAATCGCCACGCGCGCCCCCGCGGCGTGCAAACGCCGGGCGATGCCCTCGCCGATTTCCTGCCCCCCGCCCGTCACGATGGCCACCTGGCCCCGCAGATTAAAGAAATCCTGTGCTTTTTCGTTCATGATCAGTGTGCGTCCTCTCCGCACCGCCTCAAATTCAGTTTAGCCTTGATTATACTGCTCGAAACTGGCCTCAAGATTTGTACTTCACATCCAGGGATTCGTCCAGAAACCGCGACAGGCTGGCCGCCTCTTCTTCAATCCCGGCGCGAATGGCTCGCGTAAAATTCTCGAAGGGTTCAATCTCCAATGACGACCACTTGCCGTGGCGATTGATGGACCACACGCCGATCACCTTGCCCTCACGCAAGACGACCGCGGAGATCCATCCCTGGTTGCGGTACACGCGTTTGTAAAGGCGTGCGGGGACCAGGTGATCTTTCCCCGCGTGGGCCAGCAGGTAGGCATCGAAATTGGGCAAGAGACGCACGTGATGGTCTTCGATGGTGCTGTTTCGAAGTTGGTTATACTCCTCGCGGAGGATTAGCGCGGTTTTCTCGTCCGCATTGACTTCCATCAATTCGTTCCTCAGCGCATCACCGGCGGCCTTGGACTTGGCTGCGGAAATGCCCGCCCACTTGGCAAAATCACGAAGCGTGGCCGGACTGTAGGCGCTCAGGTACCGGCGGAACACAAATTCCAGGGCCTCAGGCTCCGGCACTTGATTAAATTTCGGCAACCATTGGTCAACGCGCACCAGGGTGATGTCGCGCCCACGCTCCTCGCCGTAGCAGACCAGTCCCTCTACAATCGACTGGTGGATGGCGCCCCACCAGCTTTTCTCAAACCAAAATCGAGCCTTCTTTCCCAGCTTGATCGCCTTGATTGCTTTTTCCCTGATTTCACGCCGCGTCATGGGGCCATCCGCAAGCGTATCCAGGGCCGCTTGGCTGGCCGCCACAGCTTCCCGTTCAGTGACGCCGTAGCGCGCCATCACGGCGAGGGTTTGGCGAACCCGGCTCTGCTTCAACGCCGCGACATAATACGGATAGTCAGCAGCCTCCAAAAAGTGGAGTGTGGCGCGCATGCAGTTGGTCTTCACCAGCGTGCGGTCGCGGTAGAGGGCGGCGTCAATCTCAGCCCGCGTGAGGTAATGCATTCTGGCCCACAAAGCCATCTGCGCCGCCGACATCACTTGTGCCTGAATCCCGCACACGTCCCGGCAAACCTGGGAGACTTCCGCCTTTGTTCGGTCGGCAAGGTGGTGCCGCTTCAGCCGGAAGGCCGAAATCTGCGCGCTGGTCAGTGTGGGGCTCATCAGTGGTTTCCCATCCGCAGATACTCTATTCTGGAACACCGTCGGGCGCGCCGATGCCAGGGCGTCTTCTCCCGGGACGATTCTACCACCGCGAGGGCGATTCCAGGAGGAAGGGAAGCTCAGGGGTGGTTAGTGTCAAAAAGAGACAATAAGAATCCAAATCGTTACCCAGTGGAAGAAATTTACTCCCTCCCAGGGTATGCCGATTTGGATACATTTATGCCCATCTAATCAAGTTAAAGGGTTTAAGGGCGTATGAAACTTATTTACGTTTAGTGATGCGATTGGCCATTTGTTTGCATCAAATGGGGTGAGAGCCGGGAGGTCCGTATGATGAGCAAAGACGATCTGGCCAAGATTAAGGAAGAGCGGGACGTGATGGAGAGCTGGCGCAAGGTTTCTTGCCACGTGGTCGCCGACCTTTGCGAGGCATGTTCGATTTGCGGCACCGTGCGCGACAAGGATCGCCTCTCGCATTGCCGCTGGTGCGAAGACGTTTATTACTGCAAAGAAGGCGTCTGCGCGCAACAGCATCATGCGGGCGTTCATCCCGCTGTGGCTTTTTGGACTTGGTAAAGTTTTCACCTGCGCCAGAGGTTCAACCAGCATCCTGCAGGGGCAGTATTTGGGGTCATGTTTAGTTAGTCTGAAGTTTTGCGTCGGAAAAGTCGGATCGGAAATACCCCTCGCAGGGTGCGCGGCTAGCTTTTTTCCGAAGGAGTGAAGGTCGCTGAAGTGGTATCGGTCTCCCAGACCTTTACAGAGCTCACTCGATTTCCCTGCAGTCTCACCTGCGGATCCAGCCCATCATAAAAATACTTTGCCATATTTTCCGCCGAAGGGTTGAGCACATCAAAAGGTGGAAGGTCGTTTAAGAAGCGGTGGTCCAGGCGGTCCACGAGCGTTTTGATGGCGGCGCGTAAATCCACAAAATCCATTAACAGGCCGATGGAATTCAGACGCTCGCCCGCCACCGTCACCTGCACTTTATAGTTGTGCCCGTGAACGTTTTCGCACTTGCCCTTGTATCCCCGCAGCGCGTGTCCCGCAGCGAATGTATATTCAGCAGAGATCTCAAACATAATTTTTAGGATTGAGCCATCGGGCCATTTGGTCATTGAGGAAGAAATCGAATAAATGGCTCATTCACCCAATCACTCAATTCACTAACATTCTCGCATGAATGCCTTCACCTCTTCCAGCCGATTCGTCCGGCCATAACGCGGAAGGCTCTCGAAGAAAACTTTGCCGTAGGGCTTACGCAGCAATCGATGGTCCAGGATGGTGAGGACCCCGCGGTCCTTTTGGCTGCGAATAAGGCGGCCGAAGCCCTGCTTCAACGCGATCACCGCCTGCGGAACCTGGTACTCGTTGAATGCGTTTCCTCCGTCTTCGTTGATCAGGCGCACGCGGGCCGCCACCACCGGATCTGTTGGGACGGCGAAAGGAAGGCGGTCGATGATCACCGCACTCAGTTGCTGGCCCTGCACGTCCACTCCCTGCCAGAAAGAACTGGTGGCGAACAGAACGGCGTGTGGAGTGGAACGAAAACGGTCCAGCAGCGCGGTCCTTGGCGCCTCACCCTGCAAAAGCAATGGATAGCGAAGATGGCCCCGCACGCGCTCGTAAACCTGGCGCATCTGCTGGTGCGAAGTAAACAGGACGAAGGCGCGCCCGTGACTGGCCTTCAGAATATGGATGACTTCTTCGGCTGCCAGGCGCTGAAAATCAGGCTGGCGCGGGTCCGGGAGATGGTCCGGAGTATACAAGAGCGCTTGTTGGGGATAGTCGAAATGCGACTCGTGGATTTTCTCTTTGGCGTTTTGAATGCCCAGTCGCGACTTGAGAAAATCAAACTTCCCCCCCACCGCAAGCGTGGCAGAGGTGAGGATGACGGTCTCGACGCGCTCGAATACGCGCTCGCGTAGCAGGGCAGAAACGTCGATGGGTGAGGCTTCCAGGAACACGCCACGCCCGCGGCGCTCCCACCAGTAAACAAAGTTGCGTTCACGGCTTTCGAGGACGGTCTCCAAAATCTTGCGCAGTTCTGCGGCGCGGCCGGCCAATCTGTTGATTTCCTCCGGGCGTTCTTTCATCCGGCTGAGCTCCGTCTCAAGTCGGAGAAAAGCGTTGCTCAACGAGCCGTACACGCCGCGATGGACCTCCAGGAATTCCTCACGATTGTCAAAACTGGTGCGCCCTTCGGTGGCAGGAAAGAGGTCGAAAAACTGGCTGGAGCGATGGCGCAGCGACCCCACAGCAGTCAGGATATCCGCGCCTTCCAGAGCCTTCATCCGCAAAACGATCTCGGTATCGCGCGCCAATTCTTCCACGCGGTAATTGGAAACCTGGAGACCGAAATAGAGAGTGGCCACATCCTCCATATCGTGGGCTTCGTCAAAGACCAGCGCCGTGTAGTCGGGAAGGAGGCTGGCAAATTCCATCTGCTTCAGAGCCAGGTCCGCGAAGAAGAGATGGTGATTCACAATGATGATGTCGGATTCGGCCGCGCGCTGGTGCATCCAGGTGATGAAGCATCGCTCGAACTGCTGGCACTTCTGCCCCGTGCAAGTGTCGCGACGCGCGTCGATTTGCGGCCAGAGTTGGCTGGAGTCAGGAAGGTTATCGAGCTCGGCGCGGTCGCCCGTCTCTGTCCGCGGCTCCCACTGGCGCAGCTCGGAGTAAAGCTCGATCTCGTCCAGCCCCGAAAGAACCGGCTGCTTTTCGATGTCGTACAGTTTTTGGCGGCACAGATAATTTTGCCGGCCTTTCATCAGGGTTACGCGGATTTCGGGAAACAGTTTCTTCAAGAATGGAATATCCTTGAAGAAAATCTGTTCTTGCAGGTTTTTCGTCCCCGTGGAAATCACCACACGCCGCCCGCTGCGAATCACGGGAACCAGATAGGCGAGCGTCTTCCCGGTGCCCGTGCCCGCTTCGGCAATCAGGTGCCGGCGATTCTCGAGCGCCGCCTCTACCTCTTCCGCCATTTCCAGTTGGGAGGCGCGAAACTCGTACTGCGGATGATTCCGCGCCATCCAGCCGTGCGGGCCGAAGATCTTCTCCAGCGGAGCATTTCCAGCGGATGGGGCGACTTTAGTGGTCATCTTGGACAGGAAAATTGAGCGGCCGAATCCAAAGGCGAGGTGCAGACAACCAGCGTCGCCAAGAATTCACTCGTACTTTTGCCTTTAGACTTTTCCTCTAAAAGAATAGCATAGAAGTCTCTGTCATCAGGTCGGCGTCCCTAACTATGGCTAAACTTCCTCGAGTCGCAATTCTCGGCCGGCCCAACGTGGGCAAGTCCACGTTATTCAACCGCCTCATCGGGCACCGCCGCGCGCTGGTAGGTGACGAGCCCGGCATGACGCGCGATCGCCTCTACGCTCCGGCGGAATGGATGGGTAAAAATTTTGAAGTAGTGGACACGGGCGGCATGGTTCCCGACGATAGCGATCTGATCGTGTCAGAAATCTTTCGCCAGGCTGGCGTGGCGATTGAAGAGGCGGCCCAGCTTATTCTGGTGGTGGACGGCCGAGCCGGAATTCTTCCCCTGGACGAAGAACTGGCTCAAGTGCTGCGCCGCACCGGGAAGCCTGTGACGCTGGCCGTCAACAAAGTTGACATGGCCCAGCACGAATCTTTGGTGGAAGAGTTTCGCCGGCTCGGCCTGCGAGACATGCTCCCGGTTTCCGCTGAACACGGTTTGGGCGTGGACTCACTCCTCGACCACGTGACGAAAGATTTTCCCGTCGACATGTCGCCCGAACCAGTTGCAGCGTGGAAGGACAGAGACGTTGCGGATGCGAATGCCAACCCTCTTGAGGGCAAAGTGGTGAATGTAGCCATTATTGGCCACCCCAACGTGGGCAAATCGACCTTGCTCAACAAGTTGATGAATGAAGAGCGCTCCATTGTGACGCCTGTTCCGGGAACCACGCGCGACGCCGTGGACGCCGAGTTTGAGCGCGATGGCCAGCGCTTTCGTCTGATTGACACGGCGGGTATTCGTCGCAAAGGCAAGACAGAATTGCACGCCGAGAAGCTGAGCGTTATGCAGGCGCGCAAGCATCTGGAACGCGCCGACGTGGCCCTGCTGATGATTGACGCTGTGGAAGGCGTCACCGCGATGGACGCCCATATCGGCGGCTACGCCCACGAAAGCGGGCGCTCCGTGGTGATCGTGGTCAACAAGTGGGATGCCATCAAGAAAACTCAGACCTCCATGGAGGAGTACACGGAGACAATCCGGCGGCGCATGAAATATCTGAGTTATGCGTCTATCATTTTTATTTCCGCGCAAAAAGGAACGCGCTTGGGAAAGCTGATGGAGCTGGTGGTTCAGGTGGCGACGGCGCGTTTCTACCGCGTCTCCACTTCTGAAATGAACCGGTTTCTCAAGGAAGTGGATTTTGAGCGCAGCACAAGCCCGGCGAACCGCCCCATGCGTATTTACTATATGACCCAGGGTTCCGTGGCGCCACCGACCTTCATTGTCTTTACCAACCGGCCCCAAAAACTGCACTTCGGCTTCGAGCGCTTCCTGGAAAACCGGATACGCGAGCGGTGGGGCTTCCCCGGAACCCCCATCGTGATTAAATCCCGCGAAAGCAAATAGTATTGCGGGGAACGCCAGCTCACTCCCCCGATCCCTGCGTCAATTTGCCAGGCATCCGTTTCATGGATATCACTATCTATCTTTACCAGGGGCAAGGATTCAATTGGGGGAATCCTTGTTTGTCATTGATTTGAAATTACATGCAGTAGTGCTACAATGTGCGCACGTGCGTGTGCCCGCAAGGGAGCTGACTCCACCAGAGTAAAAGACAATTGGGGGAGACCTGGGGGAAGGAGGTAGGAGTCCATGTCTTGGAACTGGGAATTATTTGTCGTCCGCGCATTCTTCGTACTCGGTTTGGTCGCTGCTTCAAATCACCTCCGCCCTTTTCAACTGAATTCATTAACGTCCTCGGCGATGGGCGCGGTGTTGGGCCTTCTGGTAGTCATCCTGGAAGCGAGACTTGAGAAAGCCAGCCTCAAAAAACTGATTGGCGCCGTCGTCGGCTCCATTCTGGGCGTTCTGTCCGCCCTGATGGTCAGCCACTTGTTGAATCTGACTTTAATCGAAGAGAAGTCGCTCTCCTTCATCCAGGTTGCGTTGCTCATGCTTCTGGGTTACGTGGGGCTGATTCTGGGCGCCAATAAAGGTGAGCTGTTAAATTTGGCGGCCCTGGGGGGAGTTTTCAGCGGGGAGCGCCAGTCCAAGAAGAGCATCAAGATACTGGACACCAGTGTGATCATTGACGGCCGGGTTGCGGATGTTTGCGAAACCGGCTTTATCGACGGTACGCTCGTCATCCCGCAGTTTGTGCTGCGTGAATTGCAGCTGGTGGCCGACTCTTCCGATTCGATGAAGCGCAACCGCGGCCGCCGCGGCCTCGACATCTTGCAGCGCATCCAAAAGATGACCACGGTGGCCGTTCAGATTGTCGAAGACGATTTTCCCCAGGTGCGCGACGTGGACATGAAGCTGATCGAATTGGCCAAGCTGCTGGAAGGCAAGATTGTGACCAACGATTTTAATCTCAACAAAGTCGCACAACTCCAGGGCCTGCCCGTCTTGAACATCAACGATCTCGCCAACGCGCTGAAACCCGTCGTCCTGCCGGGCGAGGTGATGCGGGTGTTCATCCTGAAGGAAGGCAAGGAATACAATCAGGGCGTGGCCTACCTGGATGACGGCACCATGGTGGTGGTGGACAACGCGAAGAAGATGATCTCAAAAACCATCGACATCGCCGTGACCAGTGTACTGCAGACCACGGCGGGCAAAATGATTTTTGGCAAGTTTGACGAACGCCAGAGAGTGGAAGCGATTCACCAGCAGTAATAGGAAAATTCTCAATCGCCGCCTTCGGTGCATGCGGTGCAGGCGCGCAGCGCGGTGTTGACGCCGCGCCTATCGGCATCTAACATCTCAAATCATGAGCGTACTGGCTATCATCCCGGCTGCCGGTGTGGGCATCCGCATGGGTGGAGGAACCCCGAAGCAGTTTCTCTCCCTTGAAGGTGTGCCGATCTTTGTGCACACCCTTCGCAAATTCGTGGCCGCCGAGGCGATCGACGAAATCTTTCTCGCCCTTCGCGCCGAGGATATGGACCGCGTGCTGGGCGATATTGACCGCGAACATTTCTCCAAGCCCGTTCGGCTTGTGGCTGGAGGGCCAACACGGCAAGAAACCGTGGCTCGCGCCCTGGCGGAGGCTCCGCCGGGCACGGAAGTGGTGGTGGTGCACGATGCTGTCCGTCCTTTTATCGAGCTCGAGATGATTGGACGCGTGGTGGAGAGCGCGCGCAAGGACGGCGCGGCCATCCTCGGCATTCCCAGCATCGATACCGTGAAGCAGGTGGAGCGGCAGAAGATTCTGGGCACCATCCCGCGCGAACGGATTGTCCTGGCCCAGACGCCTCAGGCGTTTCGATACAAGATCATTCAGGAGGCGTTTGCCCGCGCCGCCACAGACGGCTTTAACGGCACCGATGAGGCCAGCCTGGTCGAACGAATGGGACTGCAAGTGACGGTGCTCATGGGCTCGGACCGGAATATCAAAATAACCAAACCTTCGGATTTACCCCTCGCCCGCCTCTACATCGCACAGGAGCAGGAACAAGATAAGGTTGAAGGCTAAAGGATGAGGGCTAAGAAAAAATTAGGTAAGCGGCGCGACGCCCAACCTGCAACCTTAAACCTTCATTCTTCTTATCGCGTTGGCATCGGGAATGACATCCATCGCCTCGAGCCCGGGCGCAAGCTCATCCTGGGCGGCGTGATAATCCCATTTGAAAAGGGCCCCGTGGGACACTCGGACGGGGACGCCCTCGCGCACGCCATTTGTGACGCACTGTTGGGCGCGATGGCGCTGGGCGACATCGGCCAGCATTTCCCTGACACGAGTCCCAAGTGGCGTAATGCAAACAGTCTCCTGTTCCTCAGCTATGTTAAAGGCCTGCTGGACGAGATGGCTTGCACCATTGTCAATGTGGATGCGACGGTCGGCCTCGAGCGCCCGAGACTCTCCCCGCACGTTCTCCTCATGCGCGAAAAAGTAGCCGGTGCGCTCGGCATCAAGGCAAGCCAAGTCAGCGTAAAAGCCAAAAGCGGTGAAGGTGTAGACGCTGTGGGCCGCGGGGAGGCCGTGCGAGCGGATGCCGTCGTGCTCATTGCCAGCTCGTAATCCTAAGTCTGAAATTACATAGAATTTGGTAAGCCCACAGTGAGCCAGAATGGGCCCAGGTCAAAGTCAGGTGAGCGCCACATAAATATCCTCAGCATGGAATTGGACATATCTCGCCGAGGCCCGCAAAGAGAAAAAGTATCCCTTCAGGGCCAGCAAAATCATCAGTGGAAGAGCAACGAGCGGCAGCAGATCCATCCCCAATCGTCGCGCCAGATAGAAAAGGAGCGCGATGGAACCGATGATGGACCCCTGAACCAATAATCCGAGGAGCACCGCCACGATGGAAGGCTTTCCCTCGCTGACCCGGCCGAATTCGCCTTTGGTTGGAAATCGTACGGAGAAAATGTTGCCGGCGGCGATCATTGCAAGCGCGGCAAATATATAACCTCCCATCACCGACAGGATTTGCGCGATAGAAATGCCACCTTTTAGGACGAGGATCAGCGTTGCAGCAGCATAGCTCCCGGTCATTAATATCCCCAACGCAAGATTTTTCCCCACTAGGACGCGTTGGAAATCCACCGGGGACATCAACCAGCACTGAAAACCGCGGTCATCATGAGAGAAAAAATTGTAGATCTGTCGAACGAAATTGATCAGAAGAAATCCTGTCAACAAGGTGTAGATGGTACCAAGGCCGATCTTAGGCGCGATGGCCATAACCCGTATGGCGTCTGAGCTGGCGGCGAAGATGAATGCCATGAGTGGTCCGGAAATGCAGCTCATCCAGGCTCGTGAGTCGCGCCGCGCATAGCGTAATTCCTTCTCGACGATGGCGGCAGTCACTCCATCGAGCCAGGGCAACTCCCAACCCGGCTGCATTTGCACCGCATGGTGCGTCGGCGAGGCCTCTGAAGAGATTTCACCCTGGTAATTCCTCCACGATTGTCGCCAAAGGACCAAGGCCGCAAACAAAGCGTAGCCCGCCAAGGCACACAGGGCAACGACAGTATCCATCCAATACTCACCCAGCAACCCCCGGGAAACGAAACCGGCGGGCAATGCTTGATGGATGGCGGAAAAAGTGCTTCCCAGCAACGGCACGAGCCGTTTTCCCCAACGCGGGAAAACCACATAAACCACAATCTGTAATGACACCAGGAATACCATCAGGCCTGCCAACAGGGTCTCTCGTCCGCGCCGGGAATTCATCAACGGCTCGAGCACTCCGAACAGCGCCCGGTTGAAGAGCAGATTCAACGTCGCAAAAACCAGAAACCAGAACGCGGCAGGCACAGCCCATTCGGGACGGGCCGCCACAGTTCCCAGCCAGACACAGGCTAGCCACACGAGGCAGAGCAGGGCCCATGGATCGAGCAGCCCGAAGGAGACATTTAATAGGTAATAGAGTCGGAAGGAAACCGGATAACGTGCAATCTCCCGGAAATCAAGCGATGGGGAGGAACCTTCGATCAGCACGGGGCCCAGAATCCAGGCGCCAAAAATACCTTCGAGCAAAGCTGGAATAATTGCGGCCTTGCCCTTCATGAGCATAAGATAAGTTACACCACCCATCACGGTGCCAAGGGCAATGCTGATCACCGCGCCCAACACGACCACAAATATTTGTCCGGCGAGTTCCAGCTTCTTGCCCTTCAGGCGAAGCGAGTTGCGCATGATGTGCCAGCGCACTTCCGCGAGCAGCCAGAATTGGTGCTTGATCGTTTGGCCCATTGCACACCGGCCTCTACCGCACTTATAACCAGCGGAGTTGCTCGGACTCTGACCTCTCTCCCCCCAACACGCGGAGGAAAATCTGCTCGAGCGTTAATGGCGAACCCCCCGCTCCCGATTGGACGTCCTGCACCCTCACGCCCGCGCGCAATTCGTCAATCGAGCCCTGCGCCACGAGCCGCCCATGCCTGATGATGGCGATGTGGCTGCACAATCGCTCAACGACTTCCAAAACGTGCGAGGTCAGGAAGACAGTGCCACCGTGCTCTATGAACTGTCCCAACATGCCCTTGAGTGTTCTTGCCGCGATGGCGTCCACACCTTCAAACGGTTCGTCGAGAAACAGGATTTCAGGACGGTGAATCACCGCGGCCGCCAGGGCGAGTTTCTTCTTCATGCCGTGCGAATAGTCCACCACCATCTGGTCGGCAGCTCCACGCAGTTCCATAAATTCCAATAGCTCAGCGGCCCGTTGCGCGGCTATTTCGCGCGCCAGGCCATACATTCTGCCGACGAAATTCAGTAATTGAGTGCCCGTAAGCCGCTCGAAAAGTGCCAGGCCTTCGGGCACGACACCGACGCGCCGTTTGACCTCGACGGCGTGCGTCTCGAGGTCAAGACCGAGGACGCGGATGCTTCCTCCAGTGGGACGCAGAAGCCCGGTGAGCATTTTGATGGTGGTGGATTTGCCCGCGCCATTGGGGCCCAGAAACCCCAGGAATTGCTGGCGCCCAACTCGTAGGTCCAGCCCATCGACTGCCACCAAGGAACCGAACGCCCGGCGCAACCCGCACGTCTCAATGACGGTTTCAGGCACCATCGGCTATCTTCTCTCTAAGAAGGTAGGTGAGCGGGCGGACTTGGCTCGCTCCCGGCGGCCCTCATTCTACGCCCCGGGATAATTGAAGGAAAGCGCGAGGACCCCTCGCACGGCTGGAAATTGACCGTCCTCCGCCTTTTCGTTTTTTGTGCTACCCTGTTTTATTTAACGGATTCTGCGAAATGACTCGGAATTTTGGCTCACTCAGCAAAACCAAATTCGATCTCGCCATCATTGGCGGAGGGATCAACGGTGCGGCCACTGCCCGAGATGCTGCCTTGCGTGGCCTGAAAGTGGTCCTCGTCGACGGGCGCGACTTTGCCAGCGGCACCTCCAGCCGTTCATCCAAGCTGATTCACGGCGGCTTGCGCTATCTCGAGCAAATGGAATTCAAGCTGGTCCACGAAGCGCGGAGGGAGCGCAGACTCCTGTTGAAACTGGCGCCTCACTTGGCCCGGCCCGTGCCGTTTCTGCTGCCCATCTATCACGGCGATCCATACTCACCGCTCAAAATCCGCTTGGGGCTCTCCATATACGATTGGCTGGGCAATCTGGGGCGCAAAGATCGTCACCGCATGCTCACGCCCGCCGAAGCCCTGAAGCGGATTCCTGCCTTGCGTTCCGAGGGCCTGCGCGCCGGCGCTGTTTATTTTGATTCGGAAACCGACGATGCGCGGCTTACCCTGGAGAATGTGATCGACGCCGCCGATCACGGCGCGGTGATTTTGAATTACACCGAGATCCGCGGCCTTTCGGTCTCCACCGGAGGGACTGGGCAAGGTCATGAAGTGATGACAGCGGAGGCACAGGATCTGCTCAGCGGGCGGAAGCATGATATCGCCGCTCGATATTGGGTGAACGCCACCGGGCCGTGGGTGGACCAGATTCGCGCTTTGCTTCCCGGCTTTGACGGCGCGCAAACCGTCCGGCTCACCAAAGGTACGCACATCATTCTGCCGCCGATCTCGGGGCCCTTCGCCATGTTTGCCGCCATCCTGCCGGGCAGCCGGATCTTTGTGATGGCGCCCTGGCACGGCCACGCGCTGCTGGGCACCACAGACACGGATTTTGAGGGCGACCCGGCCTCGGTTCGCCCCGACCGCGAGGATATTGAGTATCTCTTGAACGCGCTGAACCGCGTGCTCGCTCATCCGTTGACTGTGGACGACGTGGTAGGCAGCTTTGCGGGCCTGCGGGCTCTTGCCATTCAGCCGGGACGGAGCCCCTCTGAAAACACGCGCGAATACCGCTTCCACCATGATCCAGGCGCCCGGAATTTCTTGTCGGTGTGCGGTGGCAAAATCACCACCGCGCGCGCTCTGGGTGAGAAATTAACGGATGAGGTAGTCGCTCACTTGGGGATTCTGAGCAGCGAGTTAAAGGCGACGCATCCAACCCGCGAGACGCCTTTGGCCGGCGGTCACACGGGTGATTTTGATGTATTCGTGAACTATGCTTCCTGGGAAGCGGTTCGCAAATTCGATATTCCTTACCCCGTGGCTGAACGGATTGTGAAAACTTACGGGAGCCGCTGGGCACTGGTGCTCGAATCGATTCACAGTGACAGGGCCATGGCGGAACCGCTGCCGGGCTCCCCGTCACTGCTTGCGGCGGAAGTCGATTTCGCCGTACGCCATGAAATGGCCACCAACGTTGAAGACGTCCTATTGCGGCGCTCGGGCTTGAACTGGCTGGCCGCGAGCAAGCTGCGTGAAGCCGCGCCTCAGGTAGCGGACCGGTGCGCCGCCCAATTCGGCTGGAGCCACGAACGGCGGCAGGCGGAAATCGAATCGTTCACGCGGCAACCGCTGACCACAGAAAAATCTTGAATAATCCGGGGATGTCACACATCAGAGTTCCTGGTGATTGGAAATGGTGCGGCGTTTGCTGAATATCGGCCATCGCGGCGCGGCCGGAGAAGCGCCGGAGAACACTCTCGCGGCGTTTGACCTCGCGCTGCGCCATGGCGCGGACGGAATCGAGTTTGACGTTCACCAATCTTCGGACGGCGTGCCGGTGGTCATTCACGACGCGCGCCTGGAACGGACAACCTCGGGCAGCGGGCCTGTTTTCGGAATGCCCGTGGCCGTGCTGAAGCGCCTCGACGCTGGCTCCTGGTTCAACCGGCGTTATCCCGCGCGCTCCAATCTTCGTTACGCAGGTCTCAAAATCCCCACTCTCTCAGAAGTCTTGCATTGGGTTCGGAAGCACGGCTGCGTGGCGTTCATCGAGATCAAGCAAGGAAAGTTTCGCTATCCAGGGATTGAAGAGAAAGTTCTCGCGGAGATTAATCGCGCTCGCGTCGCGCCCTTGGCCACCGTCATCTCATTCGACCTGCCCACCCTGGAGCGAGTTCGGAAATTGGATTCGCGGATCGCCCTGGGTCTCGATTTCACGCGCCCTCTCCTGGCCGTCCGGCGCGCGACCTCCGTTGCGGCAATTGATCTTTTGCCTCACTGGGCATTGGCCACGCGGCGATTTATTCGCCGGACCCACCTCGCCGGATTCCGCGTTCTCGTTTGGGACCTCGATCGGCCCCTCCTGATGCGTCGCAAAATTCTCGACGACGTCGACGGAATTATCACCAGCTACCCCGCCCGACTGGCGGAAGTCCTGAGAAAGTATCCGCAGATCACGCACATTGCGCCGATGTGAAGAGAAAAATGTTTTAGGGAAGCATGCTTTACCAAGGGGGACAATCAATAGAAGGCAATTGTTGAATTATGATCAGTATGTTTTTGTTTTCTCAATCAGCTTAATCTGTGTAATCTGTGGATTCCTCTCAGTCATACGGGATGAAGATTGCCAGGACGTACATGATTTCGGGTAGGGTTCAAGGCGTTGGGTTCCGTTATTTTGCCGAACGCGTAGCCAATCAATTGGGGATTTGTGGCTACGTGAAAAATCTCTCGACGGGTAGCGTGGAAGTCTACGCCATCGGCAACGAACTCGCGCTGGAAGAATTCAAGCGCCACCTTGCTGAAGGCCCGCGAAGCGCGCGTGTGACGGGCATCGAGGAATCTGAAGAGACGGTGAGTGGAGAATACACCAGATTCAGAATCGAGGACGGATGGTGAAGAAGAATTGAGCCATTGGGTGATGGGGCTGGAAATTGATAAATCAGATTTAGCGATCAGTAATTGCTGAATGTCTTCCAGTTTCCAATTTCCATTTTCCCGTTTCTAATCCGCCCCGCACTGAGGCTAATCGCCTGGAGGCCCTATGGAAGATCTCAAGAAACTGATTCGCGAAATTCCCGATTATCCCAAGCCGGGGATTCTTTTTTATGACATCACGACAGTGCTCAAGGATCCGGTGGGCCTGCATCGAGCAGTGGACTCACTGGCCAATCACTACGTCGGCCGCAAGATCGATCAGGTGGTGGGCATCGAGGCGCGCGGATTTATTTTCGCACCCATGGTGGCCTACCGGTTGAACGCCGGCTTCGTGCCAGTCCGCAAGCCCAAAAAGCTTCCTGCGGCAACCGCGCGCGCCACTTACAAGCTCGAATACGGCGAGGACTCCCTGGAAATCCATAAAGACGCCATCCGCAAGGAAGACAACGTTTTGATCATCGACGATTTGTTGGCCACCGGGGGCACCGCCGCCGCAGTCGCCGGGCTGATCGAATCGTTGGGCGGACACGTGGCGGGCATGGGCTTCTTGATTGAGCTGGGCTTTTTGAAGGGACGGGAAAAGATCAGTGAGTACGACATTCATTCCGTGATTAAATATTGAGAAAACAAGGCAAACATCAGCCGCCACAATAAAATGGCCCGGAGCAGAAGATGCCTTTGACTATTGCCCGGCGCCGCTAGTGCCCGTGCACGGCCCCAGTGTTTCCAGGATCCTCTCCAGAAAGAAATTTTCCGGCATTGAGCCTTCGATGAAAGCGGATTCATTGATGATGGTCCGCGGCACGGCGTAAACGCTGTATTTCTGCGCCAAGTCCGGAAATTCAATGGACTCGATGCAATCGGCCTTGATGAGCTCATTCTCCATCGCAAACTGGTGAGCCAGGCGCACGGCCTGCGGGCAATGCGGTCAGGTGGGCGTTACAAAAACTTCCAAATGAACGGGTTGGGCAATCGCCTTCAACTTCTCCACGCTCGCTTCGCTGAGGCCGGATTGGCCCGCGGACACGCTGATGATGGCGTCGAGGAGATTCGCAAATTCGTATCCCGCGGGAAGGCCATAAAAACGAACGCCGTAATTTTTCCCGTTGTGGACCACCGTGGCCGGGACTTTATCAATCCCGTATTCCGCCACTTTTTCCTTGTCGATCAGGAAATTGAATACCTCCAGCGAGATCTTGTCGGACGCGGCGGCGACTTCCCCCAGCAACTGCTTCGCTTCACGCCCATACTCCAGGTTCAACTCCTGGGTGAAATGGACCAGCTTCACCGGATTTACCAGCTCCTTAAACCTCTCGCGGATTTGAACCACATCTTCGTCTCGCAGCAATCCCATCGGTTGTCCTTATGGGTCCTCCTTAATCGAATTGGCTGTCTTCCATTATATCCGGGCGCGCCCTGGAGGGACGCTACAAATTGGATGCGCCACAATGGGAATGTATTCGGGGCACGTTGGGCGGCCGTCCATTGTTAACACTCCGCCCTCAAGTACCGTCTCTTGTGATGGGGAGATCGCGACATGGTTCTTGCGAGATCCTTTGAGTCCGAATGGAAGGCCAGCCGCTTGAAGGGATTAATCGTGGACGGCGGGATTGACTTCGCCGTCTCTATCAGTGAAAGTCGGTCCGTGACTGTGCCGCCCATGATTGAAATTTCCGAGGACGCCCGGTTGGTGAATGCGGCCCGCCAGGGAAATCGCTCCGCGTTCGGTGCGCTCTACGACAAGTATGCGCGCGTGGTGCACGGCATTCTGCTTTCGCGCGTACCGCCCGCGGACGTGGACGACCTGGTTCAGGACGTTTTTCTCCACGCCATGCGAAACCTTCCGTCCTTGCGCGACGCCGCCGCGTTTGCCGGGTGGCTGGCGGCTATCACACGCAACCGTGCCTCGGACTACCACCGCCGCTCGCGCGAGCACGTCGAGTTGCGGGATGAAATCGCGGATGAGAAAACGCCCCAGCCTGTGCCGCACACCATTCTAGCGGCCATTCGCTCGTTGCCGGAGGCGTACAGCGAGACGCTTACCCTGCGCCTGGTGGAAGGATTAACCGGCCCGGAAATCGCGGCGCGCACGGGCCTGACTGATGGCTCGGTGCGCGTGAATCTGCATCGCGGCATGGCGCAACTCCGTGAAAAGCTTGGTCTGAAACCTGGTGAAAAGCCATGAACGACAAACCAAATAAAAACGACGAGTACTTGTGGGATGGGTCTGGAGAGCCTGACCCTGAAATCGAAAAGCTCGAGTCCGCGCTAAAACAATTTCGGTACAATCCCGAGTTGCACCCGGCGCCGCCGTGGCAAGCAGAAGTGAACGCCCCGAGTCCGAGCGGATGGCGAGCGTGGCTCACTTTGCCGCGTCTGGCGCCCATCTTGTCCACTACGGCGCTGGCGGTCATTGCCGTAGTGATTTTCCATCGCACGCCAAATCCCCCACTACCACCGACCGTTGCGCCCGCATCGTGGGAAGTGGCTCGCCTGGCGGGTAATCCACGCATCGGGTCAAACAGCATCGGCGAAACCGGGCGCCTCGCGGTGGGGCAACTGCTCGAAACTGACGGCTCTTCTCGCGCCAACATCACCGTGGGGAAAATCGGAGAAGTGGAAGTCGAGCCCAGCTCGCGCGTGCGCCTGGTGGAAGCTCGGGCGACCGAAAATCGATTGGCGCTTGACCGCGGCACCATCCACGCCTTGATTTCTGCGCCGCCCCGCCTTTTCTTTGTGAACACGCCCTCCGCCGTCGCCATAGACCTCGGCTGCGCTTACACCCTGCATGTGGACGATCGGGGTGTGGGCCTGTTGCGCGTAACATTCGGCTGGGTGGAATTCGAAACGCACGGCCAACAGTCGCTGATTCCTTCCGGCGCCGCCGCCATCACCAAGCCGGGCGTGGGCCCGGGCACACCGTACTTTGAGGACGCTTCCGACGCGCTCAAGACGGCGCTGGAGAAGTTGGACTTTGAGCAACTCTCGCCGGAGGAGCGCAGCCACGCCCTGCACACCGTTCTGGCGGAAGCACGCAAGCGCGACGGCTTCACGTTACTTAACCTGCTTCGGCAATATCGAGAATGGCCGGAATCCGAGCGCGCTCTCATTTATGATCGGTTGGCCGAACTGATTCCACCCCCAACCGGCGTGGCCCGAGAGCCGATGATCCATGGCAACGATTATATGGTTGGACTCTGGTGGGATTTGATGGGCGTGGGGCACCCCAAGAAGAAGTAGGCAGGAAGCAGAAGCTAGTGAGAAGAAGCAGGCTGCAGTTGGTACGCATTTAATCAGGAGTTTCGATAATAAAGAGAATTCTTTGTATCCTGAGACTCCTATCTTATGGAGTGCGAGTGGGACGAAATTGAAAATGAACCGAGGAAAATCTCTTTCTCCGTCAACGATTCGCACTGCCGATCGAGAACTGTGAACTCGTGAGCGAATTGCGAGCGGAAGGCGTCGTAGGCTTTTTCAGAGTCCCAATAGTCGACAGTCAAGAATCGCCCTCGCGTTTCTTTATCGCGCAAGAGTTCAGTGCGCCGGTAGCCTTTGGCTTTTCTGAATATTCGAACCCAACCACCTCGGGGGCCGTATATCTTCTCGAATTCTTTCTCGAAATTCAATTTAACTCCGAACTCCCAAACACGAACATGCACAGGGCCCGCCTTTTTCATGATTATACTCCTTGGAAATTATGCCGCTTCCCACTGTAATCTTGTTCCGCTTCATCAAGCCGCCCAAGATTCTACCAGCGCTCGCCAGCTCCTTGTTAACGCTTTCCACCCGCCGGGCGTCTTGGCTGTGCGTAAGGGCGAATTCAAATTGGGAGGACACTCTGATGAAACTCAGAAAACAAGTTTGGTTGGCACTCGCGGTTTGCGCGACGCTTTGCACGCTGCCTCAGATCTCAGTTGCAGGTCCACCGTTGATCTGTCACGCCATCGACATCGGGCAAGCCAAGTCGTTGCCCTGGTCCGGCAATGGATGGAATCTCACGGGCAGTGAGCATTACGACCTCAGCCTTCTTGTGGACGACACCCTGGCGTTGCTGGCGCCAAGCACGCCCGTGCTGGTTCGAATGGAAACGCTCCGCCGCGCCACGCTTTATGCCCAGCAGGATCCGCTGGTCGCAAAACAACTTTACATACGAATGAAATCTCGTGCGCTCAACGCCACCGGCACCGGGCCCGACGATGCGTTGGCTCAATTTGATTATGGCTACCTGGTGGAAACTTTCAAGCAAGCAAGATGGATCCCCGGAAAGCAAAACACGGAGGGTGGAAACCTTTCGGCCTTGGCCACGAATGTGGATGGCTACAGCACCATCGAAAAAGCCCTCAAGCTGCGTGGAAATGATCCGCAAATGGAATTCGCAGCAGCGCTTATCACCCCGGGGGGCTCATCATATCCGGGGCACCAGGAGCATTTGCAGCGCGCCCTGGACGGCGCCCACGCGGATCCGTTGCTGGCACGGAATCTCGCTACTCACTTCATCGGCGAGAAGACCGAGACGATGGCTGAAATGTTCAAGAAACGCCAGGCAGAAAATTAAGTAGCATGGAGCAATTCGATGGAAACCCTTGATCAAGACTTCCGCTACGAGTGGCGTAGAGGTGCAGAGATCGCGAGAAAACGGTAGAGACACGAAATGCCTCGCAGTGACATGGTGATGTAAAACCGCCATTTACTTAACAAGGGTCGCCCAAGTTAAGGCATGCTGTGCTTCGTCGGAAAGGCCTCTCAGCCGGACAAATCCTTATGCTGTTTGATTGTGGAAAGTAACTAACATTTGTCGTTTAAGTGTGTTGCGACCATCTACTAAATACTTAGTTGTCGAGTGGAAAGACACTTTCCACAGCTTTTCTCGCGAGCTGACAATAAGTCCTTTGTTTCTGTCATACACTTTCCAGAGACACTTTCCACGAGCCCTATCAATTCTCATTAATTGTGCACGCGCATCACGAAGCCGCCTAGCACTATCAATAACTTGCAACGTCCTCCAACTCTCTACAATTCTCACGATCTCTGATCCCTCACAAGTGAAGTCTACTTGAGACTTCCCGCCATATGCTATACTCAGCCGGAATCAAGGAAAAAGGATATGCGCGCCCTCAAACCTCGGCGGCCAGGTTGGGTGACGGAAAGTGTTTTATTCGGGTTCGTTCACGTCTGTGCCACGCTCATCGCACTTTCCCTTGCGTTGACGAGCGCCGCGCAACAACCATCCCATGAGAACCGCTCAAGAAGTTTTGGGCCAGACTCCTGCGGGCCAGCCGACCCCACTTATATTCGCAACGCGACTGAAACAGGCGGGCTGCCGATGTTCCTCCAGCGCTCCGAGGCTGCCAAAGCGTTTCATCTGGTTCGCGAGTCTACCAAGAACAATGTATCCACAGTTCTCTGGGCCACCGGATCGCTGGCCAGCGGGTCACGGGAATTCACTGTGCCAGTGGATTCAACCATGCATAGTGTGACCGTCGCCCTTTCGGTCGATACCAAAGGGAGCGCGATGACGTTCCATCGTCCATCAGGGGAAGAGGTAGTGGCGGGCCCGGCAGGAGTGGAAATCACCGAGCTGAATTGCGGTCGCTTCGTCACGGTGAATTCCCCTGCGGCGGGCGATTGGCATGTTCGTCTGAAGGGCGCGGGCAGGTTTTGGATGGAGACGCAGGCGACCAGTGAGATTTTTTTGGTGACCGTGGAATTCGTCCAGCTCGGAGGAAGATTCGGGCACGAGGGGTACTTCAAAATTCCGGGACAACCGCTGGCAGGAAAACCAGCCATGCTGCGCGTGAACCTTTCCGGGTCCGTCCAATCGACCGAATTCCATTTCATGTCTGAAGCGGGAGAGTTGATCCGGCCCTTCCAAATGCGTCTGGAGAGCCACGACCGCGACGACCAGGAATTCTTCGGCGAAGTAGAATTGCCCAGCCAGCCATTCCGGGTCGCGGTCAGCGGGCTCGACCCTCAGGGCAAGCGGTTTCAAAGATTTGACTCTCCTCTTTTCCGGGCCCAGACTGTGGCAGTTTTTCTCGCCGGCAATGTGCATGAACTGGTGCCGGGAAAGACCTCCACGCTCTCGTATACGGTCCACAATCTTGGAGAGGCCGCGACATTTCGCATCGTGACCTACGACAGCCGAAAATTCGTGACTCGGGTGGAGCCCATGGAATTGACGCTGGCCCGCGGCACCTCCGGCAACGTGGCCGTGGACTTCACCGTGCCTGCCGGAACTTCCGCCGGTGCTAGCGATACTTTTGTAATCACGGCAGCTAGTGCGGCTTCGCCCGAAATCTCCAACAGCAGTGTGCAGGAATTTCCCATCTTGGCGCGTGGCAATTCTTCGGAGTCTCAGTAGGGTCTTTTAGGATTTCCAATCGAGGTCAGAGCTGAAGGAAGCGAGAGGAAACGGGAGGCGCTCGTCGCGCCCCCCGCATGAATGAATTCTTATTGCACATTGCCAAATGACTGGCCACCTCTGGGCGAGTACTTCGTCAGCGTTTTGTCCAGGGCAGCAGCGGAGGCGGGTGGCGCCACTTCACCTTTAATCAGGATATCCCGTGCACTGATCTCGCGGTGGTAGAGAATCTTGTTGTCGCCTTTGTCCTGCTTCACTACGGCGCCATCCAACGACACGCCGGCAAACAACCCGCGGGTCCTCGAGTAGCTTAAAATCTGTGCGTGCAACTGCACGTCGGTGGCGCCTTCGGCTGAGCGGCCCACAGGCCCGGCGGCCACTGAAGCTTCCGCACCCAGCTTCACGCTGTCTTGAACGAGCTTCTTAACGCCGTCCGGGTTCATCACGATAAAGACCACGTCAGTCGCCTTGCCGCCGATCTGAAACCCGACGCTGCCCGCCCCCAACGTGAACATGGAAGGCGCAGCCCACGGCCCGTTTCCGCCCTTGCGGCAAACTAGCACGCCACGGCCGTAGGTGCCGCCAATGCCCAGAGCAAATTTCAATTGAGAAGGCACAATCCCCACGCACACCGCGCGATCCAAAAGGTCGCTGGGGATGCCGTTGTCCGGAGTGCCCATGATCTCGTTTACCACGTTGGTGGCCTTCTCCAATTGGCTCTCACCTGCAAAAGCCGGCACACCCAACGCAAGGACCAGAAGAATCAAAATCAACCTTTTCATTCGAACGCTCCTAGAGGTAAGTGAAGAACGGGAATCTGTTCATCCCGTCCTCAATTACTTTACCACGCGGCACTTCCCGCGAGGAAGACTTTCGGAGCGCGAGAGCGGTCGAGAGTTTGACCAGCACCCGCGCCCGCGGCAAAAGACGGATGGAGTTGCATGCTTCAAATACCCCTTGACATAAGTTAGTCAACCAACTAATATTTTCGCCGCACGAATGCTTTTCCATGGAACACTTGCAAGGCCAGGACAACACGCGAGCCAGGATTCTCGAAAGAGCCCGCCTCCTCTTCTGGGAACAGGGCTACGAGGGCACCAGCCTGGCCGATGTGGCTGGGCGCGCGGGCGTCAACCTGGGAAGCGTCTATTATTTCTTTCGCACCAAGGAAAAACTGCTGCTGGGCGTGCTCGACCTCTATACCCAATTGCTCTTCCCTGTCCTGATCGAACCGCTTTTCGCGCGCGTGCAGGATCCCATCGAAAGAATTTTTGGCTTGCTGGACGGCTACCGGCGTGGGCTGGTGATGACCCATTGCACTCAGGGCTGCCCCATCGGCAACCTCGCGCTTGAAGTGGGCGACACCATGCCCCCCGCCCGCGAAAAAATTGCGTCCAATTTTGAGGGCTGGCGCGGATGGGTTCGCAAGTGTCTGGAAGACGCAAAGGACCGCCTCCCTCCGGACGCCGACTTCAAAGGTCTGGCCATTTTTATTTTGACCGTCATGGAAGGAGCCGTGATGCAGGCGCGGGCGCACCAGAGCCTCGAGCCCTTTGACGCCTCGGTCAGGCAATTGCGCGACTACTTTAACCATCTGCAAAAAAATACCAAGCGGCGGCATCGGGCTGCCGCGACTCCGCGAAAAAGGAAGGTTCATCGAAAATGAAAAGCCATTACTCGATCGTGGCGGCCATGGGCGTACTGTGGTTCAGTGCAGTGCCCCTCCAGGCACAAGAGGTGAAAGACACTTCGTTCACGACTGCAGCCGGGGAGAGAGTGCTGCAGCAGGAAATTGTCGTCGACGCGAGCCTGGAACAGGTTTGGCAGACCATGACGACCTCGGAAGGCCTGCGCACCTTTGTGGCGCCCGTCATCACCGTGGAGCTCAAGACTGGCGGCGATTGGTTTGCCAATTATAAGGTGGGTTCGAAAGTCGGAGATCCCGGAACGATTCACAACACGGTGCTGAACTATCTCCCCATGGAAATGCTATCCATCAAGATCGGTCTCACGGATTTTTTCCCCAAGGAACTCCGCGACGCCAATTGTCTTTTCTCGGTCCTGATGTTGAGAGACTTGGGAAACAACAAAGTGAAAGTGGCTGAATCCCTAGTCGGATGGAAAAACGGCCCCGACTGGGACAAGACCTACGAATTCTTCCGCCGCGGTGATGCGTCAACACTGAAAACCCTTTACCGCCGGTTCAAGGACGGCCCCGTTGATTGGGGCAAGCAGGATCCGTACGTCAAGGCGCACGATTAAGGGCGAGACTGGGACTGGCGATCAAGAGACTTAGAGTGCAACGACATTCGCAAAGCCAATTTAAGGAGACATGCTCATGTCTTGGAAAAAAACTGTCGTGGCTTTTGGTTTAATTTTTGTTTTAACCGCCGCCACGAATTTCTTGATTCATGCGATTCTGCTGCAGGGTGTCTACCAGCAAAACGCCGGTTTGATGCGCACCCCTCAGGACGGCGCGGCACACGCTCCATTCCTGTTGGTCGCGTTTTTCTTTTTTAGTGTGGCATTCGTGTGGCTCTATCCCGCCTCCAAGGCTGGTGTCTCCTGGGTAAGGCAAGGGCTTCGTTACGGAATCGCAGTCTGGTTGATTGTCACGGTCAGCCGATATTTCATTTACTACGCCATCCAACCCTGGCCATTCAGTACGGTGCTGCTACAACTCGCGTACGAACTGGTGGCGACACTTCTGATGGGGGAAGTGCTGGCATTCGTGGCGAAGAATCAATGATTCTTGTGGGGTCCTCACGCTAATATCAGAGTTTGCTCTTCTTAAGCGCCTTGCCGCTTGTCAATCATAGACGAAATTGGACGCGTCACCGGTTTGTAGCCATGTGTCATAATGTTTTCCTCGGGTGTCTATCAGAGGGGCGCAGTTGCCCGCCTATGTGACGACTGGAGGAGGCCCCAGCGGATGCATCAATTTCGGAGGGCTCGATCCATTTTCAATGCCTTGCTCATCATCTCACTTCTGGGTTTTATTTCTGCGCCGGGCGCACAAGGCCGGCTGAATCTGCCGCAACTGCGGGAGTCGATCCATCTGCTTGGTGAAATCTCTACAGCCTTGCGCGATTTCTTTTCGCGCGCCTCGATTGCGAGTGAGCTTCCGCTTTCACTCCAAAGTTCTATCCTACACAGCATGCCAAAGGATCTTAACGGTGCGTGTAGCGACTTAATGGAAGCATGGGCTGGCGAAGACGCGAGGGCTTCGGCGGTTTGGCAGGTGCGCCTGCTCCATCGCGAGCGCGCGCGAGTGTGGCTCGCGTTTCACTGCGCTTCAAGCCAACCCCATCTTGCCGACTATCACGACGAGCGACTGGGGTTTCTGCGTCTCGACACCGATGTGCTCGAAATAGTGCCTCTCAGCGCGGACACCGCGGACGACGATGAAATCCACCAGATTGATTTTGTGGAGCGCGTTTCCTTGTCGGGCGCCGAGGGATTTTCGTTTCGGGTGAAGGTGCCGCAAAACCCCTGCTGTGACGGGCCCGAAACACGCTTGCAGGAACGATTGATGATCTTTGCCGATTCTCCGGCGGGCTTGGTGGAATCCCTTTCCGCGATCACGTCGCGGGATGATTTGAGTCATTGCGATGACCCTGAGGTGGATACCGAGACGACCTACCGCGCGGAAGTTGAATTCGCCCGCGACTCAAAACATATCGTAGCCTCCCTCAGCGCCAATTTTCACGAGAAGGTAACAGATACGACCTACGAATCCGGCGTGGCCAAACCCCACACTACCAGTGAGCACTCGGGAACGCTCCAATTCCGTTGGAACCCTGCGACTTTCAAGTTCGTAAAAGTCCAATGATCAGCGAGGCAAAACATCCTGCCTTCCTTGGCAGGGCCAGAACCAACAGAAGAGATGCGCCACCGAGGGTACCGAGGCTCACCGAGACGTCTTCTCTGTGCTGCTCCGTGCGCTCTGTGGTGGACGTCTTTGAGCCTTAAAAATCAGGCTGTCCAAAAGCCCGATTCTGCCGTCTAAACTGGGGAGAAGTTTCAATCTGCCTGTGTGAGGGAAAATGGGCACTTTCATTCAAGACGTCCGATACGGTCTGAGAACTCTGGCAAAGAATCCCGCGTTCGCCGTGGTCGCGATCCTGACCCTTGCTTTGGGGATCGGCGCCAACACCACCATCTTCAGCGCCATTAACGCCACGGTGCTGACGCCCCTGCCTTTTCCCAATCCCCACCGCCTGGTGCTGGTGTGGGAAACTTTCGGTAAGGGCCCGGACAATTGGAACATTGTCTCCGCACCCAACTTCTGGAACTTCAAGCGGCAGAGCCAGTCCTTCGAAGGCATGGCTATCTTCGATTCGGCCGGCCGCGGCTATAACCTCTCCTCTTCGCGAGGGATGCAGGAGGCGGAACAAGTCTCCGGGTTGCGCGTTTCCGCCGAATTCTTTCCTACGCTTGGCGTGAAGCCATTTCTTGGGCGCACATTTTTGCCCGAGGAAGAAACCCTCGGCAGGGATCATGAAGTGGTCCTGAGCTACGGCCTCTGGCAGCGCCGCTTCGGCGGGGATCCGCAGTTGGTGGGCCGGACCATCAAGATCGATGGCGAGGACTTCACCGTGGTGGGCGTGATGCCGCGCGGGTTCGCATGGCAGTTTTGGAGCGGACCACGCCAGCTCTGGGTGCCTGTCGGCTACACCAAAACAGACTACGGTCGTGACGAAAACAGCTTTATCTGCATTGCGCGTCTCAAGCCCGGCGTGACTATGGCCCAGGCAAGCGCGGAAACGAGCGCCATCGCGAGCCGCATCGTGCAGCAGTATCCTAAGGAAGACGCCGGCATGGGCGCCACCTTGATGCCCATGGGTGACTTCGGACTTGAGGGCCAAAAAACAATCATGCTGGCTCTGTTGGCCGCCGTGGGATTCGTGCTTCTGATCGCCTGCGTTAACGTCGCCAACCTGATGCTGGCACGCGGGGTGGCGCGGCAGAAAGAATTTGCCATCCGGCGCGCCCTCGGCGCTCCGGGCGTTCGCATTGCCCGTCAAATGTTGACCGAGAGTCTGGCGCTGGGCCTGCTGGGTGGGATGGCCGGTCTGCTTTTCGCAAGCTGGGGTAACAAGCTCCTCTACGGGCTTTTCCAGATGAACAACATGCGCCTGCCCATGCGGAACTTCGAAGCCATCCCCTTGGACGGACGTGTGCTGGGCCTTGCTTTGCTCGCCTCGTGCCTCACCGGCATTCTATTCGGGATGGCTCCGACATTAGCCGCGTTGCGTGGAGACGTGCATGATCCCTTGAAAGAAGGTGGACGCGGGTCAACTCAAGGCGGAGGCCATCTTCTGCGCAACGTGCTGGTGACGTCGGAAGTGGCACTGGCATTGGTGGTTCTCTCCGGCGCGGGCCTCATGATTGAAAGTGTAGCGCGCCTTCTGAGGGTGGATCCAGGCTTGAATGCCAAAAACGTGCTCACCATGCAAATGTCGGTTCCCCAGGAGGCCATCTACGTCGGCCCTCCCGGACTGCCGAGATTCTGCCAGGATCTGGATGAGCACATCAGCGCCATCCCGGGCGTAGTCGCCGCGGGCGCCATTGCTCATCTGCCTCTTGAAGGAAATGCCGGCCGGGGATTCCAAATTCAAGACCAGCCGCCCGTCACAGATCCCCGTCAAATGCCCAACGCGGACTACAGCGTCGCTTGCCCGAACTACTTCCGAACCATGGGCATTCCCATTCTCAAGGGACGGGAGTTCTCGCACCAGGATACGCTGAGTTCGCCCGGGGTAGTCGTCATCAATGAAACTATGGCACGAAAATACTGGCCAAACCAGGACCCCGTCGGCAGGGCCATACGGCTCGGCGGACCTGATGGACCGGAGCTCACGGTGGTGGGGGTAGCCGGCGATGTGCGCCATCAGGGCGGCCTGGAGGAGCCCGCGCGCCGCCAGTTCTTCCGGCCCTACACGCAGGCCGGGTGGCCGGTGATGAGCATTGTGGTCCGCACCGCCAGTGCGCCTGCCACCTTTACGATGCCCGTCAAAAAGGCGCTGGCCGAGTTTCTGCCTGACAGGCCAGTATCCAATGTCGAGACTATGGAAGATGTGGTGCGCGATTCGACGGGCTCAAGGCGTGTCCCCATGCTGCTGCTTTCGGCATTCGCCGCGCTGGCGCTGGCATTGGCCGCGGTGGGGATCCTCGGCGTAGTGAGCTATTCCGTAACCCAACGTACGCAAGAAATTGGGATCCGGATGGCACTGGGCGCCCAGACGCGCGACGTGCTCCGTTTAATTGTAAGAGGGAGCATGCTTTGGGCGATGGTGGGTGTCGGTGCGGGCATCGTCGGGACGCTGGGTCTTTCGCGTTTGATGGAGAGCATGCTCTACGGAGTGAAACCAGGCGATCCGATGGTGCTCGGCGCGGTTTCGCTCTTGCTCACCCTGGTGGCGCTGCTCGCCAGCTACATTCCTGCCCGGCGCGCCGCACATGTCGATCCCATGGTGGCGCTGCGCTATCAATAATAGAGCGTCGTGGACATCCCGCTCTCAGAGTCATTCGCGCCTGTGCGCGGCATCTTAAGCCAATGGCCGCCCCGCCACTATCCCTTAGCTCGACGGATGGGACGTGGTTCAGGTAATATTCCGGTTGGATAATCCAAATCCGACGGATGACGCCCCGCCCAGGCCAACTCGCAAAAGTGTTGTGCGCGGCTGCACTCAGTATTTCCACATGCCTCGGTCTTCCTTCTGATCCTTCCCTGCCTAAGTCCGACGTATTGGTCAGGAAATTCATTCAACGCTGGCAGGAGGAGGACCACGAAAATCTCGACGAGAAATTCGGATTCATCGAGCACCGGCTCTTTGACACCCTGGACAAAAACGGGAACGTCAAAGAACACAGTGACGAGACCTTTCAGATGGTCTTGCTCGACGGCCATCCCTTTCTACGGCTGATCGCCAAGCACGCTAAGCCGCTGGCCGCCGAGGAGCGGCGCAAACAAGCCGATCGCGAAAATAAATTTCGCGAGGAGCAGCATCGGAAGAGTGAAGACAAGAAAGACGACCGCTTGAAAGTTGACGATTTATTCTTGAGCCATTTCCAATTTGAGGTCGTGAAGCGCGAGGTGCTCAATGGGCGCCCCAGCTACGAAGTGACCGTCCTTCCCAAGCCGGGCAATTTTTCCGTGCGCAACAACGCCGAGAAGATCTTCACGCACATGCAGGGGAAAGTGTGGGTTGACGCTGAGGATTTCACACTGGTGAAATGCGACCTTCACCTCACTGAGCCTACTTCGTTTTATGGAATCCTGGGTTCGGTGAGGCAGATCGACCTGGCGTTGCAACGACGCTGGGTGGAGGAAAAAACGTGGGTGTTTGAGAAGCTTTGCTATACCCTCGACGCCCGCCGGCTATTTACGTCCATTCACATGAGGCAGGACAGCGAATATAGCGACTTTAAGAAACTTGGCCAATAGATGCGATCCGTCAGAAACACCGAGGGGGAGGAATCCTCCAGTCGAAGCCCCCAACACTTTATTGTTGACCCTGTTCCCGGGCCAATTTACGCAAGCGAACTCCCAATTCATCACGTATCCGGCGGAAAGCAGCCCGCCTTACCTCTTCCGAGCCTTGCACCGCGGCGGGATCTTCAATGCTCCAGTGGATGCGCCTTGTCCTGCTGGGAAAAAAAGGGCAACTCTCTCGGGCGTTATCGCACACGGTGAGTACGATGTCGAAATCCTGTCCGGCAAATTCATCCACTGACTTGGACCGGTGGCCGGAAAGATCAATCCCAATTTCCTTCATTACCTCGATGGCCTCGGGCCGCACATGGCTCGGTTTTGTTCCAGCACTGAAAACCTCCCAGCGATTTCCGGAGATGTGGCGTAGCAAGCCTTCCGCCATCTGGCTGCGCGCCGAATTGCCCGTGCAGAGAATCAGGACTCTCAAGCAGCCGCAACCTCTCCGGCCCCGGCAGCGGGCGTAGCTTCAGGAAACCAGTGTCGCGTGCGGTTGCACACCGAACACACCGAGAGCATCACGGGAACTTCAATCAGCACTCCAACTACCGTCGCCAACGCGGCGCCCGAACCCGGACCAAACAAGGCAATGGCGGTGGCCACAGCCAACTCGAAGAAATTGCTCGCCCCGATGAGCGCTCCCGGCGCCGCCACCGAATACTCGACCTTGAATAGCCGCATCAAGCCAAAGGCCAGTGAGGAATTGAAATAAACCTGGATGAGAATGGGCACCGCGATCAGGAGAACGTGCAGAAACTTGCCTGTGATGTTGTCGGCTTGGAACGCGAAAATAAGCACCAGCGTGGCAAGCAGCGCTCCAATGGTGACGGGAGCGAACTTGGGCAGGAGGAAATTTTCAAACCACGCCTTCCCGTGCCGCCGGATCAGCCACGCTCGCAGCATAATTCCCGCGGTTAATGGAATCACGATGAACGCCGTGACAGAATACAAGAGGACCACAAATGGTACGGAGAGCGACGAAGCCCCGCTCACCAGGAACCTCACAATAGGTGCAAACAGAAACAGCATGATGAGGTCGTTCAGGGAAACTTGGACCAGCGTGTATGCGGGATCGCCGTCAGTCAGGTAGCTCCACACGAAAACCATCGCCGTGCAGGGCGCGGCGGCCAAGATGATGGAACCCGCGATGTACTGGTCAGCCTCGGCGGAGGCGATCCAGCCCGCGAATACATGCCGAAAGAAAATCCACGCAATCAGCGCCATGGAAAAGGGCTTGACCAGCCAATTCACGAAAAGTGTCACCAACAAACCTCGCGGGCGCCTGCCCACGTTGCGAATCGAGGTGAAATCCACCTTCATCATCATGGGGATGATCATCAGCCATATGAGCACAGCGATGGGCGCATTGATCTGGCTCCCATGACCGAATTCCACTCGTCGCAGGATGTCGGTAAGACTGGGCACAAGTTTCCCCAGCAGGACGCCCACCAGCATGCATCCTCCCACCCATAGGCTCAAGTAACGCTCAAAGAAATTTAGTTTCTTTGGACTTGAATTGATTTTCGCATGCGCCATCGAACTTCACTCCTAGGTTGACGGGCCGCAACAACTCGGCGCGCAGCAGGATCCATTCGGTTTCTTCGCCCGGACAAACGCGCTCATAAATTTCCCGTCAATCAGGGGCGCCATCCCCGATAGGTCGATCCCTTCGGCTGCCAGGAACTCCTTCGCATCCTCGGTTCGATAGATGCGCGTGGGCTCTATCTCAATTCCCTCAAAGCCGGCGGCGGCCAGCTTGGCGCGATAATCGGATTCCTCCAGCGCGCCCGCCACACAGCCCGCCCACAGTTCCACCCGGCGCCGGATTTCGGCCGGCATTTCGCCGCGCACTACGATGTCCGAGACGGCGAACCGCCCGCCCGGTTTCAACACGCGAAGGGCTTCACGCAACACGCGGTCCTTGTCCGCCGAAAGGTTAATGACACAATTCGAAATGATGACGTCCACTGAATTGTCAGGCAGCGGAATGTTTTCAATCTCGCCTTTCAGGAACTCGACATTCTGAACTCCGGCCTTGCGCTGATTTTCCCGGGCCAGCGCCAGCATTTCGTCCGTCATATCCAGGCCATAGGCCTTGCCTGTCGGCCCCACGCGCTTCGCGGACAGGAAGACGTCGATGCCGCCGCCCGAGCCGAGGTCGAGCACCGTCTCGCCCGGCATCAATTGCGCAAGGGCCGTCGGATTGCCGCACCCCAGCGAAGCCAGTACTGCCGTATTCGGAAGCTCCGACGTTTGCGAGGCGTCAAAGAGATTTTGCGAAATGGGATCGACCTGCGCGATGCCGGTCAACGCTTTCGACCCGCAGCACGTCGACTTTCCCTCCACCACGTTCAGCGCCGCCTGGCCATACCGCTCCTTCACCAATTCCTTGATGTTTTCGTTGCTCATTTGTTTTTCCTTTCATGCGTTTTAGTGGATGCCGAACCGATAGATACGAGTTCGCCGGGGTCAATTGCCTGGCTTCGCGTGCAGCACTCCGCAAAGAGGAAGTCCATCAATTCCTGCAGCGCTTCCGTGTTGGCCGTGTACCAAAGGAAGGTACCCTCGCGCCGCACCTTGACCAACTCTTCATGTTTGAGTTTGTCGAGGTGGTGCGAGAGCGTGGACGCCGGAATCTCCAACTCGTCCTTAATGTCGCCCACCACCAGCCCCTGCGGGTGCGCCGTCAAAAGGAGTTGGACAATGCGCAGGCGCGGCTCTGCGCCCATGGCGGCGAACATCTCTGCGTACCGGACGACCTGTAAGGGACCTTTGCGCGAGCTCATTTTTCGATAATACTGGAATTATGGAATATGTCAAGTGTTTTTTTGGAATCGGGCTCTATACCGAAAGGGCCCCCGCGACAAATCTCTTCGCCCCAGACTTATTAGCGTGCCGTGAGAGAGAAGGGGAGAGTTTGATGAACTCCAGGGAGATAGCCGATGCATTGCCTGATCGCTCAGCGTAAAAAACCGGTGAGGCTGGAAAACCCCAAGGTTCGGGTTCCCCCGCCCCACAGGAATCAGATTCCAGGGAATTGGGAGTTTGGCTCGATGTTGCGTAGAGAGGCCAGGAACCTCGCTTTGAAAGTAGTGACGAAAGGATAGTCGGTGAGTTTCACGAGCACGGAAGCTCCCCCAGCTCACCATCGAGATTGACATCACCTATTATCTGCCGCAGGATCGGTGCGAGATCTCGATTTCATCAGCCATCAGAGGAGCAAAAATCATGAGAAAAATTCGGCACGGGTTATGGATATTCGCGGCGTTGGTCCTTTCAATGACCGTGGCAGCCCAATGGCAAACTCATTCAAGCCTGGCGGGGCCCGCCACCAACGCCGCCGTCACCCCAGTGCCCAATGCGACTCCCGAACAATTGGGCCTCTCCTCAGAGCGCCTCGACCGCATCGGCAACACGATTCAGGCGACCATCGACGGCGGGCGCATTGCCGGAGGCGTCAGCCTGGTGGCACGCCATGGCAAGATCGCCTACTTCAAGGCGTTTGGCATGGCCGACCGCGACGCCAAAAAACGAATGCAAACCGACAGCATTTTCCGCATCTGCTCCATGACCAAGCCCATCACCAGCGTCGCCGTCATGATTCTCTACGAAGAAGGGCGCTTTACGCTCAACGAGCCCGTCGCCGATTTCATTCCGGAATTTAAGGACATCAAAGTGCTCGACCCGCCTTCTCCCCAGGACAAGACGTCGCCTCCTGGCGCGCTGGTGAATGCCAAGCGGCCCATTACCATCCTCCATTTGCTCACGCACACTTCCGGGCTCACATATCCGTGGAACGCCCGGCTGGGAAAAGCGTACAACGTCGCGGGGATCGGCACGGGGCTTCTCCAGCAGGAAGGGTCCACAGGCGACTCCATCAAAAAGCTGGCGTCGATGCCGCTTTTGTTTCAGCCCGGCGATGCTTGGGAATACAGCTTGTCTGATGACGTTCTCGGCTACCTCGTGGAAAGGGTCTCCGGCATGCCCTTCGACAAATTTCTGGAAGAGCGCCTCTTCAATCCCCTGGGCATGAAAGACACTTATTTCTACCTGCCGGACGACAAGGTTGCGCGCCTCGCCGCCGCCTACAGCTATGTTCCGGAGAAAGGGCTCGAGTTAATTCCCGAGGGAAAAGTGGTAAAAGAGGGCGAGTTCTCCTACTCCTCTGACTATCCCTACCGCGGGCCGCACACCTATTTCTCCGGCGGCGGAGGTCTCTCCTCGACCGCGGAAGATTACTACCGCTTCTGCCAGATGATGCTGAATGGCGGCCAGTTGAATGGCGTGCGCATCATCAGCCGCAAATCTGTGGAATTGATGTCGTCAAACCAGGTGCAGGGCAAAGTGGACGACTTCGGCTACGGCCTCGGCTTTGGAACAATCAGCGAGCCGCGGTTCTTGCATGAATTGGGTTCGGTGGGCTCGTATAGCTGGGGAGGGTTTTATTACACGAGTTTCGTGATCGACCCCAAGGAAGATTTGGTCGCCGTCTTTATGGGCCAACTCCATCCCACCGGCGGCCTGAATCTCGACTCTAAAGCCATCGAGCTGGCCTACCAGGCCATCAAGGATTGAGGGAGGTTGGGGCTATGCGATGCGACCAGAGCAGCCGAGCGCGGCGAGGTGCGGGCTTCTTCGTGATTTCAATTCTCTCGGTTGCCCTCCTGACAGGGGCTCAGCAGGGCAACCGCGCCGCCGCTGGAGATGCCGCGACGGTCGGGCAACACGTCCCAGGCCCTTCCTCGCGACGCGACCTTGGGGCGAGGGACGGCGGCGCACGGCCAATCACCGACGACCCCACGCAGGCTCGTCAGCAACGCGAGCAGAGGAAACTGCGCCTGGAAAAGTTAAGGGAACATGCCAACCAGCTCGCGGAAATGGCCAAGTCGCTTCAGGAAGAGATCGAAAAATCCAATGAGAACATCCTTGCGGTCGATGTCACGGAGAAAGCAAAAAAGATCGAAAAGCTGGCCGGCAAGATTCGCAGCGAGTCTCGATACTGACCATTCGCAGTAGTCATCGTGGCCCGCGCCGCGGCCCAGGGACTGGCGATGGGTCCAACGTGCGCGATTAAATCGGAAGCGTCAACACACCGGCGCAGCCGGGCAGCCCCATGCCCATCTATCGCGTGTTGCTGCCGGGAAACGAGCGAAGGCGAATTCAATGGGAACGAAGAGCCGAAGAGTTTTTGGGGGGCGAAACTCTTAAGTGCCGGCTTGTCACTCAGCACTGCCCTTCAGGGCGCCTCCCAGTCCAACGCATAGACCTCGGTCATGGTATGGTCGCGAGTAATCAGGATCGAGTCATCCGGCGTCAACCCGAACCCCCACGAGCGCACTCTTCCCAAGGACCCTGCGAGCTCCTCGACGCTCACGACCCGATAAACCCTGTGATCGCTGAGGCGGACCTGGTATATCCCGTCATCATCCCCATTGAGCCTTCCCCAAACCAGGACCGATGCTCCGTCGCGGGACCAGTTGGGGAATCCGAGGCCTCCCTTGAAAGCAGCCAACTCCACTCGCTGACCTGGCGTAAGGTCGAAAAGGATCAGCTTGCGCATCTCCAGATCCAGAGCCACAACGTACCTTCCATCCGGCGACCAGCGCGGCGAGTACACTCCTTCGGAGTTGGGCAGCTTTGTGACCTGACGGGATGCCAGATCGAGCAGATGGAGAGCCTTGGTCTGTTCTGGCTCTGGAGCCGATGTCACCCCAAAGCGGCCAAACAGAATTTTGTTGCCGTCGAGTGACCACTGGGGGTCCGCTTCGCTGCGCTCATCCTGGATGAGTTGCTGAGGCGTTCCGCCGTCGGCCGAGATGATGTAGTTCTTCCACGGCTTGCCCGGCATTTGCCCCATGAAAGCGATACGCCCGCCGTCGGGCGACCAGCGTGGCATCAGGATCGTCATTGGCGGAAAGGTGAGTTGAAGCCTCTGGCTGCCATCGAGCTTGCTTTTCCACAATGTGGCTTCCGGATACGCAGAGTAGCAGGCCCACTCTCTATCCTTCCTGAAATCCACCTCCGACGCCGAAATCCCGCCCAGGTAGGGCGCGAATTGGCGGCTTCTAGCATCGTAACGCATCAACTCTATTCGGGCGTGAATGCCCAGAGCGAAGAGCTTCTTCCCATCCCGGCTGGGCGCGATGGATTCAAAACGAACCGGGCCTGAAGTTAAGCGCACCGGCCGGTAGCTTATCTTGTGGAAGAAGCCGGTTTCTTCGCGGACCGCCCAAAGACCATCTTCGTTGTCACGGGTGGCTTGAAAAATGAAGTACTTCCCATCCGCCGTCCAGACGCCGCAACACTCGCTGAATGGATTGCCCCAATCGGGGAGAAGCTGGTGGAGATTGTTCCCGTCGTGGTCAACTTCCCAGATAGCTTCTCCCTCACCGTGAGGGGTCTCAAGGGTGAAGCGTAAACGCTTTCCATCGGGAGACCACCGGGGGACACGTGGCCAGCCGCTTGCCGTTAGAATCTTGCGAGAGTTGCTTCCATCGCTGTTCGCGACCCACAAATCTTTCCCCCTCGTGTAAACAACCTTGCGTATATCCGGAGACCAATCTGCGTTCTGGCCGGCGTTGGCCACCACGTCGCCCAGGCGCCGCGGCGAGCCTGTGAGCACGGGCAGAGTCCAGAGTGGGACCTCCATCCCACTAGCTGCCTGCGAAGAACCAACGAGCAACTCCGCCATGTCCGGAGAGACATCCAACGGTACGACGGGCTGGCCTCGCAACGAGGCCGGGATAGGAACGGTCTCTCCACCTGCAATGGAGGCTTGCACGAGGGTTGTCCGGCCTCCGAGATCTTCCCAAAAGTAGAGGCGCGGCCCGTCGGTGAGCAAGCGGCCTCCCTTGCCCCGGCCATTGTTGGTCAATTGCACGATTCGCGTGATCCTTGGAGGAGTCAGAGGGCGCGTGATCCAGTAGGCGGCAAGAATTGTGCAGGCAAGAACAACAGCGGCGGCCAAGGATGGCATCAGCCACCCGCTGCGTACGGGCGGTTCGCGACCCGTCGCCCGTAGGCTCTGGGCCGCAGGGCGAACCGCCCCTACCTCCCTTGGCGACGTTCCCGCCGGCGAAACTTTCGGTGAGGACACCAGCGCTACAGGGGGCACACCACCATGCTCCTCTCCATCCACCGGCGCGATGAAGCGATAGCCGCGGCGCCCTACGGTCTCGATAAATTGTGGGTGATCCGCCGAGTCGCCCAAGGCCTCCCGCAAACGCATCACTGCCGTGTTGATGCTGTGCTCGAAGTCGACAAAGGTGTCCTCCGACCAAAGCCGCCTCTGTATCTCCTGGCGAGCCATAACCTCGCCGGGGTGCTCAAGCAGGAGGCGCAGAATCTGGAAAGGCTTTTCTTGTAGCCTGATGGTGACTCCGTCGGTACGCACCTCTCCTGCTTTGAGGTCGACTTCGAAAGCTCCAAATCGGATTCGGTGCGGAGGGGCGGGGGCGGTATTCACGTGCGGAACTCCAACCTACTGATAATAAGTGAATCACTCCCCAAGCCGAAAGTCAACCAGTGAGAAACGCAGTAGATATCTTGTCCTCCTGGGCGGGCACTCCCGGAGCAGGTGATCGCGTTATCCAAGTTTTATCGTTTCGTTATCGCCAGTGCATTGCACCCTCCCACTGCATGGCGCAAGGTGGGCGCCACACAGCAAAGTTTGCCGGGGGAGGCGTCCGCTGTCTGCAATCCGCGGGGAACCTACGGATATAAAGGGCGCGGCCCCACTGAATTCAAGGAGGATAAATCATGAGACGGAGAATTATTCTTGCATTGACCTTCGCTTTCGCAGTAGGCGTTGCGACTTTCCTTTTGCCCGTGACCAGTCCCAAGGTGCTGGCGCAGCAAAGCTGCAAAGACTTCCGGGCGATGTACCACATGACTCTTATGGTGAACATCAACACTGGTGAAGGCGGCTGGAACCTGGATGTCGCCGACCCCATTGTCGCGCTCTTGAACGGTCAGGCGGTGACTCCAACTGTTGAGTTCCTCGGAGGCGGAACCAGCTTCGCGACCGGCATGGTCGGCCACGACCGGGGAGGAACAAATGTCTGGCACCTCAGTAATGGTGACGATTTTACCGTGGGGGCCTGGCACGCCATCTATCCGAACCAACCGGCCAACACGTGGGGCGGCGGCTCCGCCGGCCAGTACGTTTACAACGGCACCGGGAAGATCGTGGCTGGGACTGGCCAACTTGCCAATGCGACCGGCGCTTTTTCGGAGACCGGGCCGTATATCGTATGGGTAGACCTGGCGAGCGATCCCCCGATGGTGTACGGCAAGTACCAGGCCCTCCTTGTCGCGAGCGTTTGTAGCAAGTAGGCGACCAGCGCACGGATGCGATCTTTGCACCGTACTGGAAGGAGATTGAGCCATGACACGAAAGGCTGTTTTTGCTTTGATCTTCGTTCTTGTTGTAGCCGTTGCGACCGTTTTCCTGACTGCGCCTGGTCAACACGTACAGGCACAGCAGAATTGCCCGAGCTTTCACGGAATCATCCAAGCCCGGTTCCCTCTTGAACCACCACTACCGCTGAGAGACGGAGACGGGTGGGGCGGGAACATATACGGATTCCTCGATGACGAGCCGCTCGTCGGAGTCTTTTCAGGGAATGACGGAAGCGTTTCCTGGCATCAATGGGTTGGAATGGGCAAGGGCGGGACATACAAATTCGCCTTCGGCCCCATCGCCGACAACAATACGTTCACAATCATAGCCACCCAGGCAACTTTCCCGAACCCTCCGGGCAAGTTCTTTGCCGGTGGGACGTACCAAGCCGGCTGGAAAATTGCGGAGGGAACAGGCAGGTTCCAGAATGCCTCGGGGAATCTGCACGCCAACGGACCGTATCTCGTTTCGACTACGGACGGCTGGGTAACGGTTTTCGGGCGATGGAACGCTGAAGTCACCGGCAGCATTTGCGGCGTTCAGTAAATGAGGGATTGCAGGGGCCACGCGCCGCAACCCCTTCCTGAATTCAACCCGGGACCGTGTTTCACTCGCCAGGCGACCGTGCGCTCACGGACCCTGGCGGTGACTGAAGTTGGCGTGTGCCGGCCAGGGCAACGAATCAGCCCGGCTATCGACTGCCGCGAGGCGCTCGCCTTGGCCGGACGCCGTCCGGCCCTACAATTTCCGAGGGGCCAGTCGAACGCCGTTCGCCCCAAGATTGGGTGACCTCACGTCAAAAACCACTTGACAAACCGTTATGAATATTATATATTTGTTATTGAATCTGTCGTAAAAATTGCGTCCCCGAGTCCGTGCCTCGAGGGCACGGATGGTTTTATGTTCGGGCGCTGCCCCTCCATTTCCGGGATCCTCTTCCCCAATTTCAAATTCAATACTGTTGAGAAACCCTGCTGCCTCGGAGCAGTTGGTGGAAGGTGGCATGTGGTAGGTCGGGGGAAAGAGGATGCTGCCTTTTCTGTCGGCAAGTCAGGAGCCAGATCCCAACTGCCAACTCTCAACTCTCGACTGCTATCCGGGTCGATGTAACGGTTACATGCATCGCTCCTTTCGAGCATAAGTACGCGCGATACAGCGAAATGCGCGCAACATCGTGTTTAGGACACCATCATGAAAGGCTCATGATTATTGGGCGAAATCGATACGCGGCTAAATGTGCATCATATAAGGTTCCGATTTGCGCCAGCGCACCTCGATTCGAGGCCCATGTTTATTGGCCAAAATCGATTTGAAGGTAAAAAGCGAATATTCGTTAGAGAGGTTTTGTGCGAGTGGCAAACCATTATGCTATTGATTATGAATGACTTATGGCATGGCGTTCCAAAACGAACTAGATTGACCTATATGGCCTTAATTCATAGAGTTACAGCTAAAAATCGCCTCTTTTTGGCCATTATTCGCGTAACGCTTGGGCGGCTCGTCAGCCCAAGAAACTCTTATAAGCTCCACAAAACAAGATATTTATAGGTCATTGGCTCTTTGGCTTTGGCGCTAACGTCCTGAAAAAAAAGGGTTAATGGTCAGCAGGTTGAGGAGAAAGCCTGGTGTTCTGTCATTCTGAGCAAAGCGAAGAATCTCTGCATTTCTAGAATCAAGCACTTCTGGGATTCTTCGTCGCCAACGGCTCCTCAGAATGACATATTGGGAAGCTTTTTCCGCATTCTATTAGTAATACTAAGTTAAGTTTCTCTTGACGGTGCTTTCTCGCGGCGGTAAGCTTCGGGTATGACGCCACGGGAGTTGAAAGCTCTCGATCAGAGATTGACAGCCTTTCTTGAGGATCTGCTC
>JBGPCF010000003.1:0-112420 GCA_041481635.1 Terriglobia bacterium | reverse complement strand
GACATTGCCGGCAGCATGCTCGTCTCGCTCAGCGGCAGCTTCCAGACTTCGCCTACTTTCTGGCTCAATCCGAGGAATGGGGTCAGCTACGCGATTGCCACCCAGACGCCCCAATACAATATCAGCTCCCTGCAGGATATTGAGAACGTCCCGGTCACAGGCCCCAGTGGCGCCCGATCCCAGATTCTGGGAAGTCTGGCGACGGTCAGCCGGGGCACAGGGTCGGCCGTGGTTTCACATTACGACATTCAGCCGGTGATTGATATTTATGGGTCAGTGCAGGGGCGGGATCTGGGCGGGGTTTCGCGTGACATCAACCGCATCGTCGAACAGGACCGGAAAGATTTGCCGCGCGGGTCGCAGATTATCGTTAGGGGCCAAATCGAAACCATGCGCTCGTCCTTTGCGGGTTTGTTGGGAGGACTTTTCTTTGCCATCCTTCTCGCCTACCTACTGATCGTGGTGAACTTCCAGTCCTGGCTGGATCCTTTCATCATCATCACGGCGTTGCCGGCCGGCCTGGCGGGCATCGTATGGTTCCTGTTCATCACCGGCACCACGGTCAGCGTTCCGGCGCTGACGGGATCGATCATGTGCATGGGCGTCGCAACAGCCAACAGCATTCTGGTGGTGAGCTTCGCCAAGGAGCGGATGCGCGAGGGCGCGAATGCCTGGCAGGCCTCGCTGGATGCAGGATTCACGCGGTTCCGCCCTGTGCTCATGACCGCGCTGGCCATGATGATCGGGATGGTCCCGATGGCTCTGGGCATAGGCGAAGGCGCAGAGCAAAACGCGCCCCTGGGTAGGGCGGTGATTGGCGGCCTGCTGCTGGCCACCGTGGCGACACTCTTTTTCGTGCCGACTGTCTTCGGGCTGTTTCACAGCCGCAAGAGCGCGAAGACTGTTTCAACAGGCGCGCCGACTGGTAGCGCCGGGCTTTAGCCCGGCAAGTGCCGACCTGAAGGTCGGCCCTACAAATACCAAGATCTCCGGCGCATGACACCAGATTGTGGAGGACGGAATGGAAGTCAACGAAAGTTTTGAATTAGAGACCGGGACAAATACCGAGGAAAAGCCCGGGCGGGGAAGCCCGTCTTCGCCACCGTCTGGAAGTGGCAAGCGCGTCGTGGTTGTTCTCGTTGCCATCTTGGCTGTGGCCGCGGTGGTGTACTGGGGAATTGCCACCCGGATGAAGAATTCCGCCATCCTCGCCCACGAAACGCAGGAAATGGCCGTACCCACTGTCTTGGTCGTACATCCCAAGAAGGCCGCACCCGCCCAGGAAGTGGTACTTCCCGCCAACATCCAGCCTTTTACAGACTCGCCGATTTACGCGCGCACCAACGGATACTTGAAGCGCTGGTACGTGGACATTGGAGCGCACGTGAAGGCCGGTCAATTGCTGGCGGAAATCGACACGCCTGAGGTCGACCAGCAGTTGATGCAAGCCCGCGCGGACCTGAACACCGCCGAAGCCAACTACCGCCTGGCCGACATTACCGCCACGCGGTATACGGCATTGCTGAAAACCGATGCCGTGTCGAAGCAGGACACTGACAACGCCAACGGTGACTATCAAGCCAAGAAAGCCATGGTGGAATCCGCCCAATCCAATGTAAAGCGCCTGGAAGAATTGCAATCCTTTCAGAAAATTTACGCGCCCTTCGACGGCGTGATCACGGCACGCAAGACTGATATCGGCGCTCTCATTAACTCCGGAAATGGTGGTCTGGCGCAGGAGTTGTTCCACATCGCTGCGGTGCGCAAGCTGCGCGTTTATGTGAGCGTCCCTCAGACCTACTCGCGCGCTGCCAAGCCGGGGTTGATGGCCGACCTCACACTGGCTGAGTTTCCCGGCCGTCGCTTTGGAGGAAAACTGGTGCGCACCGCCGAATCCATTGACGCCGCCTCGCGCAGCCTCCTGGTGGAAGTTGACGTGGACAATCCCACGGGCGAGCTTCTGCCCGGCGCCTATGCTGAAGTGCATCTAAAGCTGCCCACGCAAATGTCCACATTTATGTTGCCCGTGAACACCTTGATATTCCGCTCGGCCGGATTGCAGGCCGCCACGGTCACGGGCGGCAACCAGATTGCCCTGATTGACCTGGCGCTCGGCCGGGATTTTGGAAGCGAAGTGGAAGTGGTCTCGGGCTTGAACGGCGATGAGTCCGTGGTCTTGAATCCACCGGACTCGCTTGCTACGGGCCAGACTGTTCGGATCGCCCCATCAGCGGGCACAGGCGGCGAAGCAAAATGATTCGTGGGCTGGCTTCCGGCGCCGGGCCGAGTGACAAGAGGGACTGAAACATAGGAGAGTGCATTCCACCATGTTGAGAATTACGATTGAAAACAATTCCAACACCGCGATCCTCAGACTGGAGGGCAAACTCTCCGGCCCGTGGGTCGATGAGCTGGAGCGCACTTGGTACAAGGTGACCAATGAATGGGCGGGAGAAAGCGTGCTCCTGGACTTGTGCGACGTCACTTTTGTTGACCCGGAAGGCCGCAAGCAGTTGGCGTGGATGTACAAGCAGGGGGCGCGATTCAAGACTTCAGGGTGCCTGGGCAAAGGGATTGTGGAAGAAATTGTGCGTGATGCGGCGCGGGCGGCCCAGTAACGATGCGCGAGTGTCGTGCGTCAAATTTAATGGAGCAAGTAGTCCTTGTAGAGCCGGCCTTTAGGCCGGCAGGTTTTAGGATTGTTGTAGAGCCTGGTCTCGCATGCGGCCCTCGTTCGTGCCGACCTAAAGATCGGCGCTACTTGGCGATCAAATTTATGAGTCATCGTACTTATACTGATATGCAAGTTCCTGACGGAAAATCCTTCCCACCTCCTTTATTCATTGCACTCGTGGGTCTGGCGATGTTTGCCGGCGCCTGCGTGGTGGGCCCCAAATACCAAAAGCCCTCGGCGTCCATCCCCGCTGCCTACAAAGAGGCGCAGGTGATGACCGACCAGGAAGGCAACGCCTGGAAAGAGGCTCAGCCGAGCGAAGCAGCGAAAAAAGGCAAATGGTGGGAGATCTACAACGACGCCGAGCTGAACGCGCTCGAGGAGCAGGTGAGCATTTCCAATCAAAACATTAAAATTGCGGAGGCGCAGTTCCGCGAGGCGAAGGATGCGGTCCGCATCGCGCGCTCCGGATTATTTCCCACCGTCACGGGGTCTGCCTCGATTGTCAATTCCGGGACCTCGCGAAATTTGACCAGCGGCGGAAATGTTAATTTCTCCACCGGCTCGCGCACCACTTACAACCTCCCGGTGGACCTCTCCTACGTGGCCGACCTGTGGGGCAACATCCATCGCACCGTCGCGGCCAGCGCGGCGCTCGCCCAGTTGAGTGATGCGCAGTTGGAAAACGCGCGCCTGAGCTTCCAAGCCGAGCTGGCTCTGGACTACTTTCAATTGCGGGGCACGGACGGCAACAATGACCTGCTGGAACGCACCGTGAAGTCCTACGAAGAGTATCTGCAACTCACCAAGAACCGCTACGCCGGCGGAATCGCCTCGGGTGGCGACGTGGCGCAAGCCGAGACGCAGTTGGAGACGGCGCGCGCCCAGTTGATCGACCTGGAGGTTTCCCGCAGTCAGTTTGAACACGCCATCGCCATCCTGATTGGCAAGCCGCCCGCGGCCCTTTCTGTAACTCAGGCCTCTATCAAGACGCCGCCCCCAACCATCCCCGTGGGAGTTCCGTCGGCGTTGCTGGAGCGTCGTCCGGACATCGCCGCCGCGGAGCGCTCGATGGCCGCTTCCAATGAGCAGATTGGCATCGCGCAGTCCGCATACTATCCCACTCTGACCCTCGGCGCGTCGGCGGGGCTCGAGAGCACAAAATTCCTCAAGTGGATTTCCTGGCCCAGCCGCTTCTGGTCTGTGGGTCCGCAGTTGGCGGAGACGCTTTTTGATGCCGGAAGACGCCGCGCGCAGACCGATCAGGCGCGGGCCGCCTTTGATGCCAGCGTGGCCAACTACCGGCAAACCGTTTTGACCGGCTTTCAGCAGGTGGAAGACAACTTGGCGGCGCTCCGCGTGCTCGACAACGAAGCGAAAGCCGAAGACAATGCGGTGAAGGCTGCGCAGCGGTCGCTCCAGATTTCCACTGACCAGTACAAGGCCGGTACGGTCAGCTACCTGCAGGTGATCACCACGCAGGCCATCGCCCTGCAAGATGAGCGAACCGCTGTGGATATCCTAACGCGCCGCATGGTCGCCAGCGTCCTGCTGGTGGAAGCACTCGGCGGTGGATGGAATTCCTCCAAGTTGCCTTCAATACAAGATTTGGTGAACGGGAAGTAGCGGGCGTTTTGTAGCGGCGTCTCTCCGAGCGCCGAATGCCGGCTTTGACGCCGCGACAATTTCGGTTCCCTGAAGGGGAACTATATGGGTAGCCGTGGGTGAAACCCACGGATCGTGAGATTCCCCAAAATAATCCTGGCCCTGGCGGGGCCGGACAACGTAGAAGTCAACCCCGTTGGGGTTGGCGACATTCTCCGTTCCCGTATCCGCAGGTTGAAACCTGCGGCTATCCACTGTCGGTCCCTTTCAGGGCCCGCAACCAGATCCCAATTCCTATTCCCTTCAGAGTCCACCGTCTACTGGCTACAGTCTACTATCTTCAATCGACAAGCCGCAGAGTCCCGATCTGAGCAGCACTCCGCGCTGCCGGCTTAGAGTTCGTCCTTCGTAGAAAAGCCCACGGACAGAAAAGCCCTGTCCGTGACTACCAGCTGGGGTCCGGGGTACTTCATTAGGAAGAGCCACCCCGATGAATCGGGGCGCTACGCTTGCTGGAAAACCGAAGGTCGCGGGGCGCGCTCTCATGGTTTTCGCCCGAAGATGTTAGCACCGTGGACGCCGTATTTTCTGGCCGTGGCTTCCTTCGTGGTGGCGCGGAAGCAATCGAAACGCTCCACGATGCAGACATCTTCCAAACCAAGGCGATTGAGCACTTCGACCATCTCTGCCTCCGGCAGAGCGCCGGCGATTCAACCGGTCCAGAGGTCGATGTTCCGCCGTGCGTCCTCGGAAAGCTCCACGTCAAGCAGGATGTCGCCAAACTGTAGTCGGCCGCCGGGCTTGAGCACACGGACAATCTCATCAAAGGCGCGTTCCTTTTCGGGAACAAGATTGATGACGCCATTCGAGATCACCACATCGACACTCGCGCTCTCGACCGGCAGCGAGGTGGCGTCGCCCTTGCGGACTTCCACCTGCTCTAAACCGAGGGCGCGGGCCGAAGCCCTTGCGCGCTCGAGCATCGCATCGGTCATATCGACTCCGATGGCTTTTCCTTTCGGCCCCACCCTCTGCGCGGCGAGAAGCAGATCCATGCCCGCGCCGCTGCCAATATCGAGCGCTGTTTCGCCGGGGTGGATCGGACTGATGTGGTGAGGATTCGCAATCCCCGCGAAGGGCGCAGTTGCCTCCGCGGGGAGCGCAGCCAACTCTTCGGGATCGTAGCCGAGGAACTCTACTGCGTAGGCTGCCCCGCGATGAAAGTGAAACTTCCCGTCGGGCTCTGTTACGACCCTGGAGTAAATCTTAGAGACTTCCGAACGTAGTTGCCGCGTGTCGAGATCAACAGGGCATGCAACTGCCACGGGATTCCTCCTCGACCAGATTTTGTAACCCTGTGAGAGGAAATCCTACCATCGTCCATGGAAAGCTGCAACCCGAAACAACGATGTTTGATCCGCTCGAACAAGCGCGGACCCTCCCCGCTCATGGGGTCCGCGGTTCTTCATCAGAAAGAGTCAGCCCGATGAATCGGGACGCTACATTTTCCTTTGGCCACGGGCGCGCCCAAAATTGAACCCGTAAGGCCGGACAGCGTCCGGCCGATCGAGGCCGATCCGTCAGTGGACGGATTCGGCCCTACGAAACGTGCCTCGCGCCATCAATGAGCCTGTAGGGTCTGGGCGAGTCCTCGGCGGACGGATTGCGGATGGAAGATTTGTGAAGGAGGAGTCAGGAGCCAGTTCAAGGCATATAAACAAGATAGGCCTACTACCGATCCAAATTCTCGTTTCTTAATCTCTTAGCGATCACTGCGTCAGAAACCTGGAAGGCTTCTCGCAGGACTTCAACAACGTTCTCAAGAAAGGCTTCGGGTTCGCCCCGTCGGCTGAATCCAATCCGTTCGGAACCCTCGGCGGCCATTTGAAATTGGGCCTTCAGGTGTCCCGTAGGCACTAACACAAGGCCCGCGAAGGCTGGGGTCCGGGGTACTTCATCAGGAAGAGCCGCCCGCGGAGGGCCCGACTGGAGGCGGGCGGGTGTATACTTCCAACCGTCGGGGCACTAAAAAAACTAATTCCAGTTTAAAATACAACCTTGAATTGATAAGATAGTTCTTATGGAAGATTGGATCAACCTAAGCATGAGAACTAAAGGATTTTGGTTCAAAAGTTGATCCAAAAATTGTGTAGCAAGCCCGCACGATCGGTTATGTACTTTGGATGACTTTGAGTTTTCATATGTCATTGGATAGTGCCTTAAATTTAGTCTGGGTGCTGGTTGGCCTGGGTGCGCTGGGTGTTCTTGGCCTTTCTGAACGCTTCCGTGCGGCAACCACCCTGCGGTCGCGGTGCCGTCTCGTTATCGCGGTCGTGATTGCGACCGTCTCTTTGTTTCCCACCATTTCCTCTAACGACGATTCGGTGTGTCTCGCCCAACTCCACATTTCTCCCGCAAGGCACGCTGGATGGGTCACTTTACCCACTAATCGATCAAGCCAAAGGCCGGATTTTTACCTCGCCGTACAGCTGAAGTCACTCGCAAATTTCCAAATTTCTTCCAGTAACTTTAGCCTCACATTCTATTTTCAATTCCCGCAGTTTATTCGGAGTGCGGTTTTGGGTTATGAGAGACCGTTGCCATCCCATTCCGACCGGGCGCCTCCTCAAATTCCTTCCTGAACGTGGCTCATAAAAAGTATATAACAAACCCTTGCTCAACTTAGGCTGCCGGTGGGCGCCTCAGCCAAGCGCAATCTTAACCGTTTGAGCAATATCATATTTGTATAATTAAGTGCATAGGGAGCACATTTGAAAGGCGCGGTCCGATTTCATCGGCTGGGGAGTTTCCTGGTCCCGCCTATGGGCGCCGTACATGCTGCAGGGCTCCTGCGAGATTCATTTCTGAACCGTGCCTTAGCTTGACGGGCCCGTGGACACTGCAGATAGCCGGTGAAAACTTAATGCGCTAAGCATCGCCGAAGAATATGAAGATTTTGTGGTTCGATTAGTGCGCTCGATATTCTAAGTTACCCTAGAGGCCCCTGTTCATGCCAGGAGCTTTGAGGGGTGGCCAGCGGGTTTCGCCTCCCAAACGCAATCCGCTGGCCTTTTTATTTCCCTGCTTTCTCGACGAAGGCAGCTGTGAATAATTTACAATTCAAGCCAAGAATCGTTATCACGATTAAATTGAAACTATTCCGAACCCATTGAAGAGGGCATCGGCGTCTCACCGTTTCCATGCCCGAGGTTTAGAAATTAGGAGATGCAATGCGAAATTTCCTCTTTCCTTTCCCTGGGTGAATCGGCAGCTTAGGGTCTGGTTTAGATCCAGTCAAGTTTTCGCACAATTGCCGCAAGTAACTCCTGATTTTTGCGATGCGGTTTCGTTTTCCCATTTCGCGCGTTTATCGGCATTTTGCGCGGGTGGCACGTACGTCTCGTTTCTTGCGATGTCTGCGTGACCCATCCTCCCCAGAGCAAGCCATGGGTGGCAAAGCCATCTATCCCCTTGAATTGGGCCTTTGAATACGCATACATTCCACAAGGCGGAACGTATGCGCCACCCGCGCCTAAAATATCCTATATAGTATTATATAGACAGTATCTAATCCGGCCCTCCCGCGAAAAGTTCAACCAGCACTACGCGTTACACTCATTAAACTCGCGTCCGTATATGTATGAAATCACGTGCGTTGCAAGACGGTTTTTCTGCCAAAAGTTGCGCCGGAAGAGTTTCAATCCGCTTCCAACCCAATTCGCGCATCAAGCCTCAGTCACAGTCCTCACAGTGATACCCACGGAGTCGCTCGCAGCCTTCACGCCTCTGAGCCGAGAGCCTCAGAGCGCTTCAGACGCCGGGCTCGCGCGCGCGCCCGCCAATTCTGGAGGCGGTCAAAGTAGAGGTAGACCACAGGCGTGGTGTAGAGGGTAAGCAACTGGCTCATGATCAAGCCGCCGATGATGGCGATGCCCAGCGGGCGGCGCAACTCTGATCCCGTCCCCTTGCCGAGCGCGAGAGGCAACGCGCCCAGCATGGCGGCCATGGTGGTCATTAGGATGGGCCGAAAGCGCAGCAAGCATGCCTCGTAAATGGAGTCCCGCGAACCCTTGCCCTCATTCCTTTCCGCTGCAATCGCGAAATCGATCATGAGGATGCCATTCTTTTTTACAAGGCCGATCAGCAGAACGATTCCGATAACCGCGATGACGCTCAGTTCAGTCTTCGTGATCAGCAGCGCCAGCAATGCGCCCACTCCGGCCGAGGGCAATGTCGAAAGGACGGTGACGGGGTGGACGTAACTCTCATACAGGATGCCAAGCACCAGGTAAACCGTCATCAGGGCCGCGGCGATCAGGAGTGGTTCGCTGCCCAATGAATCCTGGTAGGCCTGGGCGGTTCCCGCAAATCCAGTATGGATGGTGGCGGGCAGGCCGATCTTGGTGGCCGCCTTGTTGATGGCCGTCACCGCATCACCCAAAGCCACACCCGGCTGCAGGTTGAAAGAAATGGTCGCAGCGGGAAAGAGTCCCTGGTGATTCACCGAGAGCGGCGCATTGACCGGGGAGAATTTTGCAAACGCGCTCAGAGGAACCTGTGCACCGCGCGGCGAGCGAACGTAAATGTCGCGCAGGATCTCCGGATTCTGCGTGTATTCCGGCGCGGCTTCCATGACCACATGGTATTGGTTCAGAGCGCTGTACATGGTGGACACCGGGCGCTGGCCAAACGCGTCGTAGAGCGTGGTGTCAATCAACTGCGGAGAAATGCCAAAGCGCGCCGCGGTCTCGCGGTCGACCTGGACGAATGCTTGCAGCCCCCGGTTTTGTTGGTCACTATTGACATCCGCGATGGTGGGGATGGCTTTCAGTTGCTCCAGCATGCGGGGCGAATAGTCGGTCAAGTCGGTTAAGTTGTCACCCCGCATGGTGAATTGGTACTGGGCGCCGCCAAAGCGCCCGCCCACGCGCACGTCTTGTGCCGCCTGCATGAAGAGCGATCCACCGGGAATCCTGGAGAGCTTCGGCCGCAGCCGGGCGATGATCAGTTCGGCACTGGTCTTGCGTTGTGCGGGCGGCTTTAGGGAGACGAACATTCGTGCGGTGTTCCCGCTCCCGGTAAATCCGTTCACGGTATCGATGTCCGGGTCAGCATCGACGATATTGACCATTTGAACCAGAATCTTATCCATGGATTGAAACGAAGAATCCTGGTCAGCTTGGATTGCGCCCATAATCCTTCCATTGTCCTGCTGCGGGAAAAACCCCTTGGGCACATAGATGTATAGGTATACGTTGAGCGCGACGGTGGTCAACAACACGGCCAGGGTGATGGCGGGATAGCGCAATACCCCGGCGAGAGTTCGGCCATACGCCTTGACTATCGAATTGAACGCGCGCTCACTGGCCTGATACATCCTGCCGTGGGACTCATGCTGTTTCAAAAGGTGGGCGCACATGGCGGGAGTGGCGGTGAGTGAGATAACCATGGAAACGATTATCGCTACGGAGAGCGTGACGGCGAACTCGCGGAACAGGCGGCCTACAATTCCGCCCATCAGCAACAAGGGTATGAAAACCGACACCAGCGAAATGCTGATGGTGAGAACGGTGAAGCCAATCTCCTGCGCACCCTTCATCGCCGCACGGATCGGGTCCAAGCCCTTCTCCAAGTAGCGCGTGATGTTCTCAATAACTACAATCGCGTCGTCCACCACAAAGCCGGTGCTGATGGTCAGGGCCATCAACGACAAATTGTCCAGGCTGTAATCCAGCAGGTACATCACACCAAACGTCCCGATCAGCGAGACCGGCACGGCGACGCTGGGAATAAATGTGGTCCGCGGGTTCCGGAGAAATATGAAGACCACTGCGATCACCAGGATCACAGAGATAATCAAAGTACTCTCGACGTTGGCGACGGAGGCGCGGATGGTCAAAGTCTGATCCATGGCCACGCGCATGTCGATCGACTGGGGAATGGCGGCTTTGAGCTGGGGCAGTTCGGCGCGAATGCCATCCACGGTATCAATGATATTGGCGTTGGGTTGGCGGAAGAGGATGACCAGTATGGAGGGCTTGCCGTTCGCGTAGCCTGAGTTCAGTCTGTTTTCCTGGGCGTCCATCGCCCTGCCGACATCGGAGACCCGGACTGGCGCTCCGTTGTGATAGGCTACAATCAACGGTTCGTAATCAATCGCATTAAAGATCTGATCGTTGGCGCCAACCTCCCAGGATTGGTGACCGTCAGAAAAGTGACCTTTGGGGACGTTGGCGTTTGCGGTGCTCAGGACACCTCGGACCTGCTCGAATCCGATGCCGTACTTATTCAGCGCCATCGGGTTCAGCTCGATGCGAACCGATGGAAGCGAGCCTCCGCCCACAACCACCTGACCCACACCGTCAACTTGCGACAGCTTTTGCGCCAGGATTGATGAGGCGGCGTCGTAGATCTGTCCTTTGCTGAGTACATCCGAGGTCAGCGCGAGCATGAAGATGGGCGAATCGGCTGGGTTCACCTTCCGATAAGTCGGGTTATTGGGAAGATTGGCGGGCAAGTAGCCACGCGCCGCGTTGATGGCTGCCTGGACATCGCGCGCTGCGGCATCGATATTCCGGTTCAGATCGAACTGTAGAGTGACGTTGGTGGATCCCAGGCTGCTGGAGGACGTCATTTCAGTCACTGCGGCGATGCGGCTGAATTGGCGTTCCAGGGGCGTGGCGACAGCGGACGCCATGGTCTCGGGGCTTGCGCCAGGCAGGCCGGCCTGCACGGAAATCGTCGGGAAATCCACTTGCGGCAAAGGTGAAACGGGGAGGAGCCGGAAGGCGACGGCGCCGGCCAGGGCAATCGCAATCGTCAGGAGAGTTGTGGCGACCGGTCTGCGGATGAATGGTTCTGAGATATTCATGAATTATTCCGCGGGAACGGTTTCTGAACCCGGGTTGGTCGAGCGCTCTCGAGAAAATTTTCTGGCCAGGCGGTCGAAATAAAGATAGATCACCGGCGTAGTGTAGAGAGTGAGCAACTGGCTGAGGAGGAGCCCTCCCACCATGGTGATGCCGAGGGGGCGGCGCAACTCCGATCCGGTGCCCGTGCCGAGTGCCAACGGCACGCCGGCCAGCAGCGCCGCCATGGTAGTCATCATGATCGGCCGGAAGCGCAGCAGGCACGCCTGGTATATGGCGTTCAACGGCGTCATGCCCATTTTGCGCTCCGCTTCCAGTGCGAAGTCAATCATCATGATGCCGTTCTTCTTCACGATGCCGATGAGCAAAACAATGCCGATTAATGCGATGACGCTGAAGTCGTTGCGAAAGACCATCAACGACAGCAACGCGCCAACCCCCGCCGAAGGCAGGGTAGACAATATGGTGAGCGGATGGATGTAGCTCTCGTACAAAACGCCCAACACGATGTACACCGTGACCAGCGCCGCCACGATCAGTGCCACCTCGTTCGCCAGAGAGGCTTGGAACGAAGCCGCCGTTCCTTGAAATTCCGCCTGAATGCTCGCCGGCATATGGATCTTGTCCTTCACTTTGTTCACTGCATCAATCGCAGCGCCTAGCGAAGCGTTGGGAGCCAAATTAAATGAAAGGGTCACGACCGGGAATTGTCCCTGGTGGTTGATCGTGATGGGCGCATTCATTTCCTCCACGTGACTGAAGGCGGCGAGGGGTACCTGCCCGCCATTGGGAAAGGCCGAGGAAGAAGCGATGGGGCCGCCTCCGAACGCCGCATTCGAGGCAGTTGAGGCCGAGTTCCCTCCAGAGGCATTGGATGAAAGGCTCGTATTGGCCGCCGTCAATGAGCTTGTGGGCCCAAACAATTGGTTGGCGGACGTTCCGCCCGAAACCAGGCCAGACGAACCACTTGAAGCCGCAGTCCGGATATAGAGATTGCGAAGGTCCAAGGGATTCTTTTGGAAGCCGGGATTCACTTCCAGAACGACGTGGTACTGATTCAACTGCGTGAAGATGGTTGACACTTGGCGCTGGCCGTAGGCGTCATAAAGCGTTTGGTCGATGGCAGAAGGCGTGATGCCCATGCGCATCGCAGTTTCGCGATCGAACACAAGCCTGGCGCGCAGCCCGCTTTCTGCCTGATCGCTGGCAACGTCAGTCAATTCCGGCAGTTTCTGCAGCGCGGCGAGCATCTGGGGAGCATAGGTGTTTAATTCTTCGACGTTCGGGTCTTCCAGGGCGTACTGGAATTGCGTGCGGCTTACACGATCCTCGACCGTAATATCCTGCACGGGCTGCATATAGAGCGTGATGCCTGGCACCGTGGACAATTCGGGCTGCAAGCGGCGAATCACGTCGCTGGCGCTCACCGGGCGTTGTTCGAGGGGCTTCAGGTTAATGAGAATGCGGCCGCTGTTCAGCGTGGTGTTGGTCCCGTCTATTCCGATGAAGGAGGAAAGGCTCTCAACGGCCGGGTCTTTCAGAATGACCTTGGCCACCTCTTGCTGCTCGCGTGACATTTCCTGAAAAGAGATTTCCTGCCTGGCTTCTGAAACCCCTTGGATGACCCCGGTGTCTTGAATAGGAAAGAACCCTTTGGGAATATAAATATAAAGCACCACAGTCAAAACGAGAGTGGATATGGCCACCAGTAATGTTTCGGGTTGGTGGCGCAACACCCACTGGAGGGTAGTGTCATAAAAGGAAAGCAAGCCGTTCCAGGCTCGTTCAGTCACTCGGAAGAGCCGGCCCTGTTGCGCCTCGGTCCGGTGCTTCAACAAGCGCGCGCACATCATCGGGGTCAGGGTAAGCGAAACGACGGCGGAGACCAGGATGGTAATGGCGAGCGTCACGGCAAATTCGCGGAATAATCGCCCTACAATGTCCCCCATGAAGAGCAGGGGAATGAGAACGGCAATCAAGGAGACAGTAAGCGAGATGATGGTGAAGCCGATTTGCGCGGAGCCCTTGAGCGCCGCATCGAGTGGAGAATCGCCCTCCTCCATATAGCGGGAGATGTTCTCAATCATCACAATGGCGTCATCCACGACGAAGCCGGTGGAAATGGTCAACGCCATCAAGGTCAGGTTGTTCAAGCTGTAACCCAGCAGGTACATCATTCCAAAGGTGCCGACGAGCGAGAGAGGCACCGCAACACTGGGAATGATGGTGGCGGAGAAATTCCGCAGAAACAAAAAGATGACCATGACCACCAAAGCCACGGTGAGGATCAATTCGAATTGCACGTCGTTCACCGAGGCGCGTATCGTGTTGGTGCGGTCGGTGAGGATGGTGACGTGGACCGAGGAGGGCAGCGTGGCGGTCAACTGAGGCAGCAGCGTCTTGATTCGATCGGCGACGGTGATGATGTTCGCGCCCGGTTGGCGCTGAATATTCACGATGACCGCAGGCACTTGGTTCATCCACGCGGCCTGCCGGACGTTTTCGGTATCGTCCTCCACCGTGGAGACATCGGTCAGCTTCACTGGAGAGCCGTTGCGATAAGCAATGATCAGCGGTTTGTAGTCACTGCTGGAGAGCAACTGGTCGTTGGCGCCGATCTGGTACGCTTGATGCGGGCCATCGAAATTGCCCTTCGCCTGGTTGACGTTGGCCGCCACAATGGCACTGCGCAGGTCTTCCAAGTTCAAGCCGTATGATGCCAACGCTGTCGGGTTGGCTTCAATCCGCACGGCGGGCTTCTGTCCGCCGCTAATACTCACCAGACCGACTCCCGGCAACTGTGAAATCTTGGGCGCCAGCCGTGTGTCCGCCATGTCCTCAACTTTCGAGAGTGAAAGCTCTTCGGAAGTCAGGGCCAGGGTCAGGATCGGCGTGTCAGCAGGGTTGGTCTTGCTGTAAATCGGCGGCGAGGGAAGGTCGGGTGGAAGGTAAGTCCCAGAAGCGTTGATCGACTGTTGCACTTCCTGCTCGGCCACGTCGATGTTCAGGCTCAGATTGAATTGCAGCGTGATGACGGAGCAACCGTCGGAGCTGGTGGAGGTCATCTGCTGGAGGCCCGGCACTTGCCCAAACTGCCGCTCCAGAGGCGCGGTTACCGAGGACGCCATCACATCCGGGCTCGCGCCGGGGTAGAACGTAACAACTTGAATGGTCGGGTAGTCAACTTCGGGCAGGGCGGAAACCGGCAACTGATTGTAGGCCACCGCGCCCGCCAACAGGATGCCCACCATCAGCAGGGAAGTGGCAACCGGCCGGAGAATGAATGTCCGTGAGGGGCTCATCTAACTCCCCTTGCGGCCCGGATTCTCGTTGAATTGCGCGTTGACCTTGCTTCCTTCCTGCAGCTTGTCGATTCCGGATATGACGATGGCATCGCCCGGTGCCAGGCCGGAAACGATTTCCGCTTGATCCCCTTCGATGGTGCCCAAGGTGACTGGTCGCACCGTAACGCTGGAATCAGGTTTCACAAGGTACACGTAGGTCAACTGAGAGTTGCGCTCGATGGCGGCATTCAAAATCAGCGTGACGCCTTGCTTCTCCTCCAACAGCAATCGCGTATTCACGAACTGGTTGGGGAACAACGAATTGTCGCGATTGTCGAAGGTGGCGCGGAACCTGAGTGACCCGGTGCTTTGGTCGATTTGATTGTCCAGCGTGGTCAGTGTCCCGGAAGCAAGTTTAGTTGTCCACCCGCTCCGGTCGAAGGCCTCCACGGTCAAGCGCTGCCCAGCGTGCATTCTCTTGAGGATCGAAGGTAGGAAATCCTCAGCGATGGTAAAGATGACGCTGATGGGCTGGATCTGGGTGATCACCAACAGCCCGTTGGAATCAGAGGCGTGAACGATGTTTCCTGGATCCACCAACCGCAAACCCGCGCGGCCTGTGATGGGCGCCGTGATGTGGCAATAGGTGATATTGAGTTTGGCGGCGTCGATCTGCCCTTGATCGTTCTTCACCGCCCCTTCGTATTGCCTGACCAGCGCTTTCTGCGTCACCAATTGTTGTTCTGGAATGGCGTTCTGCGCCAGCAACGTTGTGTAGCGGCCAAAATCGACACGCGCATTGTCGAGCAAGGCCTGATCACGCGCCTGGAGTCCTTCAAACTGTTTCAATTGAGCTTCATAGGGGCGCGAATCGATCTCTGCAAGCAGGTCGCCCTGATGAACAAGGTCGCCCTCCTTGTAATGAATCTGCATCAGTTGCCCGTCGACGCGACTCTTGACCGTTACCGTATAAATTGGCGTGACAGCGCCAAGGCCGGTGAGATAGACGCCGATGTCGCCCTTGTGGGCTCGCGTTGCGACCACTGGGATTGGCCCACCCGCCCCCCTCGATCTCGATCCCCCTTCAATGGATGTTGTGCCGGCGGTCTTTCCGTCGCCATTCGCGGGTTTAAGGAAATAGTAGCCCAAGCCCAAAGCAACAAGGATAACAACGAGAACCCACGGCCAACGACTGCGTGATGGGCCGCTCTTCCCGTTGGGCCCCTCGTGGGATGGGGGCGTAGCTTCTTCGAGTAAGGGTGGATAATGCTGTTCGCTCATAACCTGGATTGTGGAGTTTTGGTGGGCGCTGGAATTCGGTGATATGCACCCTGCAGCAAACTTCCGTCATTCCTCCTTTTATCTGCCCCCAACAACGTCAACACTTCGCCCTTTGAGTAAGCTTCTTAAACATTGCGTCCAGGTAGCTAAAGACGTGCCAGGGCGAGGGTAGGTTTCACCCGATCGCAGCACGGCTTCCGCTAAGGAGCGCACCGTTGATTTATTCGGTCTGCGGAACCTGTAGACTAGCACTTTAGTTTTAGCGTGTCGACGCGCGGGGAGCCAGCAAAATCTGCGCGCACACTCCATTTGTGGTATGGTGTGTTCATTATGAAACAATATACATTTTCCCGTCGTTCGTTTCTCGGAATAATCAGCGCGGCGCCCCTTGCGGCTGCCGCCCCTTTGGCCCTTACTGCCCCAGCCGGAGAGCAGATTCCGTTGGGACTGGAACTTTATTCGGTGCGCAACGCCTTACAGAAACATGAAATGAGCACCGTGCGGAGCGTGGCGAAGTTGGGTTACCAGTGCGTTGAATTCTATTCTCCCTATTACGAGTGGAAAATCGATTACGCCAAGCAGGTACGCATGGAAATGGATCAACTGGGCATCCATTGCTACTCCACCCACAACGACATGCAATCGTTCTCCGAGGAAGGAATTGGCAAGACGATTGAACTCAACCATATTCTTGGGGCGCGTTACGTGGTTCTGGCATCTCCTGGCGACGAGGTGAAGAGCCTCGATGACTGGAAGCGGGTTGCCAACCGGCTGAACAAGGCCAACGAGACCCTGGCCGCCAAAGAGCTTCACGCCGGCTATCACAACCACGACGCGGAGTGGAAGCCCGTGGATGGCCAAAAGCCCATCGAATTGCTCGCGGCGAACTTGGACAAGAGCATCGTCCTGCAACTCGACGTCGGCACCTGCCTGGAAACCGGGAACGACCCTGTCGCGTGGATCGAGAAAAATCCCGGCCGCATTCGCGCCATGCACTGCAAGGACTGGTCTCCTAAACAAGGCTATCGCGTCCTGTTTGGGGAAGGCGTGGCGCCTTGGAAAAAGATTTTTGCCGCCGCTGAAAATGGGGGCGGAATTGAATTCTACTTGATCGAACAGGAAGGCAGCCGATTCCCGGAACTTGAAACTGCCGGGCGCTGCCTGAAGGCCTATCGCGCCCTGCGCTCCTGAGCCGGGGTTGGCCACTCAATTTTGGCCGCCACACTTGATTTGGGAGGATTCATTCGAATGAGTTCCAACACCCGAAGAGAATTTCTGCGCGATGGCGCGTTAGGCCTGGCGGCTGCGTCATTGGCGGCGCGATGGCCGCAACGAGGGTTCGCCGACCCTTTGGGATTGCCCGTGGGGCTTCAGCTCTACACCGTTCGCAAGCAGGCGGACAAGGATCTGGACGGCACCCTCCACGCCGTGGCGGAAATCGGATATAAAGAGGTGGAGCTTCCCGGCTTTTACCAGAAGAAGGCGTCCGAGATCCGTAAATCCCTGGACGCTGCCGGGCTCACGTGCCCGAGCGCGCACTATGAGACGCCGGATTTGCGCACCGGCCTCGATGAGCGTATCGTTTATGCCAAAGAGATCGGGCTTAACTACATGGTTTGCGCTTTCCTCCGGCCGCCCGAGCGCAAAACGCTGGACGACTATCGGCATCTCGCTGAGTTCTTCAACAAAGTCGGCGAGCAAATCCAAAAGGCCGGACTCCAGTTTTGCTATCACGCCCACAATTTCGAGTACACCAGTTTTGAGGGGGTCGTGGCGTTCGATGACCTGCTCCAGCATACCGACCCGAACTTGTTCAAAATCGAATTGGATTGCTACTGGATGACGCGAGCCGGCCGCGATCCCGTGGAATACATCAAGAAATATCCCGGACGTTTTCCTCTCCTGCACATCAAGGACATGAAGCCCGGCCACCCATCCACCACGGACTTGATGAAGGGCGGCGATGCCTTCACCGAAGTGGGGCGCGGCTCGATCGATTGGAAGCGCATCTTTCAGGCGGCCGGCGGCGACCTCAAACACTATTTTGTGGAGCAGGACTTCTGCGAGCGTCCGCCGCTCGAAAGCGCCAAAATCAGCTACGAGTACCTGCACAATCTGCAGGTGTGATCGACAGGTATCACACGACGTTGGCTGTCCATGCTGTTTCTGGTCGGACACGAAACCGTCTCAGAACTGAAGAAATAAGGGATCAGACGCTGGAAAGGTTGGATTACGAATACTGCGAGAGGACAGGCGTGGAAGTATCGTCTTCACTTTTTCCCCGCCGGTGCAGTTTTAAGCTGGGTCAAAAGATCTCTGACATCGATCAGGTGATTGTTAGAAATCGTCTTGGCGACATCGAGAAGCCGGAATATCTCTCGATCCCGCACCGAGTAGTAGACATTATTGCCTTCCTTGCGGCCCACCACAAGATTCCGGCTGCGCAGAACGCCGAGCTGTTGGGAAAGGTTACTTTGCTCAACGTCCAGGCGAGAGCAAAGTTCGTTTACTCCAATCTCACCTTCGCGCAAGGCATCCAGGATTCGTATGCGCAGGGGGTGGGCGAGTGCTTTGAAAAATTCAGCCTTGAATTGGCTTAGTTCAGACATAGTTGGTCATGGCGGAAGGCGGGCGACTTGCTGCCCGTTGCCTCACCGCGGCGCATCATAAGAATTCAGTAATTCGAATGCAACAGCGTCTCCTACGGAATCACATCCTTCGTTTGAGCACTTCCAGTATTCCTGTGATGAGCATTGCCGGAGTGGGAGGACAGCCGGGAATGTAGCCGTCCACCGGAATGACAGAATCCACCGGGCCCACCACCGCGTAGCTGCCGCTGAAAAGGCCGCCGCTCACTCCACAAGCTCCCACCGCAACCACCAGCCTCGGCGCTGGCACTGCCTCGTAAGTATTCCGGACTGCTTCCGCCATATTGCGAGTCACGGGACCCGTAACCAGCAACATGTCCGCGTGTTTGGGCGAAGCCACAAAATGAATTCCGAACCGTTCCAGGTCATAGTATGGGTTGGTCAGCGCGGTGATCTCCACCTCGCAACCATTGCAGGAGCCGGGATCCAGTTGCCGGATATTCAGCGCCCTTCCGAAAAGGGAATAGATGCTGCCGCGCACGAGGTCAGGCTGCGGTCCGGATGACGATTCTGTTTTTGCCTCCAAGTCCCACAAGCGGACCAACTCAGCGCGAGCAACACCCGTGCGGGCAAAACGCGCCGCAGCAATGAACGCCTTGGGGGCAACTTCGTTGCAGCGTCCGCACCCAATGCATTCGCCATAGTCCAGCCGCAAATGCGCTCGACCTTCGCGTGTCTCAAGCCGCAGAGCCTCAGTGGGACAAACCTCGACTGCTTTTCCAGCCGCCTCCGGAGTCAGTTCCTCGGCGCAGACGTCCGGCATACGGCTTCCCGCGCAGGAAGCAAGCAGCGCCGCCACCGGTATGAGTTGGCGGGGCGCATTTAGGCTGCACTTTAATCCATCAAGAATCATCGGTCGCACCCGGAGTAGGAAAGGTTAAAGCTCTTGTTGATCAACGGGAAATCGGCGATCACGTTTCCGGCAACGGCGAAGGGGAGCGCGGGCCAGTTCTGAAATGACGGAGACTTGATGTGGCACCGCGTGACGGCTCCGTTGCGGCTCTCCACCCAATAAAAAAGTTCGCCCCGCGGCGACTCCACGGCCGAGTAACCTCGAGCCGGCGCAGAGGAGTCGAAACTTTCACAAATCGATCCGGATGGCATGGCGTCCAAAACTTGCTGAATCAGCCAAAATGACGCGTCTGCCTCCTCAATTCGGATGCGCGCCCGGGCCATCACATCGCCGTAATGCAGGACGGGAATTTTCAACACCATTTGGGAATACAAACCGTAAGGGTGATCGCGGCGAACGTCAATATCCACGTCGCTCGCTCTTGCCACCAGCCCAACCACCCCCAGGTCCCGGGCCACCTGGCGTTTGAGAATGCCGCTCGCATCGAACCGGTTCTGCACCGACGGTGTTTCAAGAACAATGCCGGCGAGCAGCGCAAATTCGGATGCGGTTTGAATGAGGATTCGAACGAATTCAGGAGTATCGGTCAAGCGAATATCCTTTCGGACCCCGCCCGGGGTTGCGATTCCCCGCCAGTATCGCGTGCTGATCCACTCAGCCGAAGCCTGGAGCAATGCTTCCTTCAGGCTGGCGCCGCGCGCCGCCCCGGTGACAAACCCCACGTCATTGCAGAGAGTGCCAACATCTCCGATGTGCGCCACGAGCCGCTCCAGTTCCAATCCAATCAACCGGAGCGCCAGGGCACGCGGAGGAACTGAAACGTGAAACGCGGCCTCGACAGCCTGGCAGTAGGCCACGGCGTGAGCGAAACAATTGTCCCCGGAAACCGACTCGGCCAGCATTGTTCCCGACATGACCGGCAGGCCCTGGAAAAGCTGCTCCGTCCCCTTGTGGGTATAAAAGTGGCGAAGCTCCAGGTGCAGGATGCTGTCACCCACCACGCTAAAGCGGAAGTGGCCGGGTTCGATGATTCCTGCATGGACGGGGCCCACCGCCACCTCCGTGATCCCGTCGCCTTGCACTCGAAGGAATTGGTATTGATTGGCGGGCGGCGCCTGACTCTCAGAATCCGGTGGGGCTGCCTTTTGCTGCGCATCCACCATAGGATGGAACGCGGCCGGCCAGTTCTCATGCAGCATGAGTGGGCGGGCATCGGGGCTTCCAGCGAAGTCGATCCCGTACTGATCGTGAACCTCGCGTTCGTGCCAGGATGCGGCGGGATTGTGCGTGGCGATCGAGCCCACGGGCAGTTCTCCATCCACCTCGCTGGCAATGTATTCCGGATTCCCGGTGTCATAGACGTAGCACACGCGCCGGCGGCCTTCGTCGTTGAACCGTCCGAAGATGGTCACCAGCCGATGGCGCTCCTCCTGAGTATGTTGGGGGATCGGCGAGGTGATTCCCGGCTCCGTTATTTCCAAGGTCAGCTTCTTCATGTTCACAATACCGCCATGGCCTGACGAATCAGCCAGGTGAAGCCTGCGGGTACGTGTAGACCGAATAGCAGCAGGCACAGAACAGCAACCACGATGGGCAGCGATTCGGAAAGTACCATGCGCGTGGGACCGGGTGTAAATCTCGGCTCGCGAAAGAGCATCCCGAATAAGTGCCACAGCATGCCGCCGAAGACCACCGAGAGCATGACGAGGAAAACTCCCGCGACCACAAGCTTGGACTGCTTGAATGCCTCGTTGAGAATGGCAAACTCGCTGACGAAAAGTCCGAACGGGGGCAGCCCGAGGATCGCCACGCTGCCGGCGACCAGCGCCATTGCAGTGCGCGGCGACGAGCGCCCCAATCCACCAATCCGGTCCATTCGGAGCGTGCCAAAATTTTCGCGAATATTCCCGGCGGTGAAAAACAACAAAGACTTGCCCACCGAATGATTGAAAATATGGAGCAGCGCTCCATAAAGGCCCAGCGTGCCTCCCAATCCCACGCCGATCGCGACCACACCCATGTGCTCGATGCTGCTGTAGGCAAGCAGCCGCTTCAGATCGCGCTGGACCACAATCAGCAGTCCGGCAAAAACCACTGAGACGATTCCGAAAACAAGCAGAAGGGTGTGGGAGAATCCCGTGCCGATAGCGCGGCTCATGATGGCGTCGTAGCGCATCAAGGCGTACATCGCGCAGTTGATCAACACGGCCGAGAGCATGGCGCTGATGGGAGACGGCGCCTCCGCGTGCGCGTCCGGCAGCCAGCTATGCATAGGGAAAAATCCGATCTTGGTGCCATAGCCCACCGCCACAAATACGAAGGCGAGCTTCAGCAGTTGGTGATTACCACTGAAGTGCCTGGCCGCTTCCATCAACGGCACCCAATCCAGCGCGACGGACGGCGACAGGCCGGACCTGACGGCGACGAGATAAAGGACAATGGTTCCGAAGAGAGCAAAGGCGATACCCACGGTGCAGACGATCAGGTATTTCCAACTCGCTTCCACCGCCCCCCGCGTGTTATAGAACCCGACCAAAAGCGCTGAGGTGAGCGTGGTGGCCTCCATCATGATCCACAGCAGCCCCAGGTTGGAAGAGAGGCAGACGCCCACCATGGTGAAGATAAAGAAAAATAACATCCCATAGAACCAGCGCGGCGAGGCGAATCGTTCGCTCTGCACGTGCTGCAGATAATCCAATGAATAGACGAGCGTCAGGCCGCTGATCAACGCGATGTTGAGCAGAAAAAACACGCTTAGCGCGTCGGCCCGAAGGTATTGCCCGGCTTGGACCGGACCGGAGGAGTAGACGTGCCACACCACGCGCAGAATCGCAAGAATCTCCACGCTGCCCGTGAGCAGCGCCAGCGGCTTCACCCGGCGGCCGGACCCCACCGCCAGGATGACGCAGGCGCCGAGAATCGGAATCAGCAATGGATATAACAGAATCATCAGCTAGCCTCTTAAGCGCCGGAGCCTCGAGACATCGAGATGCTCGAAGGTATCGCGAATGCGGAACGCAAAAATGCCCATAATCAAAATGCCCATCAACAGGTCGAAAAAGATTCCAATCTCAATCACCAGCGGCATACCGAATGTGGTGGCGAGCGCCGCGAGGAAAATGCCGTTCTCCATTACCAGGAGCCCAAGGACCTGCATCATTGCTTTGCGCCGGCTCACCATCAGAAAGGCTCCGGTCAGGATCAGCGCCACCGACGCCGCCAGGGGATCCGCAGCCGCGCCCGCTTCCGGGGCGTAGGACTGGACGGCAGCGTACGAGAGCACAATGATTACCACCGCGACAAAAACGCCCTGCGCCGCGGTCAATTGGGACGAAATCTCCCGCGGCACCTTCAATCTCTCCACGAGCCACAACAGCGCCGTGGGAATGGCCACCACCTTGAATCCGAACACGAGTGCCGCCACAATCCACGCTTCAGCCGACTTTTCCGTGTACGCGGTTGCCATCACCAGCGCCGTGATGATCGCCGACTGCAGGGCAAAGAGGATGATGCCCGTAGAGACGCGGCGTGCGGCGGCGAGCAGCAGCACAGAGATCAGCAGGAACACTGCCGAAGAACTGAGCGCCTTTCCGATAGCGAGTTGGATGATTTCCATGCTTTTTCCTCTTCCTATCTCCTGCCGAGTGCCGTAAACACCACGGCCAGAATGCTGGTCGCAGTTGCGATCCCCAGGAAATCCGGCACGGCGTACATGCGCATCTTTGCCACTCCACTTTCCACCACGGCGAGCGTGACGGCCAACACAAGGATTTTGCCCGCGTAGGCCAGGACGGCGATCGCCAATGCGGGCGGGGTCCACGCGGTAGCCATCCCCCACGGAAGAAATACGGCGACCAACAGGGAAAGGACGACATTCAGTTTTAGTGCACTGGCCCATTCGAGAAACGCCAGGCTCGGCCCGGAATACTCCAGCACCATGGCTTCGTGTATCATGGTGAGCTCAAGGTGGGTGGTCGGATTGTCCACGGGCATGCGTCCTGTTTCCGCGATGGCGACCATGGCCATGGCGGAAAAAGCCAGGATGTGCACTGCGGAAACATCAAAAATATTCTGACTGAGAGTCCAATGGACGATTCCGCTCAGACGCGAGGACTGCGCCAGGATTGAAACTGAGATGAGCGACAGCATGAATGGGACCTCGGCGAGCGCCGAGATCAGGACTTCCCGGCTGCCTCCCATGCCGCCAAATGCTCCGCCGCCATCCATGCCGCCCAGTACGAGAAAGAATCTTGCGAGAGCCAGCAGGGAAATCAGGAGAATGAAATCCCCCCTCCCCCCCAGCAACGAACCCTCGGTCAAGACCGGCAGAAGCAGGGAACTCACCACGATAACCGTGAAAACGATCAACGGAGCAAGCGCAAACAGCGGCGAAGCGGTGGGAGGAGTCAAATCTTCTTTGCGAAATAACTTCCATAAATCGGCATAAGGCCTGAAGACGCTGGCTCCGCGGCGGCGCTGCAATCGTGCTTTGGTTGCACTGACCACGCCACCCACCAGCGGGGCGCCGGCAAGCATCAAGAGTGCCTGGAAAATGGGCAACAAAAGACTCATCTGTAAATTCCCACTACCGTGAGAAGTAAAATCAGGGCGAGAAAGATATAGAGCAAATAAACCTGAATGTTCCCGCTCTGAATGCGCCGCAGTTGGTTTGCCAGCCCAATCACGGCATCGGTGATGGGCCGATACAAATAACGCTCATAAGAAGTGGTGCGCACGGAACTATAGGAAATGGCGGTCGGGAAATAGGTGTCGCTGTTGGGAAGAATTTCCAGCCGCCGGTCGGGCTTGTAGACGACGGAGAATACGAATCGGACGGGCTTTGAAAAAGCCGTGGATGTATATTGCATTCTCTCCGTCAAACCCGGTAAGCCGCAGGCCCAAGTGGGGGTCACCCTGCGCCGCACTCTTACAATTGCCACCAGGCATATCGTTACCAACACTGCCAAGGCTGTCCAAACCAATATGACAGGCAAACTGGTGATCATTTCCGGGAAGGTAGCTCCGGGAATCAAAGACTGTGATAAGACAGTGAGCGGATTCAACATCAACCCCGGCGCAATCCCCAGCACCACGCAAGGGGCGGCCAGCAACCACATACCCCACTGCATCGCAGGCGGGGCCTCCTGTGCTGCCCCTGCCGCTGCGCTTCGCGGCCGGCCGAGGAACGCAACGCCATAAACTCGTATGAAACACGCTGCACCCAGTCCGCCGATCAGAGCCAGGGCACCCGCCATTAAGGGTAGAATCATTCGAGGGTAGTCGCCGGCCAGGGTGGACCCCGCAAGAAAGCTTTGTAGGGTGAGCCACTCACTCACGAATCCATTAAAGAGCGGCAGCCCCACGATGGAAGCACAGCCTACGAGAAATGCGGCGCCCGAAACCGGCATACGGTTCAAAAGGCCGCCGAGTTCTTCCAAATCCAATGAATGTGTCGCGTCGGCAATCGCGCCGGAGCCCAGGAACAGGAGACTCTTAAAAAGCGCATGATTGAAAGTGTGGAAAAGCGCCGCGGCGAGCGCCAGAACCGCCCAGGTCTGTGCTTGGTTAGCCGTAAAGATGAGCGCGCTGCCCAGTCCCATAAAGATGATGCCGATGTTCTCCACACTGGAATACGCCAGCAAGCGCTTCAAGTCCTGTTCGCCAATCGCGTAGAGCACGCCGAGCACGCCAGATAGCGCCCCGACAAACAAAATCAGATAGCCACCCCACCTGGGTCCGCCCGCGAGGAAATCGAAGGAGAAGCGTACGAACCCGTATACGGCCGTTTTTAGCATCACGCCGGACATCAGCGCCGAAACGGGTGTGGGCGCAATGGGATGAGCCCTGGGAAGCCACAGATGAAATGGAATGATCCCCGCTTTTGTGCCGAAACCGACGAAGGCGACCAGGAAAATCGCAGCGCGAACTCCCGGAGTGAGCAAAGAACTCGCCAGGCGGATGTTTGCGAAGCCCAGGTCAGGAGAAAAAGGGGAGAAGAGGAAAAAAGACGCTGCCACCGCCGCGGCTCCAGCGTGCATCATCAGAAGGTAGATGAACAGGTTGTGGAGCCGTTCTTTGGAGGAGCCTTCGATGAGAATCAGCCCCGCGGAAAACAACGTCATCAACTCCCAGGCCACAAGGAATGCAAACGCGGTAGCAGCTACAACCACCAGGATCATGGAGAGGATGAATAGGGAAAAGAGTCCCCATATCCAGGCTCGTCGCGGCGCATCATAATGACGGTCCAAATAGGTGACGGAGAATAGGGCAACGGGAATCGTAACTCCACAAATGAGGACCAGAAAAAATGCTCCCAGACGATCCAGGGCGAGTGTAAAAGCGAAGGGTGTAATTGAAGACGAAAAGTCGAGCAGGACGAGACCTCCGCCCCGGAAAGCCCGCAGGCCGACTCCCAGTCCAAGTAACAACCCAACCAGAAGGAGTGCTACCGCGGAGGACTCCATCCGCCGGGCTCGTGCCATCACCAGGGCAATCACCGGGACGCCACAAAAAGCGAGCAAACAAGATATGAAGACCAGTTGAGTCACGATTGGATATAAACCATCTATTTCAAGAATTTTCTTGCCGCCCACTTGAGCCCCAGGGCGGGGCGCAATTTCCGAAACAAACTTGCAATTAATCCTAGGTCAGATGAATTTACTATATTACAATATTAGCATATTGCAGTCAAGCGCCTTGAGACTTTGGGTGTCATCAAGCCGCTTGTGGGAAAAGGTGGAGGCGTGGTTTTTCTAATCCTCCATCCCCCAAAAAGTCCGGGGGACTGTTCCGGCTATGAATCGAGCCACGCTAGCTCAACTCCTTACGGAGGTCGTCACGGAGGCGCCGCTCCGAGCTTTTGCCCCGGGCAGCAAATTGTTCGAGAAGGGAAACCCCGCGCTGGGGTGTTACATAATCCAGCGCGGTGCGGTGGAGCTAACACTCCCTTGTGCGGACGGCGGTGAAATTGTGGTCGAGTTGGTTCAGGCCGGCGGCCTGATCGGCCTGAGCGGGAGCTTTGGAGAGAATTACATTCTCGGCGCTCGGGCGGCGAGTGCTACCTCAGTTGCCTTCATCGAGCGCAAAAAAGTCCGCCACCTGTTTGATACCCATGCCGATGCCAAGCGCCTCATGCTGCTCGCGCTCAGTGAAAACATCGAACACGTCCAGCGCCTGACCGCCAGCTTGCTCTCCAAATCGCGCGGCGATTTTCTTTTCTAAGGTGAGTCTCCCGCTGCCTGCAGAAGCAACGCCTCTTACTTGCAGTGTTTAGTTAAGAATTCAAATGTTCGCTGCCAAGCGAGTTTGGCCGCCTCGGCATTGTAGTGTGGACCCGTGTCATTGCCGAAGGCGTGTTCGGCCTGGTATCGGTAAAACTCGTGGGGCACGCCCCCCTCGCGCAGCTTCGCCTCAAACTCATCCACCTTCGCGGGAGTGAAGTAGTCGTCTGTCATCGCGAAATGTCCTTGTACCGGGATTCGAATGGTGCGAGGGTCGCCAGCCTCGGCGGGGGGCAATCCGTACCACGACGACACAGCGGTCAATTCCGGCAGGTAGAGGGCCGCAAGCAGCGTGACCGCACCACCCATGCAAAAACCGATCGTCGCCACTTTCGCGCTCTGCTTCTTCAGGTGCTGAACCGCACCGCGTACGTCCTGGGTTACCGCGTCTTTAAAGTCGAGCTCGCCCATCATGTGGGCAGCCTCAGCGGCTTCCAACGTGACCTTTCCGTGGTATAGGTCAGGAGCGAGCGCGCGGTAGCCTGCCGCAGCCATGCGGTCCGCAATATGCTTGATATGGTCGTTCAGACCCCACCACTCCTGAATGACCACGATCCCAGGCGCGCCTTTGCCGCCTGCCGGTTCGGCATAATACCCCGAGGTCTGCTTTCCGTCGGGCCGGTTGAATTTGACTATCTCTCCCATCACTTTCCTTCCTCTCAATCAGTTTTATTGCCGCTGCGATGGCCATGCCAATGGCTGCCCATTATTCCACAACCCGCAAACGTTCGAAAGCCGCCGACAGGTTACAACGGTTCGGAGCTGACCTTGGGCATCCGCGTGAACGCGAAATCATTTCAGCCCCAACGCGCGCGCGGGATTCGTGCTGGACATTAATTTGATGTCCGCTTCCGAGAATCCCTCTTTCATCAGCCCCCCGAAGAAGGCGGATAATCCGTCTGGAGGCAATGGATTTGTCGCCTGGCCCAGATCGCTGGCCAGAATGCAGGACTGAATGCCGATGGCGCGAATGGCTTGCGCGTAGTCGTGCATTTCGAATTTCTTGCCCTGGCCGATGAGGCCGCCGTAAACGAATTCAATGTAGGCGCCCAGCTTGACGGCCTCTTGCATCTGCGCGACAGTCATCCCAACCAGCACGGCGTGCGTCACCACGATGTGCTGAACGCCCTGGCGACGCGCCTCGCGGACGATCATCAGGGCTTCCTCCGGCGAGGAATGCCCGGTTTCGAGCGTGAGTTGATGCTTGGAGACGATGTCGATAACCAATTTGACTTCGGGCAGCAGTTCGCCATTACTCGAAACGGGAACGAAAGGACGTTGGCGGTCCGGTGACAGGGTGTCGTGCTCGGCGTCAAAAGTGGGCATCCAGACGACACGTCCCCAGCCGCCTTTGACCATCACCATGTGCGCGACGGCCACGGGGTTGATGCCGCCCACGGCGCGATTGAGGTCGATGCCACCGAAAACCTCAATGCCCGGAACTTCCTTCCGCACGATGTACGCCAGGGAAGCCGTGGACTCAAAGTGATTCTTCAAAACAAGCCCGCGCATGCCACGACTTTTCGCCAGCCGCGCCAGGTCGATCGCATCGATGGAGCGCGGAATGCTGTCGGGATCGCAATGCACGTGAATGTCGATTACGCCGCTGAGTTGCGCCTGCCCGGACGCAGCATTGACGGCAAGTATTCCAACGGCGATCAACAGAAATATTCTCGAGCGGAAGTTCATCATATAATTGTGAGTGAATCCTAACCTGTCCTTCCCTCGGATTCAGCCTACTATTTGGCCGATTTCCAATCAATCTGGATTAATCGCAATTGTGAGCGAGAGACTCTCATTCGCCCAACATTACAGGGCAAATAGCTTACGCGGGACCGCGACGAAACCTTGCCTGTCCCGTTGAGTTGTCTGGTAATCTGCACCTTCTGTTCCTCGGTATTGTCGCATAGGCAAAAGGAGCAATCTGATGGCACCCGAAGAATTGTACGGGCCGCTCAGTCACACTGGAAAGACTTCGCGACGCGGATTTTTGAAAGCCGCCGCGACTCTCGCAGCGGCCATGCCGATGATCACGCGCGCCCAGAATAGCCGGGCCAATGGATCGATGAAACCGGTTCTGGCTTATGTGGGCACCTACAGTTCACCGCAAGGCCCCGAGGGCGCCATCGGTCGAGGGCAGGGCATTTACCTTTTCGAGATGGATCCCGCCACCGGGACTTTGGTGCAGCGCGAGATGTTTCCGAATAATTCAAACCCGGCTTGGCTGGCGTTCGATCCGTCCCGAACCCACTTGTACTCGGCGAACGAGATCTCAAATTTTCAGGGCACAGGTTGTGGCTCCGTGAGCGCCTACTCCATTGACCGCGCGAGCGGCCATCTGACGTTGCTAAACACTGTCAGCTCAGAAGGGGCGGGCCCTGCTCACTTAAGCGTCCACCCTTCCGGCAAATTCGTGCTGGTGGCCAACTACCACGGAGGAACTGTGGCCGTACTTCCGATCCAGCCGGACGGTGAGCTCGGCGACGCCACCCAAGTCACCCACGACATCGGCACCATTGGACAGCCGCACGCTGCCAGCGCGCCCGCCGGGAGCTTTGCAATCAGCGGACACGATAAGCCCCACGCGCACATGATCCAAGCCGATCCTGGGGGCAGATATGTAATGGCCAGCGATCTGGGATTGGATCTAATCTTCATTTGGAAATTTGATGCTGAAAACGGCAAGCTAACCCCCGGCAATCCTGCGTCAATTTCACTGCCTTCGGGAGACGGACCGCGCCATTTCACATTTCATCCCAGCGGCCGCTGGTTTTACTCGTTGCAGGAGGAAGGTTCCACACTGGTGACGTACGATTATGACCCCGCGATGGGAACGCTGAAGGCGAAACAAACCATCTCGAGCCTGCCCCAAGGATTCAAAGGGACCAATTTCACTTCAGAGATCATGGTCTCGCCCGATGCGAAATTTATTTACGCCGCCAACCGGCTGCATGACAGCATTGCCTGGTTTTCCATCAGCGCGGAGGGCACGCTGACGTTTGCCGGAGAGGAATGGACGCGGGGCGATTATCCGCGCAGCTTTAATATCGATCCCACTGGGAACTATCTCTATTCGTGTAATCAAAGAGCCGACGCCATTACAACTTACCGCATCAATCGCAGAACGGGCGCGCTTACTTTCACCGGGCAATACACGCCCGTGGGCACGCCTGGGATTATTATTTTCCTCACTTAAGCCGCCGGCCTTCATCGCTAGAATTAAGGTAATCTCCTAAGAATTGCGCCCCATCCAATCTTCCATGTGCCGGTAGTTTTTACCTACTTGGAAAGCACGGCCCGCCCAACAATTCCCATTCTAACTTTCAGAACCGTCGGTATTTACAAGCATTAAGTCCCCTTTGGCAGACAACCTGCCCTAGTGATAAGTGCAATCGCGCAATTCCACGAGTTCGCGGAAAGGAGGGTTTCTACATGTTGAAACGAAACTTCCCATTCTGGATTGCAGTTGTCGTTGGCACCACGGGGCTGTTTGGTTTGCGCGTGAAACCCCTTCTTGCAATCTCAGGAGGTGCGGCCATGGCGCGCGAACACGGGCAGGATCGGGATGATGACGACCGGGACCACAGCAAGGACGAACAGCGTGGCCATCACCGATTTGATGATCACGATCGCCGCGAAGCGCGCCAGTGGTATGAGCACCACCGTGATCGGCCTTCGGAGGGATTTAGGGACCACGACCGATTTGCTCGCGAATATGAAGGCCGGCTGCGAGAAGGCTACATCCTCGATCCGGAAATGCGAAGGATGTGCCACCCTATACCTGAAGACCTCGCGTACCGCTTGCCTCCGCCACGTCGCCATTGCCGCTACGTTGTGATCGGTGGCCACCTTTGTCTGATCGACAACGGGTACCGCGTCCAGGATGTGATTCATTTTGAACTAAACCTTTAGCAAGTGTGAGCGAATGAGTCCAGCTTTCAAAAATGCGGTAACGCCCGCCTCCGAAAGGTCGGCGGGTGCGGGCTGCTGAGGCTGGTCGTCCCAAGAATAGTTATAAAGGAGATGTGAAATGAAACGACTTTCTTTAGTTCTAATGTTCCTCTTATTCTGTACGCCCGCATTCGCGGGTGAGACGCAATTGGAGAAAGCCACCAACGTGGTGAACCAGATTATGGGGAGCCCCGACAAGGGCATTCCACAAGACTTGCTCAACAAGGCTGTGTGCGTGGGTGTTGTGCCTTCGGAGTTGAAATTTGCCCTGGGTATTGGAGGAACTTACGGACGCGGGGTCCTGGTTTGCCGCAAAGGCGGTGACGGAGAATGGGGTGCGCCTTCCATGTTCACTCTGGGCGCCGGTAGCGTCGGCTTCCAGATTGGCGGCAAGTCCACTGACGTGGTCTTTATCGTGATGAACCCGGACGGCGCCAAGAAGCTGGTGCAGGACAGCGTGAAGCTGGGCGCGGAATTGTCTGTAGCTGCGGGGCCCGTGGGCCGCTCTGCTGAAGGCGCGACGGACGTGCAACTCCACGCCGAGATCCTTAGCTACTCGAGGACACGCGGCCTGTTTGCCGGAGTGTCACTCGACGGCAGTGTGGTCAAACAAGATAAGGAGGACAACGAATTGCTCTACCACCGCGTGATCAGCGCCAAAGACATCTTGATCAACGGCGAGGCGGAGATTCCTCCCGCGGCTCAACCCCTGGACGCCACGCTCACGAAGTATTCGCCCAAGGGCGGCCAATCTTTCAAGGGGGCGTAACGCAGTCTCAAGCAACTAATCTGAGGCCTTTCCAAAGTCGAAAGAACGGGAAGGCCTCGGCAAGCGAATGATTCTCAGATGTCGTGCTGGGGATCCTCAACTCCATATTCGGAATCTTGAGAACCCCAGCACAATCTCATTAGGCCGGACTTTTCTATACCGCATGCAACAGATAGAACCCCCGCATCCTCGCCATGATTCTCGCGCTCCGGCGTGCTATCCTGTGCAGTTATGATTGTGATCGTCTCATTGCTGCGCAGCGTGAACCTGGCGGGCCACAATAAGATCAAGATGGACTCGCTACGGGCGCTTTTCGAATCCCTCGGATTCAGCGACGTGCAATCGTACATTCAAAGCGGCAACGTCATTTTCAGAACCAAGAGTCAGGACCTCGCCCGGCTTACCAGGAAAATTGAAGATGAAATCGACCGGCGGTTTGGTTTTCGCACCGACGTCATCCTTCGCACCCCCTCTGACCTCCAAAGTGTCCTCGCAAGGAACCCCTTCGCCAAGCGGCCCGGGATGGAGCCCCGCAAGCTCCTTATCGACTTCCTGGTCCGAGAGCCCAGCGCGGAGGCAGTCGAGAAAGTCCGCAAGCTAAAGACCGATCCCGAAGAATTGCGAATCGACGGCCGGGAACTCTATATGTATTTTCCCAATGGCATGGCCCGCCCGAAGATTTCCTGGGGGGCGGTGGAAAAGGTTTTGAAAACACCGGGCACCGGCAGGAACTTGAACACGGTTAAGAATTTGCTTGAGATAGCGCAGAAGCTGGAAACCCCCTAATCCCCCATTCGAGAGTTTCGCCCAAAGCTCAACGTTTTAGGAACATTCCCCACCACATTGCGTATTAAAAATTGAGGGCGAGCGGCGTGAGCGCGGACCCGTTGAGGAGATAGCTTAGTCAGGGGCAATTTTATGAGATCCATCCTGAATCAACTGTCGCAAATATTGCGCAGGCTGAAGCGTGCGCCGATGTTCACGGCCATCACGCTGATCATGCTTGCTGTTGGAGTGGGCGCCAATACGGCCATCTTTAGCGTACTTGAGGGCGTCCTGCTGAAGCCGTTGCCCTATCCCCACTCGGAAGAACTGGTGGGCGTGTGGCTTACTGCTCCAGGCCTCAACATCAAGGAGGTGCCGCTTGGGGCGGCGGACTACTTTGTCTATCACGAGCAGAACCGTGTTTTTCAGGAATTCGGCCTTTACCAGGGCACCTCGCTCAATGTAACGGGGGTGGCCGAGCCCGAGAAGGTCCCGGGTCTGATGGTCACCAACGGCACACTTCCGGCTCTGGGCACGATGCCGATGTTGGGGCGTTGGTTCAATCCGCAGGACGATTTGCCGGGCAGCCCTGAGACAGTGATGTTGACTTACGGTTACTGGCGTCGGAAATTCGGCAGCGATCGCATCATTGTGGGTCGAGGGGTGCGGGTGGACGGGACGGTGCGGGAGATTATCGGCGTGATGCCGCAGGGTTTCCACTCCCCCGATCAGAGTGAACCCGCGCTGATCCTTCCCTTCAAGTTCGATCGCAGCAAGACGTACCAGGCCAATTTCAGCTACCCGGCTGTCGCCAGACTCAAGCCTGGCGCCGACGTGGCCGAGGCCAATGCGGACGTGGCGCGCATGCTCCCCATCGTCGTCCGCACCTTCCCGCCACCGCCAGGTTTCAGTCCCAAGGTTCTGGAGCAGGCGCGTATCGGCCCCAGCGTGCGGGCCTTGAAGCAGGACGTGGTGGGCGATGTCGGAAAGCTGCTGTGGGTTCTGATGGGAGGCATCGGGATGGTGCTGCTGATCGCCTGCGCCAACGTCGCCAACCTGTTGCTGGTTAGGGCCGAGGGGCGCCAACAGGAACTTGCCATTCGTGCGGCGCTGGGCGCCACGCGGGCGCGAATTGCCGCAGAGCTGTTGCTCGAGAGCCTCATCCTCAGCCTGGCGGGCAGCGCGCTGGGGTTGGCGCTGGCCTATGGTGCATTGCGCGTCCTGGTGGGGATGGCGCCCGCCAGACTTCCGCGCCTCAGTGATATTGGCATTGATGCGCCCGTGCTTCTATTCACCCTGGGTGTCGCGCTGGTGGCGAGTTTGTTGTTCGGCTCTGTTCCGGTCCTGAAGTATGCGGGCGCGCGGCCCGGCACCGGCCTTCGTGAAGGTGGCCGCGCGATCAGCGAGAGTAGGGAGCGGCATCGTGCGCGCAGCGTGCTGGTGGTCGTGCAGGAGGCCCTGGCGCTGGTTCTGCTCATCTCGTCGGGGCTGATGATTCGTACCTTCCGGGCATTGACTCACGTCCCGCCGGGATTCTTTCGGCCCGCCGAGGTCCAGACGTTCTGGCTTACCATCCCTGACGCCGAGGTCTCCGCGGCCGAGATGGTGGTCCGCATGGACGAGGACATTGTGCGCAAGATTGCGGCCATTCCGGGTGTGACCTCCGCGAGCGTCGGCACCGCCGTCCCGATGGATGGAAACTACAGCTTTAATCCGGTCTTCGCACGAGACCGAACCTACCCGGAGGGCGAGCTTGCGCCCCTGCGGCACTTTCGGTTTGTAGGGCCCGGATACTTCGCGACCCTGGGAATCCCCCTGGTAGCCGGCCGCGATTTCATCTGGACTGACATCGACGACAAACGGCCGGCGGCCCTCATCACCGAGAATTTTGCGCGCGAGTACTTTGGCGGCGCGGCCGGCGCCCTCGGCAAGCAAATCCGGACGAGTTCGAAGGACGACTGGTGTGAGGTCGTCGGCGTCGTGGCGGACTCTCGCGACGATGGCGTGAATGCGGAGGCGCCGAGCTCGGTGAGTTGGCCCATCTTGATGAAGCATTTCTTTGATGAGGAACCCATGGTGCGGCGTAACTTGACTTTCGTCATCCGCAGCCAGCGCACCGGCTCAGAGAGCTTTATGAAAGAGATCCGGCAGGCCGTGTGGTCAGTCGATTCCAATCTTCCACTCGCCGACGTCCGAACCCTCGATTATTTCTACAGGAAATCAATGGCGCGAACTTCATTTACCCTGGTGATGCTGGCGATGGCCGGAGGTATGGCGCTTCTTCTCGGAGTGGTGGGACTCTACGGCGTGATTACCTATTCGGTTTCGCAACGCACCAGAGAGATTGGCATTCGAGTCGCTCTGGGCGCGCAACGAGAGGAACTGACGCGGATGTTCGTGCGCAACGGATTGGTGCTGGCCGCCATTGGTGTGGCCTGCGGCCTTGCTGCGGCGTTCGCCGTGATGCGACTGATGTCCTCGCTGCTCTATAACGTCAGCGCGGCTGATCCGCTCACCTATGGAGGTGTGTCGCTCGGCCTGCTCGCCACCGCTGCCCTCGCAAGTTATTTGCCATCGCGCCGCGCGGCCGGAGTGAACCCCGTCGAGGCCCTGCGCGCGGAGTAGCGTAACCTTGCCACGCCAGAAGTCTTTCCACTCAGTGCCCATTCGTTGAATTCTGTGCTATAGTTCAACTCCTGACTGGTGACGAGTTCGTACCAGCGACTCCCGTGCCGCGTTCGCTCGCAATCCGGAACATCTTCAACAAAAGCGTTTTAGTCGCGCTTATCTTCTTGGCCATGGCCAGTAGTTCGGGCCAGCCTACCGCCCTCAGAGTGGGAAGGACATTTCAGGAATTTCCTAGATTGACTATTTGGGCATGGGAGAGTCCCGAAGACCTCCGCGCCCTCGACCCGCAACGCTATGCCGTTGCCTATTTGGACCAGACCATTCTGGTCTCACGCGAAATTTCGGTCATGCCGCGCCGCCAGCGTTTGCTGGTCGCTCCGGGATCGAAAGTCATGGCTGTGGTGCGAATTGAAATGACCGGGGATCGATCAGCACTGGACACTCCGAATTTGTCCTCCAGTATTGCGGCCGTCATTGAGCGCTCGGCCCAAAGGTCTGGAGTCTCCGCGCTGCAAATAGATTTTGACGCGACAAAGAGCCAGCGATCCTTTTACATCGCGTTGCTGGGAGAGATCAGGCACAGAATTCCCAACGCAATGCCTCTCTCAATTACCGCATTGGCCTCGTGGTGTTCAGGTGATGATTGGATTTCCTCGCTGCCGGTGGATGAGGCCGTGCCGATGTTCTTCCGCATGGGGCAGGAAGGGCGCCCGTCTAACTCTCCCGGATGGAGCTATCCCATTCGGGAGCCTCTCTGCGAATCGAGCGCGGGAGTATCCACCGATGAGCCTTGGCCTGCATTGCGTTCGGACCAACGGGTCTATGTCTTCCAGCCACGCGCTTGGAATCCCATCGCGCTAGGCAACGTCGATTTGATGGTGGCAAGATGAAAAAGATTTTGAAGGTTATGTTTGTAAGCGCGGTCGCCGTTTGGATCGTCCTGCCCCGTCACGGAAGATCTTGTGCGCCAGATTTCCCTCGTGCCATTTTTGTGCGCCCCCACGGGCCGGACCGGCCCATGACCAGCTTTGCCGGGGGCAAACTAGGAATCGTACTCCCCACATGGTGGCGGGCCTACTTGCTGGTGGCCTACCGATACTTGGAGTCCAAGCCGCTCAGTCCGGAAGAACAACATTCTTTACTCGAACGCTGGGATGTTGACCGGGCGCTTGAGCCTAATTCCCGGACGTCGGATGCCATTGCTAAATGGGTTTCTGCAAGAAGACTTCACACGCAAAGTCTTATCACTTATGAAATTGGAGAATTCAAGAATTGGACCAGTGAATACTATCAGATTGAAAACTGTCAGGCCCCAGCCTTTACCACTGCGATATTCACTTTGGAAGATCGCGCGCATCACTTTGGAGCCACAAGCCGGGAGCTGCAAGAATGGATTCGTGGACAGGACACTGTGTTCGGGAACTGTGGGGGAGGAAACATTTTGCCCGCCCAGCTTCCTGCCAGTGCCAACCCACTCCTGCGCGCCGACCGTGCATATCAGATTGCCGCGTCGCGTTTCTACAGCGGCGAATTTGAAGCTGCAATTCAAGATTTCAAAGCAATTGCCGGAGATCTGTCCTCCCCCTGGCATGACATCGCGTCTTATCTGATCGCCCGCACATTGATTCGAATAGCGGCCAAAACAGCCCAACCTGATTTCACGTACAACCCCATTGTGTTAGCTCAGGCCGAGACCTGGCTCAAACAAATTGTTGGCGATCCCAAGCAACGCGCAGTCCGAAAGGACGCGCAATCCCTGCTCAGCTTGGTTGTCTTCCACCTCCACCCGGAGCAGCGCCAGCATGAACTCGGACGGCTGCTGGCGAGAGGCGGAACGGGGTCATCGTACGGACAAGATCTTCGGGATTACACATTCTTGTTGGATCACATCTTCGAATTCGATCCTGACTTCCCTGGAATCGAGAGATGGACGCCCGAGTACGAACAGCGAAAGAAGGAATGGAACCGGAACCGTTACTCCCAGCTGAAGCCTCAGCGTTCTGACGACCTTACCGATTGGGCGATCACGATGCAATGGGAAGGTCCCGCTGCCCGGGATCACGCCATTGCGAAATGGAAGTCTACACAGTCTGTACCTTGGCTTGTGGCCGCCCTGGGTAGGCTCAAAGGTGGTGATGCTGAGGTCGGCGACTTAATGAACGCCGCGGCGGAAATTTCACCAACTTCGGCGGCGTATGCCACGGTCGCATACCACCGTATTCGACTGGCGCGAGAATCGGGCGACTACCAGCTTGCTCGTAAGGTTCTGAAGGAAGCCTTGGCCCCGGGAATTAATCTGCCCCCTTCCGCAGTCCACTTGTTGCAGGATGAGCAGATGATGGCTGCAGCCGATTTTAAGGATTTCTTGGCCTTTCTCTGGCAGCGCCCTCTCCTGTTCGATTATGGCGAAAATTATCCTGGGAACGAATCGGTCTGCTATGACTCCTCTTGCGCTGTGACGTTTTTCGGCGTCGAGAAACCCGCCACCCATGCGAGCCTTTTACCACAATTCAGTCCCGTCGCGGCATCACTGCTCAATACAAAGGTCCCCCTAGAGTTCCTTGTTCGCGTGGTCGAATCGAGCAGCTTGCCCGAAAACCTCCGGCGAAGAGTGGCACCTGCGACGTGGGCGCGCGCCGCGTTGCTGGACCAGTTGGAATACGCCGGGAGCGTCGTGAATGCTGCTGTGGCCGCTCAACCCGGGCTGAGAATATTCATTGAGGCCTATGGGCGAGCTACCACGCCCGAAGAGCGTCACTTTGCCGCGGTCTTTACAGTTCTCCATTTTCCCGGACTACGTCCTTTTGTTGACGATTCGTTCCCGCGCACCACGGCGTTTCACAGGATCGACGATTATCGCGACAATTGGTGGTGCGGGGACGTAGGTGGAATCACTGGCAGGAACAATTACGCCAAAATCAACGACGAGCCCGAAGAGGGAGCCACTCAATCCGGCCCGACTGTCACATCCCCTGATTTCCTGACTCAAGAAGAAAAGCAACAGGTCGCTAAGGAGTGGAAGAAGCTGAATTCTTTTGGCAGTTCGGCCCGATACTTGCCCAGTGTTGTCGTCGACTGGGCCGCCAAGCATCCCGATGACCCCCGCGTGCCCGAGGCATTGCATCTAGCCGTTCGGGCAACCAGATTCGCATGCACCAATGAGAGGCCAAGCGACCTGAGTCGACAGGCATTCGACCTCTTGCACAAAAACTATCCTAAATCTGATTGGGCCGAGAGGACGCCCTTTTGGTACTAGTGAGTCGGACAGGTCGTTCAAACGTGGGACGAACGGCGGGCGATCAATTCTTCACTGTGATCGGCGTACCGGCAGCCGTGTAAACAATCTTGCCGTTAAAGAAGGTCATCTCACACTTCATGTTCTTGATGTCGTCCGCGGGAATCGAATACATGTCGCGGTCCCAGACCGCAATGTCAGCTTCCTTGCCGACCTCAACCGAGCCAATTTTGTCTTCTAAAAGCAATTGGTGCGCCGCCCACGTGGTATAGGAACGCAGAGCGGTGCGGACATCCACTGACTCCGCCATTCCGAAGGGATGCGCTCCATAAACACCCTTGAGCGTTTCGCGAACGATTGATGCCCAGATGCCGTAGCGGGCCGGAAAAGGCGTCACGGGGAAATCCGATCCGCCACCCCACTGGACGCCCTTTGCCAAATAGGTCTTAAAGGGATTGAGTCGAAGCAACCGCTCGGGGCCAAAGTTGCCCGCGTAGGTGTCGCCGATCCACCACATAAATACCGACTGCGCCTCAGGGTATCCGGCGTCGTATTCCTTCTGCAGCGTCGCCATAGTTTCGATCGCATGATCGCTGGGAATGTTGGAATGAATAATGCTGTGCCGAAGTCCGTGCGTCGGCGTCTCCTTCAGCACTTGCGCGTAAGTGTCCACTACCCAGTCGATGGCGCGGTCTCCGACGGCGTGCGTGCCCACGTGGACACCGGCTTGGTGAAAGAGGCGTATTTGCTGGCGGTAAATATCAGGATCGATGGCCGGATATCCATAATTGCCCGCGTCCTTTTCGCTCAAATTCTTGTTCCATTCCTTGTACACCCACGCCGTGCGCGCGCCGGCGCTCCCATCCATGTAAAGTTTTACGCCGCCTGATAGCAACAATCCATCCCCGAGAGAATGGGGCGGCTTGGGGAGATTGGAAATGCGCGCCAGAGTTTGCTTCGCGGACTCCAGTGTTTTACCTGCGCCCCACAGCACAAATACGTGCATTGTGAGCTTGTGTTCCTGAAGGAGCAGGCGGTAGGCATTCCAGGTGAGTTGGTCGATATCAGGGTCTTTCACCGCTGTAATGCCTTCGCGATTCATGCTCTCGAGCATTTTCAGGATTCCACTTCGCATCTGCTCAGGAGTGACGGGTGGGATGAGACTGGTGACCAAATCCATGGCGGATTCTTTCAGCACGCCGGTGGGAACCGCTTGGGCATTGCGGTCGATAGTGCCGGTGGGAGGATTCTTAGTCTCGGCAGTGATGTGCGCCAATCTCATCGCGTAGCTGTTCGCAACACCGTAGTGCCCGGTGGTATGCATCAGCCATACGGGATTGGTAGGCGCGACCTGGTCAAGATCCGATGCGTAGAGGTAGCGCAACTCGGCTAGCTTGCCTTCGTCCCAGCCATGTCCGAGCAGCCATTGGCCCGGCTTCAGCGTAGTCGCCTTCTCACGAACTTTGCGAAGCACGTCATCCACTCGCGTGGCATCGCTCAGATTGACGTGGAAAAGCTCGCTAACTCCTCCATCCGCCAGGTGGTTATGGCTGTCGATCAACCCCGGCGTTGCCGTCCGGCCATGGAGATCAATCACCCGGGTATTGGCGGCAGTCCGCGCCATGATCTCTTGGGTCGAACCCACGGCAATAATTTTTCCACCGCGGATGGCCACTGCCTCCGTGATCGAGTCGTTCGCATCAACCGTCAGAATCTTGCCGTTGATCAGCACCAGATCAGGTGCGCCCGCTGTTGCCCCCAGGTTGTTCCGGTCCATCAATAAAAGGGCAAAGGAAACGATTACCACAGCAGTGAGGAACAAACGTACGGCCGGCGTATGCCCGGTTAATTGCGAAGTAATTTTCATGACACTCTCTCAGTGCGAAAAAGATGTGTAAGTGCGTGAGGCGCAAATGCACGATCCCAAGTCCTGCATCACCTTCGGCTAATCCTAATGGGGGAGATGAAGACCGGGCGCGGCGCAGTGTACCATGCCGAATTGAATTCGGTGGGCGCAGAAATGCCGGAACACAACAATCCGGCTAATTATCTTAAATTGAATTTACTGGAAAGAAGGGTAGGCCCGGGGAGATTCCATCCCGCGAACTATGGTTTAGGAAACGGAACTTGTTCCAAGACCTTCTGCGCGGTTGCGTCGTCCGGATGCCGGGCGAGCCAGCCCTCAAGGAGTTTCCTGGCCTCGGCGTTTTTCCCAAGCGAAAGGTCGAGCCTCACCAGGTTAAGCAGGGTGAATTGGTCCTCAGGATTTGTCCGGTAAAGGTTCTGCAAAATCTGCTCTGCTTCCTCGAATTTTCCTTCGTTGGCGTAAATCACCGCAAGATTGTTCTTTGCCTTTTCATTGTCTGGGTCCAGGGCCAATACGCGATGAAAGAGCGCTTCAGCTTCCGGAAGCCTGTCCTGTCGCGCTCTGAGGAAACCGAGGTTGTTGAGAGCCTCCGTGTATTCGGGGGCCAATGACAGCGCCTGTTCGAGAGCCATCTGCGATGCGGACAAATTGCTCTCGATGAGCTCGAGGTAGCCGAGATTATTCCAAGCTTCGACGGAGTCCGGTACTTCTTTAGTCACCTGTTCAAACAACTGCCGGGCTTCCTCCTGATGGCCGGATTGCGACAGTAATACGCCGAGAAGGTTTTGAGCCTGGGGGAAATGGCGGCGTGCTTCGAGGGCGCCGCGGGCATCGACGATGGATTGAGAGATCTTGCCCAGTCGCTCGCGGGCGAAGGCAAGGTTGTAGAGCGCCTCGGCGTCATCCGGGTTGGCCTTCGCCGCCTCCGCCAAATAGATTTCTGCTTCCGCATAAAGCCCGGCCATGACGAGTCCTGCTCCCAGGGTGCGAAGATCACGCCGGAAAGAGCAAAGGATGGCGCGGCCTGGAAAAGGCAGGGCCTTCTGGCCGCTCTTCACTCCAGCCAGGACGTCGTTGAGAATTTCAGCGCTTTCCGCACCGCCCCAATAAACTTTGACAAGTTTCGAGAGTTGGGGGGATTCATGAATATTCCCTGCTTCGAATAGAAGCCCGGTTGGGAAAATTGGCTGACGAAGGTAGTCGTAGAGATACGCGAGGAGCGTCGTCCAGAGCAGGCGAAAGCGTTCATCGGCCTGCCACGGCGGGCTCTCAAACCCTGAGGCCACTGACGACGGGATGGTTCCCTCGCGCCAGAGGATGAGCCTGCTTGGAACTCTCTTTTGAGCGCGGAAGAAGGCATGAAGCCCTGCGCCGTTCTGTTCAGCCGGGTCCCAGAGCCAGAGCAATCTCGTGCCGTGCAACGGCGGGGGGAGCGGCACCGAAAGCGGTTCAACCAGATTGGTGGAAAAACGCGAGGGCAAAACTTCAACCCTGGGCCGCTGAGCCGGGTGCCCAGCATCCAATTCTTTACCTCGAGCCTCGAGCCCCGAAAACGGTTCCTCTTTCGGCTCGCGCTCGCCTTCAACCAGGAAGTAACGGTGCCCGGCCCTAAAATTTGAGAATTCTGCAAGATCGCCGCTCGGCCAGCGAACGCGCACTTGAATCGCGGCTGCATGATGCCCGAGCCCAAACACCAGTTCCTTCGAGTGCTGCGAAAGAAACCCCGAGCCACAGCTTAGGTACCGAACCTGGAGCCCGCCGGGCGTTTCCACTTCGACGCGGGTGCCGATTGCGTCCCGGTTGCTTTTGGTGCCGGTGAGACGAAGCGCGACGCTGTGGTTCGAGTTCGCGAGGTCATTTCGGAGCAGGCGTAGCTGCGGCCCAGTCCGGTTGTGGAGCACCAGGTCCGCGTCGCCGTCGCCGTCGAAATCGAACACAGCGAAGGCGCGGCCATCGTCGCGGAAGTCAAGTCCCGTGACTGCGGAGGCATCCTCAAAACGCCCGTCGCCCAAGTTCAGGAAGAGAACATTGCGCTCGTTTCCATTCCACGAATGGCCTTGGTGAGAAAGTTGAGATATCGCCGCCCAGGCAGCGCCATATTCACTTCCGACCACGTTCGTCTGAGGCGAAAGTGCCGCCACCTCTTCCCAAAGGTATGCGTCAAGCGGCGGCAGCCCCGCTACGGGCGAGGAGAGATACCCATTAACGACATAGAGATCCTGAGCGCCATCGTTTTCGAGGTCCAATGCGTCCGAGCACCAAGCCCAGCGCGCGCGATCCGCGCCCGCCGCATTCGGGAGTCTTCGAAAAGGTGCGGTCATTGGCGGGGCCAGATTACCTTGACCTCCGATGGGCCCCGAACCACTTCTCGAGTTCACGTAAAGTGCATTGCCCATCGCGAATTCCCGAACCCGGTCAGAAGAAGCATCTCGAAAGCGCTGCTGAAACTCGGGGTCGGCAGTGATCCGCTCGCCGGCTGGCACCCACATGTTGCTGACGTAAAGGTCGGCGGCGCCGTCGCCGTTATAATCGGCGAAGGAGGCGCTCATGCCGGAGCCGTAACCGGCTATCGCATCCGTCACTTCTTCAAATTTCCCGTTTCGAAGATTACGGTACAAATTGTTACGGCCGAAATCGTTGACGACAACCAGGTCCGGCCAGCCGTCGTCGTCAATGTCATTCCATGCGCAAGCGAAGCTATAGCGGTTGTTGCCACGGTCAAGGCCGCTCGAGGTCGTCACATCGATAAAAGTCCCGTCCTCCTGGTTGTGATACAGCCGATTCGGTGGGCCGTTCTGGGCATCGTAGTAAGGGCAGGGGATGGTGGAGCCTTCGCCCACGACATATCCGTAGGCACAGACATAGAGGTCGAGGTAGCCGTCCCGGTCGTAGTCGGCCATCGCGGCGGCGGTGAGCGTCGCTTGGGTGGTCCCCGGCGGAAAAGCGTTGCGCTTGAGTGTGAAATGCCCGTGCCCGTCGTTCAGAAAAAGCAGTGGGCTGGACTCGGTAATCAGGATGAGATCCTGATGCCCGCGGTTTAGGATGTCTGCAAAAAGCGCCATCGCGGTGTTGTCGAGCACGTCCACTCCCGCCTCGCGCGAGATGTCTTCGAATATACCCGGCTCGCGCTGGCGATAAAGCCGGTTGGGCAGGCCCTTGGGCTGGCACATGTAGATTGCGTCACGGCCATCCCCGTATACGTCGCCGACGCTCACGCCGCTGTTCCCGAAAATGTCGACGTCGCTTGCTTTGTCGAGTACTCCGCGCCAGTAATTGGTGTCACGAACTAGATGGCTTTCATAACTGGGGTCCTTTCCGAAGGCGGCAGTTGTTACGTCCGTGAACACAACCTCCGGACCTTCAGCCGTCGTCATTTCGAGGGGTCGCCAGGCCGCTATTTTCCAGCCGGTGGTGCTTTGAGCCCATTCGACTTCCCATTCGCCGATTGCCTGCCAGCCGCGCCTGGCACCCCCGGGTAGAATTCCGCCAAGTTCGAGCCGGAGACGCGTGCGAGCCATAGTTGGATGGTCATCTGGGGAACTCGAAATGGCCAGGCAGGCGAGATCCGCGAGGTTCAATGGCGAGTGCGGAGCAAGGAAGCGACGAAGCGTTGCGACAAATTCCGGCGCACTTAGCCCGGCCTCTTGTTTTTCGTCCCAATGAGACCTTCGGATGTTAAATGCGGAATCCTCGCGTAAGCTGGTTTCGCGGGCAGGCACAACAGAGGCGCCGCGAAAATCGGTGGACAACAACTCTTCGATCCCTTTCCCCCCGGCGCGCAGCAAGGATTCGAGCCGGGCAATCGGCCCGGCGATATTCTCCATTATCCGTTCAGTACCGAAGCGATGCGTGTGGGAGAGAAATCGGTTGAGCGCCTGGTCAAGAGGGGTCCATCCCTGGCTGCGAGAGGGTTGGTTTTCAGGGGCGGGCCAAGCGGGCCTGGGTACACTTGGGGCGGGACCAGGGGCCGGTCCAAACCACATGTTCCCCGCCGTGGTACGCGCGGGTAACGCCCATGAAGCTGCCAGGCACCAACCGGATGAGTTTAGGAATTGTCGCCGGGTGACGGGTGTCAATTTACGATTTGTGATATTTGCTCCCGGAAATCATTTTCTTTTCAGCTGTTGCCGTTGTTGTTCGGAGCGTTCCTGGGCTTTCTGAGCAAGATCGTCCCGGCCTATATTCCGGTAGAGCCGGGCCAACTGCCATTGCAATTCGCCCGAATTGTCCGCAGGGGCCGCGGCTTCGAGGTCAGCGAGCGCCCGCCGGTCATCGCCAAGTGCCAGGTAAGCCTTCGCTCGGCTCCAGCGGGCAACCAGCAACCCCGGATCGATTTCCAGCGCCCGGCTGAGGAGGGCAGATGCGCGCACCTGGTCCCCCTGCCGTTGAAGGACGTCGCCCAGCTCGAAGGCAGCGACCGGGTCGGTGGGATCGAGGGCCACCGCATTGGCGAGTTCGTCCCGGGCTGCCTCCAGACGCCGCTGCTGTCGAAAGAGGTGCCCGAGCCCGGCATGCAGAGGAGCGCTCTCGGGGTTCTCGGCCAACCCCGCCCGGTATTCGCGCTCAGCAGCGGGTTCGTCACTTTCTTCCTCTGCCGCGAGGGCTCGAATCGCGCATAGGTATTCGTCGAAGAGGGGGGAGTGGCTGGCCCGGCTGTAGGCGAGTTCGCTTAAGCGTAAGGCGGCGCGCACTCGGAGATAGAGGACTGGGGGAGATTCTGCCAGGGACTCCAGGCGTTGCAGTTCGAGTTCGGGATGATCGTCATCCGCCGACGAGCTTGATTCGGCAGTAGGCATCTCCTTCTCGTTTGGCTTCACCTGTTTGCTCGATTCGGGCTTCACGTCTTTGGCCAGAATACTTCGCGCAAGGTCTGGATAACGAAACTCAACTGCTTCGCTCTCCAGGCGCCGGTTCCAAGAGCCTTCGGGAGCTAGTTCGGCCAGGCGACGCGAGTTATTGCGCGCCTCATCGAGTGCCACTCCTCCCAAGGCAAACCAAGCTGCAGCCGTGTCCGGCTCGAGCAAGGTAAGGCGCATTAGGAGCTCCCTCGCCCCCGGTAATTGCTCCAAAGCCCAGCCCAATATTGCCCTCGCCCAGAGGGCGTCGCGTTCGCACACGCCCGTGGCCGGGGACATCCTCGACGAAGGCTGGTGCCTTGCCTCCCCCGACGTCGCATCTTTTTCTTTACTGTTGGTGCTTGCGTCGCCGCTCACAGAACTCAGGTCGTCAAAATCCGCGCGCGAGATCGTCGTGTCCCCGGCGGCCAGGCGCACGAGGCCCAAAGCCAGATGACCCGCAGCGGGCGACGGAGCGTGGGGCAGGGCAGCAGCAAGTTCGTCCAGAGCTTCGGGCCGCCGGCCATAGGCCCGCGCCAGGGCAAAGTTCCAGGAAAGAGGCAAGCACTGAGCTCGACTGCGCGCCACCTCCTCGTATATCGTCGCCGCCTGCTGATGCGATTGCTTTTCGAGGGCCTGCTGGGCCATCTGGACTTTGTTTAAGATATCGGGGCCGCCGCAAGCCGCCGATATTTCTTCTGAAGACCAGGCAAGATCAAGGGGCCAGGGAGGTAGCAGTGTCGGTCCGGTCTCAATCCGCCGCAGCCTTTGACCCGTCGGCGGCGAAGGGGGATGCGCGCTGACATGCCCGGTCTCTGTGGCCGCGATGGCGCTCGGAGCTGAGTAAGACCCCAGAAACTTCAACGCCTCGTTCGACTCAGCTTGTCCTCCGCCACTCTGGCCCGAGGGTTTCTGTGGATGGCCCGTGACGCTCAAGCAGTCGAGCAGCAGAATCGCAGCCAGGATAAACCAGCCCTTCTTCAACACGCATTCCTTATTAACACGTGCGAGATTCGAGATGCAATCCAAAACGCATGGATACCGGCAAGGCGCATGACAGGGGCCTCGATCCGCGAAGTCACGGCAACCCGTGGTGTCCAAATGTTGCATCCCTTTCGACTCTTGCTGATTTCCCTCGCTGGCTATTTGAGCCAAAAGCAACAAGATGTCATCGACTGCTTCCTGGATGACACCTGAAGACGCGAGATCACGATGGCTGCGGGAGTGGGGAGCGTCGGCGGCAAAAGTTCTCCATGAAACTCAAGAACTTTTTCAGTACTAAGCCTCCGATAAAAACCCGCAAGAGTTAAGAGAGTAACTGGGTCCAACCACAGATTCAGGCAGACCATGTTCGAAATCGAGGAAGAGGCAGGGCGAAGACTTTTTGCTGAAGCACAAAAGCAATGAACTTGAGCCGAACGAAGACGGAAAACGCGACAGCAAAGTACGCCTACCAGATCAGCCGTGCTGACCTCGATTATCAAATCGGAGCGTTGCGGTGGTAAGACGAAACGAATCGAGCGGTGTTTCAGGGCTTAACGCAAAGGTTGCGAAGGCAAGGCATCATGGGGAACGAACTAGTGCTGTCACTGATCACTTCGGGCGTTTCTGCCACACCACCTCGTACCTGTAAAACCTTTGAGCGCGGTCGGTCGCAACCAAATGGTTCTCCCGCCCGAATCGATCCAGTTCATCGTCAGTTGGAAGGCCCATGCTCTTGACCATCCTTTTGCCGACGGACGCCACCCAGCCTGGGAGGGCGAAATCCGTGTAAATAAGGTAGCCGTTCGGCCACAGAACCCTGGCCATGTGGAGGAGTGCCTCATGGGAATGGGGGATATGGTGTGTCACCTTGAAGGTCGCTACGAAATCGACCTTATTACCGCCGAACGGCAGCTTCGTTCCGCGAACGGTGAGGAAACTGGCTGTCGTAGTTTCCTTGCTCATCGCCCGTGCCGATTCAATCTGCTCTGGGTCAACGTCTATTCCCGTCGCGTCTAGCCCGTGTTTCGATGCCGCATGGATTGCCGCGGCTCCATTGCCGCACCCAAAATCCAAATAGCTCTGTGCAGGTGCGAAGCCCCCCAACCTCAGCAACTTTTCGGCGTGCTCAGTAACTCGCTGGCTACGGCTCGGCCTGTTGACGAAGAGTTTCTCAAGTCTTCCCATCTTCATATGCCTACCTTCCCCGACCTGGGTCCGGGGAACGGTTTCCCCTTGAACTCCAAGATACGTCGCTACGGTCTACGGTTTGACACCCAGCTTTCGAAGAAACGTCATCATGGGGCACCAGTTGGTGAAGGCGGATTGAAACAGGTTTAGTCCCACGAAGGCTGTGAACAGATACCACCAAGGGCTCACCCAGTGGCCCAAGGCCAACGAACCGACTACAAAGGCTCCGGCAATAAGTCTCAACCAGCGATTGATGTCCATATCTTCGTCTCCTTTTCTGCGCCACCCTCGTCAATCGGCGGCGTGGCAACTGAAATTCTCTCTCAGACCGAACGCAATTAAATGACACCGTCTGGCTGCGTGCCAAGTTACGGTGGGCCGCCATCCCCTTTGATTTCACTCCCGAGCGTGCAAGTAATAAAGCACCGGCACGGCGAGGCGCGACAAGAAGGTCGAAGCGACCTCGCCCGCCATCAGCGAAATCGCCAAACCCTGGAAAATCGGATCAAACAGAATCACAAAAGCGCCCACTACCACTGCCGCAGCCGTCAGCAGCATGGGGCGAAAGCGCACTGCGCCTGCGTCCACGACCGCTTTTTCAAGAGGCACGCCCTCCTGCCGGCGCAGTTCGATAAAATCCACCAGGATGATGGAATTCCTCACGATGATGCCGGCGCCCGCGATAAACCCAATGATGGAAGTGGCAGTGAAAAACGCGCCCATCATGGCATGCGCGGGAAGAATGCCCACCAGCGTCAGGGGGATCGGCGCCATGATGACCAGTGGGACTCGGAATGATTGGAACCATGCCACCACGATCACATAGATGAGTACCAGGACCACTGCAAAGGCTAACCCTAGATCCCTGAACACTTCGTAGGTAATCTGCCACTCTCCGTCCCATTTCATGGAGATTCGGTCTGTCATGAAGGGCATGTGCGTGATGTAACGCTCAATTGCATAGCCCGCCGGCGCGCGAACGGAATCGAGTTCAGCAGACAGTTTCTGGATGGCATAGACAGGGCTCTCTTCCTTCCCTGCAACATCGCCGGTGACGTAGACCACGCGCTTCAAGTTTTTGTGGTAAATGCTGATTTCGATGATTCCCTTTTCAACGCGGGTCAGTTCACTGAGCGGCACGAGAGAGCCGTTGCGTGAGACCAATCGAATTTCGCCGAGGCCGGTGAGGCTGGAACGTTCGGCGCGCGGCAACTGCAGGACAATATTCAAATCTTCTTTTTCATTGGGTTGATGAGCCAGGCCCACGATGGTGCCATTCAGGGCCAGGCGCAAGGTCTGCGTCACCTGGTCGGCATCAATTTCGTTGAGAGCTGCTTTCTCCTTATCTACGACAAAGCGGTATTCGGTTTGCGGGTCCTCTACCATCCAGTCCACATCTACCACGCCGGGTGTCGTTTTGAATTTGTCACGAATTTGGCGCGCCACCTCAATCTGTTGGTAATAGTCGGGGCCATAGACCTCAGCCACCAGGGTCTGGATGACTGGGGGCCCAGGCGGAATCTCCGCCACCTTTAGCCGCGCGCCGTATTGATCGCCGATGGGGTCAATGGCGGCCCGGATGCGCTTGGCGATGTCGTGGCTCTGCGCGGAGCGCTCGCCTTTCGGCAGGAGATTCAATTGAATGTCAGCGCGATTGGGTCCTTGGCGCAAAAAGTAGTGCCGCACCAGACCGTTGAAGTTGTAAGGCCCGGAGGTCCCGGCGTAGACCTGGTAATTGAGGACTTCGGGTTCCTGGGCTGCCCGGTGCGCCACTTCGCGCGCCACACGCGCCGTCTGCTCGAGCGTGGTCCCGTCCGGCATGTCGATGATTACCTGCATTTCGCTCTTGTTATCAAACGGCAACATCTTGACCCGAACGATCTTGAGGAGGGGAAGCAGAATGGCGAGAAGCAGTAACACAACCACGCCCACCAGAAATCCCAGGCGTTTTGTGGGGTTCACAAGGAGTGGTGTCATCACGCGGCGATACGCGCGCGTGGTCCATCCCTCGGGTCCTTCTTCGTCCGTCACATGCGCCGTTTTAGCGCCCGCTAACATGCGTAATCCCGCCCACGGCGAAACGACGAAAGCAATAAAGAGGGAAAACACCATGGCCACCGACGCACCCACCGGGATGGGGCGCATGTATGGTCCCATCAGCCCGCCCACAAACGCCATGGGCAAAATGGCCGCGATCACCGCCAGGGTGGCAAGGGTAGTGGGATTCCCCACTTCGTCCACCGCTTCCACGGCGATGTCCTCCAGGGACCGGCCCTTATTTTCCGGAAGGTGGAAGTGCCGGGTGATGTTCTCCACCACCACAATGGCGTCATCCACCAGGATGCCGATGGAAAAAATCAATGCGAAAAGGGTGACGCGGTTGAGCGTGTAGCCCAGCATGAAGTAAATGAACAAGGTCAGGGCCAGCGTCACGGGCACCGCCGCCAGCACCACCACAGACGACCGCCAGCCGAGGGCGAGGGCAATTAGAGCCGTCACTGAGAGCGTGGCGAGCAAAAGGTGTTTGAGCAACTCATTGGATTTTTCCTGGGCGGTGTCGCCGTAGTTGCGTGTGACGGTTACCCGGACGTCCGAAGGGATCACGCTGCCTTTGAGTTTTTCCACCTTATCGAGAACTCGATCGGCCACGACCACTGCGTTCATCCCTTTGCGCTTGGAGACCGTGATCGTCACGGCAGGATATTCACCGGCCGGGCCGTGCTGGCGATCAGTGGCCTTGTTGCCGTAACCGAACAAGACGTAATCCGAGGGCTCGGTTGGCCCGTCGCTGATCGAAGCCACATCGCGCAGGTAAACTGGGTGGCCGCCAGAGACGGCAATCACCACTTGGCCCACATCATCGCTCGTCCGCAGAAAGTCACCCGTCTCGACTGAGTATTCCTGGTTGGCGGCGGCGAATTCACCCGCCTGAAGCCGTTGATTGGCTCGTTGCACGGCCGGCACTATGGAAGTCGGAGCCACGCCAAGACTCGCCATCTTCGCGGGGTCCAGGGACACGCGGAGTTGTCTCCGCTCCCCGCCAATGATCTGAGTGAGCGAAACGTCGTCGATATTCTTGATCTCACCCTCCACCTGGGCGGCCACACGCCGCAGGGCATAGCTGTCGTAGCGCGCGCTCCAAAGGGTCAGCGCCAGGACGGGCACATCGTCAATCGAGCGCGGCTTGATCAAGGGTTTCGAAGCGCCGGGCGGGATCAGGTCAAAATGCGAGTAGAGTTTGTTATACAACTTGACGATGGAGTCTTCCTGGCTTTCACCCACCTTGTAACGTACCACCACCATGCCCAGGCCGGGCCGCGTGGCGGAATATACGTACTCGACACCGGGGATTTCCCAAATCAGTTTCTCCATCGGCGTGGTGACGCGCTGTTCGACTTCGCGGGCGGTTGCGCCCGGCATCTCCACGAAGACGTCCATCATGGGAACGATGATTTGCGGCTCTTCTTCGCGCGGCGTTTCGAGCACGGCGAAGGTCCCCAGCAGGACGGCGAACACGATGAATAAGGGGGTCAATTTCGAGTTTATGAAATAGTGCGCCACGTGGCCGGCGAAGCCGGTTCCGTTCTTGCTCATTGCGTCACCACGCGCGCCCCGTCGGTGAGCCTGTCCAGGTTGGAAGTTGCCACGCGCTCGCCGTCTGACAATCCCGATAGGATCTCAACTTGCTCGCCGAAGCTCTTGCCCGTGGTCACCAGGCGGTACTCAGCCACGCCTTCGGAGTTCACCACAAAGACCCCTTGCAGTTGACCACGCTCTACTAGTGCGGTACGCGGCACCGTCAGAGCCTTTTGCTCACCGACCGGGAACTCCGCTTTGCCATATTCCCCGGAGTGGCACGAACATTTGGGCGGCAAAGCGATCTTCACGACGAAGGTTCGCGTATCCGGATCGGCGGCGGGAACGATTTCAACCACCTTGCCCGTGAACGGTCCGGATTCAGTACTGACCGCCGATTCTTGTCCCAGGTGAATTTTGTCGAGGAGATTTTGCGGCACGCTGGCCTCCAGCCGGTAGTGCCCCGTGTCCTCAACCGACAGGATGGGAGTGCCCGGCATGACGAGCGATCCTACATCGACCGATTTGGCCGTCACCACGCCATCCGTGGGCGAAACGATGGTGGAATAACTGAAGAAGGTGCGAGCCGACTCCTGCTGCGACTGCGCCTGTTGTCCGCGCGCTTCCATCTCCTTTTTCTTCGCTTCGAGGGCCGCTCGATTGGCCGAGGCCGACCGGAAGCGCGTTTCCGCACCTTCAAATTCCTGCCGGGTCACGGAATTCCTCTCGAATAATTTCTGGTAGCGGTGGTAGGTATCCTCGGCCAATTTGCTCTCGGCTGTGGCAGCCTGCAGCGCGTGATCCGTTTCCACCACTCCGTACTTGACTTCTTCCACGCCAGCGTTGGCGCCCGCGAGCTGAGCGCGCGGTGTCCGGTCGTCCAGCCGCGCCAGGATCTGGCCGCGACGCACCCGGTCACCGGGCTTCACCCGGATTTCCTGCACGGTGCCGCTGATCTGCGCCCCCAGAACGCTAGTGGTCCCGGATCGCACTGTACCAACGGCTTCATAGGTCTCCGGGATGGTTTGGAGATGAATCGCTTCGACGCGGACGCCTGAAACAGTGGAGGCCGCGCGTTCGCCCCCCGTATGCCTCGCGCCGCATCCGGTTAGCCCGGTGACTGAGATAATTGCTAGAAGAAGTGTGATGGGTGTTTTCTCGTTCATAGGGTTCCGTCCTGAGTCCAAGTCCCAGCTGTCAGTGAATCACTGCCGGAGAGTTGGGCGCCAACTCTCCTGTTGCCAGTTCCAGCGTGGCGTAGGCGTTACGATAGTCAAACTCCGCGTTCAAAAAATCGCGCTGTGCGCGGGCTTGAGCCGTCTCTGTGTTCAGAATATCGGTCATCGTCGCGAGTCCGGTTTCGTAGCGGTCGCGCAGGATTCTCAGACTCTCCTCAACCTGGGAAGCAGACTGGCGCGAAACTTCCACGCGGTCGCGGGAAGCGTTCAAATTCAGGAAGGCCTCGCGGACTTGCAGGCGGATGGCTGAGGCCAACTGCTTTTCCAGCGCCACGGATTGGCGCTCCCGAGCGTTCGACTCCGCCACGCGCGCCCGGCGCAGGCCGCCATCAAAGATGTTGAAATTTACGCTGGCCCCGGCGGTCCAACTATTTCCTCCGCGCGATGCGAAGTTCTGATTGTCCACTTCCCACGAGCCGAAGGCGTTCAGCGTGGGCAAAAATCCAGCACGGGCCCCTTGAACACCGATCCGCGCTTTTCCTTTGCCGATCAAGGCCTGCTGGTAATCGGGCCGGCTGGCGAGTGCGCGCCGCTGGCGTTCTTCCAATGTGCCACCTTCAAATGTGCTTTCAGCCAATGCGCCCTGCACTTGGGTTGGAGCGTCTTCGGGAATTCCCATCGCAACATTAAACGCAGCCAGCCCGATGGCCTCTCCGTTGCGGGCATTAATCAGATCCTCCTGGGCTCGTGCGAGTTGGACTTTGGCTAGCAGGACATCGGAAAGCAGGGCCTGCCCCATGTCCTGGCGGGCCTGCGCGCGCGCCAGATCTTCTTGCGCCGATTTTACGGAAGTTTCCGCCACACGCACGTTCTCCTGGGCCAGCAATTCGTTGGTATAAGCATGGAGGACGCTGAAAATGATTTCCTGCCGGGTTCGCTCTTTGGCCCTTTGCGCGCCCTGGGCATCCAGCCGCGCGTCGCGAATTTGGCGAGAGGTCCTGCCGGCGTCATAGAGGGGCAGGCTTGTCGAAAATAACGTTCGGAAGTTGTCCACGGGCGAGGGGTAATTCAATTTATTGAGCTGAAAATTCTGCGCAGTGAATTGCCGTTGCATCAGCAGGCTGCTGAAGACAAACACGGGATTGTTGCCGCGTGTGAGGTCCTCGGAAAAATCAACGCGCGGATATCGGCTCGACCCCGCTTCCGTGATGCCCTGACGGACGGCATCGGCATATGCGTCCGCAGCCTGGATCGAAGGGTTATTTTTCAGCGCGACGGCCACCGCCTCTGGAAGAGTAAGCACCCCTGCCGCACTCGCGACGGCCGGGCGGTTTCCAGGTCGGGGCTCCTGCGCCGACCCAGGAGGAGTGCTTAGGCACACCCATATAGTGATGATGGCGAGACCAGACCTTCTCATTGCCCTTCCTCTCCAACCCCGGCCAGAACCGGCTCAGAAATGATTTCGAATGTGGATTCGATCTGCGCGGTCTTCGAAATCATGGCGCCCACCGAGCAGTACTTGGTTTCGGAAAGCGTGATGGCCCGCCGGACGGCTTCCGGGTCAATCGTGCCGTGCAAATGGTGTTTGATTTCAACCCGGGTAAAGTAGTTGGGCGGCTCGTGGCGCTGCTCTGCCCGAACGTCGATTTCATACCCCGTTACCACTTGCCTCATCTTGCGCAAAATTCCGATCACGTCGAACGCCGTGCACCCGCCGAGAGCGAGTAGAGCCAATTCGATTGGCTTGGGGCCGGTGTGCCCCTGCGCGTCATCCATCAGGACGGTTTGGCCTGAATTTGTTTCGGCCACGAACTGCCTTCCCTCCCCTTCCACGGTGTTGAGCTTCAACCTGCCTTCAATCATGTGAACCTCCCAAGCGCCTGAGCGCTCCCCTTTGCCGCCTGCCGTTCCTCAACCGCCCGCTTTCATGATTTCCGCCATATCAGTGCGCGCCCGCTCCACCACGTTGGCACACACCAGCTTGCACATCCGGAAGACCATTGGGTCAGAGACGGAACAGGTCACGCTGTTTCCGTTCCGGCGCCGCTCCACCAGGCCCGCGTCAAATAGAGCTTGAAGATGGCGCGAAACGTTGGGCTGGTTGGCTCCGAGTGCTGCCACGAGCTCGCCAACCGTCTTGGGCCCGGTCTCCAAAACCTGCAGTATCCGCAAGCGTTGCGGTTCACCCAAGACCTTGAACCGCCGGGCTACGGCCTGGAGGACTTTCCCGTTGGATGAAATTAATGGTTGTTTCATGCATGCGAATATACGCATATGCTCTATGTGAATGCTGTGACCGGGATCACACTTCGCTGTGACCACAGTTTGCGTCCGCTGGACCCGCGCCACGTGGGGGGATGCCGTATTGTGACGCCGCTCACGCTGACCTGTTGCGGAAATCACAGCATCCGGTACTGCCTTTCGCATAATCTGGCAGGTCAGGGCGCGCTGTGGTAGCGTGGATGTGCCCCGAACTGCAAAAGGAAATTGGTCGCGGCTATGGTTGGGCAAGTCCCAGATACAAAATGCGTTGCAGATGTTACCAACGATCCGTTGATGCAGGCGGCGCTCACCGGAGTCACGCGAGTTCTCGCCTCGGTGGGCCGGGCGTTTGTTTGTCTTGATTCCCATCTGCGCATCGTCCATGCCTCTTACCTTCTCGACCAGTTGTTGGGAGAAGGCATGGCACTCAAAGTGTGCGGGCACGCCATTGAAGAGATCCTGGGCGAAGATTTATTTGGACCTAACGGTCCATTGCGTCAGGCTTTGACGGCCGGTGAGAAACGAGAGGGCTGGCGCGCCACGCTCCAATTCGGGCCTGCGGGTCCGCGTTTGGTCTCAGTTACCGCTGCTCCTCTCCTTCCAGAACCCTCCGGCGTGTGCGACCCGAGGGTCGCGCACATGATCATCCTCCGCCCGGCGGATGAAGAGGCAATTTACGAAGGCGCCCCGACCTTCTTTTCAGGCGCTGTCGCTTGTTCTGCTTCCATGCAAAGGGTATTCCGCATGGTGGAGACTTTGCAGCACAGTGAGGCGACGGTTCTAATTAGTGGCGAGAGTGGGACGGGCAAGGAGATCGTCGCCAAGGCAATCCATCAGAACTCCCCGAGAAGAGAAGGAGTTTTTGTCGCGGTGAATTGCGGCGCTCTCCCAGCCGAACTTCTGGAATGTGAATTATTCGGCCATGTTCGCGGCGCGTTTACCGGAGCAGTACGGGACAGGATCGGCCGATTCGAGATGGCTTCTGAGGGCACGTTATTTCTGGATGAGATTGGCGACTTGCCCATGCCACTCCAGGTCAAACTGTTGCGTGTTCTTCAAGAACGCACCTTCGAGCGCGTGGGCGAGAACACTCCGCGAAGCACCAATGCCCGGGTGATTGCGGCCACCAATATCGATCTGCGGCGTGCGATGTCACAGGGCCAATTTCGGGAGGACCTCTTTTACAGGCTTTGCGTCGTACCCATTGAAATCCCCCCTCTCCGCGTGCGGCGCGAGGATATTGCTCCACTGGCCAGCCACCTCCTGGCTCGCGTAACTTCTCAGCATGGTCTGGTCAAGCGCCTTTCCCCGCAGGCCATGAGGGTTTTGCTCGACCACCCCTGGCCCGGCAACGTTCGCCAACTCGCCAACGCCATCGAATATGCAGTGGCGGTCTCCAAGTTGGAGACGATTCTGCCGGAAGACCTTTCCGAAGAAATCCAGCATCCCCACCTGATCGATAGTCCGGTTCGAGGCGTGTCTGAAGGTGCCGACGCTCAACGCGCTGATGAGCAAGCGAACACTGCGGAAAATCCTGAATACAGCCATCTACTCGAAGCGCTGGAAATCAATCACTGGCGCCGTGAAGAAACGGCCAAAGCCCTCGGCCTGAGTCGAACCACGCTATGGCGAAAGATGCGCGAATTCAAGTTGGCCTGATACACACAATCCTAAAACTTCCAAACGAATTGTTTCATCTTGAAATGGTATGTTGCAACGCTGCGTTATAACAAGCCTGCAAAAAACCACCTTGGTAAATCTAATCTATTGAAAACACACGCACTATCAGTCTGGCCTTAAACCTGCTTCCTTCCGAACATGAGGCCTTCGGCTTTTAGCCGGACACCTAGTGTCGCAGGGGTTGGGACCAAGTCATTCGGAAGGAGATTGATTATGCGAAAAAACGTCGTCTCAGGTTTCATCATTTTAGTCCTTGCCGTCGGGCCGTGGGCTTGGGCGGACGGGCCAGCAAAAGCCGGCACTTCCAAGCAAGCCAACGAAGTGGCCGCAGCCAATCAGGCTGGGGCAACTCAGTTGCAGCAGGAAATTGAGCAACTGAAACAGGCCGTCGGCTCGCTCGAGCAACGTCTGGCAACCCAAGAAAAGCAGGCACAGACCGCGAAAGATCAGACTTCGACGCCGCAGCATGAGGCAGCGACGAAGGAACTCAATGAGCTTCGCGGACAGACCGAGCAACTGAAAACAGTTATCGCCTCACTCGAACAGCGCCTGGCCGCTCAGGAAAAACAAACACAAACCGTCAAAGAAACGGTTTCCGCGCAAGACCTGCAAGGCCAGGTCAGGGAATTGGACCAACGCGTTTCCAAAACCGAAGTCCAGGGGGCGCAGGACCGGCTTCGCTTCAGCGGCGATTACCGATTTGAGACCCACTCTATCTGGGGGCAAGTGCCGGCGCACTTCGATGGGATGCAACTGCAAAACCTGGTGGTCAAGACTTTATTCTTCGCCCAAACCAACGGGGGCAACTTTCCCAGCGGAGTCAACCAAATCAACAACAACGTGGCAGCACATTACGGGGACTACCTTTACTTCACGCAGAATCTGACCTTTAGTCAACTGAAGCAAGCGATGGGCCAGTTTCCAGCGTCCATGCAGCAACAGTTATTCGGGATGTTGATGCCGTCCACCGCCATTCCGGCCTACCAAGATAACAACAGCATTATGTACACCAACCGAATCCGTCTGAAGTTTGACTCGCAGCTCTCCGAGAACATGAGCTTCTCGGGCCGGCTGAGCATGTACAAAGCTTTCGGCGACTCCACGGGCGTTCAGGTATTCAATGGCCAGCCGAACACCTTCAACATTGACGGCACAACGGCCGGCGTTCCCAACTCCGACCAGTTGCGCGTGGAACGTGCCTTCTTTAACTGGAACAAGATTGCCGGCTCGAAATTCTATCTGTCCATTGGCCGCCGTCCTTCCACGGATGGTCCGCCTCTGAACTACAGGCAAGACGAGATGCGAGGCGGCACTCCATCAGGAGCCATCATTGATTATCAATTCGATGGCATCACTTTTGGTTATCACGTGAGCGACAGCATGGTCCTCCGGATTTGCTACGGCCTCGGTTATGAGTCGGGCTTTGGCAATGGCAACCTGCTCAAGATGCCTCAGGATAGGCTGAAAGATGTTCACCTCCTGGGCGCCAATTTGGACCTGTGGACCACTGACAAGAGCCTGGTCCAGTTCACCTACGCTCATGCCTACAACGTGACTGACGGGTTTAACGGTCTGACGGTTCTTCCCAACAACCCGCTGACCGGCGACCCCGTAACCGCACCGGTGGTGATGCGCTTTACGCCTTCAGCCAATCTGGGTTCGATCGACCTGATGAGCGTGAACCTCACTCGGAAGCAAGGTCCCATGGACTTCTACGGGAGCATGAACTACTCGGGCACACGCCCCAACGGCCAAACCACTCCGTTTGGCGGGTTGATGTCCGACCCGTTTGAGACACCGGTGAATCGCAATGGAAGCATGATCCTGGTGGGAGCGCGCTACAACTTCGGCAACGACGAGAGGACCAAAATTGGATTCGAGTTCAATCATGGTTCGAAATATTGGTTCAACTTTGCTCAGGCGGAGGACGACATCATCGCCCCCAAGACGGATACACGGGGCAACGTGTACGAGACTTACCTGACGCACCGAATCAACAGCCGATTCATCTTCAAGGCCGACTACATTAATTACGCATACGACTATTCGGGTTCGGGATGGCATCTGGGTGCCCCCAAGGCATTGGACTCCAATCCCATCCTGGGCTTCCCGACCTACAGTAAGGCATCCATGTTTTCCCTCAGCTTGATTACTCGATTCTGAGTGTGGCTTGACGATCGGGGCTGGTTACGGCCAGCCCCGAGAAACTAGAAAAACAAGACGGAGGCTGTAATGAAAGAAAAACGAGCACTCTCTGGCACAACCAAGATAGTTATGATTTTCCTCGGGCTGATCATTTACTCCGGGCTCGTTCTGCCCCTGGCGATGTCCGCCGGGTCAAAGCCCAGCGAAACCAAGGGCCGCTATTACTTCCGGCAGAACTGCAAGACCTGCCATACAAAGGGTGCGGTAGGCGGCGAAATCACGCCCCTCACAAGAACTCAAGCGCAGTGGAAACTCTATTTCACCACCGCCAAACATAACCGTCGCTCCGAGCCTTTGAGCAAGGTAATGAGCGATGACCAAGTCCGCGACGTGGCGGCATATCTGGATGCGCATGCCGCGGATTCCCCGCAGCCGGAAACGTGCGGCAAATAGCAAGGTTGTGATCTTGCCCTGCGGCACACCCGGCGCGCCACAGGTTGGAGAGGAACGATATGAACCGGCGACGATTTCTCAAATTCTCGGCAGGGGGCGCAGCGGGTGCGGCTGCACTAGCGACGTCAGCGGCATACTTCGCTCCCTTCCAGAAAAAGCAGGCCATCGCGTCCGGGCTGCAGGAAATCCCGACGACCTGTGAGATGTGCGTCAACAAATGCTCGGTGATCGCGGTAGTCAACAATGGGGTCATTCAAAAACTAAACCCCAATCCTGAAAATCCGCGATCGCGCGGGATGGTCTGCGCACGGGGCAACGCCGGACTTCAGGAAGTGTATGACTCTGCGCGGCTGAAGCGTCCCCTCATCCGGGTCGGCGCACGCGGCGAAGGCAAGTGGCGCCCGGCCACCTGGGACGAAGCATTCGACTTCGCCGCGCAGAAGCTTTCCGCGGTCAAGGAGAAATTCGGTCCGCAGGGGTCGCTTTGGTCGTCGTCGGAGAGTTTTCAGGAAGTCTTTTTCCAAAACCTGGGACTGTCGTTTGGTTCGCCCAACACAGTGCGCCATGCCACGCTGTGTCTTGCCTCAGTGAACCTGGCGTACTCGGCCACCTTCGGCACGGTGCCTTCATTTGATTTGCTGAACTCCAAGTACATCATCATGTCCGGCGCCAACCGGCTGGAATCCTTCATCACTCCCGACACCATGGACCTTGTAGGGTCCACCACCGACCGCAAGGCGCGGCTGATTTACCTCGACCCACGCTTTACGGTTACGGCCAGCAAAGCGGATGAGTGGTATCCCATCAAGCCGGGCACCGACCTGGCCTTCATACTGGCGATGCTTAATGTGATCGTGGGCGAAAACCGGTATGACAAAGAATTTGTGGCCACCTACACCACAGGCTTTGAGCAATTGGCCGAACATGTGAAGCAATACACCCCCGAGTGGGCGGAAAAGGAAACAGAGATACCCGCAAAGGACATCGCGCGAGTTGCACGAGAGTTCTCTGACGCGGCGCCGCGAGCCGTCTACTACGCCGGGCGGCGCTCCTCCTGGTATCAAAATGATTTCCAGATGCGGCGGGCGCAGGCCATCCTCAACGCGATTGTGGGCAACTGGGACCGCCAGGGCGGCATGGTGCCCAACGCCCACGTGGAGCTCGGCGAGTACCTCTTCCTGCCCTGGGACGATCCGGCCGCGCCGCGCGTTGACGAATTGGACAAAAACTTTCCATTGGCCGCCAAAGGCGATGGAGCTTATCTGAAGCTCCGCGAAAACGTTTTGGCAGGGACACCTTATCCTGTGAAAGCCTGGATGATCCACAAACAAGACCCCATGAACGCGCTGCCCGACCAGGCCAAGACTATTCGCATGCTCGGGCAAATGGATTTTGTGGGAGTGATCGACATTCAGATGAGCGACACCGCGTGGTACGCGGATGTGGTCTTCCCGGAATCATCCTACTTGGAGCGCCAGGATCCGGTTGGGGTTTTGCCCGGGATATGGCCAGTAGTAGTCTATCGGCAACCGGTGATTAAACCCATTCACGACACCAAGACCACACTGGAGATTGTGCAGGGTTTGGCCAAGCGATTGAACCTGTCGCAATATTTCGATTACACCATCGACCAGTGGGTGGACGCGCAGGTCAAGACTCTGCCCCTGGATATTCCCCTCGAACATTTGAAGAAACACGGCACTTATTTTCCGTCTGGCTTCCCCAAGTACGGAACCACCTTGACGCCCGACCATCGCTTCGTCACGAAATCGGGAAAAATAGAATTGTTCTCCGAACGCCTGCAAGAAACCAACTACGAACCGCTGCCGGTTTATCATCCTCCCGCCCAACCTACTGCGGGCAAATTCCGGCTCATCCTGGGGCGCAAGGCCTACTTCACGCACGCCAACACCACCAACAATCCCTGGCTCAATTCATTCGCACCCGAAAACCGTTTATGGCTGCATCCATCATCCGCCCAATCGGTAGGCGTAGCAGATGGCGACCGGGTGGAAGTGACCAGCAGCGCGGGGAGCATCCGAATCAAGGTCGCGGTGAAGCAGGAGATCCGGCCAGACTGTGCGTTTATGCTGCACGGCTTTGGCAAGCGCTCCAAATGGCAAAGGCTGGTGGCTGACGTGGGTGCATCGGACGCCCAACTGCTTGAAACATCCTGGGACAAAGTCTCGGGGAACGCTGCCTTACACGAAACCTTTGTGAAAGTGGTGAGAGTCTAGGTGACTGCAAATGTCGACGCACTCGAAACGTTACGCCCTGGTGATCGATTCCAAGAAATGCATTGATTGCAAGGCGTGCGTAGTTGCATGCCGCGCTGAAAATGGCGTGCCACTCACCAAGAGCCGGAACTGGATTAACGAGGAGCATCGCGGGACTTGGCCCAAGCTACTTGCGGCGTTTGAGCCGGAACAATGCCACCATTGCGCCGACCCGGCCTGCGTGCGCGTGTGCCCAACAGGCGCGTCATATCAGCGCGCCGACGGGGTGGTGGTGATTGACGACGTGCAATGCATCGGGTGCCGGTATTGTGTTATCGCGTGCCCCTACGACGCGCGATTTTTCCGTGAAGACCGCGGCGTGGTTGAAAAGTGCGACCTTTGCGCGCGGCGTATCGATCGGGGAGACATGCCGGCCTGCGTGGAAACATGCCCGTCGAAAGTGAGAGTTTTCGGCGACCTCAATGACCCTGATGGAAAACTGACCGAGTTGCTGGAAAAGCGCGAGTATCGAGTCAAGAAACCCGAGGCGGGCACCGGGCCGCAGATCTATTACCTGATTTGAGGAATGGAATTATGAAGACTATCGAGTGGGGATTGCTAATCGTCAACTACCTCTTTCTTGGGGGTCTCTCGGCGGGGCTGTTTTTTGTCTCCGCCCTAGCCTCTTATCTCCGGAACAGGGAGGACACGAAAGACTCAAGGATTGCACGCCTCGGCGCCTTGATGGCGCCCTGGCCGGTTATGCTGGGCTGCCTCCTGCTGGTTTTTGATCTGGGCCATTGGTACCGTGCTTACAAGCTGTATCTGCATTTTCGCTGGATGAGTCCCATGTCCATCGGTTCCTGGCTACTCGTGGCTTTCACCCTGGTGTCATTGCTCTATTGTTTCGCGTGGCTGGAAGAGCCACAACGCAATCAGCTTTTTGCATTCGTGCCAACCCGTCTGAATTTCCTGCATACTTTTAATAGTGACCTCTCCAGGTACCGCCGGCAGCTCGCCGCGATTGGATTTCCCATCAGCATCGGAGTGGGGATCTACACCGGTGTTCTTCTGGGAGCCGTCCAGTCACGGCCATTTTGGAACACCAACCTGGTGGCACAATTGTTTTTATTCTCCGCCCTTTCGACAGGATCCGCAGCTCTGATCATCGCCCTTCTGTGGGGCCGGAAGACCATTGAATTCGAGGAAATCCGTCTGCTCTACACCCTGGACATATGTTTCCTGACGCTCGAATTTTTTGTCGTGTTGCCTTACATCATTCACGGCAAGCTTTCTGTGCAAGCCGTCCAGGACTCATTGAAATTGATCCTGGGTGGACCCTTCACCCTCGTGTTTTGGGTATTCTTCCTCGGGCTCGGCCTGCTTGTTCCTTTAGCCATTGAGACCTGGGAAGTCCTCCCCACGTTGTGGTCGAAAGCCAGTGTCCATTTCAACAAAGTATGGGCAGCCACTGCCGCTCTGTTGGTTCTAATGGGCGGCTTTCTGCTGCGATATATTTTTGTTTACGCCGGCCAGATGAGTGCCTTCAGGTGAAGGCGCCAAAAAGTTAGACAGGATTCGACAACTCCGCAATTGTAGCCTGCCGCAGTCATCGAAATCTTCGTAGCGGATCGAAGAGCTTGTGTTAGATTCCCGAAGTCTCTATGGGAGGACCAATATGGACTATCCTGACGCCTACGAAAAACTGCGGAAGCAGTACCCCGATGTCCTTGGTGCCTACGAGAAACTGGGCAACGTAGCGCGCCTGGCGGGCCCACTAACAGAACGCGAGCAGAGACTTGTGAAACTTGCCCTGTCAATTGGCGCTGGGCTGGAGGGCGCAACTCACAGTCATGCCCGCCGTGCCCTTGAGGTTGGCATTGGGCGCGAAGACCTCCAGCATGTCGCTCTACTCGGAGTTACTACTCTGGGCTTCCCTTCCATGGTTCGCGGCATGACTTGGCTCAACGACTTGTTCGAAATTTGATCGATACAAGGCAGGTCATCTGAAGAGCCCGGTTGAAAGGCACAACTGACTGAACTCCTTTCCCTACCAAGAACTCGATCAAGGGACAAATAACGATCGTGAGTGCCCTTGAGGCGTTGTGCGCCCGGCTCCTGCGTGACCAGCCTTCCCGCGATTACTTCGTAATCTCGGATCCGAATGACACGGCTAGTGTCACCGTTGGGTAGTTATTTTTTTGAGTTTCTTCCAGTGGGTCAGCTGGACTTGGAGATTCCAGGAGGGCGGCAGTTTGAAACATCTTTTCAACCTGCTCGACGCTCAAGGCGGTGATGAAGGCCGCCCGCTTCGGGGCTCTCTACCTGTCGCTACCAAGAATCTCGACCAGATTGAAAGCATTGATGTTGCCGAAATGGATTGGTACTTTTCCGACCCTATAATCACTTCCCTACCTTCCGTGCTATTTAGCCTCCAGTCTTGGTTCCGAACCCGGGCAGCGCTGCAAATTGAGATTCTGGGTCTCCGCCCAATGTCCCTGGCCAAAACTAAGACCGCATTTGAAATGAATAACAAACTGAGTGGCCACGAAACATGTCACATGGATGAGATTCAACTCTTACAGAGTTTTGGCGACCGACAGGACCACAAGTGCCAGCTCTCGACCCAAACGCCAACCAATTGGGCCTTGACTTTGGCCGGGCTCTTGATTTGCTCACCCTTGCGCGCAGCCGGCCCTTCCCAAAGCTGCTATGTTGTTGAGATGATGGTATCCGCGCAGGATGTCGAACTCGGACCGAAAGTATTGTGGACCGTTGCTGTTTCATCGAGTTTGTCCTTTGTTTCCGAGTGGGTGACCATCCGGGAGTTGGGCGACTTCGCTCTACCCGTTCCGACAACGGTGATATACTCCACGCACCGCTATCACGGAGCCCAATTAGAAAAATCCAGCAAGAGAGAGCGGAGAATGGTATTTCGTTGGGCCATGTTCTTCGAAAGGAGTACCGTCCCCATGTTCCGTTTCCGTTTCGCATTGCCGATCATTCTCTGCCTCACTGCCTTAACGGCCTCGGCCAAGGTGCAAACCGTGGGCGATGTTTCGTTCTCAGTACCTGAGGGCTGGAACTACGAACAAAAGCCCGGCGAGGATCACGCCACGATCATCAGTGTAGCCGACCAGCGGTTTATCGCCATCGTTGTTTACTCCGCCAGACCCTCCAGCGGAAATGCTGATGCCGACTTCCAGTCCGCGTGGAAGCAAATTGTGTTGGGCAGCGACTATTCGGGCATGCCCTATCCCATTTACGATATCCACAATTCGGTGGGCTATCCCGGTAAAGAGACCGGGGACGCCTCCATTGACCGCAAGACGTACACATGGATGTACCTGCTCGAGACGGGACACAGTTACATTCCCGTGGCGGTGGTGAGTTCGGGCCGCTACATGTTTGACGCACTCGAAAACGAGCTGGTGGCGTTTATCGGCAGCGTTCGGCAGGCGCCGCTCAAGGCGGAGGCTATCAAGACCAGCATCACTGTCGCGGATCTGGCCGGGAGTTGGCGTTCCGGCGCTGCCAGCAGCACCGATTACGTGAACAGCGCGGGGCAGTACGCCGGCAACTCCACCTCCTTTTACGGCGCCAGCTACACCATAGCCTCCGACGGCCACTACTCCTACTCAATGTCCGGCAAGAGCAATGGCAGCACGGTGCGAGAAAAGGAGGAGGGCGTAGTGGAGTTAAGCGGAGACCTGGTGGTATTCAAAGGGACCAGCCATACGTCGCGCTTCCACTTTATCAACTCCCAGCAGGCGCTGGACGGCTCCACCGTGCTCACCCTGCTGGATGAAGGTAATCAGCCCTCCAGTACCACTATCTTGAATTACGGGCAAAAGTGGACCCGCCCGGGCCCCAGGAGCGGCACCCCCAGAAAATGAGGGCATACGGCGACTATTCTATCTTGCTAATAAATGCTACGGGCCAGTGGCCGCGGGTGGCGTATATGTCGTGCTGAGGCGGCTCAAATTGCAGCGGGCAATAACGCCACGTCCACGCGTGGCGAGTCATAAGGTTATTGGACAGGCGCGATTTTGGAATAGTTGCCCGGAAACACAATCATGAGAGTCTATTTCTGGCTGGAGAGTTCGGCAGCATGCGCGGCTCCCTGCGTGGCCCCGCGGCGCCCAGGGGCATTTGAGAGTGCCGTCTCGAATTCTTTCAACGCCAGACCCGGGTGATTCTGCTCCAGCAGCAAGTAGCCGAGCTGCTCGCGAGCCGGAACGATCGGCCCCGGTGTTATCGGGAGCTTCTCGACCGCGTCCTCCATATCGGCTGCCTCACGCATCAACGTCACAGCGCCATTTGGATTACTCCGCGCTTGGGCTGACCATGCCATGACCTCGCGCACCAGAACACTCACCTGAGTGGCCCAATAATCGTCACCTGCGGCGTGAAGTTGCACTTCGATATGTCGTAATGTTTGGATTGATGTTTCAGCCTCTGCAGCCCTCCCGCCCCGAGCAAGTCCGATCCCACGAGCCCAGACTGAAATTGCAACAGCCTGGGCCGGGGCTCCTGTGGGGGGAACGATGCTTGCAGCTTCGGCCCATTGCTTCCGCTCCACCGCGTATCGAACCGGCATCGCTGCGAAGGCGTACCCTGCTATGAAATCCCCAACGTTCAGCTTCGACATGTTTCTAATTTGCTGAATGACCTGAGCCGCCTCTGTGTCGCGTCCAATCTGCAAGTAGGCGTACACCAGATAATCCATCGCGTGCAGCTCTTCTCTCGTTTCGCCCACTTGGTGTGCCGCGTCCTTTGCCGCAAGGTTGGAAGCGATGGAGTCTTCCCATAAGCCGAGTCGTGTGAATATATGCGATGGCATGTGTAAGGCATGCGGCGCCGAAGCGGCAATTTTGGAGTAGGCTCTCGCCGCAGGCAGACCTCTGGGTGCAAGTTCTGCATTGTCGTAAGCATGGATGAGGTAGTGGGGGATTCCCGGGTGCTGCGGTTATGCGCGATAAAGCGGCTCAAGCAAATCGGCTGCCTGCTTCTGATTCGTATGCGCTTTGTCCATCGGGGATGCGGTAGCCAAGAGTGCCAATGCGTAAAACACTTGTGCCTCGGCATCCTTCCGGTTCTCTGCTGCTAGATCTCTCATCGCACTCTCGTAGCTCAATGCCCTCGTGCGATACGGAATGGTGCCAGCGCCCTGATATATCAAGCCCAGCGCATTGACGAACCTGCGCTCGCGCTCGGAGCCAGCCCCGATATTTTGCGCCTGGTGGATTTCCCGTTGGGCAGTCGAAATCGAGTCGGGTGAAAGGGGCGGGTCCCAAAGCTGGTGAAAGTGCGTCATGGCAATGCCCCAATGAGCCATCGCACACCGAGGATCCAGTTCTGCCACGCTCCGGAATGCATCTTCGGCGGCGGAGTAAGCGAACGAGTGAAGCAGCGCAACACCTCGGTCGAACCGCTGCTGGACTGCGGGTAGGCAGGAAATCGGAAACGCTACGTGCCCCAGTTTCTCAGGTACGCCGTGGCTGTGGGTCTCTTGTGCGTTCAAAGAGAAGGGAAAGAATAACAGCAGGGTGAGGAATATTCGTAAGAAATGGGACATCCCAATCTCCTTGGGGCTTAGCACTCTTGCGATATCCGAATTTTACTATGAACCCAGAGAAAATGCCCTCCCGTTGAACCTAGAGCCTTCAAAATATTGTCAGAAGGTTGGCTTGGAAGTGTGTTAGAGGGAGGCGGACCCGAAAGGCCTGAATATTTGAGCAGGCTTGCCAAATTGTCCCCACGCACTGGTGGTGTAAGAGTGGGCGCGCCACAGGTATGGCCGTTCCTGCCGCCTCGGGGATTATTCCGGAGCGACGGCGCACACGGAAGTAATTTCCGTGTGGACGACCATTTGTCCAGAAGCGGTGCAATCCGTGAGGAACCGAAAGCTGACGAATCCAGGCGGCCAGCTGTACTGATAAGCCGTTTCCTCGGCAGTAGACAAGGTGCCAGAGGTGGGATCACAATTGTCCTATACAAATGGCTAATAAGCAGATCCAGGCTCGAGTCCGGACTGGGCTGGTGGTAGGCGTATTAGTGGTGTCAATTTTGCTCCCTGCGCATGCTGAGGAGCGGCCACCGAGCAAGTACTTGCCGACAGTTCAAGAAAGAGAACGTTTCTCGGACATCGTCTGTTCCGCAACCATCCTGAAGACTCAAATAACGAGTAGAGGGGTCCGAGTCGACGGCGAAATTCGCAGTCAATCGATCGCGGTGGCTCGCGTCGACCGCGTGTTTAAGGGGGGCCTCAGCTCTGACATTATCAAGTTCGAGTACTATGGTTTGGGACCACCTTCAACCTCGGAATACTTTGGCCCGCCATTTGCCAATTTTCGTCCTGGGATTCGTTACGTCTTATTTCTCAGGGGGCATGGCCCGGACTTAAAGGTAGCCATTCCCTTCTACCAGATGGAAATACAACTTGCGCCTCAACCGCCTAAACTCGTTGAGTCGAACGCTGCGCCTGATCTGGCTTTGGCAAGGGAATTGTTATTTGCTATCCCGTCTGCGCCCGACACCATAGGAAGGTCGGCCACACATTATTTCAGTTGGGCTGAAGAACTGATCGGGAAGCAAAGCATCCCTCTCGTCGAGGCATTCCTCAACTCAAGCGATTCGCTAGTTCGGTACCAGGCTGCTTGGTGGCTTTCGTTCCGCAAGGTAAATGCCGCTGTGATAAATGCACTCAATAATACCATGCGGGATAAGACCATCGAGGAGTGGGCGCGTTCTGGAGCAAGAGATAGACTGCTCGATATGCGTGAAGGGAAATGGCTCCCATGAGTTCGCCCGTGCCCTCACCTCGAATAGTGCCTGGGAAGTCGCGAAACCGTAGATGTAGTGCCCACCTTCGCCTTGCGGTTCCTCCTGCATGACGGCGCACTCGAAAGAAACCTTGCCACCTTCTGGGTAGCACAGCACCGACGTGAGATAAATGGCGCTTTTTTTCAAGGTGGCGTGCACAGTTCCACTACAATTTCACTACCGTGGGGCTTCTGAAGGGCTCACGAATGGATGCAGCGACTAGTCTATCCACTTGAAATCAAAAGGAAAAATGTGGTAGGCCTGGGGCGATTTGAACGCCCGACCTACGGTTTAGGAAACCGTTGCTCTATCCATCTGAGCTACAGGCCCACGTGTGTAGAAGGGAGGACGGAACAATGTCGCTCCCAGTAGAAGCGTACCATCGGAAGGGCAGACGTGTCCACGCTTCCGCCTTTCATGGCTTGGAGTGGGTGGGTAAGGATCTTGAGGAGAGGTTGCCAGAGTCGAATTGCGCCCCGGTGCATCCGAATTCAGCTCGCCCTGGCCGCGTTCATGATGGCCTTCGAAGGGTAGCGCAGATCCCAAACGATGCCGAACCACGAAAGCACCTTGAGCAGATAAAAAGTCGCATCCAACTCCCACCAATAAAATCCCTGGCGCACCGAAGCCATATAGTGGTGGTGGTTATTGTGCCAGCCTTCGCCCATGGTGATGAGCGAGATTAGGAGACTGTTGCGGCTGGAATCGGTGGTGATGTAGCGTCGCTTGCCGAAGACGTGGGCCAGGGAATTGACACAGAATGAGCCGTGCCACAGCACCACAGTGCTGATGAAAAAGCCCCACACCAGCCATTCCCAACTGCCGGCCAGGAACAGCGCGACGGCCAGCACAGTCGGTGGTAGCAGGAAGTGCTTGTTCAGCCAACGCAGTTCGGGATACTTGTGGTAATCGCGGATCATTTCCACTTGGGTCTCGTTGTGCTGATCGCTCAAAATCCATCCCAGGTGCGCCCACCAGAACCCTTGTTGTATGGGCGAGTGGAGATCCTCCGGCGTGTCGGAGAGCCGGTGATGATTGCGGTGATTCGCCGCCCACCACAGCACGCCCTTCTGAGCCGACGTCGTCGCCAGGAATGCGAGGATGAATTGAAAGGCACGGCTGGTTTTGAAAGAGCGGTGGGAGAAGTACCGATGGTATCCAGCGGTGACAAAAAACATCCGAACGTAATAGAGCGCCGCGGCCAGCAGCACATAAGACCAGTGGAATTTGAGGAAGATGGCCGCCAGGCATGCCAAGTGGACGCTGATGAAAGGGAGCGCGTGCAGCAGCGACGTGTGATGCTCGCGCTTGCTGGAAGTCAGCGTTCCGGAAAGCACAGAAAAACCTAAAACGGGCATGAGCGGGGAGTCCTCCTCAGGGTTTCAAGACAAGGAATTGCTAAATTTGGATGCGCAATGAAGCGGGACTGGCTGCAGGCTTTATTTCCGGGACTGAAAAAGAACAAAGAATCTCGGTCAGGCCGAACCGTGAAGCCCATCGGCGCTATAGTCGTTTCTGTCAATGCGGCTCGATGACGATCGAGCGTTGACCTCGCAGGAGGATGGTAGTTCTTTGCGCCCTTCAGGAAGGAAGAGCTTCGGTAATCCCGACCGCCGCTTTGGCCCGGCGCTTTCCGGTCACGCGCTTTTTCTTGGGTGCTTCGCCCTGCGCCAACTCGAAGGCCGCCATGGCCGTCACGAATTTTCTGACGCCAAAAGTATCAAAATCCACTGTGGTGCGGTCGTCGTCACGCTCCACTATCGTTCCACAGCCATACTTGGAATGACGAATGTATTGTCCGGCTTTGAGATTCATGATTTGAGCCTCTCCGCTTAGTAGCGTGTTCCGCGGTCAGGGCGTCCGCCCCGGCCACCCCCGCCGCCCCGCGGGCCCGCATCCGAGCGCATGGGCCGAGCTTCGTTCACGGTCAGCTTGCGGCCATCCAGAGTTTGTCCGTTCAGGCCAGCGATGGCACGATTGAAATCTTCGCCGTCGGCTAATTCGACAAACCCGAACCCTCGCGACTGGCCCGTGGCTTTGTCATGAATCACCGTGGCTGATGCCACCTGGAAGCCTGCCGCCGTGACGAACTCGTTCAACTGGGCGTCGGTGACGTTGTGGGAAAGGTTTCCCACAAAAAGTCTTTGACCCATCGGGTCCTCCGGGTGAAGGCGGCCCGTGCAAGCCGCCCCTCCCCACTTCACTTCGAAGGTGCTCTATGCCCGTTCGACGGCGTCCGCTTGCAAGCCCTTGGGGCCTTTCTTGACCTCAAAGCTTACCCGCGCGCCCTCTTCCAACGACCGGTAACCTTCCCCGACGATTGCGGAGAAATGTACGAAAACATCTTCCCCACTCTCGCGCTGAATGAAACCGTAACCCTTGGCTGCATTGAACCACTTCACTGTACCTTGTTCTTTCATACTGATAGACATCCTTTATTCGATTGATTTGGCAATTTGTGGGAACGGCTGCGGCGGGACTAACCCGACGATCCGCTGTAAAACCGCGGGTCACACAGGTTACAGAGCACCTTACTTGAATTGCCCTTACACACGATGCGCTACTCGTCGGTATTACAAATTACAAACTGCAAAATAACAGTACCACTCTTTCTCACATCGCGCAAGGGAAAAATACCCACCCTGCATGAGCCTCAAGGTTGTCACCTTGGATATAACTGGAAAGGATTCCCTTTAGTCTTGAAATTGTACAAGGAACGGCGTGGGTTAAGGTTAAAGGGAGCGCAGAGACTGTCCGTTTCCAATTTCTGGGCTTTTAGCGGTACAAAATGGTTCAGCACCCAAAGGGGGCCGACCAGCAGGTGTGCCAAGTTGTCGAGGAACGCCGGCGACCGTTTTTCATACACGCCGTGCCCGATGAATTGGAAGACCCAGCCCACTAGGAACAATCCAAGTGCCGCCGGCCAGGACAGCATGCGTGCGCCCAGGTAAAGCAGGACTGAAAATGCGATCATCACCAACCCAAGCTTGACGTCGAGCCAAAGATAGGCTCCCCCGGCGACCAGTAACAGCAGCAGAGAAACTTCCACGGGCATGCTGCTCACCCGAGTGACCGGGATGGCCAGCAGGCCCAGCAGTCCCGCGATGATGAGTGGAATACCCACCATGTGGCACACCTTGTTGCCTCCGGCGCGATGGTGCGTTTCATAGTCGGCCCACAAGCGATCTTGGGTGGAATGCATTTTTGAACCTTAAAAAATGTCCGTTGTCCTTCGTCGGTCGTTGCTGCAAATTCACAGATAGGTCTTCAAGAGGCAAAGGACGAATGACAAAGGACCAATGACGTTCTTCAACGCAACAACTCTTCCAGTCGCACGGCCTGATCCGTCTTTTCATCGCGGTATTTGATGATGACGGGCGTGTACAACGAAATGCCCAATTCCTTGCCCCGTCCATGGGTGATGGCGCGCGATCCGGGGACCACCACGGCGCCGGGAGGAATCATGAGCGGCTTGGCATCGTCCCAGGTCGCTCCCACCTCGCGGCGGTACACCGCGTCGCGCACCAAATCGTAGACGGGTGTTGAGCCGGTCAGAATCACCCCGGCCGCGAGCACGGCGCCCCGGCCGACAATCGCCCCCTCGTAGACCCCGCAGTTTCCGCCCACCAGGACTTCGTCCTCGATAATCACGGGCAGGGCGCCCACCGGCTCGAGCACGCCGCCGATCTGTGCCGCGGCGGAGATGTGGCACTTCCTGCCTACCTGCGCGCAAGAACCGACCAGCGCATGCGAGTCAATCATCGTGCCATCGTCCACGTAGGCGCCCACGTTCACAAACATGGGCGGCATGCAGACCACGTCCTTGCCGATGTAGCAGCCGTCCCGAATCGACGAGCCGCCGGGCACCACGCGCACGTTTTGGCTGGGGGCGATTTCCTTGAGTGGATAGGTGTGCTTGTCGCGAAATTGAAACGCAATACCCGTAGGTGCGGTCTTTGATTTCGATTTCGTCCCTCTCCCGTGGGGAGAGGGTGTCTCGCGGAGCGGGACGGGTGAGGGGCCGGTCGGCATTTCCACAATCCGTCCAATGCGAAAGCCGAGCAGGATGCCTTTTTTTACCCAGGCATTGGCCCTCCAACCGCTCGGCGCATTCTTGTCCGGCTCCGCCGCACGGACGCGCCCTTCGTTCAGCGCCGCCTTGAACTCGTCGAAGGTGCGGAAATACTCGTCGCTATACTCGCGCGTCGCGCCTGCATAAAGCTCTTCGATTTTAGGTTGGAGCGCCATGATCTATCACAAGCGTCTATAATCGCAGCAGCAAGCGAAGGCCCGCTTCCACCTGCCGCATCAATGGCCCTGGCAGCCTGCCAATCCGCTGGGTCAATCGAGTTTTGTGGATGGTAGCCGTTTGGGAGACGTTAATTACCGATTCTCTCGGCAATCCCGTTTCCCTTGTAGCGCACAGCACGTTGCCGGGCGCTCCAGCCAATCGTAGGTTGGAAGTAATGCTCACCACAACCGCGGTACGAATGGGGGTTTGGTTGAATTCATCGGATTGCATCACGACGACTGGCCGGCGAAGGCCGGGCTCTGAGCCCTCAGGATCGCCCAAGGATGCCCACCAAATCTCGCCACGCCTGATCACCAATCCTCCCGGTCAATCGCCTCACTCTGCAGGCGGGCGAGGACTGGATCAAGTTCCGACGGTTCCGTTCTGTAAATCTCATTCAGGGCTTTCGTAATTGCCTTCGATCGTCTACGTTCGAGGTACTCATGGAGTGCCTCAGCATAAAAGCGGCTGCGCGATACCTTCTGGCGCTTCGCTGCCCGCTCTGCCGCCTTAAACAATGGATCGGGAATGGAGACGGCTGTTTTCATACTCTCAGTATAACCCGAGTTATACTCCATGACAATCCGAAGGTGCCTTCTACACCTTTTGCGGCTGGAGCAATCCCTGCGCGGCCAGGACTTTTTCGAGCTTGGCGCGGTTCTCAGGTCTCATCGCAACCATGGGGAGGCGGTAGACCTCCTGGATCATACCCATCATGGCGAGCGCAGCTTTCACCGGGATGGGATTGGTTTCGATAAAGTTCACCTGCATCAGCGGTAAAAGTTGGAAGTGGAGCTTGCGCGCTTCCTCGTATTGGCCTTCGAGGAGCAGATGCGCCAGGCGCGTCATGGGTCCGGGAATTTCGTTGGAGATGACGGAGATAATGCCGTGCCCGCCCAGCGCCATCAGAGGGAAGGTAAACGAGTCGTCACCGGAAAGCACGCGGAAGCCCGGCTCAACCTGACTCAAGACTTCCATCTGCTGGGTGATACTGCCGCAGGCTTCTTTGATGGCGATGATGTTGGGAAGTTTGGACAGGCGCGCCACCGTGGCGGGCTCGATGTTGGAGGACGTGCGACTGGGAACGTTGTAGAGAATCACCGGAAGGTCGGTGGCCTCGGCGACTGCAAGGAAGTGCTGGTACAAACCCTCCTGGGTGGGTTTGTTGTAATAGGGCGCGACGGAGAGGATCCCTTGCACGCCCAAAGACTCCACATCGCAGGCTAGCGAGACAACTTTCTTGGTGCTGTTTCCACCCACCCCGGCGATCACAGGAATTTTTTGGCGCACCTCTTCAACCACCACGCGAATGACGCCGAGGTATTCCTCGTGCTCGAGCGTGGGCGTTTCCCCGGTGGTGCCACACGGCACCAGAAAATCAATTCCTTCCTTGAGCTGAAATTGCACCAGACGCCGGAGCGCTTCCACATCCAGCGAGCCGTTCTTGGCAAAGGGTGTCACCAGCGCCGTGCCGCAACCACGAATGTCGAGTGCCATAAGACCTCCACTCCAGGTACTGGAGTCTAATGAAGGTTAGAGGATAAAGGGTAAAGGATGAAGAGGGAATTGTGAATAGTGAATGGTGAATTTGGAATCAAGGATGGGAGCCCGCGAGCTTCACTCATACTTCAGCCCTCAAACTTTAACCTTCATCCTTCAACCTTTTAGAACATCTCCAAAGGTGAACAAACCCTTTTTCCCCACTACCCATCGCGCGGCATGGAGTGCGCCTTCGGCAAATCCCTGGCGGCTGCGCGCGGTGTGACGCAGGATAATGGTATCGGCCTCAGAATCAAATCCAAGTTCGTGCGTGCCGGGAATGTAGCCGGCGCGGATGCTGGCCATCGGGATTTCACGCCCGGCCAGAAGCGGGGAGACTTGACGCTTCAGGTCTTTGGCCGTGCCGGAGGGCGCGTCCTTCTTGAAATGGTGGTGGGCTTCAGTGATGTAAGGCTCATACATGGGAAACCTGGCAAAAATTTCCGCCGCCGCTTGCGCCGCGCGATAAAAAAGATTGACGCCGATGGAAAAATTCGCCGCGTACACCATCCCAATCCCGCCTTTTTCGACGATCGCCCGCACTTCTTCCAGCCGCTCGGTCCAACCGGTGGTGCCCACGATGAGGTTACATCCGACCTCTGCCACGCGGCGGACATTTTCCACCGCCGCGTCCGGGGTGGTGAAGTCCACGCAAACATCGACGCCCTGGAATTTTTCCCGGCTGATGCCCTGGGCGTGCGGGTTGGCATCAATATCCATCACCAGGCGCACCTTGAAGCCGCGCTGGGGGGCGATTTGCGAAATGGTCCTACCCATTTTCCCGTAGCCGAGCAAGGCTAGGTTGATCGTCTTGCCTTCGTTTTGGTTTGGTGAGCCGGTGTTCATGGGAGGAGCGTTTTGCGTGAGAATAAGGTTAAAGGATAAAGGCTGAGGGATAAAGCACGGATGTCATGTCCCGTGACTTTAGCCATTACCCTTCAACCTTCTAACTTTCCTAGCCATCTTCCCGTTCGAACCTAGTCCAAGTACCCCTCCGCCTTCATGAGTTCGGCGTTGAGCAAAGCCGCCCCAGCAGCGCCACGAATCGTGTTGTGGCTGAGCGCGGTGTATTTGAACTGGAGCACCGGGCAGTGGCGCACGCGGCCCACCACGGTGGCCATGCCTTTTTCGATGGTCAAATCAAATTTCGGTTGTGGCCGGTCTTTCTCATCTCGAACCACGATGGCGTGTTTCGGCGCAGAGGGCAAATCGCGCTCCTGGGGCACGGCGCGAAAGGCCCGCCACACGCGAATCAGGTCTTCCACCGTGGCCTTCGATTTGAGCGAAACGGAAATCGACTCGGTGTGTCCATCTTCCACCGGTACACGATTGCAGTGCGCGCTGATGGCAAACTCGCCGGGATGAACGTGGCCGTCGCTGAATTTGCCCAGCAGCTTGCGCGCCTCGCGTTCCACTTTCTCCTCTTCGTTGGCGATATAAGGGATCACGTTGCCCATGATGTCGAGCGTGGGAACTCCGGGATAGCCCGCCCCGGAAACCGCCTGCATGCTGGTCATCATCACTTTGTCGAGACCAAAGGCGTGCTCGAGCGGCGCCAACGACATCACCAGGCCGATCACCGTGCAATTGGGGTTGGTGACGATCATGCCCTTCCATTTGCGGTCGTGGCGCTGCGTGCGCACCAGCGCGAGGTGGTCCGGGTTGACCTCGGGAATCACCAGGGGCACGTCAGCTTCCATGCGATAGTTGCCCGAATTCGAAACCACCACGTGGCCGGCGCGCGCAAAAGCCCCTTCAACCTCCCCGGCCACCTTGGAATCGAGCGAGGCAAACATCAGTTGGGGAAGCTTGCCCGGGTGCGTGCCCGGGTCACACTCGTGCACCTGCAGCGCGCGCGCCTTTTCCGGCATCGGATCGCGCAGGCGCCAGTTGCAGGCCTCTCCGTATTTCTTGCCGGAGGATTTCTCCGACGCGCCCACCCACGCCACCTCAAACCACGGATGGTGTTCGAGCAGGCTCACAAAACGTTGGCCCACCATTCCGGTGGCGCCCAGGATTCCTACTTCAAGCTTCTTCATGTCTTCAACTTTCTCCTCCGCCCCCATTCCATTATAGCGTCTAAAGAAAATCAGAAATTAGAAAATAGAAACTGGAAAATGGAAAACAGACATTCGCGGACAAGATTATGAGGTCCTAACTCCGGCGGCTACGTCTTCCCCAATTTCAAGTTTCCATTTTCCAATTTCCGCTTTCCAATCTTTAATTTCCAATTTCCGCCTTGAGTTTTTGCTTCAAATCGCGGACCAACCGGCAGTAGAGCTCGACGGCGCGCGTGAGGTCGGCTTTGGCGACGCACTCCCGATCGGTATGCGCCACGCGGATGGAGCCCGGTCCGAGCAGAATCGGGCGGCCCCAACGCGTGAGGCTGGGGAGGTCGGTGGTGAAAGCCACCACGTCGGTCTCAAAACCCGGCAGAGTTTCCATGTGGAGGGCGGGCGTGTCGCGCACAAACTCATACTCGCACCGGCCGTCGAGGAGGCGCGCAATCTGGCCGCGCAGTTCCTGGGTACCATTCACGGTGCGGATCAGGATTTGTGCCGCGGCTTCATCCGGAATCACATTGGCTGCGCGCCCGCCGGAGATGATGCCTATATTGAGGGTGGAGGCGCCGAGCGTGGGGTCGTGGGGCAGCTTGAGTGCGCGCAGGTCCGCCAACACGTCCAGCAGTTTGTCGATGGCGGATTCACCAAACTGGGGGTAAGCCGAGTGCGCCATCCGGCCCCGCGTGCGCAAGTCCACGCGCAGAATGCCTTTGGTACCTAGCGCCAGCTTGTTTTCCGTGGGCTCGCCGTTAATCATGTACTTCGTTCCGCGCGGTGCATCGTTCGCCACACGAGCGCCATCACTTAAAGTTTCCTCGCCCACCAAAAACAAGAGTCCGAAATCAGAGACGCTTTCGGCCACCAGCCGCTCCGCCGCCATCACCTGAGAGGCAATGATGCCTTTTGCGTCGCACGAGCCTCGCCCATAGATAAATTCCGCGTCCTCGTTGGGAGGAATGAACGGCGGGACCGTGTCCATGTGCGTGCTCAAAACGATTTCCGGGTTCCCGCGCAAGGCCAGGACGTTGGCCCGGCCTCCTTCCACCGGCTGCATCTCCACTTGAAAACCACGCGCCTCCAGAGCCCTGCGCAAAAAAATTCCACACGCCTGCTCATTTCCCGTCACGGACTCGATGGAGACCAGCGCGCGTGTGAGTTCAAAGAGGTCCAAGTGCTCCCCAGCCTGGCGTGCTTGAGATTTGGATTCGCTGGGCAAGCGGGATTTTTTTCCTGCGCACCGCGCGAATCCATTCATGACGTTAGCCCACAAACGAAAAATGCGTCAAGGCAATTCAGTTTATCCGCTGTTCGCACCCCGATCTTCCAATACCCACGAATCCACTCCGTAATTTTTGCGCGAATAGTCTATAATTCCTACCGCTGATTCATGCCCATTTCCCCTGGAACAAAACTCGGTCCCTACGAGGTGACGGCTCCGCTCGGTGCGGGAGGCATGGGGGAAGTTGAGCCGCTTGGGCGGCGTCTGAGCCGCCCGGCGATATCCCGAGAGCAGCGAGGGATCCAATGCTGAATCCGGGAACGAAGCTTGGCCCATATGAAATTGTCGCCCCTCTGGGCGCAGGTGGAATGGGCGAGGTTTATCGTGCGCGTGACACCAAGCTCGGCCGCGACGTCGCGCTCAAGGTTTTGCCCGCCGCGTTTGCCAGCGATAGCCAGCGCATGGCTCGATTCCAACGCGAAGCGCAGGTGTTGGCTTCGCTCAATCATCCCAACATTGCGTCGATCTACGGTTTGGAAGAATCGGGCGGGGTGCGCGCGCTGGTGATGGAATTGGTGGAAGGCGCGACGCTGGCGGAACTTTTGGAATTTCGAAGATCGAAATTCGAAAATCGAAAATCGCCCTCTAATCCTGCAAAGAGTTTCGATTTTCCATTTTCGAGTTTCGATTCTTTACAGATTGCCCGGCAAATTGCCGAGGCACTTGAAGCAGCTCACGAGAAGGGCGTCATCCATCGCGACCTGAAACCCGCCAACATTAAAATCACGCCGGAGGGCACGGTCAAGGTTCTCGACTTCGGTTTGGCCAAGGCGCTCGATCCGCAGGATTCCATCTCGACCCCCGCCGTCTCGCCTGCCCTCAGCCCGACTTTGAGCATCGCCGCCACTCAGGCCGGAGTGATTCTGGGTACGGCAGCCTACATGAGCCCCGAGCAGGCCAAGGGCAAGTCCGTGGACCGTCGGGCCGACATCTGGGCATTCGGCTGCGTGCTCTATGAAATGCTCACGGGCCAGCCGACCTTTAAAGGCGAATCGGTTTCGGACACGCTGGCGGCGGTCATCAAGGACGCGCCCAACCTGGAGAGCCTGCCCGCGACAACGCCCCGCACGATTCGGGGGCTGCTCTCTCGTTGCCTTAACAAAGACCCCAAGCATCGCTTGCAAGCCATCGGCGAAGCGCGCATAGCGATTGAAGAATATCTGGCTAACCCCTCTTCCAGTGAATCTTCTGATGTGTCACCCGCACTTGTGGCAGCCGCGGCGGTTTCATCCCCTCCGCGAAAGCACGCCCCTGTCGTGCTCATTGCGGCTGCCTTGACGCTAGTTGTCGGGCTGGCAGCAGGCTGGTGGTTGAAAGACCGGCGGGGCGAAAGAATTCAGACCTGGTCAGCTCAAATGCTTGGCGGGCCGAGCATCGCATTTGGAGCGCGAATTTCACCCGATGGCCACACCCTGGCCTTCCAGGCCATGGTGGACGGGTTGACCCAGGTTGCGGTGATGGACACGGAGTCCGGCGACTGGACTGTCCTGACAAAGAATCGCTCGCGCGGCTACGTTACCGAACTCAACTGGTCACTCGATGGGACCGAGATTTATTTCGACCGGGAATTTTCTGGTCCGCGCGGCATTTTTTCGGTCTCCCGGTTTGGAGGGGACGAACGGTTGATTCTGGAAGACGCGGCGGGGCCGGAGGTTCTTCCCGACGGTAGTTTGGTGATCACGCGCGTGAACAAAGATCGAGAATTACAGTTGTTCCGTTTCTGGGCCGATAGCGGGCGACTTGTACCTCTCAACGGTGTTTTTGCCTCACGAGATCTATGCCCACCCGTTCGAGCATTCCGCGACGGCAATGAAATCGCATTCTTTGGGGGCACTCTCGAGCAAGTAAAGACCGATCCCCTCCCTCATCTTTACGTCTTGGACCTTGCCTCGGGGAAAGCACGGCGGCTGGCGCCGGAACTCGATCTTGTCCCAACTGCGATTACTTTCTTTCCCCTCGCGGTCGCCCTTGACGATCGGTCGGTTCTCATTGACTCGAGAGAGGGGGATCTGCACCGCGTAGTCGAAGTCCCACGCAACGGGACCGGTCCTGTGCGGACATTGTTGTCATTGACTGCCCCTCCTTTGTTTATGGATGTGAGCAAAGACGGGACACTCTTTTTGGATCAGGCGGTCCGCCCCATCGAAGTTCTGCGGTTCTCCCTTGGCGGGGGGACGCCCGAAGTCCTGGCAGGCTCAGAAACTCCGTTACAGGGAGCCCAGTCGACTTTTCAGATTGCCGATGGCCGCGTCCTGCTTGATTCCATCATGGCGGGGAGGTCGCGATTGCTCCTGGCTAAGCCGGGGGGCGATGCGGTTCCTTTCATCGCGACGAAGGAAGAGACATCAGGGCCGGAGTGTCCGGTGGGTGACGGCGAAGTTGCATTCCTGCTGGGTCCGCGTGGCAACGCTGTGGTGGCCGTGGCCTCCATTTCCGACGGACGGATCGTTCGGAGGCTCCAGGGAATTCAGGGTAGCGGGATCAGCAACCTCGTTGCGTCGCGGGATGGGAAAACGCTTTATTACGTATCCTCGAGAACCGTGTGGGCCATCCCTGCGACGGACGGCCAGCCGCGGCGCATTGGACCCGGAGATGCAGTCACCCCTGATCCCAACGGGAAAGATTTGATCGTGCAGCTCCGCGAGAAGGAAGGCGTCAGGCTGGTGCGCGTCCCGGTTTCCGGCGGGGCGGAAGAGCCGATAATCGTCCAGAGTGCTTTGCGCCTGGCTCCGGTTGATATGGGTTCGAATACCATCGGCAAAGACGGAAGGGCCGTGGTGAGCATCGCTACGCCTGAAAACTGGTTCTACGCCCCAGGTATCCTCGATCTCCGAAGTGGCAAATTGAACAAGATCACGGTGAATTTTACCGGCGATACCTTGGGACTCGGATGGCAAGACGATGGCCGAATTCTCTGCACAGGCTGGCCGATTAAAGGAAGGCTTTGGCGCTTTCGTCCTGCAACGCCCGAAAAGAAATAACACCCACCACAAAAACTATTCTCGGGCCGGATTTACCTATCGCGCCATTACGCGCACACTAATTTTATATTGCCTGCAATTACGCTCCATATTTTTTCGGCGAATGGTTTATAATTTCTGCCGCTGATTCATGCCCCTTGCCCCTGGCACAAAACTCGGTCCGTATGAAATCCTGGCGCCCATTGGTTCCGGTGGCATGGGCGAAGTGTATCGCGCGCGCGACACCAAGCTCGGCCGCGACGTCGCGCTGAAAGTCCTACCAGAAGCATTTGCGCGCGATGCCGAACGCATGGCGCGGTTTCAACGCGAAGCTCAACTGCTAGCCTCACTGAATCATCCTCAGATCGCTTCGATTTACGGCTTCGAAGATTCAGGTGGGGTGCGCGCACTGGTGATGGAATTAGTGGAAGGGCCGACGCTGGCCGAGCGAATTACAGGAAGCGTTCGCGGGTCGCGCCCTGCCGGTGACAGTGGGACAGGCAAACGCCGAGCGCCATTGCCCTTGGAGGATTCGCTTCAGATCGCTACTCAAGTGGCCGAGGCCCTGGATTACGCTCACGAACACGGGATTGTCCATCGCGACCTGAAGCCCGCCAACATCAAGATTACGCCCTCCGGCGCCGTCAAAGTTTTGGACTTCGGGCTGGCGAAGGCGCTCGATGTTGAAGCCGCGCCCGGCCAAATTTCCAACTCACCCACCATCAGCATTGCCGCCACAGAAGCAGGAGTGATTCTGGGCACGGCCGCGTACATGAGTCCGGAGCAGGCCAAAGGTAAGCCGGTGGACCGCCGCACCGATATTTGGGCGTTTGGCTGCGTCCTGTTTGAGATGATCACGGGCCGCCAGACTTTTGGCGGGGAGACGATCTCCGACATGCTGGCCGCGGTTCTTCGCTCCGAGCCGGAGTGGGAAGCGCTGCCCGCCTCAACTCCCTCCGCCGTCCGCAGATTGCTGCGCCGGTGTCTTGAAAAAGATGCGCGCCAGAGGTTGCGCGATATCGGCGAGGCTCGAATCGCGATCGAAAATTACCTGGCTCACCCTGTCGAAGAGGCCGTGGCCGCCGGGCCCGCAGCCGTGAGCGGTAAACGAAAGCTGTTCTTGCCCGCGCTGGCATTGGTCGCAGTGGCTGCGGCGCTGGCTGCCGGATATCTTCTGGGAGGGCGCGCCAAGCAAGCCACCCCGCCTCTGTTTCATCAACTCACATTCCGGAGAGGCTCCATCCGCTCGGCACGATTTGCTTCGGACGGACAAACCATCCTCTACAGCGCGTCGTGGCAGGGAAATCCGCTGGACGTGTTCTCGGCGCGCCCTGAGGCGCCCGAGTCGCGTTCGCTCGGACTTTCCCACGATGAGCTGCTGGCAGTTTCGAGTTCGGGGGAGATGGCCCTGTCGCTCAACAGCCATCCCATGGGAACGTGGGTGAACATCGGCACGCTGGCCCGCGCACCCTTGGCGGGCGGAGCGCCGCGGGAAATTCTGAACGACGTTCAATGGGCCGACTCTTCGCCGGACGGAAAAGACCTCGCTGTGGTGCGCAATGTGGGCGGACGAAATCGCCTCGAGTTTCCCATCGGCAAAGTCCTCTACGAGACGGCCGGCTGGATCAGCCACCCGCGCATTTCTCCCAAGGGCGACCGCGTTGCGTTTCTTGACCATCCATTACAGGGCGATGATGGTGGCGCCGTCTCGGTGGCGGATCTGGGGGGGAAAATCACGAAACTGTCGGGTGATTGGTTTTCGTCACAAGGCCTGGCATGGGCGCCGGGCGGAGACGAGGTCTGGTTCGCGGCCACCAAGGTGGGAATCGATCGCGCGCTTTACGCAGTCACACTTTCCGGCCACGAGCGGCTGGTGGCCCGCATGCCCGGCTCGCTCATGTTGCTCGACATCTGGAAGGATGGCCGCGTGCTGCTCACACGCTCGAGCTGGCGCCGCGAGGTCATCGGACTATCCGCGAAGGATGGCAAGGAAAGCGACTTGTCGTGGTTGGACTACTCTTTTCCCGCCGACCTCTCCGCCGACGGCAAGACTCTTCTGTTTGACGAGGAAGGTGAGGGTGGCGGCACTTACACCAAAGCCGGCAATTTCGAGTATGCCGTCTACATTCGCGGCGCCGACGGATCTCCCGCCGTCCGTCTGGGAGAAGGCACAGCGGTGGCACTCTCACCCGATCAGCAATGGGTAATCGCGCAGCCGCAAGGCTCTCCGTCGCAATTGGCCCTGCTGCCCACCAAGGCGGGCGAGCCGAGGCCGCTCACCAACGACTCGATCAACCACACCAACTGGGCGCGCTGGTTTCCGGACAACAAGCGTTTCGTCTTCTCCGGCAACGAACCGGGGCACGGCGTCCGCATTTACGTCCAGGACATCGACGGAGGAACGCCGCAAGCCATTTCGCCCGAGGGGATTAACCCCGTTGCCCTCGTCCTCTCGCCGGATGCCAAGGTTATCGCCGGAATTGGCCCCGACCAAAAGGGCTTTCTTTATCCCGTGGCCGGAGGCGAGCCGCGCCCGATTCCCGGCATTGAGCAGGGCGAGGTGCCCATCAATTGGAGTTCGGACGGCCACTCTCTCTACATCTATCAACCCGGAGAATTGCCGGCAAAAGTGTACCGGCTGGACGTAGCCTCCGGCAAAAAGGACCTTTGGAAAGAGCTGATGCCCTCTGACCACGCCGGGGTCGCCCTGATCGGCCCCATCCTGATGAGCGCCGACGGAAAAAGCTTCGTCTACGGATACCACCGCGCACTTTCCGACTTGTACCTGGTCGAAGGACTCAAGTAACGTTGCGCCGACTGGATGAGGGCAAACGCCGTTCGCCCCTACATCTGTAAGATACGCCGCCCTTCACAATGGGCAGTCCAGGGCGCGTCCATACCGGTTTGCCAGCCAATTCGTGCCACAAATTTTATTTATTGAAGGGACTAGCATTCGGTCCCGAGACGTGCTAGCCTTAACTTCTAAGGCATTAATAGGCTGCGGCAGAGGAGCTTGTTATGTCCAAAGCAAAATCATCCTCCTTCAAGTTTCTGGCTACCCCCACGGCGATTCTCGGCCTGCTGGCGTTCGGTTCGCTGTGCATTGCGGGACCCGGACAGCATAGCGCCGGGGTCAGCCGGTCCTTTGGCAGTTCGCAGGCCGGCGGCGGTTACGGCTATTCTCAGTCCTATTCAGGAGGATACGGCGGCGCATACTCTCCTTATTACGGCACGTCCTCCTATTCTCCTGGCATTTCCTACGCCCCTCCATACTGGTGGGCGGGCCCCTACGCCGCCAATACTGATGCGACCGGGCCGGGCTACAACCCCAACGCGGGTTATGCCTGGGACAGCGTTTCGGTTCTGTTGCTGGAAACGACTCCCGCGAAGGCGCGCATCACCTTGGACGGCATCTTCGTGGGGACTATGGATTGCCTGGGACCTTTCCAGCTTCCCATGGGCGAGCACACGTTGCGTGTCGACGCAGCCGGCTATGAACCTTCTGTTACGGTGCTCCACGTGGAGAAGCCAGTCCTGCAGCAATTGGAAGTGAAATTGACCGAGACTTCCCACAACGGCAAGCCCGGGCCGAAGTCGTAAACAGCTGACCTACTACCAATCGCTAATTCAGAAAATCGAGATGAGTTATCCGCGTGTTGGTGCGCCTGCCGGATGGAAGCGACACTTTATGATTGCCTACATTGCACCTTCGACCTTCGATTTTCAGTCATGGACTTTTGACTATCTTCTACTCAACTGTAGACTCTAGCACTGCCATGGTCCTCCTCTGCCGCAGCGCTATTTACATGGGGTTGTTGGCGCCGGTCTTGGCGCTCGAACTGCTGGCGCAGAACCCCACTGCTTCAAATCCTTCGCCCTCCGTAGATCCCGTAGCTCCCGCGGTGGTCCAATTACTGGCCGTCGGTCCCGGCAGCAAGGGGCAGAACCAGGAGTGCGCAGGGACCGGCTTTCTGGTGAATGAAGAAGGCTACATCCTTACCAACGCGCACGTGGTTGAAAAGGGGCGCGAGTGCCTCGCCCAAACTCCAGGTACAAGAATGGTGGCCAGGCTGGCGGCTGCCCATGGCTCGCACTCCCAAGCGCCCTCCCACGATGGCCGGCAGTCCGGCGCTGAAAGTGGGCCGGCCGTTGAGTGTGATGTGGTGGCGCTGGACGACCTCCACGACTTGGCCGTGATAAAGGCCGACCACCCACTGCGCACGGGCGATACCGGTGCGGCAGCCTCTTATGTCCGATTGGACTCCAGGGATGTTCCCTCCGGTACACGCGTGAAAGTCACCGGGCACCCTACCTTCGCCTGGGTGGCTCAGACGCAAGGCGGAGAAATCATCGGCCGCAAGAGTCTCGCTCTCTTCGAGGGCAGCGCGGAACAGAGCGAGATGCTCGTCCTCAATTTTTCCCTGAAATACGGCAACAGCGGCAGCCCGGTCTATCGGGAGGCGAGTGGTGGAGTGGTGGGTATCGTCGAGCGTCGAAATACCGCGGCCGAATGGCAAACCCTGGCCGTCCCGATTCGCTATGCCATCGATCTTTTGAACCGGCAGGGCGTGAAATGGTACGCCGCGCCGAATTAATCACCCGCCTCGTGCGTGAGCGTTGCGCTAACGGTTGTGAGTTGCACTTCTTCCTCCTGCGCCATTCTGCGCCCCCGGCTTGAAACTTTTGCGCGCGAAGTGCATCCAAAAAATGAACAGGAGGAATTCTTTATATGAGTGTTAAGGACTACGTTACCTTGGGGCGCTCGGGTCTGCGCGTGAGTCCGCTGAGTCTGGGGACCATGACCTTCGGCACGGAATGGGGCTGGGGGACTGACGAAAATATTTCGCGAGGTGTTTTCAATCGTTACATCGATGCAGGCGGTAATTTTGTCGACACCGCGGACATGTATACCGGCGGCACCAGCGAAAAGATGGTGGGCCAGTTTATCCGCGAACGCAACCTGCGCGACCGGGTAGTGCTCGCCACCAAATTCACTTTCAACGCCGACCCGGGCAATCCCAACGCAGGCGGCAACGGGCGCAAGAATATTTACCGCGCGCTCGAAGGCTCGCTGAAGCGGTTGGAGACTGACTTCATTGACCTCTACTGGCTGCACGTTTGGGACACCTACACGCCGGTGGAAGAAGTGGTTTCCACGCTCACCGACCTCGTGCGCCAGGGCAAGATCCGCCACTACGGTTTTTCCGACACGCCCGCCTGGTATGTGGCGCGCGCGCAAACCCTTGCCGAGTTGCAAGGGAAGGAGCGGCTGATTGCGCTACAATTGGAATACTCTCTGATCGAGCGCAACATTGAGCGCGAGCACATCCCTGTGGCCCAGGAATTGGGGATTGCGGTCCTCCCGTGGAGCCCGCTCGCCGGCGGTTTCCTCGCCGGGAAATACAAGCGCTCCGGCAATACGGGAGTCGGCGACGGCCGCCACGAGGTGACCAAGGCCTCCGGCAATCCCGCCTTTAACAAATTCACCGAACACAATTGGAAAGTTCTGGACACGCTTCTCCAGGTGGCGAAGCAAATTAACAAGCCTCCCGCCCAAGTGGCGCTCAACTGGGCCGCCACCCAGCCGGGCATTACTTCCACCATCATCGGCGCAACCAAGCTGGCGCAACTTGACGACAACTTGGCGGGACTCGATTTCGAGATTCCCGCGGCGCAGCGCAAGCACCTGGATGAGGCCAGTGCGCTCGAGGCTATTCATCCGTACATTTTCTACGGGTCGAACATCCACTCCATGGTCACCGGCAGCACTTCCACTCGAGCTTGGGCGCCCGCGCGAGCCACCGGCGGCGCCACGCTTCCTGCCGAACCGGCCAAAGCGAGTGCGGCGGAGAAGTGAGTGGAGTAGAGTGAGTGGCGAAGAGCTGCGGCGTGCCGTAATCCGACGCGCCGCGTTAAGTTTGCCGTCCAGGAGCTGCGGGGAAAATGAAGAAAAGCAAGCTTGGAAATTCCGGACTGGAAGTCTCTCCCTTGATGTTGGGCGGAAACGTTTTTGGCTGGACCATCAATGAGGCCGCATCCTTCAAAATTCTCGACGCCTATGTGGGCGCGGGACTCAATTTCATCGATACCGCGGACGTTTATCCCAAGTGGGCGCCCGGAAACGTGGGCGGCGAGTCTGAAATCATACTCGGGAATTGGTTCAAGCGAAGTGGCAAGCGCAAGGCCGTGATCCTCGCCACCAAAGTCGGAAGCGAGATGAGCCCGGACAAGAAAGGGCTTTCGCGGAAATATATCCTGCAGGCCGTGGAGGACTCGCTGCGCCGCCTCCAGACCGACACCATCGATCTCTACCAATCGCACCGCGACGACGCGGCAACGACCCAGGAAGAGACCTTGGAAACCTACTCGCAATTGATCCAGCAGGGAAAGGTAAGGGCGATTGGAGCTTCCAACTTCACCGCGGAGCGTTTGACGGCGGCACTGGAAATCAGCCGGCAACACGGCTGGCCGCGCTATGAATCCCTGCAACCTCACTACAACCTCTATGAACGGGCCGACTACGAATCCGCGCTGGAGCGCGTTTGCCTGGAAAACGGTTTGGGCGTGATTCCTTATTTCTCGCTGGCTAGCGGATTTCTTACCGGAAAATACCGCTCGGACGCGGACCTGAAAAAGAGCGTACGCGGTGAGAGCGTGAAAAAATATCTCAACGAACGCGGAACCAGAATTCTAAAGGCGTTGGACGAGGTCGCTCGCGTGAACCATTCCACACCCGCTGCGGTCGCGCTGGCATGGCTGATGGCGCGCCCCAGCATCACCGCTCCCATCGCCAGCGCCACTAGCCTCAGTCAGCTCAATGTCCTGATCGCCGCCACCCAACTGGAACTGGATCCCTCTTCCATCGAAATGCTGAATCAAGCCAGCGCGCCGCTCGCAACACATGCCTGATTCTGCCGGCCCATTGTATTTTCTCCATCGCAAAAAGTCTGAGTGTGTTATAAAACTGTAACGCGAAGCTCAATGAAGAGTTCGGTAGCTTGGTGTGCGGGAACATCATGCAAAAGGAACCCGACTTTACAATTGACCGGGGCCGATCGGCCGGCGATGCAAGTTTCAACCCTCGAGCCGCTGTACGGAACGTGAGGCAAAACTATGATCCAGCTAAAAGTAAATGGGACTCAACGCACTTTCAAGGGTGATCCGGAGATGCCGCTGCTGTGGTTTCTGCGGGACATCCTGGGCCTGACAGGGACCAAATATGCCTGCGGCATCGCGCAGTGCGGCGCCTGCACGGTGCACCAGAATGGAGAAGCCATTCGTGCGTGCGTGGTGCCCATGCGCGACGTGGCCGGGAAGGAAATCACCACCATCGAGGGTCTCGGCGCGAACGGATTGCATCCCGTCCAGAAAGCCTGGATGGAGCACGACGTGCCGCAGTGTGGATATTGCCAGGCGGGGCAGATCATGCAGGCGGTGGCTTTGCTGAAGACCAAACCGCATGCCGGCGATGCGGAGATTGATGACGTGATGGCGGGCAACATTTGCCGTTGCGGAACCTACCAGCGCATTCGCGCCGCCATCAAAGCGGCTGCGAAGGAGGTCGCATGAGTCTCATTGAAAATGTCAGTCGCAGGGATTTCCTCAAGGGTGTTGTTTCCACAAGCGCTTTCGTGATCGGCGCGCACCTCATTCCGGAAGCGGGTTGGGCGGAGGGCAGCGTCGCGCTTGAGACGCCCGCCGATCGCGCCGTGCTCCATCCCAACGTTTTTGTCGGGATTGAAACGGATGGGACGGTTTATATTGTCGCGCACCGCTCAGAGATGGGAACCAGCAGCCGCACCACTCTGCCTCGCATCGTGGCGGACGAACTAAACGCGGACTGGAAACACGTGAAGATTGTGCAGGCGATCGGAGACCCGCGATACGGCGGGCAGGATACGGACGGCTCGCATTCGGTCAGCGAATTTTTCGACACCCTGCGCCAGGCCGGAGCCACGGCGCGCACCATGTTAGTGCAAGCCGCTGCAACAAAGTGGGGAGTCCCGGTAGCAGAGTGCGACACTGAATTGCACACAGTGGTTCACAAACCCTCGGGCCGCAAGCTGGGTTATGGAGAGCTCGCGTCCGCGGCTTCCAAACTTCCCGTGCCCAAGAAGGAAGAGTTGCAGCTCAAGCCGCGCCCGGCCTGGCGCTATATTGGCAAGGATGCCAGCCTGTACGACCTCAAGGACATCTGCACCGGCAAAGCCGTCTATGGAATGGACGCGCACGTTGCGGGCATGGTCTTCGCCTCCATCGAACATCCTCCGGTGCTCGGCGGCACGGTGAAATCCTACGATCAGAAGGCGCCGCTGAAAATTGCGGGCGTCAGCCAGACAATTCCCATCGATCCCTTCAAGCCGCCGCACGTCTTCCAGCCGCTCGGTGGAATTGCCGTGATCGCCGACAACACTTGGGCGGCGTTCGAAGGCCGGAAAAAACTGAACGTGGTTTGGGATAATGGCGTGCACAGCGTTTATAGTTCCGAACCCTACAAGAAGGAATTGCAGGAGACGGCTCGCAAGCCGGGTAAAGTGTCGCGCAACGTGGGCGACGTTGACGCCGTGTTCGCCAAAGGCGGGAAGACCATTGAGGCCGAGTATTACGTCCCGCACCTGGCGCAGGCGCCCATGGAGCCGATGGCGGCCGTGGCCGAATTTCGCGATGGCAAAGTGACGGCGTGGACGTGCACGCAAAATCCCCAAGCCGTGCAGGAAACCGTGGCGGCGGAGCTGGGCATTACCAAAGAAAACGTGATTTGCCACGTCACGCTGCTGGGCGGCGGCTTTGGGCGCAAGTCGAAACCCGATTACGTAGCCGAGGCGGCCATCCTCTCCAAGAAGGTTGGCAAGCCGGTTAAAGTAGTGTGGTCGCGCGAGGACGACATCAAGTTCGGCTACTACCACGCCGTGGCCGCCATGTACTTGAAGGCGGCGCTGGGCGCCAATGGACGGCCCACCGCGTGGTTGCAGCGTTCCGTGTTTCCTCCCATCGGTTCCACGTTTGCAGCCGGCACGGAGTATGGCGACCCGGGCGAGATGGGCATGGGCTGGACCGACCTGCCTTTTGACATTCCCAACCTGCGCGCCGAGAACGGTCCCGCGCCGGCGCACGTCCGCATCGGATGGTTGCGGTCGGTGGCGAACATTTACCACGCCTTCGCCGCGCAATCGTTCGCCGACGAACTCGCGCACGCGGCAGGCCGCGACTCCGTGGAATATCTGCTGGAATTAATCGGACCGCCCCGCATCATCGATCTCAAGAGCACGGGATACCAGAACTACGGATGGTCGATTGACACTTATCCGGTGGACACGGGCCGCTTGCGCCGCGTGACGGAGTTGGCGGCGGAAAAATCTGGCTGGGGCAAGCGGAAACTCGGCAAAGGCTCCGGCCTTGGCATTGCCGTGCATCGCAGCTTCCTCACTTACGTGGCGACGGTGGTGGAAGTTGAGGTGAACGAAAAAGGTGAAGTCCGCATTCCGCGCGTCGATACGGCGGTGGACGCAGGTACGGTGGTGAATCCCGGCCAGGTTCGCGCCCAGTTCGAGGGTGCGGCGGTGTTTGGAACCAGCATCGCCCGCACGGGGGAAATCACCGCCACCAACGGCGTGATCGACCAGTCAAACTTCCACGACTATCCTGTGGCGCGCATCAACGAAGCGCCTTACCAGACCAACGTGCACATCGTGGAGACCGACGCCGCGCCCGCCGGAGTGGGCGAGCCCGGCGTGCCGCCGTTTGTGCCCGCGCTGTGTAACGCGATTTTCGCGGCCACGGGCAAACGCGTGAGGGAATTGCCGCTTTCGAAAAACAAGCTGGCGTGATATTTGGATTCTGAGGACGCAATCCAACACGTTTTGCAGGGGCAGGCCCCTCCGTTGAAGGATGCCTGCCCTCCCCAAGTGTACCCACGAGGGGCGCCCACTATAAAGTGTTTGCCAAGAAACTAGAATATACGAGTTTGCATTGCCGAGTCCTGATCTGATCGGGACTCTGTGGTTCTTCTTGTCCTGTTTTGTATCCGCTGCCTTGGATCACCACCCATCTTGAGCAAGACGAACCGGCGACCTCGACAATGGAGGCCTCCGCACCCCACTGAAGGCTGCAAAGTCCCAGAGGCAGAGAATCCGCGCTGCCCGCTTTCGATCAGGCGAGCCCAAAGTTGCTGTGACGCGCATCACAGCCTGCTGTCGCCGGCGTGTGTCAACATTCCTCTTCGCATTTACCGTTCTGGTTAGCTATTTCTTCCGGAGGTTGAATCGATGAGGACGCTACTGGCAGGATTCATTGGCGGGATGTTGCTCGTGGGATGTGTACCCATCGACGGGATGCAGGCTGCAGGAGACGCGCAGCAGCCCGAACTTACGGTCGTCAAAACGGATTTCATGCCCGGCGAAAAGACGATTTTCTATGACGATTTCACCGACATGGCTGCGGGTGACGCGCCATCTCGCTTCAAGGTTCGCGGTCCGGCGCCCGAACTGCGTGTGGGAGGCGGCATACACCAATTGACCGCAGTCCAGACCGGGTCACTCTTCCCGAACATCACGAGCCTTCCGAAGAACTTCACCTACGAAGCAGAGGTCAAGTTCGAGAACCTCCGCAACGCACGTACGGCGTTGATCCTCTACTCGAACCAGAAAGAGGTCCTGATCTGGTGGATCTATGCGGGCACTCCGCAGACCCAACTCGTCTTGGCCGTGAAGAATCACACCGAGGAACTGGCGCGGAAGAGTGTTCAGGTCAACTGGAGCCAGCCGGCGAAGATCGCCCTGTGGGTCCAGAACGGGCGCGTCCGCGCATTCATAAATGGAGAGAAGCATGTTGACGCCAACCAAGTGGAACTGCCGGCAGTCAACAAAGTCGAGATCCTGAGCTCGATCGCCGGCGCGGGTCAGGCGGTCGGTTACCGCAGCGTGCGGTTCGCCGAGTCCACTCCGGACTTCAACCAAGTCATCTCCGCCTCCGGCCGCTATGTCTCGCACGGCATCCCTTTTGACACGGGCAGCGACCGGTTGAAGCCGGAATCGGCGGCGGTGATTCAGTCCGTCGCCCGCGGCCTGGAGGCCAACCCAGGCTTGAAACTGCTCATCGAGGGCCACACCGATTCAGTCGGCAACGCCGACCAGAACCTTGACCTCTCCCGGCGCCGCGCCGAAGCCGTCAGAGCCGTTCTGATCGCTCAATTCAAGGTGGACGCCCCCCGGCTCACCACCGCCGGTCTCGGCGCGACTAAACCGATCGACGCCAACGATACACCCCAGGGCCGAAGCCAGAACCGACGGGTGGAGTTCGTGAAACAGTAGCACGAGGGGGCAGAAGGTTTTCTAACATCGCTGGCCAAGATACAAGCGCAGAGTCTCTGCCTCTGAAACTCTGATGCGGTTCTTCTTATCCAGATGCCCGTTCGCTCATTGGCCGTCAGGAGCACGCGGTCAATTGACAGATTCGGATGGGGGTTCATCGACGGGGACGCATCTACCCCGCCTGGCAGGCCCCGCGGCTGCGAAAGTTAGTATTCGCTCACTCCTGTCCTTTTCAATTCATTCCTCAGTCACTTGAACCGGCTTCTGACTCCTGGCTTCTGGCTCTTGTCTCCAAGTTCCTGCAAGCGGCGCAGTATTTCTGAAAATCAATTTGACACGGAATCGCCCTTTCTGAGATGGCTATCCGCCCCCGGAATGATCCGGCGATCACCGAGTCCGGTGTTTTCGGAACACCGACTCCGATTCTTCCCTTCGATGCCGTCGCGGGCCTTGCTGTTCTTTCCAACTTCCAGCCCGAATTCCGGCGCAACGCCACCGCGGTGGTCAACATCGTAGCGAGCGCGTCGCCGTAACTGGACCCGTCACCCACCGTCGGAACCATGTAACTTCCCTCCCCCAGCTCGTTCCAAGCAACCATCAGCACGATTGGCGGCGCGGGCAAGGGCTCGAGGCGCAACTTTGGATTCGATTCGGCCCAGGCAATTGCGTCGCCGACGATCGCCGCCACCTCGCCTGGACTTCGGCTGTACCACATCAAGTCCTGCGTTAGTGGCTCGCGCTCGTCCCACGGGCGCGGGTCCCAGCCGTCCATGACTATGGGGATGGACGGCAGAGGACTTTTGAGTGCGACCTCGTCCCAGATCCATTTCCCGGCGTCGGAAAGGGTCGAGAAAGAAAGCATGCCATTGATGGCAGGAGGCGCAAATGGGTAACTCCACGAGTTGACGGCGTCATAGCCCTCGGTTTGGGCGATGCTGAGATCGGGAAAGACGGCGTCCTGTCCTACCGAACCGTCGGGGCCCCACGGGAAACCGCCGACAATGCAAACGCCGGGAAGTCCGTGCGCTTGTGCCGCTGCGCGAAGCTCGCCGAACGCGTCAGCTACGGCCACAGATGACCCGAACGCTTGACGCAGATTGCCCATGTCGAGCACGAGAAAAAGCGGTTTTCCGTTAACAAGCACGTAAGCCGGATCCGTAAAGTAACTTACCCACTCATCCACGGCTGCGCTCCAGTCGGCGGGTGCGACGACGAACGGCGGCCCATCCACGTACGTTATGGCGTACTGCATGCCGTGACGGTCGGGCAGGGAATGAGTGATCTGGAGAGCCGAGTTGAGCGGCTCGCCGTAGTTGATTTCGGGATTGACGTACCAATAGAACGCGAAGAAATCGATACCGAACCGGTGGGCCCAAGCGAGTTGCTACTCGACGGCGCACGGGGAATTGTCCTGCCAGCCGGTGACGGGCTGGCGGTCTTGGTACGATCCGTCGACTAATCCGTTGAAGTGAAAGTTGGTGAGCTGTCCGGCCCAGCCGTCGAAATAGTAGGCGCCTAGACGAGCCTTGGTCTGGCCCGACGCTGGTCCTGCGGCTGCGATGGAACAACTCGCGACGGTCACCACAGCCGCGCCTGACCTTGCGGGATCGGCAACGCTCAGTGCGGTAACAGTAACCGCGCTCGGCGAGGGGACGTTTAGAGGAGCTGTGTAAACACCCGCGTTGGTGATCGTGCCGACGGTGCTGTTCCCGCCTCGAACGCCGCTCACGTTCCAATTCACAGCCGTGTTGGAGGTGCCGGTAACTGTGGCCGTGAATGTTTGCGGTTTGCCTACCTCAACAGCGGCCGTGGCCGGCGAGATGGATACCGAGATCGGCGGGGGCGGTGGAGGCGGTGGGGGCGGTGACCCCGATCCGCATCCAGAGAGGAAGGCTGCGGAGATCAGCCCAACAGCGATGATTCCTGTCCGGGTGAAGGGTTTCATGGTGCCTCCCAACCTAACTCTGAACATGTCCAATCCTCTTGGCAGTAGGAGCCTTTGCAGATGTCAAATTTAAAGCGTTCGCATCGTTATGGCCCTGAATGGTGGTAGCCACGGCAAGTGCCGTGGGTTCTTGTTCGTCCCGCCTCAACGCGCCTCCGGCGAAGAGAGCATGCCGGGGCTACCGGCTTAGCCCCTCTGAAAGGCGCATACATTCCTAAATGCGGAACGTGTGCGCCACCCACGGAAGAACCAGCTTATCAAAAACCGTCGCACCCCATTTCCTGCTGAACCAAGACAGTCGAGTCATTAGTCGCCGGTGTGAGCATATGCCACCGCGCCTATCACAATAAGCGCTAGGACTCCGACAGCAGCGCCCACTACAATATTGGTGGCCAATCTATGTCCCCTCTTACCTTCATCAATTTCTTTGATGGATTTCACATCGTCGAAGGAGATTTTCTGATTGTCGATTTTGTCGCCTGTCGCAGTTTGAATATCAAATCCTTCGTTGGTGACTTCGCCCAGGCGTCCTTTAATTTTCTCCTTATTGTGAAGCTTTACTTGAACCATCGCGTGCGGCGGGATCGCCAGGACTCGTTCCCTAAGCGTCGGAGTCTTTTCCGTCCCAGCCTGCGGTGAAACCGGTGTACCCGCGGCCGATGCAACTGAGCAAATGGTGAAGGCCGCAACTAGAGTGGTCGCGATAGCCTTCCGGGCGAGAGAGCAGAGGGCCTGTGGCTGCGTGTTGCGAAACATCTCGAGCTTCTCAATTTTCATTTCATCCTCCATTCCCATCAGCATTAAGACTGTCGTTCTGACGTCCAACGGCAATCGGTCGGCCATTCCCACCGTAGAACCAATTTATAGCGGAATCAATGGCTTGACCTCTCAACCTAAGAGCATAACTGCGCGAGGAGTGGAGCCTTAGGGTGACAGTGTCGCTCCGAGGTGGCACCCGCTTCAGCGCTCCCCGCTGTGGGGGGCAGGCACCGAGGCGCCGCTACAACCAAGGATATAATGACAACAAATCATGGACGGTTCTTCTAAGAGATAAATCCTTTCTATTCGACCCATAAAAATTTCAGATTGTACAGGTTTGGTACCCGGGAGGTACGGTGGAGGATGAAACATTGTCTTGGATAGCGCGGTAGTGTCGCTTGGCGCGAACGGGGTGAAGGTGTTTCGCCACGGCGGACGGACAGCCAGCGGGACAATCCAAAGACGGCGGCAAGCTGGGCAAGGGGGTCGCCACGGCGAACGAGCAGCAGGAGGTACGGGATGCAAAAGCAAACGATTTCGGTGCGAGTGCCGGCGACCGTGGGGAATTTTGGCGGCGCGGCGGACTGTGGCACGCTGGCGCTGGACGCTTCGCTGAACGTGAAGGTGACGCGGCGGCTGGACGGCCACGTGGGCATCCGCTATTTCGGCGAAAATGGCGAGCGCGTGCCGCGCGACCGCTCCAATCTGGTGGTGCGCGCCATTGAAGCGGCCCTGCACCTGAAGCAGCGCGAGTTTACCGGCGCGGACTTGGAGATTTATAGCTCGGTGCCCGTTGCAGTGGGGCTGGGGTCGAGTACCGCCGCCGTACTGGCCGGGTTGATTGCCGCCAACCTCCTTTACCGGTTGGGGCTCGATGAGAAATCCTTGTTCGGACTCGCGGGCATTTATGAGCAACGCAACGGCAATCTGCGCGCCGCGTGGCTAGGAGGATTTGTGGCGGGCGCGGAAGATGCGTCGGGACAGGGGGCTGCGGCTCCCTTTGTCTACCAGCGAACGATTGTGCCGGAGAATTTGGTGTTGCACGTTGTGGCTCCGGAAACATCACTGGCGCTGGGGAAGCGCGAGGGCGCGAAATCGGGCCGCGGGTCGAAACGCGGTGCAACGAAGAGCTCTGGAAAACAATCGGCACGCATGGCGGCTGGGGCGGCGGGCAAAGAGGCCACTCTAAAGATGCATCGCGCGGCGGCGCTGAGCGAGTTTTTCGCGCAGCGGGGAAGCGGCAGCGCGCTCGAGCTGGATAACTCGCTGCCACCCACCTGCGAGAAGAAAGTAGCGGGACTCGAAGAGGCGCTGCAAGTGCGCACTCCGGGAGCACTCTCCGTGTTTGTGTGCGGGTCGGGGCCGGCGGTGGGCATCTTCGCCGCCGAAAACGCCGCGGAGGCCGTGCGCGCCGTGCGTGAAGCTTTTGCGCGCCACAAAGTCGCGACCGACTGTTACGAGTTTCGGCCCACCAACGTGGGCGCTCTCGATTGGAACCGCGCCTACGGGGATGCCACACTGCCCGCAAGTCCCGGGCTCGGCGAGGCGCTCCCCAAGACCAACTCCCTGCCAGTCTAGGGATTCGAAAAAGCGCTTGACTTGGAGCGCCGATGCGGATTAGAGTGTAACCTACCGACCGGTCGGTAGATATTACTGGCCAGGATGGAGAGAGTCAGAACAAGCAGAACGAGCTATCACGGAATTGGAGGTCAAGGTGAAGTCGCTCACGGGTTCGGAGATTCTGCTCGAAAGTCTCCACCGCGAAAAGGTTGAGGTCCTGTTCGGCTTGCCCGGCGGCGCTGTGCTGCCGCTCTATGACGCGCTTTACAGCGCGGGCATTCGCCACCTCCTGGTTCGGCACGAGCAGGCGGCGGGATTTGCCGCGGACGGGTACGCGCGCGCAACGGGCAAGCCCGGTGTGTGCTTGGTGACTTCTGGTCCGGGCGCGACCAACGTCATCACCGCGCTCACCTCGGCGATGATGGATTCCATTCCCGTGGTCGTGCTCACCGGCCAGGTGCCCGCGTCGGTGATCGGCAAGGACGCGTTCCAAGAAGCGGATACCATCGGCATCAGTTTGCCGTGCACCAAGCAATCATTCGCGGCGAAGTCCGCGGCCGAATTGCCCGCTGTCCTTCATCGCGCTTTCAAGACTGCCGCTTCAGGTCGGCCGGGCCCGGTGCTGGTGGACCTTCCCAAGAGCGTGCTGATGGAAAAGGCGGAACCAACCTTCCCATCGCCCGCCTGCGAGGAAGGACCCGAGCGCGCGCAGGAATGGAAGCATGACGATATCGTTCGCGCCGTGAAGATGATTCTGGCCAGCCGCAACGCGGTGCTCTACGTGGGCGGCGGCGTGATTTCCTCTGGAGCTTCCGAAGAACTTCGCGAGCTTGCGGAGCTGACGCACATTCCGGTCACCACAACCCTGATGGCTTTGGGTGCGTTCCCTTCGCGTCATCCGCTGTCTCTCGGCATGTTGGGTATGCACGGCTCGTACGCGACCAATCAGTCAATTTGCCACTGCGACTTGCTGGTGGCAATCGGTGCGCGCTTCGACGATCGCATCACAGGGCGGGTGAAAGACTTCTGCACCCTGGCGAAGAAAATTCACATCGATGTGGACCCCTCGGAGATCAACAAGGTCGTTCATGTGGACCACTCGCTGGTGGGCGACGCACGCGAGACGCTACGAGCTCTGATCGCAGAAATCAAGCACCAAGCTCAACAAGGAAATTCCGCCGCGCATTCGGGACGACAACAATGGCTTCAGCGTATCGAGACGTGGCGCGCCGAACACCCGCTGGGGTATGACAAATATTCGCGAGCAGTGAAGCCGGAATTTGTGCTGGAGACTATTTCCGACTGCGCGGAAGAGAACGCGATCATTGCCGTGGACGTGGGCCAACACCAAATGTGGGCAGCGCAGTTCTGCAGCTTCACGCACCCGCGGTCGTGGCTTTCGTCGAGCGGCTTGGGCGCCATGGGCTACGGCTTTCCGGCGGCGATGGGCGCGCAGATGGCGTTTCCCAACCGCCAGGTCATCGCCATTGTGGGCGACGGGGGATTCCAAATGACGCTGAACGATCTCGCCACCGTGGTTCAGTATCATGTGCCTGTGAAGATCGCCATCATCAACAACCGGTCGCTGGGCATGGTTCGCCAGTGGCAGGAAATTTTCTTCGAGAAACGCTATTGCGACATCGACCTGAATTTCGCGCCCGACTTTGTAAAGCTCGCCGAATCGTACGGCATTCGGGCCACGCGGGTCGAACACCGCACGGACGTCAAGGACGCGGTCCGTGATTTCCTGAGCGACCACGAGCCGCGCCTGATCGATTTCTGGGTTGACCCCGCGGAGAACGTTTATCCGATCGTGCCTCCGGGCGCGTCGTTGGCGGAAATGGTAGTAGAACCGCCGCGCGCCGTGGTGGAAGAAGAATCGCTCGACGACCTTTGGGCTGTTTAAAGAAAGTAGAGTGCAGACTGTGGACAGTAGACAGGAAAAACCAACCCGGGAACGAAAGACTCAGTGTAAAGGGCAGGCGAGAAAATTGAAGTTAAGAATGAGCCTTTCCTGTGTACCGTCTACTATTTACAGTCTGCTTTCCTAAGACGAGGTGCAATTATGCAGTGGCTGATTTCACTTGAGACGGAAAACGATCCCATCCCCGCCTGCCGGCTCGTGAACATCTTCCGGCGCAAGGGCGTGAAGATCGGAACATTCAATCTGACCGCGCAAGCATCGGGCTTCTCATTGATGGCCATTGTGGACACGCCGGAAGGCGAAGTCGAGCACATTTTCAATTTCTTGCGGCGGACCGAGGGCATGCGGCACGTCACCTATTACCGCCACGAACCATCAGCCCACGCGAACTTCGTCTACATTGATTCGATCGCCGACTCTTCCATCGTGGCACGGTTTTCGCAGGCTTTTCCCGAATCCAAAATCGTTTTTGCCAGCAACGGAAAATATTTGTTCGAAGTCTTGCCGGAGGAAGGCGCGCGTGAGTTTGCCACCGGGTTTGGCGAGGCGGGGTTCCTGCCCTTTGCACGGGTCAAGACAACGCATCCAGAAATTCAGCCGCGATGCTGAGCGCCACAGCATCATAAAAAACCTGTATAATCGTTTGACCCAACGGCATGTCCATTAGCATCTCTCCCCGAGGGATTGAGGTGCCCGCTGGTTCGGGTGAAGGGCGGGAAGAAAGCGCAGCTTAGGAATTGAAGTTTTAATTTCATCATTTGACGATCAAGGAGAAGCCATGGCGAAGGTTTACTACGAATCAGACGGTGATTTGAAAAATCTGGCGGGGAAAACGATTGCCATTATTGGTTATGGCAGCCAGGGGCACGCGCACGCGCTCAATTTGCGGGACAGTGGTCAGAAGGTGATTGTCGGGCTCCCCGCCTCCAGCAAGTCGCGCGCCAAGGTGCTGGCGCAGAAGCTTGAGGTATACGAGCCGGCGGAAGCCGCCAAGCGCGCGGACGTGATCATGGTGCTGATTCCCGACCCCGTGCAGGCGCAGGTTTACAAGGACGCCATCGCTCCGCACCTCGGCCCGGGCAAGACGCTGATGTTTGCGCACGGCTTCAACATCCATTTCAAATTCATCGTGCCCCCAACTTCGGTGGACGTTGCGATGATCGCCCCCAAGTCGCCCGGGCACCGCATGCGCGAGCTATTTACCGAAGGCATTGGCGTGCCCGCCCTGCTGGCCATCGAGCAGGACGCCTCCGGCCACGCCGAGCAAACCGCGCTCGCCTACGCGAAAGCTGCGGGAAGTCTCAAGGCGGGCGTGATCCGCACCACATTCAAGGAAGAAACTGAGACCGACCTTTTCGGCGAACAGACAGTGCTCTGCGGCGGCGTGTCCGCACTCGTGACCACCGCGTTTGAGACCATGGTCGAGGCCGGCTACCAACCCGAGATTGCCTACTTCGAATGCCTGCACGAGTTGAAGCTGATTGTGGACCTCATCTATCAAGGCGGCATCAAGTACATGCGCTACTCGGTGAGCGACACCGCGGAGTATGGCGACTATACGCGGGGGCCGGTGGTGATTGATTCGCACGTGCGCGAGACGATGAAGAAAATTCTCGCCGACATTCAGAGCGGCTCCTTTGCCCGTGAATGGATGGACGAGAATACCAAGGGCCGCCAGAAATTCCTGGCCATGCGTGCCAAGGCGGAAGACCACTTGATCGAGAAAGTGGGCATCGAGCTGAGAAAGATGATGGCGTGGAACCGTCCTGCCGAGCAGGAAGCCACCGCGGCGCAAGCGCAGGCGCGACGCTAGATCGTGGGTTTTGAATTATGAAAAAAAGAACTGCTGCACCCGCGGAACCTATTTCCGCGGCTCAGAAGAATGCGGTCCCGGTGAAGAAGCTCGCGCTGATTGGCGCGGGCAAGCTGGGCGAGGGATTGCTCGCAGGGCTGCTCGGCTCTCAACTTGTGCCGGTGGGCCGTGTGGCGGCGACTGTGGCGCACCAGCCGCATGCCGACGAGCTCGCGGAAAAATACGGTGTGAGCGTCGGGACCAACAACCACGCGGCGGTGCGCGGCGCCGACCTGGTGCTGATCTGCCTGAAGCCGCAACAGGTGAAAGGGTTTTTGCACGAGTCCAAAAAACACTTTGCCAAAAACGTTCTGATTATTTCCGCCGCAGCCTCTGTCACCACTGCTTTGATCGAACGCGAGCTCGGCCGCGCGGCGCGCGTGGTGCGCGCCATGCCCAACACGCCGTGCCTGATTCGCCAGGGCATGATCGCCATCGCCAAGGGAAAGCACGCCACGGATGAAGACGTGAAAACGGCCCAGGCCATCTTCGGCTCCATGGGCCGCACCGTGGTTGTGGACGAGAAACATATGGACGCGATTACTGGCCTTTCCGCCTCGGGCCCCGCGTACGTCTACCTAATCATCGAGTCACTCGCCGAAGGCGGCGTGAAGCTGGGCCTGCCGCGCGAACTCTCCACGGAACTTTCCGCGCAGACCTTGCTCGGCGCCTCGTCGCTCGTCCTGCACACGGGAGAGCATCCGGCCAAGCTGAAGGACATGGTGACGACTCCGGCGGGCTGCACCATCGACGGCCTGCTCGAGCTCGAAGAAGGCGGCTTGCGCGTCACTCTCATCAAAGCCGTGGTGCGCGCCGCCGAACGCGCCCGCCAACTTGTCGAAAGCCAAAACACCTAACATCCCGCCTGCGTCCAGGGGAATTCCACTTCGGCGCCCGTGACAGGCGTCATGGACAATCCTCCGTATTAGCCTTCGGTTCTTCTTGAAGAGCTGCATCTTGGAAACCTGTGAAATCCGTGGAAAAGAGAAGAGAGGTTTAGGCGGTCTCGATTTTGGCCAGGGCTTGCAGGCCGCGCTCGCGAATCTCAAATTCGCGAATGCGGAATTTCTGGATCTTGCCCGTCACCGTCATGGGAAACACGTCGACAAAGCGAATGTATTGGGGAATTTTGAAGTGGGCGATGCGCCCGCGGCAAAATCCCGTGATGTCGTCTTCCGTCGCGGTTTCACCGGGCTTCATGCGGATCCACGCGGCCACGGTCTCGCCGAGCTTCGCGTCAGGCAATCCCACCACCTGAACATCGGCGACCTTGGGGTGCGTGTAGAGAAACTCTTCCACCTCGCGCGGGTAGATATTCTCACCGCCGCGGATAATCATATCCTTGGCGCGCCCGGTAATGCGGAGGTAGCCGTCCGGCCGCATGCTAGCCAGATCGCCGGTGTGCAGCCAGCCTTCGGCGTCAATGGCGCGCGCCGTCGCATCCGGCTCACCGTCATAACCCTTCATCACCATATAGCCGCGCGCACACAACTCGCCCTGCTCGCCCACTGGAACCGTTCCGCCGTTAGGAGCCACGATTTTTACTTCGGTATTGGGAAAAACTTTTCCAACGGTCGAAACGCGGACCTCCAGCGGATCGTCTGCGGCGGAACCTGAGATGGATGGTGAACTCTCAGTCTGCCCGTAGAGGATGCTCATCTGCGGGCAATGCATTTGGCTCACCACGCGCTTCATGATTTCGATGGGGCACGGAGCGCCCGCCATCAGCCCGGTGCGCAACGACGAGAAATCGAAGCGGGCAAATTCAGGGTGATCGAGTTGGGCGATGAACATGGTGGGCACGCCGTAGATGGTGGTGGCGCGCTCCGTCGCTACGGCTTCCATGGTGGCCAGCGGTTCGAATGTCGGGGCGGGCAGAATCATCGCGGCGCCTGTGGTAATGCTGGCCATCGTCCCCGCCACGCAACCAAAGCAGTGGTACATCGGAACAGGAACGCAAATGCGATCGCGCTCGGTCAGGCGCAACGCTCTGGCGATGTAGGCTCCGTTGTTCACGAGATTGTAATGGCTCAGCAGAACGCCCTTGGGCGATCCTGTGGTGCCCGACGTGTACTGAATATTGGTAATGTCGTCCTTCGCCACGCGCACGTCGCCGATTGGGCGCGAAGTATTCAGAAATCCCTGCCAGGAAGATGGGTCCAGGAACACCACGTGTCCCAGCTCGTTTTGAGGTTCCGCCCGCCGCGCCGCTTCAAGAATTTGCGCGTACTCCGACCGGCGATCCTGAAAGTGCAGGAACAATGCCTTCATCCGCGACTTCTTCAGGACATACGCCAGCTCCAGCGCGCGATAGGCGGGATTCACATTCACCAGCACCAGCCCGGCGCGAGCCGCCGCAAGCTGCAACAGCACCCACTCGGCGCAGTTGGTGGCCCACACGCCAAACCGATCCTGGGGCTTTAGACCGAGGGCGGCCAGCCCTCCCGCAACTCGCTCCACCTGCTCCACGAGTTGCCGGAAGTTGAGCCGCAAATTTTGATGGCGAACAATCAGCGCATCATTTTCAGGAAATTGCTCCGCCGTACGAGCCAACGCCTCATAGATTGACCCGTTGAAGAATGGGACATCCGGCCCGCGCGCGTAGCTGACCGATCCCGCCGTGGCAGACACTGCGCGCGCGTTCTCTGTTCTCAAGACAGAAGCCGCCGTCGGGTTTGCGAATTTCGAGTTTTCCATTTGGGCCCCTAAGCTTCGCAGGAGTATATACCTTAACGCCCCATTGCGCCCGCCATGTCTGCGGGCAATCTTGTGCCCTCGTCCGGCGGCCGGCGTACTGCCGCTTGCCTCCTTGCCCGTCCTGTGGTCTAGTGGGAAGCGGATCGTTCCAGGTGAATATGCAATTCGCACCCATCGTCCAGTCGGTTCGCGACTTTGGCTTCTCTTTCCACGCAAACCCGGATGTCGTAAGGCGTTCGGACGAATGGGCAGAGGAGATGCACAAGGATTTCACTTGCATCCACTAAGTCGTCCCACACATATGGATAATTCTTCGGAGGTGAAATATGGCACGAGATAAAAACACTAATTATACCCGCCGATCATTCCTCACCAAATCGTTGGCCGCCGGAGCAGCGGCATCGGCATTTACCATCGTCAAGCCCGAGTTGGTGCGAGGCGCTGGGAAGGAGCGCCTGCGCGCCGGCCTGGTGGGCTGCGGCGGGCGCGGCACTGGCGCCGCGGCCGACCTGCTGGCTGCCGATCCGAACGTTGAACTGGTCGCGGTGGGAGATATCTTCGAGGACAAGCTGCGCGCGTCGCTGGCGGAACTGCGCGATCCCGATGAATTGTCGCACGCGAGCCCGAGGCAGGCGGCGGAATTCAGGGGCCAGCCGGTGAAAGAGCTGGTGGACTCCATCATCAAGCGAGTGAAGGTTGATCCGGAGCATTCCTTCGTCGGCTTTGACGCTTACAAGAAAGTGATCGATTCCGGCGTCGATGTGGTGCTGTTGTGCACTCCACCGGGACACCGGCCGGCGCAATTCGAGGCCGCGGTAAACGCGGGGAAACATATTTTCATGGAAAAGCCCATCGCCACCGATCCGGTGGGAGTGCGGCGCTTTATCGCATCGGTGAAGAAAGCCAAAGATGCGAAGTTGAACGTTGTGGCGGGCACGCAGCGGCATTCGCAAAGGGATTACATCGAGACCGTTCAGAAAATCCATGACGGCGCCATCGGAGACGTGGTGGACCTCGGCGCGAGTTACCTGAGCGGCCCGGTCCTGCATGTAGACCATCGCGACCCGGCGTGGGGCGACATGGAGTGGCAGCATCGCGGCTGGTATTCCTTTGTTTGGATTTGCGGAGACCAGATGGTGGAGCAGCACATCCACACCATCGATTTCTGCAATTGGGTGATGAACGCGCATCCCGTAAGCGTGACGGCGTCCGGCGGCGTGGCGTGGCGGCCGCGCGAGGAACTCTACGGAAATATTTACGACCACCTGACCGCCGATTTCGTTTACCCCAACGGCGTTCATCTCCACAGCGCCTGCCGGCAGTACCCCTCGGGATGTTATCGAAAAGTGTGGAACACCATCGTGGGCGCCAAAGGCCGCAGCGACGGCCTCGACATGGGCACGAAAGGTTTGGACCCGTACGTTCAGGAGCACGTCCGGCTGGTCGACAGCATTCGCGGCGACAGTCCTTACGTCAACGACGGAATCACGGTGGCCGAAAGCACCATGACCTGCATCATGGGCCGCGAGGCGGCTTACTCCGGCAAGGAAATTACCTGGGACATGATTATGGCTTCGCAGCAGGACCTTCAGCCGAAGACTTTCGACTATAAGCTCGCCATGACCGCGCCGCCCGTGGCCGTGCCGGCTCACTACGAATTTGTTTGAGGAAGGCGCAGCGCCTTGTCACGCCCCTCGACGGATGATCGGCTTCAGGTCATGGGGTGGGGGTGTGAACATATTTGTGGAGGTCAGCCCGCACTCCTTCGCCATTTGAATGCCGTACCCCACCATGCCAACCTCTTCCCCGTGAGTATTCGAGCCAAACGAGAATTTAATTCCGGCGGCCTTGGCCTTAAGGATGAATTTCTTGCTGGGAATTTTGTATAGGCCGCTGATCTCGATGGCGATGGAGTGCTTGTGGGCAGTCTCGATCACTTTTTCCATGCGCTCGTCGCTCCAGAGCGTGCTGTAATCGTGGACGATGTCGTCAGGCAGAAACGTGGCGTTGGCCAGGATGTCGATGGGCTCCTCGTTCATCACTTGAAGATTGAAAGCCACGTAGCGATCCATAAAATCCTGCTCGTCCGTGATGAGTGCGGCGGGCGTCCAGAGTCTGACAATCCTGCCGTCTTTATCGGGGAACTCCAGCGCATCAGAGAGAACATAATCCAACTGGGCAATCACCTCTTTGGAAAACATCTTTGACCAGGTGAGTCCTCCGCCTTGCATGCCACGGTAGACCGGCTTGCCCGCCCATCGCGCGAGATATTTGCGCATGTCCTCATCGGTCTTCATCCCTTCGCCCACTCCACCGTGTTCGGCGATGCCGGCCTTCATTCCGCGCTCGCGCGCCAATTGCAGGACGTGCTCGATAGTGGTCGCGCCCTCCACGTGCACGTGAAAGTCGACGATGGGGAAATCCAGACCCGTGGCTGCCGCCTGCGGCTGCCCCGCGAGCAGATGCGTGAACGAAAGAGTTGATAGGGCGCTGGTGACTCCGAGGAAGGTGCGCCTTGAAAACGATTGCCTGAACATGGTGGCTGGCCTCCGAACTTTGAACGAGTATATACCTTTTTCATTCCCCAATGTGCCGTCTACACTCACCGACGGATTCGACGGCACGAGGGCGTAGCGCCGACTTCCGTTTTTGAGGTCAGCGGCTCTAGTCGTTGTAGTAACATCGCGGATCGGCTTGAATCCAGTTGATCGGGGTGAAGAGATGAGTTCATTTACGCGACGAGAGGCTCTGGTTCGTGCAGGCCAAGTGGGAACCGCGCTGGCCGTTGGATTACCCGGGCTGGCCGCAGCCCGCGAGGCTGACTCCACTGCACCCCCTGCCGAAGAAAAGTCCGGGGCGCGCAAACTGAAAGTGATTGTTGCGGGCGGGCATCCCGGTGATCCCGAATACGGTTGTGGCGGCACGGTGGCCCGCTATACCGACCTGGGGCACGAAGTGGTTCTCCTCTACCTGAGCAACGGCGAGTGGCCCAAGGAGAAGGGCGGCGCGCCCGCAGGCATTCGTATGGCGGAGGCCGCCAAGGCGTGCGAGATCTTGAGGGCACGCCCTGCGTATGCGGGACAAGCGAACGGTCACGCCGTGCTCGATGCCGTCCACTATGACGAGTACCTGAAAATTCTGGATGCCGAGAGTCCGGATGTGGTGATCACGCAGTGGCCTATCGATCAACACCGCGACCATCGCGCCATATCGTCCCTTACTTTCGACGCCTGGCTGCACATGGGGAAGAAGTTCGCTCTTTATTATTACGAAGTGTCGAACGGGGAAGACACCCTGCAATTCTCGCCCACTCACTACGTGGACATTACCGCCACCGAGCCGCGCAAACGTGCCGCCTGCTACGCGCACGCCTCGCAGACGCCTGACAAGTTTTACGATTTACAGGACCAAGTCGCCAAGTTTCGTGGAATTGAAAGCGGATACAAGCGTGCGGAAGCCTTTATTCTTCAGGTCCAAAGCCCCTATGACGCGCTGCCCCCCGCGTTATGACGTGCGAGTACAGTGCGGAAAGGATGTCCTCAATCGCGCGTTATTTTTGGATTCCCATTTGGGTGAGAATAAAGGCGTAGTCGAATGCAATCTCTTTCAAGCGATCGTAGCGGCCCGAAGCGCTTCCGTGGCCCGCGCCCATATTCGTTTTCAACATGAGCACGTTGTGATCGGTTTTCAGCGTGCGGAGTTTAGCCACGTATTTGGCGGGCTCCCAATACATCACCTGGCTGTCGTTGAATGAAGTCTTCACCAGAATGTTGGGATAGGCTTTGGCGCGGAGATTGTCATAAGGGGAATAGGTCATCATGTAGTCGAAGGCGGCCTTCTCCTTGGGATTCCCCCACTCTTCAAACTCTGGCACGGTGAGCGGCAAAGACTCGTCGAGCATGGTGTTCATGACGTCGACAAAGGGAACCTTGCTCACCACGGCGTGAAAAAGGTCTGGGCGCAGATTGGTGATGGCACCCATCAGCAGCCCTCCGGCGCTTGCGCCTTCGATCACCAACTTGTCCTTGGAACCATATCCCTTCGCCAACAAATATTCGGCACAAGTGATAAAGTCCGTGAAGGTATTCATCTTGTGCATCATGCGGCCATCATCGTGCCACGCCTTGCCCATCTCACCCCCGCCACGAATGTGGGCAATCGCCACCACAACGCCACGGTCAACCAGGCTGAAGAGGTTGGAGTTGAAGCTGATGTCGATTGGGAAGCCATACGATCCGTAGGCATAGAGATATAGCGGTCCTTGGCCATTCAGCTTCGCACCCTTTAGATAGACGACGGAGATGGGAACTTCCACGCCGCCCGAGGCCGGAGCGTGAAGGCGTTCCACCTGATATCGAGTGCGGTCATAGCCGCCGGGAACTTCTTTCCGCTTGAGCAGGGTGGATGCGGCAGTCTCCATGTCGTACTCGAAGATCGATTGCGGCGTGATGAACGATTGGTAGTTGTAGCGGAGCTTGCTGGTGTCGTATTCCTTGTTGACGTAATGGAAGGCCACGTAAGCCGGCTCGGGAAAGTCGAGGCGGCGTGACTGTCCGTTGCGCAGATCGGTCACCTGAATTTGCGGCAGGCCGTGGGCGTGCTCGTAGACGACGTAGTAGTTCCTGAAAAAATCCGTGTCGTCGAGCATCACGTCGGGACGCACAGGCACTATTTCCTGCCATTTCTGTTTCCCAGGGTCAGCGACCGGGGCCTTTACGAGTCGAAAGTTGCGCCCCGTGTCGTTGGCGCGGATATAGAAGGAATCCCCATTGTGGTCAGGGTAGTACTCCACGCCCTGCTGGCGCGGCTCGAGAACCTTCCAAGCGCTCGATGGCTGATCGGCTGAAATGTAGCGGGCCTCCGTGGTGATGCGGCTGGCGGCGATCAGGAAAATGTACGCTTTGCTTCGCGTCTTGAAAGCGAAGACGTTAAATCGCTCGTCCTTCTCTTCATAGACAAGATCGTCGGGCCCAGTCGTCCCAACGGTGTGGCGATAGAGGCGGTATTGGCGCTTGGCGGAGTCCTCCACCGTATAGAAGAGCGTCTTGTTGTCATTCGCCCAAACCACCGAGCCCGTTTTCTCAATATGGTCGGGAAGAAGTTTGTGCGTGCGCAGGTCCATCACCACGAGTGAATACTGGCGGAAGCCCGTATTGTCCGTGGAGTAGGCGAGCAGGTTGCCTTCGTCATTCACATCATAGGCTCCCAGAGCTATGAACGTCTGGCCCTTGGCCAAATCGTTGACATCGAGCACCACTTCTTCCGGCGCGTCGACACTGCCTTTTTTCCGGCAACGAATGGGATACTGCTTGCCTGCCTCGGTGCGGGAGTAATAGAAATAATCGCCGTCCTTGTAAGGAACGTCCACGTCGGTTTCCTTGATGCGGCTTAACAGCTCATCGTAAAGGCGCTTCTGGAGTGCCTCCGTGATTTTCATCACGGCGTCCGCGTAGGCATTCTCGGCGTCCAGGTACGCCTTCACTTCCGGGTTCTTTTTTTCGCGCAGCCAGAAATAATCGTCCACCATCTTGTAGCCGTGGATTTCGGTGGTCCTGGGGACCTTTTTTGCGACCGGGGGCGCTGGCGGCGTCGAGGTGTCGGCTCCGTGAATGGGCATGGCCAAAATTGTGGTGAGAATCAGGACACTGAGTCCAGCGTTCCGGAGAGAAATCTGATTCATCAGGGCGCCTCCGAACAACTGAAGCCAGTCTTGGAATCATACCAAGAATTGGCGGCGAGCAGTATAGCTGCATTCGGCAGCAATCGGCAACGCGCAGTCGGCGCAGTCGGCGCGGAGCCAGGCTATACTTGATCCGGTAAAAAGGCTCACACCATCATTTCGGCAGCGGGTGGTGGTCGTAACTAATCACGCGCGTGATTTTCCAGGCGCCATTTTTGTATTGCCACAGGTGAACGAACTTCGCTTCTCCGACCTGCTCCGTGTCTTCGCGCCCCGGATGGTGAAAGCGATGGACGCCCATCTCCACCGCGCCATAGTTGTGGATGGGATAAACTTCCAGCGTCCCGGGAACAAGCTCACGGGTCACTTTGCCGCAAATGTTGTTCTTGACGCTTTCGGTCAGGTCTTTTTTGCCGAGGGTGACCCCACCCTGATCGTGATAGAACTCCACGTCGTCCACGAAAAACGAGCTGAATTTCTCCAGTTCGCATTTGTTGTATGAGTCGAAGAGTGCGGCGTCTTTCACCTCGATCGCGCGATAGATCTCGTCGTGTTGATTGGCACTTTGTGCAGATTGCGCGGTAAGTGAAACCATCGGTGCGGCTAGGAGCGGTAAGAGCAAGAGTGTCTTTCCCAGTGCAGCGACCTTGTTCATTGAATACCTCCCGACCAGAGAATTGGGCACGCTCTGGATTACGAGAGGGGAGGGAGGATGGTTCCAGAAAAGACGGAAACTGGAAAATGGAAATTAGAAAATGGAAACTAGAAAATGGCCGCTGAAATCGCGTCTTGGCTTTCCAAATTCTGATTTCTACTTTCTAGTCTAAATTCTTTCCCTTCATTCACTCAATCTCCCAATCACTCAATGCCTCACTCGTACCGCAGCGCCACCATCGGGTCCACTTTCGTCGCACGGCGAGCGGGGATATAGCCCCCCAAAACGATGACCAGCCCGATCAATAAAGTGGCCGCGCCAATGGTGAATGGGTCTGATGAGCTAAGACCAAAGAGTTCGCTTTGGACCAGGCGCATAGCGGCCAGCGTAATTGGAACCCCCATCGCGATACCGAATGCCAGCAAGATGACGGATTCTTTCATCACCATCCAAAGGACGCCACTGGATTGCGCGCCCAGCGCCATACGAATGCCAATTTCGTTCGTGCGGCGGACCACATCGTAGCTCATCACGCCGTAAAGCCCAATGCAGGCCAGAGACAACGCGAGAAGCGCGAAGAAACTGCTGAGTTCGGAAATAAGTTTTTCCTTGCTCAGGAAACGGGTCCCCACCAACTCATTCATCGTTATGACGTTCCGGAGAGGCAAATTCCCGTCGATTTCGCCCATGGCCTGGCGAACTTCCCCCGCCACCGTCGTGGGGTCGCCAAAGGTTAGAACCTCCAGGCTGCCGACAAACGCGTCCTCGCCCGACTGTTGCATCACCGGGAGGTAAATCATTCGCTTCGGATCTTCGCGGGGACTGTTGTATTTCGCGTCTTTCGCCACACCCACGATTTCCCAATCCCCCTTTATTTCGGGATCAGAAAAACTGACGTGCTGGCCTATGGCATTGCCGCGCGGGAAGAAATGATCAGCCAATGTTTGGCTGACCACGGCAACTTTGGGCGAAGTTTCAGTGTCTTGAGGTCCGATAGAACGGCCCTGCTGCACAGGTATTCCGACGGTCTCGAAGTACTGCGGCCCTACGCTGTTCAGAGTGCTACCCATGTCTTCATTCGGCTGCGCGACGTGGCCGGAAATTTTGAATTCTTCAGTCCAACTCATCCCACTTAGTGGAGGAAACATTGAAACGGTGGCGGACCGGACGCCCGGAAGAGCGTTCATGTGGGCCAGGATTTGCTGGTAAAGACCACGCACTTGTTCCTGCTTGTAACCCGCCATTCGTGGATCGAAAGTCACCAATAGGACATTCGAACGATTGGACCCGAAGTTCTGGCGGTCCACATTTCGAAGAGTGCGTACGAACAGGCCTGCACCCACGAGTAGCAGTAACGATAACGCGACTTGCCCCGCCACAAGAATCTTGGGGAGCGGGATCCTGCCTGGCCTGCCTGGACCGCTGCTCATCGTCCGTGACCTTTCGTTCAGCGCAGGCGCCAGACTTGGGCTCGAGACACGAAGCGCCGGCGCGAGGCCGAAGAGGATTCCGGTCAGTAGGCAGATACCCAGTGCGAAGGCCAGCACTCTGGCGTCAGGGATTGAATCGATCGGTGTGTAATTGGCGGTGCCGGCAACAAAACTGATCAAGGCGTGCGTTCCCCAAACGGCGAACAGCAAGCCCAACAGCCCTCCCAAGCCTGAAAGGAGGAGAGATTCAGTGAGCATTTGACGGATAATGCGAGACCGGCTGGCTCCGAGCGCCAGCCGGGTGGAGATTTCCTTACCGCTGGCCATCGCCCTGGCCAGCAGAAGGTTGGCCAGGTTTGCACAAGTGATGAGGAGCACGAGGGCCACGCCGCCCATCAGAATCTCCAAAGGCGCCGAGTATTCAAATCTAAGGTTTGAATCGCCCCGGCCGCCGGGAAGCAATTCCACATACATCTGTTGGATCGTGTGCTTGTCTTCCGGGGTGATTTTTGTTCCTTGCTGATCGATCATGTATTGACGAAGGCGGAGGTTCACCCACTCCTGTGTCTGCTTCAAATTGCTGCCCGAGACGCGCCTGCCCATCAGGTGAAGCCAGTAAGGTCCGTGGGGATCGAGCAGCGACGGCCTGAGCATGACTTGTGGCTGCATGGTGAGGGGGAGCCACATCTCGGCCGGGTCAGGGTCAACGGATTCACCGAAAAAACCATCCGGTGTGACCCCAATCACCGTGAAGGGCGTGCTATTCACGACGATCGATTTACCCACTACGCCGGGATCGCCCGAGAACTTCCGCTGCCAGTAACGGTAGCTGATAACCGCCACAGGATTGCGGCCCGGCGCGTCGATGTCCTGGGGCGTAATCTCTCTACCCATGATGGCGTTCACGCCAAATACTCTAAAATAGTTTCCCGAAACCAGCCGGCTGATGGCCTGGTCCGCGGGGCCCACGGAGGAGCCACTCAACCTAACAGAGACCCGGGTTGTGAAGCTCGAAAATGCACAGATGTCCTGGAAGGACGCTCTCTCATCCTTGATCCGCTTGTAGAAGTCGTAAGAAAACAAATCCAAAGGCCCCGGATCGATTCCGCCGATCACCCCTGCGCCGTAAGCTTTGCCGAAGGAGACGAGTTGCTGCGGGTCACGAACGGGCAGGGGCTTCAGGAGTACGCCATTAATTAAGGTGAAGATCGAGGTGTTGGCTCCGATTCCCAAAGCCAGCGAGAGAACTGCCACCAGGGCGAACCCCGGGTTCCTGGCCAGCATGCGCAGGCCATAACGAATGTCTTGGGATAGATCCTCGAACCAAGTCCATCCCCACATATCCCGGCTCCTCTCGCGCAACAAAAGCGTGTTGCCAAACTCGCGCTGCGCGACAAAATTTGATTCTTCTTCCGATATTCCCTGGGCACCGTGTGACTGCGTCATCATGGCCAGGTGATGCTGCATTTCTTCTTCCAGGTCGCGGTCGAACTTGTCCCGCCGCACCATCATCTGAATGCGCCGCCACATTTCACTGAACCTATCCATAGCGAATCACCAAAAGAGGAAACTGAAAATTGGAAAATGGAAATTAGAAAATGGTCCATGCACCTGCGTTTCAGGTTTCCAGTTTCGATTTTCCAGTTCCAGTTTTCCGCTTCATTAACTCAATATCACGATCTCCTAATCACTCAATGACATCATTCACACCGTAGCGCCACCATGGGGTCGACCTTCGTTGCGCGGCGGGCAGGGAGGTACCCCGCCAGAGCGCTCACCGCAAGTATCATTAGCGTCGCAAGGCTCATAGTGGCTGGGTCATAGGGCTCAAGCCCATACAACAAACTGCCCGCTAGCCGGGCGCCTGCCATGGCGCAGGGCAGCCCGAACGCAATCCCCGCCAGGACCAGCCAGAGCGTTTCGCGGAATACCATCCAAAGCACATCTCGTTGACCAGCGCCAAGCGCCATGCGGATGCCGATTTCGTTGCGCCGCCGCTCGACCGTGTACGAGACAACGCCATAGAGGCCGACCGCTGCGAGCACGCCAGCAAGCAAACCGAAGAAACCCGAGAGCAGCGCCATCAGGCGCTCCGGCAGAAGCTTGTCGTGGATCATGGTTCGGAATTCCCAAAAGTCGCTGGTAATCTCCGGGCTGATCTGTGCGATCGCTCCTCGCAGTCTCGCGGTCAGGTCGGCCACCGGTGCGTCGGAACGGATGAGAATCTGGGCGAATGCATCGGGCTTCGAATCCTGAGAAGTCGGGAGGAAGGCGGTAGGAGGGTAACCCGCGTGGATGTCCCTGTATTTCGAGTCGCGGACCACGCCGACGATCTCAATCACGGCTTCTGATTCAGACGGCGTGGCTTCTCTTCGGAACCGTTTACCCACTGCATCCGAACCAAGCCCAAGCTGACGGACAAAAGCTTGGTTGACTATCGCGACTCTCGGGGCCGTGGGAGTATCGCGATCGTCGAAGTCCCGCCCTGCAATGAGGGGAATCCCAAAGGTCCTAAAATAGTCTTTGCTAATCTTGTTAAAATCGGCCTCGATTCCGTGCGCCCGATCCGACCCTTCGTTCCAAACTGCATTGTCAATTGCGCTACCACTCAGGGGAATCAGGCTTGCCTCAGCCGCCGAGCTCACTCCCGGTATCGTCTTTAGGCGGTCCAATAATTCCCTCTTATAGGCCTGGCGTCGCTCGACGGGTAACTTGAGACGCGAAAGGTCAAACTGGGCGACCAGGATGCCATTCTGCCGTAAGCCCGGACTCGAGTTGACCAAGTTTGCCAAGCTGCGAGAAAACAAGAGGGCTACAATCACGAGGGCCAGCGAGAGAGCCACCTGCGTCGCCACCAGCGAGCGGCGCAAGCCGAACCGCTCCCGGCCCGACGTCAAGCCGCGGCTGCCTGCCTTCATCGCCTCAGACGGTGCAATTGCGGTGGCGCGCAAAGCGGGTGTTAACCCGAATAATAAGCAAGTGAAGATGGCGACTCCTGCCGCAAAACCCAGCACACGCCAATCGGAGTTCAAATTGAGTGACAGTTCGCTCCCTTGAGTGCTCAGAAAGGTGACAAGGAATTTACTCAGCATTCGACCCAGAAAGAAAGCGAGTCCCGCTCCTAGCCCCGCTAGCAGCAGGTTCTCAACCATCAGTTGCCGGAGAAGGCGGCTGCGCCACGCTCCCAGGGCCAAACGCACGGCGAGCTCCCTTTCGCGCGCGCTGCCCCGCGCCAGCAGCAGATTGGCAAGGTTGGCGCAGGCGATCAACAAAACCAGTCCTGCGGTGGCGAGCAGCAGCCAAAGCGGAGCACCGTACTGGAGGCGAAGCCACGAAACACCGTTCGCGGCAGGGAATACTACCAGCTTGAAGTGGAGGTAGTCTTTTACATTTTCGCTTGGATAGTTCTTCGGCAGCGTGGCCTCG
>JBGPCF010000002.1:0-126928 GCA_041481635.1 Terriglobia bacterium | reverse complement strand
CGGTCGCTTGTTGGGAGGTCGTCTAACGGTAGGACTGCAGACTCTGGATCTGCGTATCGGGGTTCGAATCCCTGCCTCCCAGCCAACCCCTTTCGGGCAGAAGAGAAAGACCTTATATCCCATTCAGCTTATCGAGCTAGGCACGAGCTTGGGGGCTGGTGTCAGTTTGGGTGTCAGTTGGTTTTTGAACTTAACTCAGATTTTCCGGCACTAGCTTAAGGGGAAAAGATTCGCTCAGAGCGTCAGCCACATATCCGGTTTGCCGACTTGCAGTCAAGGCGATCGCAAGTTGTGAAAGAATCGAATAATTTCGGGCAGCGTACATATCGATTTTTATATGCTCGTCTCTAACTAAATCGTAGGCCGACTGGTCTGGCAGAGGACATGCAATGCAAAGTGTGCGCCAGCTCCCGAGGTACGGGCGACTTTGCCTCGCCATAGCATCAACCGTGTCAATTTTCGATGGCAGGGTGCACCCGCCGCTGTCGCTTTATTGCGCAGCGTGCCCGGCCCCTGGGGGTAGTGTCTTGCGCGGCTGGGGGGCCGTGACCGGGACTTTACGTCGCCCTCCCTCTGTGCGACGCCGCCTCGACCTCACGAGTGAGACGGACCACGGCACGCACAATAAATGGGTGTTCTTCCCCGCGCTTCATCCACTGTTTGCATCGTTTCCCTCAACTAATTCCTAAATGCCGATGCGTGTTCTTGGCAGAGCCAGAGGCAATGTCCCTCAGGAGTCCAGACTGGGCTCAGGCCGCCCCAAGCATGACTGGGATCGAGCTGGTCTAAGAAGCGACGCAAGGCGCGCAACTCCGCGCCCTCGGCCCGCATTGCCCCGGCGAGTTCCGCCAAGCGTGCCTCGCCCCTGGGTAGAACGGACTCCTCGAATTCCGGCAGCTTCTCAACCAGCGTCTTCGTGAACTCGATGTCGTCCTTGAAGCGCTTCTGGATCGCTTCCGATGCTAAGCCCATTGCTGGGCCAACCGCGGGGAGAGCGGCGCCGGCAAGCGGGGCGGCGTATTTCAGCACCGAAACCATGCGCTGAAGGTACGGCGCGAGCGGTTGAAGCCACTCCGCATGCGCTCGAAGCTGATAGGGCTCGTCCACGGGATGCCAAGCCCCGGGCTTCTGGCAGCAAAGCCGCAGCTCAAGCTTGGCGCCAACCACCTTGTCACCCCACTCCGCCAACATGCTTTTGCCTTTCGGACCGCTCAGCGTCTGTAGAATAGCCCCCGATCCACTCGCGGTCAGCACGAAGACATTCGGGCATTGCGAATCCACATTCACCTGGTCGCGCCGGAACGCATTCAGGAATTCTCTTTGCGCAAGCTCGCGCAGTTCCCTGAGTTCAGTCATCGCCTCCCGCTGCCGAGCCACAGCAGTTTCTTCCGACTGGTCAATCCGGCCTAACACTCGGTCCTGCAAATGGTCGATCCGGTTCAGCAGTCGGTCCTGGACGCTCCAGTGAATCCCGAAAAGCAAGCCCGCGACAGAAACCATCTCTAGACCCACGGGGCACTGAAATCTCTCTACTGGCTTTTCTAGCTTAATCGCCCGATCGAGGTTGGCAAAGTCAAATTCATACGTGCACGGCTCCCCGTTGTGCCCAGGGCAAGGTACCAGACGTTGGACCGGCAACCCCGGAAAGCGGGCAATCGTCAGTTCTAGACCGTCGCGCAAGAGGGCGAAAAAGTTGTGCGGCGCCGGTCCGCGCACGGTCAACCTGATACTCCGTTCATGAGCGTCGGCTTGCACCAGGGCAAGATGTTCCCTGGAGGGGCCGTCAGCAAACAACGCGCCCTGCCGCCAGTGGGTACGGGTGGTAAAGCGGTGGGAACGGGCGATGAACCAAGTGGGCAGCCCCGCCGGCAGCGTAGACCCGAATTGAAACTTCATGGATACCTGTTTGCAATTTGGGCCCGTGCGGACGCTTTGCCAAGCCTCCTGGTACGCTGGGGGCTCCCACGGCAGCCGCTCTACCACGATGCTGATTTCACGGTCCTCCAACGTGCGATAGGATAGGTCGAATCTTTCCATGAGGCGGAGGAAATGGTCTCGCATGTTTCGGTCGAGACTTTCCCAGATTTCCTCCATGCACTCCCGGGTCAGCACCCCCATCTCTTTGTTCACCACATCGCTATCCAGAACTTGACAGATAGTGGCAGTCACCCAGTCGGGTTGAAGCAGTACCACATCGTTCAACTCGCGATCATCCTGAAAGTAAACGATGTCACCCAGCTCGTGCAGCCAGCGTGAGAGCACTTGCTGGTTCTCAGCGTTCAACTTGTGTTTCCTAAGTAGGTCGTGAAATGCTGGCGCGGAAATGGAGTTCGCGTTTTCGGACCGGACTTCCGTTGCGGCGCGCAGCCATGCGGCCGGCCAGCGCTCTCCCATCAGGGGGAGCGCCCCCGCAACCTTGGCAACGGCCTCTTGCACCGCGCCTATTCCCGTTCCGTCGCGATTACTAACGGAGAAACTGCCCTTGATTTGGGGATACTTCTTCTGCAGTTCACTCAGGGGCAGGTCCGCAGGGCGGTCCTCCGTGCAGGTGGCCACCAGGAGCACCGGGGATTCCGGCGCGCGCGCCTGAATAGTATCCAGCCAGTAATACAGCCTGCCCTGCTCGAACCCTTGGCGCGCGTTCCACACCACTAGATACAGCGAGCGCGCTGTGAGGAAGAACTGATGCGTCGCATGATAGATTTGCTGCCCGCCAAAGTCCCAGGTGTTGAGCTGCATGGTCGTGCCTTCGAGCTCGGGATGCCTGAGCAGGAGAGACTCCGTCGTGATGCCGTGCGTGGTCCCTTCTTGAGGATTGAAGGGTTCGCCGCGAAGGGCGCGCAGTAGCGAGGTCTTGCCCGCTCCACCTTCGCCAACCAGTAGGAGCTTGGAAACCCATTGCCGTTGGCTCGCCTCGGCCTGGGCCTTCAGGTACGCCAGTATGGCCTTCGTGCCTTGCTTGACGACTTCAGGAGGAAGGTCAGTAAGTGAATCCTCGTCGACCTCAAGCTTTTCGAGCTTCGCAAGATGGCCGATTTCAGGCGGCAGTGGGCCGAGTTGGTTGCTCCTAAGGTCAAGCTCGGTCAGACTCGTGAGTAGGGCAATCTCATGCGGTAGCGAGGTGAGCCGGTTGCTCGAGAGCTTAAGCGTCGTCAGGTTCGTGAGTTGGGCGATTTGAGGCGCCAGAGAGGAGAGTTGGTTGCCCCAGACGGACAGGACCGTCAGGTTCTTGAGCTTGCCGATTTCAGGCGGCAACGATGTTAGTCGGTTGCCGTAAAGGTAGAGCTCAGTCAGGTTCTTGAGGTGAGCGATTTCAGGTGGCAAGCTGGTGAGTTGGTTCTCGGAGACATAGAGGACCATCAGATTCTTGAGCTCGGCAATTTCAGGCTGCAGCGAGGTGAGTTGGTTGCGGTAAACGTAGAGCACCGTAAGGTTCTTAAGCTGGGTGATTTCAGTGGGCAGTGATGTGAACTGATTTTCTTGGAGGTAGAGACTCGTCAAGTCCCTGAGCAGGGCGATTTCGGGCGGCAACGATGTGAGCTGGCATTTCGAGAGGTCTAGGTTGGTGGCGCCGCGGTCTGCCGCGTCCCTGATAATCTGAAGCGCTTTATTGAAAGCGGAGTCGACTTTGTGTTCTTGATCGGGCTCCCTGCGCATGGACTGACCTCGCTTGTTTCGGGGTTTCGCTTCCTTTCTGGGTGTCCAGTATACCACGTGCCTGGCGGAGGCCCTTCACGCTCGGGCCCACCGCTTTTGCGACACATTTGCCGTAAAACTTCCATCCTCGATCTTGCCCTAAGAGCGCGGTATCGCTCGGTCATGCGACCGCGCAATGTGTGATTGTCCGGACAGAGTGAAAGCGGGTTAGCGAGTTGTGCGTATTTCAGCGCTACCCAAGGGCTTAAAGACATGCCGAGCGTTTACCTGTGTCGTAAATGCGAACTAGTGACGCGAAAATTATGATGCACTACACGTGTCTACGGACTAATTAGAAGTCACAATCCGCGGTCCTAGCCCCGGTGCCTAGGAAAACTTCTAAGTTGACGGAAAACGGCCTACCCGTTGAGGTAGCATAGTTAGGCAATCGAAGGTCGCGTCGGACCGGTTCTGTGCGGACCGTCACTAAACAGCGGATGCTGTAATACCAAAAGCAGACGAGAAATCTGCACATCGAGGTTCGATGCCCTGCCTCCCAGCCAACCCTCTCCCGGTATAAGAGAAAGACCTTACATCACAATCAGCTTGTCGTGCGAGGCACGAGTTTTGGGGCTGGTTTCAGTTTGGGTATCAGTTGGTTCGCTTGGAAACAGGGTGCCGGTTGCTGGTTCCTTCTTCGCGCCGGGTTTGCCTTGTTGGAGTCGGTACGCAATCGACTCAGATCGCGTGTGACCCAACTCTGGAATTTCTACGCCGAGAGCGTTCTCCAGCCACTCCGCAACCATGCGCCGGTGGCATCGGACGTTGAAACTTTCCCAACACAGAAGCACCGCGTCTTCGCCGGCCAGCTCCACGAGTTCACTGTGCACTTTCTGGGGATTGAGCGCCGCCAGTTGCTGGCCATAGACGCGGTCGAACACTACCGGGTCGGCGAGTTTCAAGATGGTGCGGTCTGGCGCGAGGGTCAGATAGCGATGGCCCTTGAAATAGCCGGGCACACTGCGACTGATCGCGACCGCGTTCGGCAATCTCCAGGACTTTGCGAAATTAGAAGTTGATATGGTCATAGAAACTAGCTCCTCTACTGCCGCCCGTCGATGGGCATCCGAAAGGTGGCTGTATCGTAAAGTGGTAGCGATATCCCGATGGCCCATGAGCTCCTGAATCGTCCTCAGAGGTACGCCACGCATAGTTAAGCGTGAGCCAAACGTGTGGCGAAGGTCATGAGGGCGGAAGTCTTGAATCTCGGCTTGGCTCAAAGCCTTCTTGAACCACTTCGTGAAATGACGATACCCACTTGGGCAGACATGCTCGTCGGCTGTCGAGGGTAACGGGCGGCGTGATTTGAGCGTATCGAAGGCACGCCGTGCAGCACTGTTGATCTCCAAGAACAAGGGTTTTCCTCCTTTGGTTTCCAACACTTCGAGGAGCCCCAACTCCAGGTCTACGTCTTTCCAATGTAAGTCGAAGAGGTTTCCGCCACGAAGTCCGGTGTGGAGGTAAAGGTCAAGAATCGGTTCCTCCTCCGGCCAGTGCTTGCGAATTACCTTCCTAAGTCGCACCTCTTCATCAGGCTTTAAGAAGCGCGTCCGTTTATTGTCTTCGTTCTTGTGCCGGGGAACCTTGTGAATGGGATTCAGACTGACCTTTCCATTCTCAATGGCCCATCGGTAAGTGAGGCTCAGCAGTGAACGCCAGCGGTTGTAGGTAGCCTTCGTTTTTGTGTTGCCCGCGAGAAACTCCATCAGGCGTTGCGGAGTTATTTGATCCGCGGGTGTATCACGGAACTGGTCAATGAACCTCTTCACCTGGCATCCGGCCACGTAGTGGGTGCGTTCACGGTGATGAGTGCGTGAATACGTCAACACATCGAGGGCGATTTCCCGAAAGGTCACAAGCCGCTGGCGAGGCTGAGGGAGTTTCTTTCCCTCAAAGATCTCCATCTTACGTTTCCGGTACAACTTAATGGCAGCCGATTTTGAGCCCGCCTTCTCGCGGCGAATCTTGCCATTTGCAAGCGCGTAACGAATCCACCATTCGCCAGATCCAAGAAGTTTCTCGAAGATGCCGCGATGGGATTTCATCGCCATTTCTCATCTTCTGACATTGGCCCCGTGAGACTCGGGGCTCGGCCCGAATACTTCTCAGACCCATGATTCATTTCTCGACGTGACGCGTCCCGCAGCTCAAGCCATTCTTCCACTCGTCGGGCACCGTGTGACTCATCGAAGTATCGGCCGTAGATGCGAAGGGTGGTTTGGATGTTCCGGTGCCACAGAATTTTCGATAACGTAAGGTAGTCTTCCGGACGGTCGTCCAGCCACTTGACCGCAAAGATGTCCCTGAAGAGGTGCGGATTTACCCGGTGACCGGTATACCTATAGGTAACATCCCACACTAAACTTTCAAGTGTCCTCGTGTTGAAGGGACGTCCATGCTGATTCAAGAATAGAGCATGCGGGTCGTCTCCTTTCACAAACTTTGGGCGGTAGCGTTCGATGTATTCTTCCAGGGGCCGAATTAATTGCGACGGTAAAAACGATCGGATGATGTTGCCTGTTTTTGTCTCTTCAGGGCGAAAAGAGAATTGCCAAAATAACATATGCGGGTTGTCGCGAAGTGCTTCCTCCGCCCATCGCGGCTTCGCAATCGGCGAGTGTGGGATTTCTTCTTTCCAAAGGTTTCCACCTTGTGAGAATGGCAACAACTTGCATTCGCGGATGTTGCGCTGTCTCCATGGAAGTATTGTCAGCCATCGGATCATGAGTGCATCACGCACAGCGGCGGCTGCAGACACTTCGTGGCGGTTTTCAGATCGGGTGAGATTTCGTAAAATTTCATCTGGAAGCTGGGCTAAGACGTCATATGGCACCCATTTCCGAGCCTTCGATTCACTTATGTGCGCCTCCGAATCTTCCGGCAATTGTGCTCCCAAGTCCAACACCCAGTTCAGACTGTCTTTAGGGAACAGCGGATAGTGGCGTAATCCTCGAAGCGTGGCGAGAAAGATCCGAAGCGTCCGGCTCTTCATAGTTCGTTCATTCAAGGCCCACTCGATATACTTGCTAACCTCATTCTTGCCCAACATCTTTCGGAGATCGTTAACCGGCGTTCCCTTGACGTTGCTCAGAAAGCCAAAGAGTCGAGAGAAGTGATTCACCATCATTGCCGCTGTTACAGGACGGTGTTTGGAATTGGCAGGTCTTCCCAAACTAAAGCGGGCCGTCTTCCAGGCAATTAGGTCAATAATCTGCTTGCGTAGCGCCTGAGGAAAGTCTGCCATCGGTATACCGTAGCCCCGCCGAGCCGCACTAAATTGTAGATTTGGCAGGCCTGAACTGAGTCCTCGTTCGAAGATGTATTTCTTGAAGTTACGTTGGACTTCCCGGATATAGTGGAGTCGTCGTCCCGCGCGAATATTGGTTTCGGCCCAGTCGGCCAAGTCAGCTTCAGTGAACTGAGCGGGTGCCTTGCCCATTTGAAGAGAATAACGGACGATTCCCACACAGCCTTTTATCTTTCGAACGCCGCTAAACATTTCCTCCCAGGCCTCCATAATCTGTGGTGAACATATGCTCCAACCGAGTTCCTTGGCTTTCCGAAAGAGGATTCGGAGATAATTGGCATACGACCGTACTGAATTACGCTTGTAGCCTCTCTCTCGCAGGTAGGCGAGTAGCCCGGGTCTGACACCAAGGAGCGCGCGAAGCTTAATCTTCTCAGGTGGTTCTCCGAGGTGCAGACAAATGTGGCCGGCGGTCGCCATGAGCATTCTGACCAGTTGCGCTCGGTCAGGCTCATTTTGCTTGACCGCGTCGAGTAAATCCTGCAGCGATTCCAACGGCTGGGACGATATATTGAGGGGTAATGCAACGCTGCGAGGTTCGTGGAAGAGTTTGGAAGTTGATACCATCACTGTGCACCTCCGATATGCTTAAGTGGAGCTTGATAAACCTTGTATCTGTTAGGCAGAATGCATATAAAGAGCGCTAAAAAGCTCAATAAGGCACACAAAGTGCTTGAGAGACGAAGTCGGATACCTATTCGCGAAATATTGCGCACTTTATGTCGTAAATACGCTGCTTCTCCAACGTCACTTTGAGTAGTGAATTTTCTGCACACTCTTCGCCTCGTGTTAAGAAACTTGGTCGCCATCATTTCGGCCCCCTTTGGGTCTTCTGCAGCAGGTCTTCTAAGTCATCAGACAAGAACCTGCCATGACCTGGTAAGGGTCGAGCGGTGATCTTTCCGTCGCGGACCCACTCCTGAATCGTCCGCTTACTGACCGCAAAAATCATCGCGGCATCCTGGACATTGTAAATTCCCAGGAGTCGCAGCCCCTTCTGTTCAAGCAACGCTTGCAGCAGTGGGTACGGACGAGATTCAACGCTCTCATTAGGCATTAGATTCCTCCGTTGGTTTTGTTTGGTGATCGCGCCGGGCGAATTGTTCAAGTGCTTGGCGCGGGATCAAAACTCGCCGGCCAACGCGGCGAGATGTCAGTTCCCCATTTTGAATGAGGTATTCCAGGCTCCGAACGCTCAGCGACAATAAATTCGCTGCCTCCTTCTTGCTTATCAATAGTTTTTCAGTTTGCAACTGAGGCCTCCTTGCGCGTGTGAACGCGCACAGAAGGTATATCTCTTTTAAGGATGACTAGGTAGAGAATGAAAGGTAGGGAGAATTAACTCACCGAGTAAATTGTGGGCCGATTTAACTCGCAAAGCCCGTGTTATTTCCCTCGCAAAACTTTCGTTACCCCGAGGCGCATGCGGTCCATTGCATATTTGCGATCTTTCTTATAGCCTTTCGGGTCAAGCTCTCTGGTGATTTTCTCCCATGAATATCGAGCTCGCCGAAGGTCAGCACCAAGGGACCATAGGATTCCCTTGCGCAAATCAGGGGGTCTGCCGAGTTTAGCGCCAAGGATGCCTCTAATGGCAGCCACGGCTCTTTTCGCCCGAGTTTGGAGGAAATTATCAATCTTTCTCCAGGTCTCCTGTGGGACGTGGTCGAAAACTCCCCTGAGGTTTATGAGCTGTGCGACGTCCTTTGGGTCATTCAGGACACCATAGGGCATCCCAGACCCTAGCGACGCGATCCATGAAAGCCCTCGCCAACACTGATTGTTCCCGTTGGCCAGATCTATTTTTCGAGAAATGTTCACAAGATAGGCAATGAGTTCAGGCGTGATGAATTCGGGTGCTCTAATTCCTCTAGACTTGAACATTCTCGTTTCGTCTTGCTGCTGCGCAAGTCGATTGAGATTGGCCACCAGCGCGGTAAGGGGCCTGGCCTTATGGTGTCCTGGCGTCTTTGAGGCTTTCCGGGGCAAAGCCCCGCGTCTGCGATTGCGCATCTCCGCCGCACCGTCGTTCCTGAACTTAACGCAAGGTCTCCTTGTCGACCCGCTCAGCTCCGCGGATGTACCCCACCCCTTCTGAACCTCGGATCGGCGCAACGAGGTGCTCGACTCGTTTCAGAATTTCAGATGGTTGTACTTGGAGGATTGTTGCGATATTCCAAATCGTGCGGAGCGACGGGCTCTTTTGGCCACGTTCTAGCAGACCGATATACGTCCGGTGATAGCCGCTCAAGTCTGCAAGACTTTGCTGCGACAAATTTCTCATGAGCCGAATTCTCCGCAGAATGACACCCAAAGCTTGCTCTGGGGTTCGGCCGCCCTCGGCTCCGTCTGCCCTGTCTAGCCTCCGCATGACTAGGCATCATTTGTCAGTTGACGACTAAAGAGTGACACACTATAGTCATCATATGTTGCCATAAGAGGAGTGCGTATGAGTGAGCCTGACGGAGACTTCACTAAGCAATCGCTTGTTCGGTTCGACACCGTGCTAAAACACGTCATCGTGGCCGCAGCCCTGCGAGACCAAACGAGCATCAACCAATTTGTACAGAAAGCGGTTATTGCCTACATTCGGAGCACTTATCCGGACATCAAAATCGAGGAACGTGAACTGCGCTGGTGCCGGAATTGTCACCGGCCGCTTCCGCGGCGTGACAATGAGTCCGGATTCTGCCGGGAGTGCCAACGACAAGTTGGATTGGCGAAGCTTCAGAAAATGTATTCAACTTGACGGACTTGTACCTGGCGCGGAATCCAAATTATAGACCTGGGCCGTCAGTTCAGTGTCGGATTTTCGAGATGGCTTGCCACTCTCCTCTTATCGCAGTGCCCATCCTGAGATTTTAAGACGACAAACTAGTGCTAGGAAGGCCGCGTACGGTGCGCAGTGGCTAGCGAAGGTCGGTGCTTTCACCTGCCGCCGGTTTCTGCCGAAGTTGCTCGGCAAGCCCCAAATCGATTCAATTTACTAAAAAGGCGGCCGCTCCATACGTTATACTCTCTTCCATCTGAATCACCTGTTTGGAATTTGGTATTCTTATGGGCCACGAAAGCTACATCCCGTCGGTTCAAACAGACCGATGAGGGGGACCACGAATGGGAGTTTTTTCCGGCTGTAAGCCTCGCAAAGAGGTCCTCAAAGGCGACCTCAACGACACAATCTTCGCGGCTGACTTTGGTGACCTCGTCGCCGGCAATGCCCCGAAGGTCTACTCCGACGCCAAAGTATTTTTTCACAACACCCACCCTGCCCAGCAGTTGTGCAAGGTCGTAGAGGCCGTCTTTGCCCGTTTAGCTAATCCGAAAGAAGGCGGAGCGACTATCCGGCTCAGCACGGGCTTCGGCGGCGGCAAGACGCACACGCTCATGGCGTTATGGCATCTGTCAAAACGCATTGCTGATCCCTCCATCGGGACGGAGTTGCTTCCGGCCGCAGGTCGGCCAAAGAGTGTTGTCCCGGTTGCGGTTGATTCCGGGAAGGCCGGGGTCCCCCAGTTTGCGTCTCACGGCGCCCTAAAGGTACGTAGCTTGTGGGGAGAAATATTTTACCGGCTGGGGGGAGAGAAAGCTCTTAAGAGTTTGGGCAAGGCGGACGATCCTGAAGCATCTCCAAGTGATGCTCAGATTGAAGCTGCTTTTCCCAAAGGGCCGGTACTGATCCTTCTTGACGAACTCGTCATCTACATGGCCAAGCTCTCTGAGCGCGGGCAAGGAAACCTGCTAGGCTTCCTCAATTCGCTGAACGCGGTGGTCAGTAAACGGCCACAGACTGTGCTTGTCGTCACTGACACTGCTGGTCAAGCTGCTTACGCGAAAGAATCGGCGAAACTTGCGGACCTCACTGCGGCGGCTACAAGCTTGCATGAAGTGCTCGGGAAGAAGATGACGGATTTTGACCCTGTAGGAAGTGAAGCTGCTAGGGTCATTGTCCGGCGTCTCTTTGAGAGTGTAATCCCCGCAACCGCACAGGCAGCCTCAGCCACCTACCACAGTTTGTACCAGCGAGTCGCTCAAGATTCCCCGGGCGCGTTGCCGGCGGCTGCTTCTGGCGCCGATTACGCAAAGCGAATTGTGGAATGCTATCCGTTCCACCCGCGCCTGCTAGACACGGCACAGGACCGCCTCGGAGCCCTCCAAGATTTTCAGAAGAGCCGGGGTGTCCTGCGCTTATTCGCCAGGATCATTCGAGATGTCTGGGATTCAGAACAAGATCACGAGCTGATCTCGGCAGGTGAAGTTAATTGGTCGAGCCCCCGCGTCCAGGCCGATTTGCTGAGTCGACTCAACCGCGATAACTTCAAGGCCGCCATTTCAGCCGATATTGAAAAACATGCGAAGGAGCTTGACGGCGAAAGTCCTCGTGGAATTCACACTCGCGTGGCTTCGGCATTGTTACTCGAAAGCCTTCCTCTGCAACCGAACGCCGGCCTTGATCCTTCAGAAGCTGCCTTGGCGGTTTTGAGGCCGGACGAGGCAGGCACCGAGCCTGGAGAGGCATTGGACCGCTTAGCGGGAGTTTGCTGGCACACCTATCCGATGGCGAGCGGCCGCGGATCGCAGTTCCGCTACGAACCCAATATCATCCGACAGATTGACGAGAAGAAGTCCGACATCTCTATTGAGGATGCAAAAAGCAGGGTTCTTTCTGAAGCACAGGGTTACTTCACTGGTCCCGTTTTCAAGTTGGCCCCCTGGCCAGCGAGCGCCCGCCAGGTCCAGGAGTCGACCGATTTGCAGTTGGTGCTCTGCGAAAACGAGAAGTTGGCGAAGTCAGTTTGTATGTACTCAGATGACAGCGACCCCAAGGCTCCCCTGCCTAGACGATTTCGCAATGCAATCTTCGCGGTAACGGCCACCGATACTTCCTTAAACAACGCAATCGACCGCGCCCAGAGATTGATGGCCGCGGAGGCCATTGAGCGTGACCATAAGACCGGGGAATCCGCGAAGCTTGTTCGTGAACAACTTCAACGGGTTAAACCCGAACTTCAAAAGCAGAGCCGGCTGCAAGCGTGCCGGGCTTTTGATCGCGTGGTGTTTCCAGGCGGCAATGTCGCCCCGATTGAAGAGAAGTATCAAGTACCCGAAGAGCACATTCTCCAGAAGGCCCAGGGGCAGAAATGCGTGAATGAGTTCCTGACCCAAAAGAAACAGGTCTACGAACCTGGCGATTGCTTGGACGTGAACCTGTTTCTGAAAGATGTGCTCCCTGGCACCACCCCGATACCTGATAAACCGCACGTGTTCACAGCCAAGGCGGTCCACGAGAGGTTTTTAAGCGCGCCGGGCTTACGCCTGATTCCTGATGGCGGGGTGGTGCGCCAGACCATTCTGAAATCTCTCGGTGAAGGCAAGTTAGTGGTCCGATTGTCTACTGCCAATGCCTATGATGCGAAAGGTTGCGTCACCGGGCCGGAGGGCAAGCGGCGGCGCATGCCGGACACGCTGACATCGCTTTCGTTGAACGCTGACGTTGAAATAACTCGAACTGATTCTACCTTTGCGAAGCAATGGCTGACCGTAGACGCGGTCAAAAAGCCTTCAGGTCCCGGCGAGACGGCTGACACTGGCCCGGATTTTCCGCCTCCGCCACCTCCTTCCTTGACTCAGGTCCAGGCATTTACCTGGGAACAGATTTTGAAATATGCGGCAGAGCGACCGTTACTTCACCTACGGCTCGTCGCGCACAAGCCGGCGGAGGCTGCCCAGTTGATGACGCTCGCGCAACCGCTCGGAGCGGAGGCGCTGTCCCTTTCGGTGAGTGCCAGCGGAAACCTAAAAGATGGCGGCAACGTCAACTTCCTGGCCAATGATCTGAAGCCGACCCACCCACTTAAACCTCTTACGGTGGGGCAAACGATCTTTAATGCCGTGGGGGAAGGCTGTTCCTTTGAGACAGCTCTTCAATTGGACTTTGGCAAAGGGCGCGACGACATGCAGGATATTCTCGAAAAGCTTTCCAAAGACGCTGCTGATAGTATTGATGTCCAAGCCACGTTCGACAAGCCTGAGAAAGGAAATTCTTGAAAGTCCGCCAAGCTTCATTCGCCTTGAGGGTTGTCCGTCGCCGCGCTGGGGATGCTGCCATCCTCTACCGCCGTAGTCTCACCGCCACCCGGCAGGAAAAACTCAACAAAATTGGTGCCATCTCTCCACTCGCGTTCACGGCGGGAACACCACTGCTGCGTGCGGCAGTGCGTGCCACATCGGGTCCTGCGACCAAGCTCACCACTGGCCCTTTTCACCCGCTGGACGAAGACTGGGGCGCGCGCGCGGCTTGCTATGCGCTGGTGGCGTCCGGCCTCCGCAATGCCGAGCGCCTTCATCGTGCCGCGACAAACCTTCAGCACGCGGATGGGACAGAAGCAGCTTGGTGGTCCGGTTTGATGACGAACAGCAAGGGTAAGCGAGCGGTGCGGGCGCTTCGCATTTTAGTTGAGGCGGTCAAGTGAAAACCCTTGGCATGCCATACGGCTTTCCTATTAAGGATATTAATTTGCTCCCCGCTCGACATCCCGCATGGCCTCGGGTGGGGTTATTTGTTCTAGGGAGAAAACGCTGCGAGTTTCTAGCTTGCCTGGCGTAACCGAATTGGTTACAATTGTATCCAATATGAGTACAGCGACTTCCACTTCGAACCTCTCTACTGCCCTTTTTGGCCAGACGCGGCGCGCCATTCTGGGATTGCTCTACGGGCACCCCGACGAGGCCTATTATCTGCGTCAACTGGTCCGTTCAGGCGGGCTCGGCCTGGGAGCGGTTCAGCGGGAGGTCAAGAGGCTTACAGAGGCAGGGATTCTCCGGCGCACGGCCCGCGGAAACCAGGTTTACTACCAGGCTAATCCAGAGTGCCCGCTCTTCACAGAGCTAAAGAGCCTTGCCGTCAAGACCGCCGGGGCTGCTGATGTCCTGCGCGACGTCCTTGTGCCCCTGGCTGATCACATCAAGGTGGCGTTTATCTATGGTTCTGTAGCCAGATTCAAGCAGAAAGGCGGGAGCGATGTGGATTTGATGGTGATCGGTGATGTGAGCTTCGGCGACGTTGTCTCGGTTTTGGGACCCGCCCAGAGAATCCTTGGACGTGAGATCAATCCCACGGTCTATTCGCCCTTGGAGTTCAAGTTGAAACTCAAGGCGCGCCATCACTTTCTTTCCAGTGTGCTAAAAGACGAAAAAGTCTTTGTAATTGGCAATGAGCATGAGCTTGCGCGATTGGGTCCAATACGGGTGGCTGACCGAGCACAAAAGTAGTCGCGAGGAAATCAAGAATCTCCTGGGTCTTGTGGATCGCGACCTGCATGCTTGCCAGGCCAAAGGCTTGGATGCGGATTGGAGCTTCGCCATCGCCTACAATGCTGCATTGCAAGCAGCCACCGCTGCACTCGCTGCTGCGGGCTATCGCGCCACTCGCGACTCACATCATTACCGCGTGTTCCAATCCCTCGAATATTCAATCAAGGCCGAAGGGAAACTTATTCAAAAGCTGGACGCTTTTAGGAAGAAAAGAAACCTATCAAGCTACGAAATGGGTGGGACAGTTTCTGACGGGGAAGCAAAAGAAATGGCCGCGCTGGCGACAGAGCTGCGCGGCGAGGTAGAACGATGGATTCGGGCCGAACATCCAGAGCTGTTGTAGAGAATTCTGCCAAGCACCTGGGCCAAAAGGCGAAACTGCCGCGTGTTCTCATTGAGGATTGGTTACCGGCGGCGGCGATTGGCGTCGAGTGCATGCGCGAACGCGGGAGCGCAAGCGCCCTCGCCCCGCACACCTACCTTCACGTCTGGTGGGCACGGCGACCGTTGACCGTTTCCCGCGCTGCTGTTCTTGCTTCATTGTTGCCTGCGAACTTTCCACGAGACGTGTTCGAGAAATTACTTGGATTCGGACTTCCAGGAACTGAACTCGTCCGGCTTCGCCGCATTATGGATAGCGGCGTCCGTCTAGGCGGTTTTCCTTGCAAGCGGGCATTCAAAGCCTTTCTTTCCTCTGAAAACCTTGAGCTCCTCCGCCGAGAAACGAACAGACTTTGGGGAACTAGCATAAGTGTAATCGACCCCATGGCCGGTGGCGGGTCCATCCCCCTCGAATCCGCGCGGCTCGGCTTTAAGACCCAGGCGAACGAGTACAACCCCGTTGCTTGTTCTGTCCTCGAGGCCACCGTTGACTACCCGTTTCGATATGGCGCCGAACTGGGGACCAAGGCACGCAAGTGGGGGCAGACACTTCGCAAACGGTTCAATGCTCGCGTTGAGCGTTTCTTCCCGAAGACGGCCGTGCTGGATCGCCCGGACGGTTATATCTTCGCCCGCACAGTTCCTTGCCCCGACACCAAGGGGCATCCTCCGACACCGCTCGTGCCGGACTGGCACCTGCTCCATCCCAAGGGAGGTGGGAAAGTAGTGGTCGCCGAGCCACTGGTCGACGGGAGCAAGCGCACTTGGTCCGTCCGAATCAGGACGATAGGCCAAAAGGCTGGCCAACTTCACGAGCCGCCTCAGCCAACGTATATCGATGGCAAGGGGATATCTCTTTTTACTCACCAACAGATCAGTGCTGACTACATCAAGGCAAAGGCCCAGGCGGGCGAAATGAAAAACGCACTCTACGCGGTGGTTATCAAGACGCCGCAGGGACTTACGTTTCAACCGCCAGACCCCCGAGACGTCAAAGTGCTCAATGAAGCAGAGAAAGAACTGGCAATGCTCCGGCCCGAGTGGGAGAAAGCCAACATAGTTCCCACGGAATTATACCCAGCGGTTTCCAGTGATGAGCGACCTCGACTCTACGGGATGCCGCGTTGGGCCGATATGTTTTCGCCGCGTCAGCTCCTATGCTTTGGTGTGTTAATGGAAGAGTTGCGGAGGCTTCGCGAAGAGGTTCTCAAGGCCGAAGGCTCAGAATTAGGTGAGGCGATAGTGCACCTCTTGGCCTTCGTCATCGACAAGTTTGCAAATTACAATAGTGTGCTTGCATCATGGCACGCGCCACGAGCAGTCATTCGCAGTGTGTTCGACAGACATGATTTTTCCTTCAAAGCCGCATTCACAGAGCTAGCGGCGTGCAAACCAAACATGGGGGTTGATTGGGCGGTTGACAACACCATCGAGGCATATGAACAAATTGCCAAGCTCCCTCGTGCGGAGTCCATATTTCCTGTCGAAATTTCCCTTGGTTCGGCGACAAATCTCCCCCACATAAACGATTGCAGCATCACCGCCGTGATCGTCGATCCCCCCTATGCCGACAACGTCCAGTACTCCGAACTTGCTGACTTTTTCTATGTCTGGCTCAAGCGCACCCAGGGTCTCCGGCGGCCGGAATGGTTTTCGACGTATCTATGCGAGCACGACAAGGAAGCGGTGGTCAACATCAACCGCCACCGCGAAATTGGCACAAAGCCATCCAAGAAAGGAAAGCGTGACGGTTCAACAGCCGAGGCCCGCGCCAAAGCACATACCTTTTACCAGGGCCTCATGTCTGACATGTTCAAGGAATGCCGGCGCATTCTGCGCGATGATGGCGTGCTGACAGTAATGTTTACCCACAAGAAGCAAGAAGCGTGGGAAGCTCTATTCACATCCCTTATCAGCGCGGGCTTTACTATTACTGCCACGTGGCCGGTTAAAACAGAAAGTGAGCATTCCCTCCACCAAGCGAAAAAGAACGCTGCGCAGAGCACTGTGCTTCTGGTCGCCCGCAAGCGTCCGGCGCAATCCGGGGTGGGTTACTTCGACAGCTCGATGAAACATGAGATTCAGGAAAAAGCACGCTCCACAGCCCAGCGATTGCAGGAAGAAATGCTGAATCCTGTGGATCAACTCGTGGGCTCGTTCGGGCCGGCTATGGAGGTTTACAGCCGTTACGATGAGGTTCGGACGGACACGGGAGACCCGGTTAGCGTGGACAAGGCGATTGATGAAGCTTCGAACGCAGTCAGCCAATGGCGGATCGACCAATTGGCGGCCCGCGGCCTAGGGGATGTCGAGCCAGAAGGTCGGTTCACCCTCCTCTGTTGGGACGTACTGGGTGCCGCAGAGTTCCGGTTTAATGAAGCCAAGCTATTGGGAAATGCTGTGGGGATGGACGTAGACCAGCTCGTAACAGCGGGGCTGGTGACCAAGTCAGGAGACAAGATAAGGATGGTCCCGGCAAAAGACCGCCGCCGTGATCGCGCACTCGAACCCGATGAAATGAACGAGACGCTCTTTGGCTCCGTCACCGTTCCGAAGAAACGCACCAAGAAGCAAACTCTGAAAATACACCCAAACGATCCGCAGTTCCGGACCGCGCTGGATGCCTGCCACGCACTCGCGCTTCGCTACATCGAGGCCAAAGGCGGGGCTGCCGGAATTGGGTCGGCAAAGGCTCTGGTCCGTCAGCAGAACTGGAATAAAGATTCCGCTGTGGCGCGACTCATGCAAGCATTGGTCAAGGCCGCGCCAGAGGCCGTTCGTCACGAGAAAGGCAAGAATTCAGCGGCCGCGTTGTTCCCGGAGTTCCGCGCCTGGCATGCGCTGCTCGAACCGCTTTTTGGAATGACTCCGCCCGACTGGACTGAGAAAGCTCCTCCCCAGGGAATACTCGCTCTGCAAATGCCAACCGCGGAAGAGCCTGAAGATGAGGAGAGCGAAGCGGCTGATAACGGAGAAGAATAAGCTGAAGATTGGCAATGCCCGAACCAAAAGCCGAACCGCAACCCGCATCCCTTCCAGCAGGCAGCCTGCGTCGCCATGAGTGGTCTCGTTTCTTGCAAGGGCCTGATCCGGAACTCGTCGAAAAGCTATACGTTCCCGCACTGGCGGAAGCCCTGCGCTATGACCGCTGCTGCTCATATTTCTCCAGCAGTGTTTTGGCCGCGGCCGCCCGGGGATTCGCTGGCCTCATTCAAAGGTTGATGGAGTTTGGAGAGAAGGCTCCTCGGCCGGCCGTTCGCCTGGTAGTAAATGAAGAACTCTCGGCAAACGACGTTCAGGCCATGACGGAGACAGGAGACACTTCCAAGCTTGAAGAATTACTCCTGAAGCGATTCAAGACTCCGAAGGATATCCTCGAAAAGCACCGTTTGGAAATGCTGGCCTGGCTGGTGAAGCAGGGCTTGTTGGAACTACGTGTCGGCGTAATGCGGAGCACAGGAGGCATTGTCCACGCGAAATTTGGCATTGTGACTGACCAGACCGGAGACGCCGTTGTGTTCAGTGGAAGCGGAAACGAGACGGCCAGCGGTTTGTTGGCCAATTATGAGCGCCTAGAGATTTCAACCTCCTGGCAGGACACGGATCGATTGCATGAATATGCCCGTGAATTCGAAGCGCTATGGACAGACGTGCACCCGGCCGTCCACACCGTGACGCTCCCGGAAGCTCTGAAGTTGAAGCTGATTCGTCTGGCACCGGAGGAGGCTCCTGTTACGGAACCCTCAACGGCCCTGGTCCGCCAGAAGGCGGTGATGGTCTGGCGATTTATTCTGGAGGCCCCATACTTTTCCAATGGGGGGCCGACTTGCGATGCCACGGCCATGGTTGATATGTGGCCACACCAACGCCGGGTGGTAGAAGATACCAGCGCGGCGTGGCCGGACGGTCGCCTGCTCTGCGATGAAGTCGGGATGGGCAAAACGATTGAGGCCATCCTGATCCTGCGAAGGCTTATGGCCGGGCGAGGTGTTCGGCGGGTGTTAATCCTCCTACCCGCAGGACTGTTAAAACAGTGGCAATCGGAGCTCCGAGAAAAGGGTGGTTTACTGTTCCCTCGGCTGGAGGGGACCACGACGTTGGTTTGGCCGGATGAATCGGAAGAAAGAGTTGATGGATTGCAGGAAGCTTTGAAGCAAGACGTTTTGCTGATGAGCCGGGAGACAGCGCGAACTGAAAACAACCTGGCCTTCCTTGTGACAGCAGTGCCGTGGGATCTGGTTCTACTCGATGAGGCGCACGCCGCGCGGCGCCGCAAACAAGAGGAGGGCGAATTCAACAGCCCTACTCTGCTGCTAAGGCTATTACGCGAACTGCAGCTTCGAAAACGCACGCGGGGGATCATGTTGCTGAGCGCGACCCCGATGCAAACGCACCCTTGGGAGCCTTGGGATTTGCTTTCGGTGCTTGGTGAGGGGGGAGCTTGGTTGGCCGAGTTCTCGGGAATTCGGAATTACTACGACAGCATCCAGGCCGTGAAAGACGGCAAGTGCGATCCAGATACAGCCCGGAAGTCTGCAGGTCTCATTGCATCCGATCCCTCATTTCCTCCCGCTCCAGGCGAACCTGTCCAACTGTCCAGTGTTGAAGCCGTGGCCAATAAGTTGGCCTTCACACCTCCTACCCAACGAGTCGTAGTTTCGCAGTGGTTACGAAACGGTTCTCCCCTTACGCGACGAATGCACCGAAGTACACGCGGTACGCTTCGCCAATACTTCCAGTTAGGCATGCTCGCCAAAGCGCCTCCTGACCGGAACGTCAGCGACATTCGTTTTGAATATCAAGACCAGTCCGAGCAGGATGTATACGATGGGATCGCTCAGTACATTGAGCGACGCTTCAAGGAACTTGAAACGGAAAAGCCTGGCAAAGGTTTTGTCATGACGGTTTACCGCCGGCGTGCGTCCAGCTCTCCGCAAGCCTTGGAACGCAGCCTGATGAGAAGGCGCGACGGACTGCTACGAGTGGCTGAGAAGAGAGCCTTTGAGTCAGAGCTTGCGCGACGAGATGAGCCTGAAGCTTTGGACCCCGATGAACTTCCCGATGTCGAGAGCGGCGGACAAGTTTCTGCAGCCCTGCCATCTGACGCGCACATCGCACGCAAGGAGCTCACGGAAGTGGATGGGCTGCTCGCAAATCTCCGCAGCTTGCAGAACAAAGATAGCAAGCGTGACAGGTTTTTCGACATCTTCCGGCAGGTCACGGAAGATGGCCGCTCAGTCCTGGTGTTCACGGAATACTCCGATACGTTGGAATATCTGCGTGAGAATCTGGTGACGCATTACGGCAAGAGCATCGCCTGCTACAGCGGTGCAGGGGGTGAACTTTGGAATGGCGAAAAATGGCAAGTAGTCACCAAGGACGCTATCACAAGAGCTTTGAACCGCGGCGAGCTCAAAGCCCTGATCTGCACGGACGCCGCAAGCGAAGGGCTGAACCTCCAAGCCGCGGGCGCCGTAATCAACTATGATCTACCGTGGAATCCCAGCAGAATTGAACAGCGCATTGGTCGTATAGACCGTATTGGACAAAAGCACGATGACGTGCGCGTTGTCAATTTGTTCCTGGCGAATGGGATTGATGACAAGGTCTATCACGTCTTAAAGGAACGTTGTGGTTTGTTTAAGACATTCGTTGGCGCTATGCAGCCCGTGTTGGCGCGGGCACGAAAAATCCTGCTGGGGCAGGAATCAGCGAACCTGACCGAATTGGGCAACCTGGCGAAGCAGGTCGAGAGCGACCCCCTGGGATTGGGAACTTATGTCGAAAGCATCGCCCAACAAACAAAGACATTTTCCCCTGGTGTAAGACGGGAGCAAATTGTAGCTGCGCTCAAGTATCTGACTGGAGAATTCGGCGTGCTGGCGAGGCAGAAGCCGGACTCCCAAACTTACATTTTATCGGGCTCCGGTTTCCCGAAGAAGAAATTTACATGCGCTATGGAAGATCTGGAGCACGATCAATCAATCGTCCCCCTCACGCCGCATAATCCCACGCTGCGCGGGCTCATCCAGAGTTTGCTTCGGCCGGGAGAACGGCTATCGCTGGTCATTGGTTCACACCAACATGGGGCCTTCCGCGTCACTGTGGCGCGCTGGGTCACTGATTCCAAGGTCCTGCCCGTCGAATCTTTCTCGAAGTTACTGCAGCTCGTTGAAGCTTGGGACGGAGGGTTTCCGGAGCCAGAGGCGTGGAAAAAGGCGGAGTCAGACGCTAAGCGCGCCGCCGAGAAACAAGTCCGGCAGCTTGAAGAGCAGGCAACGCAGCGCGAACGGAATATGGCCAAACGCCAAGTGGACGCAGCAAGACTGAGACTTCAGAGAGAACTAGGCCGCTACTTGGTTTGCTTCAGCAAGAGCACCGCAGATTTGAATAATGTGCTTTACAGCCAAATGTCCCGGGATATCGCCACCGCCCAGCGCCTGGAAGATTGTAGGAAGAGGTTGGGCGGGTACCCCGAATGGTCGGCCGAGCTTCGCCGCGAATTAGACGAGTTCTATCGTGACCTCGCTCCGAACCAGCGCCAAGCACGCTTGCTGGGTTCGGAGATAGACGCCGCGCTCCAGGACCCACGCTGGGCGGCCATCGCGGACTGATCCCCATGTTATGTTGCGCCAATTGCTTTGACCATCCTTGGCTAAAGGACAACATCCGGGACCACTCAACCCAGGAAGGTGACTGCCAGTATTGTGACTCCAAATCTGTGCAGCTCATCGAGGCTGGGGAACTTTTCCCTTTTTTCGAGAACTTGATCAGCATCTATAGTCCCCTTGTGGCAGGGAAAACGATTGATGATCTCGAGGATCCGCTCCACGTTGGAGACCCACTGTTGTGGCTAGTCCAGGAGGACTGGCAGGTATTTAATGATCGCAATCCCGAGAATAATTCTGGGCGGCTCCTTGATGAAATAGTAAACTCGACTTGGGACGATGACAGTGGAGAATCTCCGATTAGTTGGAATGAATTGTATACGAGGCGTGTGTCCCTTTGGCATTCGTCGAGAGCCGAGCGTTGGGACGATTTCTGTGACGAGGTGAAAGACAAGCCAGACCTTAAACCTACATTCGATGACATCCTGGGAGAGGACCTTTCGAGGCAGGAAGCCAACTTAAATGCGGGAACGACCATCTACCGGGCCAGACCAGGATGGGCTCCCTGCGACAGAAATGGGAACAAGCAACCGTGGCAAGGCGTCGACATAGGGGCACCACCTCCCGACAAAGCTAAAACGGGCCGAGCCAATCGAGAAGGCAAGGTCGTGCTGTACGCCTCAGACCAAGAGGCGACAGCCGTGGCCGAGGCAAAGCCAGCACGAGGATTTCTGGTGTCTGTCGGCGAGATCCGTGTACGCAAAAACCTTCATATCCTCGATCTCGGAAAACCAATTGAATCCCCCAATCCGTTTACTACTGATCAGCTCAGCTATTGGCTGGAATTCATCGAGTTACTGAATTCCTTTGCCTGGGCGCTCTCCAAACCACTTGAACGAGCAGACGACATTTCGGATTACATTCCCTCGCAGAAACTAAGCGAATATATTGAGAACCAGCATTTCGCAGGCATCCGGTACCCGAGCGCAATGGCACCTGCGGGAACAAATCTGGTCCTATTTGATCCGACTGTGGTTGAGATCCTGACTTCGAGATTGGTGGAAGTAACCAATGTCACGGTTGCATATAAAAACCATCATCCATAGTTAACTTTCCGCCGTAGAGGTGACTCTCATTAGGGCATACTGGAAAGACGTCATCTCATTTCGCAGGGTTTTGCCGACGCTGTTTCTTGGTGTCAGTTCTGGTGCCAGTTGGTTTTGGTTTTCGATGCACTACGGTGCGCGTGGATGCACGAGGAGAGATCTTTCGGACCCGCATAGATATTGACCAGTTTCGGCTTGAAGCACCTGCCTGCGAATCAGCGCGCGACCGTGCAAAGTGTCAAGGAATAGACTCTGGATCTGCGTATCGGGGTTCGAATCCCTGCCTCCCAGCCAACCTATCCTCGGCTCCCTGATTCACTAGGTTTCTGAATTTTTTTCGACTTTCCATTTCCCGCCTCTTCTCCCAAAACTTTGATCCAGATTGTTTCCAAATGAATCTGGAAGGATTAAACTTTGGTCTATGCCGGATTCCCAATCGAGAGTCACTGAGAACTCAGGACGCAACGCAAGACTAAAGACAACGGTGATGGTGAATCCGGCATCCGTTCATAAGGTGCCTCTCGTGCAAAGGAGTTCTGATGCCCACATATTCCCCGTTTAGTCGCGGTCGGATCGCCCTCTTCTTTACTGCTGTATGTTTGGCGCTCTTCACACTTCCCGCAATACAGTACAGTGAGTTGAATATTAGCCAGCCTGGGGCCGCGAAAATGACTACCGTCTTGGCTCACCTGGCCCGATCGATTCCTCAGGAACTGGGTCCGGTTTCTATGACTAATCCGCGGCCGGCAATAAAGTTCTCAGCGCAGACGCTTCCCAAGGCCGTGCAGGACGCCTTGACGACACACATGCTTCGCATTAACGCGAAGGGAGAGGCCCAAGTCTATATCTTGATGACAGAAGTGAATGGGGAGAACCTGAACCAACTGAAAGCCGTTGGGGTGACCATCGAGATTCCTGATCCTCAAAATCGGCGCGTGCAGGCGCGAATTCCCATCTCACGCATTCAGGCAGTGGGCGCGCTACCCTTTGTCACCTACGTCCGGCTTCCCACCTATGCGGTGCACATGACTGGTTCAGTGAATACCGAAGGCGATGCAATTTTGAATGCTGACCAGGCCCGGCAGCAACTCGGCGTGGACGGCAGCAACGTGTTTGTGGGTGTAATTTCCGACGGCCTTAAGGGGATTTTTGCCTCGGGTTCAGGCTGTTCGGCGGCAACTGGAGGAAACAGCACCTGCCCGGGTGTGGCTGGAGGGCCCATCTCCACTGGTGACCTTCCCAATGCGACTGGGACTCGTAATGCATCGGAGGTGCTCGTTTCTTCGACTAGCGGGATCACGGGCCTCTCTTTTCAAGCGAACGGCGACCTGGAAGGCCTTCCGGGCACGGCTTGCGGTTTTGCCGGAGCGGGCGCGGAAGGCACGGCGCTCCTCGAAATTATTCACGACATTGCTCCGGGCGCCCAACTGTCTTTCGCCAATGCGGGCACGGACGTAGAGTTCAACCAGGCCGTCAACAACCTGGCGGCAGGAAATGACATCGTCATGGACGACCTGGGTTTCTTTGGCTTGCAGCAGGACGGGACAAGTTCGGTTTCGGTGAACACAGCCGCCGCTCTGAATAACTCCACCTTTCCTATCCGCGGTTACTACACAGCCGTCGGAAATAATAGTGACATCCATTACCTGGCGCCTTACACCGATTCGCATACTGATGGTTTTTCCATAACCGGTAGCCACGGCGACCTCCACCTTTTCCAGTCCAGTTCAACTACTGCTGATACCCTCAGTTTGGGCCCGCAAACTTTTGACGAAATCAAATTGCAGGGAACAACCTCCACCAAGCAAACCACAGGAGGAGAAGTAGTCGTGATTTTGAGCTGGGATGACCCGTTCGGCTCGTCCGCAAACAACTATGGTCTCTATCTGGTTCAACACGGCACAACCCAAGTCGTTGCGAGCGACGTCGGGAAAACTTGTGAAGGCTCTGCGTTTCCCGTAGCGTGCCTCCAATTTGTGAACAACGGGGCAGACGATACTTTTTACGATATCGTCATCCAGAATCCTTCCAACGCTTCGGCCGCCAAGACCCTGAACTTGTATGCCTTCAGTCCTGAATGTGCGTTTGGATCAATAGTCAGTCTTGGGCCAAGCCGGGCCAAATTGAATTTCAACACTCCATCGCGCAGCGTTATTACGGAAGGTGATGCGGGCGGATCTCCCGTGAGTGTGGTATCTGTCGGCGCCATTTGCTCTGCGTCAGTCGCCGCGCAAACCGATTCGGCCAAGGGAGTGTTTCCCAATCCGTCCTGCAATGACACCACGAATACCACTATCGAGTTCTTCAGCAGCCAGGGGCCTACCCTCGACGGCCGCAACAAACCGGATATTACCGGCATCGACGGAGTCTCGGTCACTGGCGCTGGAGGTTTTGAAAATCCCTTTTTTGGCACTTCTGCTTCCACTCCGCACATTGCCGGGATCGCCGCGCTCTTACTCGAGGCCAAGGTTTGCCTGCTCACGAATGTGTCCGGATCCCAATCGCTGGATAATGTCAGCGCGAGAACCGACCTACAAAATCTACTTTTGGATAATGCGGACCCTCTCTCGCCTGCTAGTGTGTTTGGCTCCGGCCGCGCAAACGCCCTAGCTTCAACCCTGGCCACAATTCCGGTCTTCAATGGTCCCTCTACCCTTGTTGTGGGCGGCAATACGCCGACTGGCGCGAGTTTAGCCGCGCCCGATTTGGGATTCGCCGAGCTGACCACATGTCCAGACGCCCTTCTGAGTTGGAGTGGCGGGTGCGGGACTAGCGCTGCCGGAAGTACCAAATTGAATTGTCCCTTTGGCACCAACAATGTCACGGTAGCAGCAAGCAACAGCCTTGCGCTCAGCAACGCGCCGACCTATTCGGCGCCGGCCAATATTCAAATTGTGGTCACGAATTTTTCAGTTGCGGCCTCGCCCGGATCTGTGTCGATACCTGCCGGTCAGACTGCCACCTACTCCGTGACCGCTTCAACCCAAGGGGGAACTTTCCCTAACTCGGTCTCCCTGGGTTGCTCGGGCCTTCCGACGTCGGCGTCTTGTTCGTTCAGCCCACCCTCGCTTACCCCTGGAGCCTCGTCAGCTCAATCGACGCTATCCATTACTACGACGGCGCGATCCGTAGTGCCTCCCGCCAATTGGCAACCCTTGAATTGGCCCTCGCCTTTGTTTGGAGCGTGGCTCAGCATTCCATTAATGGCGCTGTTGCTGGTCATGGGCGGTGCGATTGGCGCAAATGTGGTGCGCCGGGCGCCATACAATTTCCATCGGGGTTGGGTGAGCTTGAGCGCGCTGACTTTCGCTCTGGCATTCATCTCCCTGCAAGTGGCCTGTGGCGGAGGCGGCCGCACAACTCAACCGCCACCGGCGGGCACTCCTGCAGGAACGTACAGCATCACCATTTCGGGCACGTCGGGCACTCTGGTTCAATCGAGCACGGCGACCCTCGTGGTTCAATGAGAGGCTGCGTCTAGAATCTACTATTCCATCTGCGCGGTATTTGGTGAATATTCGCTTCGCCTCATGGCGCGGCTGGTGCACTAGCTTCCTGAGTTGGCGTTCCAGATATCCTTACTCCCATCCTTCCTTCCCTGTGTCAGCTCAGATAGAATGCCGGTGACATCTACGGCGATGAGTTAATGCAGAAGCGGATTTTCCGCATTCGTAAAATTAGATTTCGAGGTGAGCCATGTTCTTGGATTCCATCAACAAGCGGTTTCTCGGCGCCGCGTGGGCATTGGGGTTGGCAATTCTGCTCAGCGCCTCGCAGGCTTGGAGCGCGAGCCGGGTGGACTTGAATGGCGAATGGCAATTTCGCATTGACCCTCGACAGAAGGGCGAGCAACTCGGTTGGTCGAAACAGCAACCCGACGCGACGGAGACAGTCCGCGTGCCGCACACCTGGAACATCGGCAAGTACGACGACTTTGAAGGCACGGCGTGGTATTTCAAGAAATTCCTTCTGCCGGAAGCATCATCGGGCAAGCACATCGAGATTCATTTTGGGGCCACTTTCTACATCTCGCGAATCTGGTTGAATGGTGTCGAAATCGGCCGCCACGAGGGCGGACATACGGAATACTTTTTTGATGTGTCGAACAATTTGAAGGCGGTCAATTTCCTGGCTGTCGAACTCAACAATCAACCCACCGCCCAGACCATTCCCGGGTGGGCTTTAAAGCTGCGTAACGGGCAAAACATTTGGTACGACTGGTGGCACTATGGGGGCATCGTCCGCGATGTGTGGCTGAATGTTAACGGAGCGGCGCTGGTTCGACGGCAGCAGATCCGCACCAAAGTGGAAGGTGCATCGGCGACCGTCAGTGACCGGGTATTCCTCGAGAGTTATTCGCGCAAGCCTCTGCCGGTTAAAGTCGCCCTGAAAGCGTGGGCACCCGACGGGAAGATTGCCGCAACGTCGGAAAGCTCCCTCACCCTCGCGAATGGGAAGCGGGACGAAGCCCTCTCAATGCGCATCGACTCCGTAAAGCTTTGGCATTTTGATCTGCCCAATGTGTATCGCATGGAGGTTGACCTGCTCGATGACCAGGGGAATTTGCTCGATTCCATTGCCGATAATTTTGGGGCACGAACTATTGAGCTACATGACCGCCACCTCTATGTGAACGGCGAGCCCGTCCGGCTTACCGGAATGGCGCGGCATGAAGAATCACCGGTCGAAGGGCTGGCGGAGACTCCGGGAACTATGCTTTACGATTGGAACGACATGAAAGCTCTGCAGATGACCCTGACCCGCCCGGTGCATTATCCGCAGAACCCGTTCATCCTCGATTACACCGACCGCAACGGCATTCTGCTGATTCCTGAGATCCCCATCTGGCAATTTAGCGAGGAGCAAATGTCGGACCCCAAGGTCATCGCGCTGGCCAAACAGATGATGGCGGAGATGATTGAGCAGGACTATAACCATCCGAGCTTATTTGCTTGGAGTGTGTGCAACGAGAGTGCCACAAACACGCCGGGCGGGAAAGCCTACTTCAAACTCATGTACGATTTTGTGAAGTCATTGGACCCCGACCGGTTCGTCACTTATGCAGACGACCGCATCGCCTTTGTCGATGATCCCAAGCAAAACTCGGCGTCGCTGGCTGACTTCATCATGTGGAACGAATACTTTGGCGCTTGGCACGGGCCCACCAGCATGCTGCCGGCGATCTTCGATCGCATCAAGCGCAACTATCCCGACAAAATGGTGGTGGTCTCCGAATTCGGCACGCCGGGCGTCTTCGCTTCCAACTCGAAAGGGGCGGATGAATTGCGCGTCCGAATCATCCAGGAGCAAATGAATATGTTCGGCAAGCAAGACTGGCTGGGCGGCGCCCTCCTGTGGTGTTACCAGGACTATAAATCTCATCGCAACCTGTGGCCGGGCTACACCGAGGGGATTGTGGACCACGGCTTGGTCGATGAAAATCGCCAGCGGCGTCCCTCCTACGAAGTCTGGAAGGAAGTGAATTCGCCAGCTCGCATCAGCCTGGGCTGGAATTACGATTCAGCGGGTCTGCCCATTGGTTTCCACGCAACCATTGAGAGACGCCGCCCAGACGAGATTCCCTCCTATGTCCTGCACCAGTATCAGGTGGTATGGGAGGTTCGTGATGATAATGGGCAGAGAATCGCGGGCGATGAAAAAGAACTTCCTGAGATTGGTCCTCCGCAGTCGCTGGAATCCACGTGGCAGGCGCCGACAAGCCGTGCCTTGACGTTGCGCATAACCGTGCTGCGCCCCACTGGTTTTGTGGCCGCGGAGAAAACACTGACTTGGTGGGAGCCGCGTGCAGGCGGTTTGACAGTTGACGAAATGAAGCGTCGAGGGGCGAAAGTGCCTGATTAGACTGGCGCGCCGTTCGTCTTAAAGACTAGATACGTGGGCTACCTCCACAACTTTACGAAATCTCGAGGGTGACTTCCGTCTTTCCCGCGAGCAACGATGGCGCCAGTTCGATGTTGTCTTCATGTATTTCGCCAAGCGACGCGGAGCGAAGCGGCCGGCGGTCGGGCGGATGGATGTGAATCTTCAGGGATCCTTCGAAAGGATTGGAGTACTGGATTTCAACCCGCCACTTCGGCTCCTTCCCTTCTTCACTTACAGCCTCGGTAGTCCAACTGATGGGCCCGAACCGCGTCGGGCAATTCTGGACTCGAATTTTCTCGCCCGGGCCAAACCAATGATTGGGGGCGGCTTTTTGAAGGTGCACGACGCCATCGTGCGTCTCATAGCACAGCAGCCAGCGGAGTGCCAAGGTAGGTTGCAGTTCACTGTTCACCACCGCCGACCAGCCGTAAGGGCTGCCTTCGCCGGGAAAGTTCCCGGGCAGCAAGGCGTCTTCTGGCGCATAGCGATTGCCAGAGTCCATAGCATAACAAAGGTTTCCGTACAGAGCGAGAAGGAAGGGGCGATAGTCATCCTGGCGAATCCTTCCCGCCAGTGTTCCGTGTTCCATAAAGTTTGAAGTGCGTGGGTAGGCGCCATCAGTGTTCATTCCCAGTATTTGCTGCCCCGCCAGAGCTCGATGTGTGAAGTGCCCGGCGTCCAGCGCGGGGTCGCTCCAATCTGACGTCCACCAATCCATCATGTAGCGATGATTCTCGTAACTGGAAAGCTCGTTCGGCTTGCGCGTGGTGTCGAAGGGGGTAAAAGGGGTGATACCGGCCTTCGCCATTTCGGGATTCCTATCGGCTAGCGTTTTTTGAAGCGACCGCTCAAGATCCTTGCGGAGTGCCGCCGCCCACTGTGCAATTTCAGCGGACTCTTTCCGCAAGTCATCGTCTTGATGCTCGTCCGCAGCACGCTTCAGGCAACGCGCGTGCTCATGCAGTCCCCGCCAGATCCACGCTGCATTTTGGTAATAGTAGGGGTGGGATTCCGGAAAATCGTTATTGGGCTCACCGTTGTCGGCCTCAGGTGAACCCCAGATGAGCCCGTGGCGAGGATCATCAGCGGGAAAAGTCTCTTTTGAATAGCGGTAGCGGCGACGGACATATTCGATCATTTTCCGCAGTACAGGCAGGCGGCGACGCAAAGCCTCAGCGTCGCGAGTGTAATCGTACGCCCGCGCGGAGTTCTCCAGAAACACGCCGACATTCACGGGAGCCTCGACCTGATCTTGAGTGTTATACGTAAAGTTGCCATCTGGAAGGATATACCGCTCTAAATAATGCTGTCCGTAGAGCTCCACATCGCCTGTGAGGTTCCAAAGCTGGTGCGCCCAAACGAATTCGTAGTGAGCCACGGGAAACAGGGCGTGGCTGCGTTCAGGGATCTTCGTGTAAGCCCCTTCGCCGATTTGGTAAGTGGGCTCAAGGCCGCGGTAACTGCATCGGGAAAGCACGATTCCAGCGCGCGCGGCATCCAGCAGCCATTCGTCGGGAATTTCCACTTTCATGCGGTCCTCAAAGAAGTGGTGCCATTTATTCCACAAGCCGGCAAGCGCTCCAAAGAATTCCTCGGCGGAACAATTCCAATATCGCTCGGTGAAACCGCCTCCCGAGACCTGCTTTGTAGCGTCGATATCCCCGTCTGGGATCAGACCACCTTTTTCTCCAGGGGGAACCATGGCGCGAATGCGGCCAAGCGGGCGAGAGTCTATGCCGGGAGGAAGGATCACCATGACTTCATATCCCAGTCGGTAATTGGGATTCCAAACGCCGATATCAGCTCCGGGCAAGTAGCCACCCAATAGGGTTCGCTTGCTATAGCCTGGCACATACTCGTACAGATATTCCGAGGGTAAAAACCGCCGGGGATCAAAGAGCCGCCCCGTCAAGTCTGGAGCCCAGAGAGATTGCGGGTCGGAAACCATCTGGCGTGATTTTCCATCCGCCTCGAGCCATAGTGATTTCTCGGGCCCCGCCTCCTCATTGGCGACCAGCGTCCATCCGATCAACTCCTCGCCGAGCGCTGCCACATTCTCGAAGCTGGGATCTTCGGTTGAATTCAGAATGTAATCTCCCAAGAAGTCGGAGCCCGGAACGTAGCGGGCCGGGCGATCAAATTTTATCCCGTGTAGGGAATTGATCGGTCGCGGGCGGATCTTGGACAGGTCCCCAACTCGCTTGGGGATGTTTGCAATTTCGCCCATCTCGGTGGCGTAAGCGATCGCCCCTTGGTGCGTGACATGTTTTTCAAAAACCGCCGTGGAGACGCCGTTGAGCCACGGAAGGATGGCGACCAGTTGCCATCCGCTAATGGATTCACCGACCCTGAGTGTCTTTGATTCCCCACTCAATTGAACAGCCACAATTGAGTTCTGGATAGTTTTTACATTGGGGGAGTGTCTCAACGCCTCGCGCTCTCCAGGCAGAATAAGGCTGAACTCATTTGGAATGTGACCAGGGGAGTAGTTGCCGCTCGGTGGAGCGGGATTGTTCTTGGTTGAAGCTGTGCGCGATAAAGATTGACTGGCCATCGATGCGGTCGCGCCAAGAGCTGGCACCGTGATGGCTCGCTTAAGAAATGAGCGTCTTTTCATATCCGCGACAGTATAAGCCGAAAATCAACCAGTCGACCACTCTTTGGTGCTCAAGAACCATGTGGTGTTGTGAACGGCCCGATCTCCACGGCTAACCTGCGGGCATGGCGAGCGGCATCCCTATCTTACCCTTGAAGCATCAGCCCGCACGTGATAAACACTCAGTCCTCACGTGGAACTGCAGCGTGCTGATGATAGTCTTTCACCTGGAGGAGGCGCCGCAATGATTCGCCACCAATTTAATCTCTCGATTTGGACCCTCATTTTTCTTTGTTTCTTTATCTTTCCATCATCCATTTCGCACTCACAGCAAATTGATTCGGAATTACTCCAACATCGTTGGAACGCTCAATGGATTGGGTTTCCGGGCGGGCCGAGTCGGGAGTTTGGCGTATTCCATTTTCGAAAGACATTGGTGCTCGACTCCGTTCCGAAGCAGTTTGTCATCCAAGTATCGGGTGACCATCGCTTCGAACTGTTCGTGAATGGGAGTCGAGTGCTTGCCGGCCCGGCGCGGGGCGACTTGGATCACTGGCGATTCGACACAGCGGATATAGCTCCACACCTCTTACCTGGAAGAAATATTTTGGCGGCTGTAGTTTGGAATTTTGGCGAACTTGCGCCCATGGCCCAGATGAGCAACGAAACGGGTCTCATTGTTCAAGGCAATGGTGCCGAAGAGGCGGCTGCGAACACCGACAAAAGCTGGAAGGCGTTTCGCAACACGGCCATTGACCCGATTCCGGTGGGCGCCAAAACGAATTACGCCTATACCGTGATTGGGCCGGGCGAGAGCGTGGATGGAAATCGGTATCCCTGGGGTTGGGCGACGCGTGACTTTGACGATTCGGCCTGGAAGGCGGCCGTGGAGATTTCGCCGGGCGGGCCACGCGGGATTCAGGACAGTCCCTCGCGCTGGATGTTGGTAGCCCGAAGTATTCCGTTAATGGAGGAAATGCCCCAGCGAATCCAGCGCATCGTGCGCACTCAGAATGTGGAGGCACCTCCCGACTTCCTGCAGGGCCGCGCGCCAGTGACTGTGCCTGCCGGCAATCGCGCCACAATCCTTTTCGACCAAGAAGCTCTCACCACAGCCTATCCCGAACTTGTTTTGAGCGGCGGTCATGGCGCCCAAATCACCCTGACTTATGCCGAGTCACTTTGGAAAGATGGCCAAAAAGGAAATCGAAACGAAACTGAGGGGAAGGAAATCCAGGGTTATCAGGACCGTTTTCATTCGGACGGGGGCGATCACCGAAAGTTTCGTCCGTTATGGTGGCGCACATTCCGCTATGTGCAGATGGATATCGAAACGCAATCCGATCCCCTCGTGCTGGAAGATTTCCGCGCCGCCTTCACTGCATACCCTTTCCAAACTCGCGCGAACTTTGAGTCCAGTGATCCAATGCTCGCGAAGATGTGGGAAGTTGGCTGGCGAACGGCCCGGCTCTGCGCCCATGAAACTTACATGGACTGCCCCTATTACGAACAGCTCCAATATGCGGGTGACACGCGCATACAGGCGCTCATTTCCCTTTACATGACTGGAGATGATCGGCTGGTGAAGAACGCCATCGAGTTGTTGAACGAATCACGCACGCCCGATGGGTTGACGCAGAGCCGCTATCCGTCGTACTTGCCTCAGTACATCCCGCCCTTTTCCCTGCTCTGGATTGGAATGATGCACGATTTGTGGTGGTATCACGGCGATCAAGAATTTCTGCGTCAATTCCAGCCCGGCATGCGGGACGTATTGGGGTGGTTCGAATCGCGTCTCACTCCTTCCGGCTTGCTGGGTCGACTCGAGTGGTGGGATTTTGTCGATTGGACAAAGAAATTCGAAGATGGCGTTCCACCCCAGGAGCCCGATGGACAATCATCCGTTCTCAGCCTTCAATTCGCGCTTGCCTTGATGGACGCCGCCGACTTGGAATCCCGCTTCGGCGCTGCGGATGCCGCCGCACATAATCGCGCCTTGGCCAACAGGATTATGCTCGCTGTCCGGAAAAGTTGTTGGGATCCCGCTCGCGAGTTGATTTCCGATACTCCCGCACGCAAGAGCTTCAGCCAACACGCGAATATCCTTGCTGTGCTCGCAGGCGTAATGCCGGTCGCGGATCGCGAAAAGGTTATGAGGACCGTCCTGCGCGAAGGCTCCCTCACCCAATGCTCCTACTATTTTCGCTTTTACTTGTTTCGGGCGATGAAGAAAGCAGGTTTGGGCGATGATTACCTGAAGCAGCTGGAGCCATGGCGCCGCATGCTCGATCTCGGCCTGACCACCTGGGCGGAGACGCCTGAGCCGACGCGCTCAGATTGTCACGCCTGGAGCGCCCATCCGAATTTCGATTTTTTAGCGACTGTAGCTGGAATCGAATCCGTTGCCCCCGGATTCGCCAAAGTGCAAATCGAACCCCATCTCGGAGAGCTGACACACCTCAAAGCCACATTGCCCCACCCGCTCGGAGAAATTACGGTCACATATGAACGAAAGGGTGATAGGTTGGTGGCCGACGTGGCGCTACCTGCCAATCTCAGCGGATGGTTTGTTTGGCGCGGGAAGAGATCCGCTCTTCACAGCGGAAAACAACACGTGGAGTTTTAAACCAAGGTGTTTGCCGAAGTTTCGAAACTGATTAGGTGCCGGCTCCCAAGCGGGCTTTTATAAAAGTGTCAAGCGCCTCCTGCGAAGTATGGAATGGGGTGTGGCCGAAAGACTCTTTCAATTTCGTGTTATCGCCCACCCAGGGGAAGCGAATCAAATCGAGGATCCCCGCCGGGAATGGCGCCAAGCGAAGTGCCCAGAGGACGGCGGTCCAGGGATAAACGAGAGAGACGGGTAGCGCAAGAGGTTTCTTGCCCGCCTGCCGGGCGAGAGTCCTGAACGGAATCACGCCATCGCCCGCCACATTAAATATACCGTGCTTCCCATCCATAAGCGCCTGATAAAGGACGGCAGAGATATCTTCTTCAGACAGAAACTGCATGGGAGGATTGGCGCCGCGCACGCAGACCAGCCAGGGAAAACTCCGCCATGGCCATTCCATCATTTTAGAGACAATGTTCTGAGTGTGCTCGCCCAGCACAATCGCTCCGCGGAAAAGCGTGAACTGAACGTCGGGATGCCGCGCCATGAACTCCTGCGCCATGCGATCCACTTCGGCCTTGTGCTTGGAGTATAAATATCGACGCGTTCCTGAAACTGGAGAGTCTTCCTTTAGGAAGGGTGGGCTTGATGGATTGGAAGGGTTCACATAAGCGGTGGTGCTGCCCGCATAAACAATGCGCTTCAGGCTGGCGGCCTCCGCGGCTTGAAAAAAATGGCGTGAGCCTTCAACGTCGACCTTTCGATGGCGCACTGTGTCATGAATCGGATTAAACTGCCAGGCCAGGTGCAGCGCCGTGTTGATCGAATGGGAGCGGAACAACTCAGCGAGCTCCTCCGACGGCGACGTCAGGTCGAAGCGGAGAAATTCCGACGCGCAGGCGATTTTGGGGGTGCGCGGGCGAATGTCCAAACCCAGGACAAATTCACAGTCGGAATCAGAGCCCAGGCGCTCGATTAATTGATTGGCAAGATACCCGCCACTTCCGGTAATGGCAATTCGGAGCTTCACAGGTCCTCCGCTCAATCGGATTTACACCATGTCCAATGTGTTCCATCCCGAATGTCCGCACAAGTCTATTGCGAGTCATCTCGAATTTGCTGAACCGTTACATATCTGGATGTTTCCCACTTTGGCATCATGCCCGTTATGCGCCTAAACCCCTTGAGGGTGGTTGGGATGCGTAGAGTGTTTGTACTCGGGCAGTGGGAGTGCCTTAAATTCCTCCAGCAATTCCTCGATTGCTTTCTCGAATTTGGACAGCCCGGCTCAACTTAGTGTCCGGGCTGTTTTAGCTTCGCTTCAATCCCCGCTATTTCGGACTCTGCCCTCGGGAGGTCGCGGCCGTGAACACGCCTGAACAATTCGAGGGCGCCGGACAGGTCGCCTCGTCCTTCCGTAGCGTAGGCAGCCCAGAGATTTCTCTCATCGTCCGACGACAGATTCCGAATAGGCAAGCCGGGCGGGATGGGTGGGGGACGCAGGTTCTCCATCAATTGCCTGTTCAAGTAAAAAGTGTCGTAAGGAAGCGCATTCCCTTTTGGTGTTTGATACTCAAGGTACGGGAAATAATCCGACGAAACAAAATCAGCCGGCAATCCGCTCGTTTGGGGAAGAAGGGCAAGCGCGCGATGCATCGACTCGCCTTGAAGCATCAGTCCCCCAAGCAGAGTTGCCATGCTTGTCACGCGGAGCACTTTCAATTCTTCCTGGGTCGCCGGGTCAGCGTCCAAGCCCCGAATCTGCCGGGCATCAATCGAGAGCGGGGAGGGTGAAGCGACAAGCAAGCCCTGTTCGCGGCCCAGGAAGAAGGCACTGTGGGGAAATACGTGTGCGGCGGTATTCAAAATCACCAGAAAATCGGCCGTACGCATATGATGGATTTGCACCCATTGCTGGAGCACTCCGTGCTCCGTCATGTGAGCTTTGCACAATTCATAAAACTCCTTGTTATAGAGGTCAGCCTCGCCGCTGATCCAGATGGAGCTTACCTCGATGGTCACCAGGTCATAATGGTCGCGGGAGAGAAGGAGAAAGTTCCGTCCATCGGCTATCGAGAGCTTGATTCGCGGGTCGCGATCGAAAACGCGTTCGTTAACGTCGTCGAACCATTCCCGGGCGGCGTACACAATGCTGGGCGCCAGTTCGACAGCATCAATGCGCTTGAAAGGAAAATGGCTCACGGCGTGAAGAGTGTTGCCCGTACCTAAACCGATCACCAATGCTTTGTTGAACTCCCCGGTAAAAAGCACAGGGATGGTTGCGAAACCGATTTGTTCAGCTACTTCGCCGGTGTTGTTGCCCTGAAACTTCCCGTTGGAAAGTAAGACGCGAGTGGGTCCCACCTGAACCACGGATGTGAGCCCGCCTTGCACGTCTTCCTTGAAATAGAGGACCTGGTCTATCGGCCATCCTGCGTTGAAATAAACATACGAGCCTCTCGTCATCTCACGTACATCCCAGCCACGCAGCCCGTGCCAGAAAATGACGAAAAGAGATGCCGTGCCCATTACAAGGATGAGCTTGCGCGTGCGATGGAGTGGTACCCATTGCAACGCGAACCACAAGCCGAGCACCAGATTGGCTGCAGCTGCTGTTTTCAGCGCGGCAAAGGATCCGAACCGGGGCAAAAGAAAAAAACCGGTAATCACCGAACCGAGTATCGCCCCCATGGTGTTTGCGGCGTACACGCCACCGACGCTCCGGCCGGCCTGTTCGAAAGGTCCGCTCGATAGATTGAGCAAGAGTGGGAAACCCACTCCAAGTAGAAATGAGGGAATTATCAGCAGGTAAAACGCACAGAGGAATCGCAAAAGCTCGCCCGCTGCAAAGTACGTGGATTCGTATTTTATGATGAGGCTCGTATTTACATTGAGCACTGCAAATAAAAGTACAGCTTCGATCGCGAGTCCCACCACTCGTCTCCACGGGAACCTTCCTTGCGCCGGGCGGCGATAAATATTCCAAACGGCTGTAGCCATATGGCAAACAATCATGAGGGCAATCGCCACAACGTCTAGCTCAAGGGCCTGCGGATATCCGCCCTTAAATGCCTCGGGAATAAGATTCCAAATGGGGAGGGTTACCAATACGAAAAAGCCCAGGAGCAGCTGTGACGCGGCAAGCACCGTCGTCCACAGAGCTTGTCCTTTCAGGCGGTGCGATACGAAACGTGCACCCAAGCCCAGACCGCACAAGAAAGTGAAAAGCATTACTCCGAACGCATAAACAGTATTCCCGATTAGGAAGGATAGGACATGAGTCCAGAGAACTTCGTAGGCGAGCGCGACGGCTCCGGTCAGAAAAGCTGCCAAGGCCAAAAGTTTGCGGGAATAGCCGACAGGCTGCCCAAGAGCAGTCGGGACTGGCTTGGATTTCATTTCTGGCACGGGCTCATGCGGAGCGAAGTTCAAAGACAATCGCCGCGCCAGTGCCGCGACGGAAATAAAGAGGGTCACGTTGATGCCACACGCTGTCAGGATTGTTCCCCATACTCCGAGGGTGGGCATCAGGAGATAAGTCGATGCCAGCGTGCCCAAGGCCGCGCCCAGCGTGTTCCAGGCATAAAGGCGGCTTACCTGCTGCTGGATGTCCAGGTGGCCGGCCGCGACAAAACGAGCCAGGACCGGCAACGTGCCGCCCATCAAGAAAGTCGGCACCAGGATTACGACCGATGCGAGTGCAAATCGAGTCGCACTCAGTTCGGCAGGCCCAAGATGAAAGTAATGATAAACGCCGACGTAAATCTCCGTAAGTAGAGCAAATAACCTGGGGATGAAGAGTGCATAAATGGCGACCAACAATTCAAGCGTCCCGTAAATCCACATAGAAGGATAGAGTCGGTCAGCGTAGCGGCCCAGGACGTACGCTCCCAGCGCGAGGCCCCCTAGAAACGCCGCCAGCACCGTGCTCACGGCGTAGGCGGTGTTTCCAAATGTATACGTGAGCAGACGCGTGAAGATAGTTTCGAAGATCAGACTGGAAGCACCGGAAAAGAAAAAGAGAATAGGGAGCACTCGCTTGATGGATGAAGCGGAAGATTGCCTTGCGGGACTATTCAAACTAACCACGAGGACCAGCCGAGTGTTTTAGATCCTTCATTTGCAAATCAACTCCAACTGTTCGAGCTCGAAAGTTTCTGCGACGCGCTCATAATATAGCTCCGAACGTCTGGAAACTAATATACTTCATGTCGTGTCCCGATACCCTCTCTTAGGATCAATTCGCTATTCTATGCTGGCAGAGTTTATGGGCCTGCGGGCCTCTTGTTCAAAAGGAGCACCCATCGAATGAGAATCATGAAGAACCTCTTGCTGCTGACTGCTTTTCTCGCACCCAGTTTCTGGGTGGCAAAGGACGGGCACGCAGTCTTGCGCTCAATCACCTTTCATGAGGATTTTGAATCGGGAGATCTGCGGGCATGGCAACTTCCCTATCCAGAGGATTGGGAAATTCTGGGAGGGCCGCACGCACACTATCTACACATGCGGCGCAACCGCGAGCCCGGCGTTCCTCGCCGGCCTCTCCAATTTGCACTGATCAAAAACGCGCCCGTGGGCAGCTTTGAGTTTCAAACTCGGCTACGCCGCGAGGGACAATCCTTGATCGTAGTCTTTAATTACGTGGACACACTGCATTTTTATTACGCACATCTCTCCGCCGATCGCGGCGAAGCGCAACCTGTCCACAACGGAATTTTCATCGTGAACGCAGAGCCGAGGAAACGCATTGCGGGAATCACAGCCGAACCGGCGCTTCCCGATGGGGATTGGCATCACGTCCGTGTTTCCCGAGACGCCCGCAGTGGAAAAGTCGAAGTATTCATGGATCATGCAAGCCAGCCGCTATTCTCCGTTGTCGACACGACATTCAACTGCGGACTGATCGGTGTCGGATCTTTTGATGAAACCGGCGATTTCGCTGACGTTGATTTGAGCTCAAATGACTCTGGGTGCCAGCCAGGAGTGGTGCTCCGCCCGGCTGCTGTGAAATAAACACCTACAAGAAAACAATAAACGTCGGCGGTGGAAACGCAGGGAAGGTCATTCCGAAACTGCACGTGGGCAATAGACTTACGCCGACTTTCGAATTCGAGATTAAAGTTCTTAAGTTTTATCTTCCCGTGCTGTGATAAGTTTCCTTTCCTCAGGCTTGCCCGTTTTGGGCCCGCTTTGGAGCGGATCTCATGCGCCCAATCAAACACTTGCGCTGGTGGATCGTGTGGACGCTATTCTGCTCCACGGTGATCAATTACATTGATCGCCAAACGCTCTCGAATCTCGCTCCCGTGATCACCAAAGAATTCCACATGACCAATGCCGATTACTCCTACATTGTGTCGGCCTTTCAGGTTGCGTACGCGATCATGTGGCTGGTGGGTGGGGTCATTTTGGATTTGATTGGCACGCGGCTAGGGCTGACGATTGCGATGATTTGGTGGTCTCTGGCCAGCATTCTTCCGGCCTTCGCCAATTCGGTGCGCGGGTTCGCCATTTCAAGATTCTTGCTGGGCATCGGAGAGGGGTTCAATTGGCCGGGTGCCTCCAAAACCGTGGCAGAGTGGTTTCCCGCAAAGGAACGGGGCTTGGCAGTGGGGATATTCGACAGCGGGTCGAGTGTGGGTGGCGCTCTCGCAGCCGTATTGATTCCCTGGCTGGCTATCATCTTCGGATGGCGCTCGGCATTTCTCACAGCCGGAAGCCTTGGTTTTCTCTGGCTGGCACTTTGGCTTTTTATTTATCGACCTATGGAGAAGCACCCACGGCTAGGTGAAGATGAGCGTCGAGCCATCGAGGCGGGCCGCGACACCTCTGCTGTATCATCGCTTAGAGGAGTCAATCGCTACTTAGATCTGCTGACGCAAGCCAACGTCTGGGGAATTGTCCTGGGCCGATCGCTCACCGACCCCATATGGTGGTTCTATATTTTTTGGCTGCCGAAATATTTGAGCGATGCGCGCGGTTTCAGCTTGAAACAGATAGCCGCATTTACCTGGATGCCATTCGTCGCTGCGGATCTTGGCAATTTGACTGGCGGGTTCGTGTCGGGCCTCCTGATCCGGCACGGAATGCCCGTTGTGCGCGCGCGCAAATGGGTGTGCGCGGTGAGCTGCCTGCCGATTCTTGCCGGCATCCCCGCCGCTCTCACAAGCTCGGCGTATTGGGCGGTGGTATTGATCAGCGTGGCCACATGGGGATACGCAAGTTGGTCGACCATGGGCCTTACCTTCCCTTCCGATCTCTTCCCGCAAGACGTTGTGGCTTCGGTGACCGGACTGAGCGGGCTAGGCGCTGCCGGCCTGAGCGCGGTTTCCACACTTGCCGTCGGTTGGTTGGTCGATCACTTTTCCTACTTGCCTGCTTTCATTGCGGCTGGAACAGTCCCACTCCTCGCTACCGCGTGTGTGATGATCCTGATTCGTTCCCCTGAGCCCGCCACTCCAATGAAGCGCAGCATCGCTTGATTCTGTCTTCTGGTCGAATCGAAGGTACGCCTCCGTACCCAGCAAAGACTGACCGCCCAAGTCACCAACTGCGTGGGGCATGTTAGAATTAGGTCTCCCAGGGCATATTGCAATTCTCACGGAGCTTTATGAGCCTTGAAAAAATTGTGCCACTCGACCGGGCATTTGAACTTGTGGACGATCTTAAACGCCAGAGGAAACGCGTTGTTTTCACCAATGGGTGTTTTGATTTGCTTCACCCTGGGCACACCCGTTACCTCTCCGAGGCCCGTGCTCTGGGCGATGTCTTGATCGTCGCTATCAACAGCGACCGGAGTGTTCGCAAGCTCAAGGGTCAAGGGAGGCCCATATTTCCTGAACTTGAGCGTGCTGAAATCCTGGCCGCCCTCGAAACTGTGGACTACGTGACGATCTTTGATGACCTCACCCCTCAAGTCGTCATTGCTCGTATGTTACCCCACGTGCTGGCCAAAGGAGGCGACTGGAGATTAGACGAGATTGTTGGCCGGGCGGAAGTTGAAGCTGCGGGAGGGAAGGCAGTATCCGTTCCCCTGAACACGGGATTCTCAACCTCATCGCTCATTCAGGCCGCCCAGAAGGAATTCAAATAGTCACCCACGCGAGATGCCGCATATTCGGTCCCTCTTACACCCAGTCCTTGAGCACCCCGCTTGTCGTGCCGTGGTCGCGTCGCTATCAGACGGGCAATCCTCGGCCAGGCTTTCTGGATTAACGCCCACAGCCAAGGCGCTTGTGTCGGCAGGACTCGCCCATCTTCTTTCGCGGCCAGTGATCTTTTTCACCAATGGCAGCGAATCTGCGGACCGCCTGCGAACTTCAGCAAGCACATTCTTGAAATGGCTGGAAGGCCCGGACGCCGCCGCGTCTGTCAGCGCCCTCCCAGCATTCGATTGCTCCCCCTACGAGGGGCGTTCCCCTCACGCTGAAATTTCCGAGCGGCGCGCGGCCGCGCTATGGAATATTGCGCATGGCAAGACACGAGTCCTCTTCGTTCCACTTCCGGTTGCCCTGGGTCGCTTTCGTTCCAGTTCGTATTACCGTTCTCTCGCCCTGGAACTGCGGCTGGGCGACGAGGTCAATCTCACTGACTTGGTGGAGCATTTGAATGGAGTGGGCTATGAGGCGGGGGAGCCGGTGGATAATGTCGGCCAGTATTCCCTGCGAGGCGGGATTATCGATTTTTTCTCTCCGGAGTGTGAGTGGCCGATTCGCCTTGAATTTTTTGGCGACCGGATCGAATCTGTCCGGGAATTCGACCCCACTTCACAACGGTCACGAGCCCCAGTTGAACTGGCGCGCCTGTTGCCACTGGTCGAGACCAAAAGATCGCCAGAGTTTTTTGAACGTCTCGCAAAGGTTTTGCTGCAACGTCAAGCCGTCAAGCACAGGACAAAGCCTGGTCAACGTGCGGCCGATACAGATTGGGCTGCCGCGTATTTGAACCCGTTTCCGGGATGGGAATTTCTGGCCCCGCTTGTGGAGCCCCATCCTGAAACTCTGATGTCACTTTTCAGGAACCCTGTCCTTGTCTGGGACGAGTCGGAGGAGCGAAAAAAGCAGGTACACCAAACCATCGAGAACTGGGCGGGCGCATACGAGGAGGTTCGGGACACGGTGCCGGCGCCACCTCGCCCTGAAGAAGTGTTCCTGAGCGAAGCTGAGTTCCAACACGCGCTGGAAGGAACGGCTTCAGTGCTTCTTGAAGAGCTTCACATTAACGCGTCTGGACGAGCCAGCGAACTGGCCGAGGAGGGCTCATTCGCCCCGGCAACAATAGTTCCAGAGCCAATTCCTCCCGGTCCGCGATCGGACAGCGCGCCCGGCGGCCACATTCTTGGAAGTCAGCCTGCCCCCAAATATCACGGTGCTATCAGACCGATGATGGACGATCTTCGCGAGCGCCTCACGCGTGGCGAAGTGGTGACCTTCGTTGTCCCGACAGGCGGCAAGGTTGATCGCATTCGCGAGATTTTAACTGAATACGAAATACCCTTTGAAAGCGCGCTTGAAACGGACACGGCAAATCAAAACTCGACTCCGCCACGACAATACGCGCTGGGAGTATCCTTCCCTAGCAGCGGCGCTCATCCCTCGCCCTCCAGGCCCATGGTAATTGCGCACGGAGATATGGGAGAAGGTGTGGCTTTCCCTGACCTGGGCCTGCTGTTTCTCTCCGACAACGATTTGTTTGGAGGCTTTGACTGGGCGAGGCACGGCCGGAAAGAGCGCTCGGCCATCTCCAGTTTCCTTTCTGACTTGAGCGATCTTAAAGTTGGAGATTATGTCGTCCATGTTGACCACGGCATCGGTCTCTACCATGGCCTGAGACAGCTTGGGGTCGCCGGAGCGCCCCGCGATTTCATGCTTCTGACCTACCAGGAAGATGCGCGGCTCTACGTTCCCCTTGAACGCCTGGATTTGGTAGAGAAGTATCACCGAAGCGGCGACGCGGGCAAGCCCACGCTCGATCGGTTGGGTGGCGCCACCTGGGCCCGGACGAAAACGCGTGTCAAGCGGTCCTTGCGCGACATGGCCCAGGAGCTCTTGCGGCTTTATGCGGAGCGGAAAATGCGGGGTGGCTTTGCCTTCAGCGCCGATTCCGCCTGGCAGCGTGAGTTTGAAGATGCATTCGAGTTCGAGGAAACGCCTGACCAACTCACAGCACTGAGCGAACTTAAGCGGGACCTCGAAAGCCCCCAGCCGATGGACCGTCTGCTTTGCGGCGACGTGGGTTACGGGAAAACCGAGCTTGCCATGCGCGCCGCATTCAAAGCGGTCCAGGACGGCAAGCAAGTGGCGATGTTGGCGCCCACAACAGTCCTGGCCTTTCAGCACCACAACACTTTCTGTCAGCGCATGGCTGCCTTTCCTGTCCGGGTTGAAATGCTCAGCCGGTTTCGGTCTGCCGCGGAACAGAAGAAAATCGCTGAAGAAACAGAAGCCGGCCGCGTGGACATTCTCATCGGCACCCATCGCATGCTGTCAAAAGATATCCGCTTCTGCGACCTGGGATTGCTCATGATCGACGAGGAACAGCGGTTTGGCGTGGCTGCCAAAGAGAAGTTGAAAACGTTAGGCGCGGGGGTCGATGTGCTAACCATGTCCGCCACGCCCATACCCAGGACGCTGCACATGTCCATTGGCGGTCTTCGCGACCTTTCGGTGATTGAAACCCCGCCCCGTGGGCGTCTCGCCATTCAAACCGTGGTCGCGACCTTCAGTGACAGCGTGATCCAATCCGCGATCTTGCATGAGATGGAGCGCTCGGGTCAGGTCTTCTTCGTGCACAACCGCGTGGAATCTATTTTCAGTATGGCGGCGCTCGTCCAACGATTGATTCCCACAGCGCGAATTGGAGTCGCCCACGGACAGATGGGCGAGAAGGAATTGGAAAAAGTAATGCTCAAGTTCATTAAGGGCGAATATGACGTGCTTGCCGCCACGGCTTTAATCGAAAACGGACTGGATATCCCCCGCGCCAACACGATTATCGTGAATCACGCGGATCGATTTGGCCTGGCGGATCTCTACCAACTTCGGGGGCGAGTGGGCCGCTCTGACCGCCGGGCCTACGCGTACTTCCTGATCCCGGCTGAGAACGCACTTACTCCCACGGCCAAACGCCGCCTGGCTGCGTTGAAAGAATTCTCAGACTTGGGGGCGGGCTTCCGGCTTGCCGCCCTGGATCTCGAACTTCGCGGGGCTGGGAATTTGTTGGGAGCTGAGCAGTCCGGCCACCTGAATTCAGTCGGCCTCGACCTCTATCTGCAAATGCTCGAGGAAACGGTGGAAGAGTTGCGCGGCGCACCCCCAAAGCTCGAAGTCCGCACTACATTAAATCTGGGCCTGGACATCAAGATTCCCGACGGCTATATTGGCGATGAAAGCCAGCGCCTGCGAATGTACAAACGGATTTCCAGCATTTCTCAACCAGAATCGCGCTCCGAGCTCGAAGGCGAATTGGTCGATCGTTACGGTCCTCTTCCCCCTTCCGTGGTCAACCTATTGAACTACGCAGTCCTGAAATCGGTAGCCGAACGCCTTTTCGTACAATCCATTGAGTGGAAAGACAACGAGATCTGGATTCGGTTTCATTCCGAGGCGCCGATTGATCCCGATAAGCTGGCCCAGTTCGTACGGCGGCGTAAGGGGGCAAGCTTCCGGCCTGACGGTGCCTTGCGCTTCATGTTTGGTGGTTTGGACACGGAGATGCCCGGGCAACTCGCAAATATCTTGCAGCAACTACACAAGTAGCATTAAGATGGTAAGCGTGGTTTCGGAGTTGAAACGGCGCTGCCCTTCTTCTTCTCAGTCACTAAAGGGCATTCGACGGAAAATTCATAGTAGGGGGAAGTCTTTGAGGATGATCAAGAAAATGCTGGCGCTGCTTGCAGGGGGCGCGGCACTCGCGCTAATTACACCCTCCGCGGCATCCGCGGCAAAGGTCGTAGAAAGAATTATTGCCCGCGTGAACAACGCAATTGTTACGGAAAAACAATTTGCACAGAAGCAGGTGGAGCTACGTGCCTCACTGGCGCGTGAACACTCCGGGGACGAGCTCGAAGCCCAATACAAGGAACAGAGCAAAAATTTGCTTCGCGACTTGATCGATCAGGATCTTATGGTCCAAAAGGCGAAAGATTTGGATGTCAAGGTGGAGACCGATGTGGTCAAGCGCCTGGATGAAATCCGAAGGGAAAGCCACTTCGCTACTCAGGATGAGTTGCAAGCCGAAGTCGAGAAGCAAGGAATGCTTTGGGAAGATTTTGAAGACAACATTCGGCGCAATTTGCTGATGCGTGAGGTCATAGGGCATGAAGTGGGATCCCGGATCATGATCGGAAAAGATGCCATGCGGAAGTATTATGACGCGCACACGCAGGAGTTCGCGTTTCCCGAGGGCGTTCATCTGGGTGAAATTCTGATCTCCAACGAGAATCGAAAGCCGGAGGAAGCCGAGAAGCGAGCGAAGGATGTGCTGGCAGAGCTTAAGGAAGGCGTGCGGTGGGGAGACATTGCAAAAAAATACTCCGACCATGCGAGTGCCAACGAAGGCGGTGACATCGGGTTCTTTAAGGAGGGTACACTGGCGCCGGCCTTGGCTGAGGCCATCTCCAAGGTCGAGGACAATGACACCACAGGCGTGATCCAAACCAAGTTTGGATACATGATTTTGAAAGTGTTTGAGCGTCGAAAACAGGGTATCGCCAAGTACGAAGAAGTGGAGCAACGTATCAGCGAAATCCTTTACAACCAGGAAATGGAGCCCAAATTGCGCGAATACCTCCGTACTTTACGCAAAGAAAGTTACATTTACCTGGCATCGGGATATATCGATACAGGGGCTGAGCGCTCCACGCAGGCGGCTCTGACCACCCAAGAGCAATGAAGCAAGACTTCGTCGCCGACCTCAAGCCCGAATCGCCCGTTCACTCCACGTTTCTTGTCCACCTCAAAGAACGCAAGACTGCCAACAACGGCAGCGCTTATCTTGATCTTGCTGTTCGCGATTCGAGTGGCGTGATGGGCGCCAAGCTCTGGGACTGCGATCGCTATAAATTTGATTTTGAAGCGGGCGATGTTGTTCAAATTGATGGGACCGTTGAGGAGTACCGAGGTGCGTGTCAACTTCGGGTCCGCAAGATCATCAAGTGCGCGCCGGAAGAATACGATCTCCGGGACTACTTACCCCGGTCGACAAGGAGCCCTGATGAGATGTACGCAGTGCTCCTCGAACGAGTGCGGCGCATTCCTGAAGGCCCGGTGCGGGTGCTGCTCCTTTCTGTCGTTGAAGACCCAGCGATAGCCGCGAAATACAAGCTGGCGCCGGCTGCGGCAAGCTTTCATCACGCGTACCTGGGCGGACTCCTTGAGCACGTGATTTCGTTGGTGGAATTGGGTGATGAACTGTGCGATCACTATGGGTGGATTGATCGCGACCTGGTTTTGGCCGGTCTCATCTTGCACGACCTCGGTAAGATCGAAGAGCTGAGCTTCACACGCGGCTTCACATATACGACGCGGGGCCAACTGTTGGGACATATTACCATCGGATTGGACATTATCAACGAAAGGATACGCCAGATACCGGACTTCCCCGCTGCTCTTAGAGACAAGATCGAGCACCTGATTCTTTCTCACCACGGCAAGCTTGAATTTGGATCTCCCAAGGAACCGATGTTTCCCGAGGCCCTGCTGATCCATTATCTGGATGATTTGGATTCAAAGCTGGAGAGCATGCGGACACAGTTTGTCACTGATAAAGAGCGGGCCGGCGAATGGACTTCCCGCAATCGCGCCTTGGGAAGAGAACTCCTGAAGCCCGCGGCCGCAGGGTCTCCACCGCAACCGGAACTCTTGGAAAATTCCCAAGATGTTCGAGGCCAACAGCCTGCACTGAATCTACGCCATGGCCAGGAAAAGCCGTAACCACCATTTAGATCTTCCTCCGCTGGAGCTCCAGTGCATGGCGGCCCTTTGGGCTGCGGGCAAGGCGACGGTCCACGAGATTCGCGCGCAGCTCTTGCCACGGCGCCCCCTTGCCTACACCACCGTCATGACTGTGATGGATCGCTTGGCTCGTAAGGGCGTGGTCGAGCGGGAGAAGCGAGGCAGGGCTCACTTGTATCATCCGGCCGTGACCCACGATGTGGTTTCGGAACGCGCACTTCGACAATTAGTTGAGAATTTTTTCCACGGGTCATACGAAGAACTTCTCCGGCATCTCGAGAATGGCAGGCGCAAAGCCTCTCTAGACGCTCCAACTGGGCCGGCCATATCGGCGCGGGCTTCACTAGCTGTTTCGCCGCCTGGTGCGCAAAACTATCTGGAATCATCCATGGATACATCACTTTTGTAATTTCGCCCGGAGGCATTAGAAATAATCGACGGTCCGCTTCGTTTGCAGCACCCCGTTGAGTGACATCGAGGGGATGTAACCGGTAGTCGGAACAATTGTTGGACAATATGGATGCATTGTTTCAATCTTCGATCCAACGCATTATTCCCCATCGCTATCCTTTTCTGTTGGTGGATCGAGTAACTGAGTTTGTATCGGCCACACGCATCGTCGGAATCAAGACATTCACTTCCAACGAAGCGGAAATTCAGGGCCATTTTCCCGGCAGCCCGGTCGTCCCAGCCGGTATCCTGATTGAAATGGTGACCCAGTTGGGGGCAATCCTGGTGCTGGAGCGGCCACAAATGCAGGGAAAGATCGCGGTAATCCTGCAGATCCCGGTCGCGCGGATGATAGAGGCCGTGCGTTTTGGCGACACACTGCGCGTGGAAGCAGAGGTCTTGAAGCTGCGGCAAAGTTTTGGAGAATTGCGCGGCGCCGCTTTTCGCAATGAGATTCGCGTGGCCGAGGGGCAAATGCGCTTTGCGATTGCCAATACATCGGATTTGCTGCCACTTTAATTCAATGATGACTTTCGAAGAATTGCGCATCCGACATGTGCTTGTCCGGCCGGCTCATATTCTGGCGCCCATGGCCGGAATCACGGACACGGTGTTTCGCCGATTCGTCAAGCGGCTTGGTGGATGCGGCCTGATTATGACCGAATTTGTTTCCAGTGAGGGCATGCTGAGGCAGAATCTAAAATCGCAACGTTTTCTGCACTACACCGAAGAGGAGCGCCCCATCACGGCACAGATCTTCGGGTCGGATCCCGACCGCCTTGCGGAGGCGGCGGGCATGATACAGGACTTGGGATTCGACCTCATCGACTTGAATCTTGGGTGTCCCGCGAAAAAGGTTGTGAAGTGTGGAGGCTCAGGGCTTCTCCGTGACCTTCCCCTGTTGGAGAACATTTTCAACCGGGTCCGCGCGGCCGTCACCATTCCGTTTACCATCAAGATTCGCATCGGTTGGAGTGACGAAGAAATCGTTGCGGTTCCTGTGGCTCGCATGGCGGAGGACTGCGGGGTTGAAGCGATTGCTGTCCACGGCCGTACCCGCCTCCAGGGTTTTAGCGGCTGCGCCCGATGGGAGATTATCCAACAAGTGAAAGCCAGCGTCCGGGTTCCCGTCATTGGCAACGGCGATGTGATGACGCCGCGCGACGCGCAGGCCCTCCAAACGCAGACCGCGTGCGATGCGGTGATGATTGGCCGCGCGGCGTCGTCGAATCCATGGGTGTTTCGCCAGATGGCTGATTTCTTCCGCACGGGCACTTACACCGAGCCCACCGATGCCGACCGTTATGAGATGATTCGCACGTACTACCGCATGCTCGTGGAAGAAGAAACTCCCGGAGCGATTGGAAAGATGAAGCAGTTCGCCAGCTGGTTTACGCACGGTGTCCGCAATGGCGCCGAACTGAGGAGGCGGGTCCAAGGGGCATCAGATGCAAAAGTGGTGTTGGACCTCGTCGATGATTTTTTTGCGCGCCTACTTCACACGGAAGAAACAACCATGGAATTCGGGGCTCAGGTCATCTAAAGGAGAAACCCATGTCAGATCCAGTGAGCGAAAAGGGCGGCGGCCATAGGAGCCAGAGGAGGACTGAGTCCGCGGTGCCCGTGCAGATTCGTGGGACGGATGGGGACGGAGTTGCGTTTGAGGAATTTACGGAAGCGATCGAGGTGAGTCGCAGAGGCCTCTCCCTGTTGACCAAACGAAATCTGCCTCTTTTGACAGCCATCACTGTGGTGCTTCCCGGCCGCGGTCCCCGGCGGCCCGGCGAAGGCCCAAGTGATTTCTTTTCAAACGCCTCAGTCGTTCGAGTCATAAAGCAGGATGCTATGTACCGGGTGGGAATTCGCTTTATTGGGGCTACGCTGACCACCTATTCGGCGGAAACCGGATAGCACCTTCCCATCGTCCTGGACCTTTCGGTTGGCAATCCCATTCTGACGCCCGGTTTACCCTGGCACGGAGTCCCTCTGATGGGCTCCCTTTCCATCCTGGTTCTTTGCCCACTCAAGTGGAATGCCCGGCAGATTTCCCTTTTTCGTTTTGCCAAAGCCGGTACGCTTCGCTCTTCGAAATTCCACGTCGCCGGGCCACAGCCTTTAATGCGCCTCGCTCATCCAAACCTTCGCTTGCTCTGGCCTGCTCGAGTTCAGAACGGATCGATTGGGAAAAAGAGGCTGTCCCTGCCGAGGCCTGTGATGGGCCCACCAGGACAGTGATTTCACCTTTGACGGGCTTGCTCTTCAAGTGGTCCAAGACTTCAGAGACTGAGCCGCGGACAAATTCTTCATGAACCTTGGTCACCTCGCGCGCCACAACAGCAGGCCGGTTGCCAAGGAATTCGCAAACGTCTTCCAGCATATCGACCACGCGGTGCGGCGACTCATAAAAAACCAGCGCTTTATTTGCGTCCACCAGCTCCTGCAAACTCTTGCGCCGAGCGAGCTTCTTGGAGGGCAGGAACCCTAAGAAACGAAACTTGTCCACAGGCATGCCCGCTGCGGCCAACGCTGCGACAATCGCCGAGGCTCCGGGAACAGGGATTACGGGAATTCCATGGCGAATCGCGAGATGAACCAGGCGGTACCCGGGGTCCGAAATCACGGGCATCCCGGCATCGGAAACCAGAGCGACCTGACTTCCTTCTTCAATTTGGATGATGAGCTCAGGCGCCCGCGTCATTTCGTTGTGTCCATGATAACTAATGGTGGGTGTTTGGATGGAATAATGGGTGAGCAGTTTTTGAGTGTGCCTTGTATCCTCGCAGGCGATTAAGTCGACTTCTTTCAGAACTCGAATGGCGCGGATTGTGATGTCTTCTAGATTTCCGATGGGAGTGCCGACCACAAATAGTTTTCCTGAAACCCTGGCAGCGATAGACTGAGGCGTTTCCGGACTGACCTTTTGCGGCATTGACTCGGCGCTCCGGAACTTATTTGTTCTGCTGAACTGGAAGTTTACCAGTTCGCTGGCGCAGTGGCAATTGACATTCTGGGTTTGACATTCTGGGTTTGACTCCACGTCAAACCTTGGTTTGACCCGAGGTGATAGCCCTGTTATAATAGAACTCAGATTCTAGAATCCCGAGGGCTGCTTGCCGCTTTACGAATATAAATGCGTGTCTTGTGGCGCGCTCTTTGAAAAAATTCGAAAATTCTCCGATCCACCTTTGACCAAGTGCGAGAAATGTGGGGGCAAGCTCGAACAGCTCCTTTCTTCGCCGGCCTTTCAGTTCAAGGGCACGGGATTTTATGTCACGGACTACCCACGCAAATCCTCTGGCTCAGACACTGTCGATCCTCCGAGTTCGAACAAGAACGAAAGTTCCTCTTCGGATAAGACCACCAAACCATCCACCAGTGAAAACTCGGCATCGAAAGAGAATACGGCTCCGGCCAAATCTCAGAAGTCCAAGCCCCTCCCCCACTGATTGCAACTCTATCCGCCTTTCCACGCCCCAAGCAACCGGCGGAGTGTCACCAGTTGGCCCAGATGATACGCATTGTGGTCGGCAACCAGGAGGACCTCCCTGAGAATCGTTTGCCCCTGGCCATGTGGAATTTTAGCGAACAGGTCGGTTGACGGATTGGCTGCGAGATCTTCCACCGCTTTGAGATCGGACTGGAACGCCCGGATGGAATGGTCCCATGCCTTCGCATCTGGGGGCGAATGGCCCGACGGCCAATAACCCGACGGAAAATCCAATTCGACATATCTGGGATTGCGACAAAAATCCAGAATGTCCCACTGGGCTATCCTCATGTGCTCCACCAGGCGCCATGCTGTCTGATTTAGACCCGGCGGCCGCACTCCTCGCAGCTTGGCGGGGATTTTGGCAACAGCCATTTCGAAATCCAAGTGCGCGCCACCGCCGCGCAGCAGAAAAAGCAGCTGCTCCCGCAGGGCCTTATGCTCGTCTCGCATCGTGTGGTGCCTCCTGGGTGGAGATCCCTTGGTTATTTTCATTGAAATCTTGAGATTTAAGTTTTGACATGAAATGGAGATCAGCTATTCGGCATCCCAACCAGACCTAGATCGATTTGGATTGAACTGAGGACGGGCAGACATCAAAGCTCAAGCGATTTCAGATATTTCCGGAAAGGCCGCCCAAGGTCTTTGCGCTTGAGCGCCAGTTCCACCGTCGCCTTGAGGAATCCGAGCTTATCGCCCGCGTCGTACCGCTTACCTTCAAACAAGTAGCCGTAGATGGTTTCTTTTTTTAGCAATCGTTTGAGCGCATCGGTCAATTGAATCTCATGTCCCGCCCCGGGCTGGGTACCGGCCAGCTCGTTGAAGATTGCGGGAGTCAGAATATACCGCCCAATGATGGCCAGGTTGGAAGGCGCTTTGGAAGGCTCAGGCTTTTCCACCATGTCCTCGATGCGGTAAATTCGGCCATCCATTTCCTTATCCGGCATCAGACTGCCGCTGATGATGCCATAGTTTGAAACTGTTTTGCGTTCAACCCGTTGAATGGCCACCACACTAGTCCGGTACCGTTCGTGAACCGCCATCATCTGTTTGAGGCAAGGCACGCGGCTCTCGATGACGTCATCGGACAACAGGACTGCGAAGGGCTCGTCGCCCACCAGGTCGCGAGAAAGAAGGATTGCATGCCCGAGCCCGCGGGGATATTTTTGACGGACATAAGCCATTTGCATCAGCTTCGTAATGGACTCCACTTCCTGAAGGAGGTGTTCCTTATGGCGACCCTTGAGTTCCTGTTCGAGCTCGAATGAAACATCGAAATGATTCTCGATGGCATTCTTCCCCCGGCCGGTGACGAAAATGACCATAGGTACGCCGGAAGCCGCGACTTCTTCCACGGCGTACTGAACCAAAGGTTTGTCGACGATGGGCAACATTTCCTTCGGCTGAGCTTTGGTGGCCGGCAAGAAACGCGTCCCCAATCCCGCTACAGGCAATACGGCTTTTCTGATCGTCATTTCCACCTCGAGAGAGTGCACACTGGTCGCCGAATGGCAGTTGACATCAGCAAATGGAACGCCCTTCGGTTTCAGTCTATCCTTGCCCGGCGACGCGCGTCAAAGATAAACAGGCATAAAGATAAATACCACTCCGTCCCTTCATGATTTCAATTCATCTTTTCGTTTTTTTCAAATTCACGAAGAACGCAGCCTGAAGCGCGTATGCTAACATAAATGATGGGGAGGATTTTAGATGCTTGTTTTGGGAATCGAGTCGAGTTGTGATGAGACGTCGGCGGCAGTTGTCTCGGATGGTGACACGATCTTATCCAACGTCGTAGCCTCGCAGGTGATGACTCATGAAAGGTTTGGCGGAGTCGTGCCCGAACTTGCTTCGCGCGAGCACTTGAAGCAAATCGTTCCCGTGGTGGAGGAAGCCTGCCGGAAAGCTGGGGTTGGCCTCGAAGACGTGGAGGCAATCGCCGTTACGGAAGGTCCGGGGCTGATCGGTTCGCTCCTCGTCGGACTGGTCTTTGGCAAAGCGTTGGCTCTTGCCCTTGCGAAACCATTGATCGGCGTAAATCATTTGGAAGGACATATCCACTCGGTCTTGCTGGAAAACAAGAGGGCGCGGCGAGAAGGGCCGGAACCTGGAGTGGCGTCACTCCCCGCCATTGCGCTCGTGGTTTCTGGCGGACACACCAGCTTGTTTTTGGTTCGGCAGTCAGATGGGGCCGCCAGCCATTCGTCTCCACGTTTTTCCTATTCTCAGCTTGGTCAGACCCGGGATGACGCGGCAGGTGAAGCGTTCGACAAAGTAGCCAAACTGCTTGCACTTGGCTATCCCGGCGGGCCGATTATTGACCGCCTTGCAGCCTCGGGCGACGCTCAGGTGGTGGACTTCGGCAGGATTCGAATGAAGAGAAATCCCCTTGATTTCAGTTTCTCTGGCCTTAAGACTGGAGTGCTCTATCGCGTTCGAGGCACGCCCCTTGAAACTGAAGCAGAGGAGAGGCGCGTGTGGCGCAAGACCGCAGAGCGAATGACCATTGAAGAAATTCGGAACCAGTGCTCCAAAGCGACGCTGGATCTAATTGCCAGCTTTCAGTCGGCTGTCGTTTCAGATCTTGTCGAGCGCACACTTATGGCCGCCGACCAGAATGACGTTGAGTCAATACTCGTTTCCGGCGGCGTCGCGTGCAATTCATTGTTGCGCACACGGTTCAAAGAGGCCGCAAACAGTCGGCGGTTGAAAGTGTTCTTCCCTTCCCTCGCACTCAGTACAGATAACGCCGCCATGATTGCTGCCGCGGGCTATTACCGGATTGTGGCGGGTCTTCGCGCAGACCGATACCTAACCGCGCACGCTTCCTTCCCACTTGTGGCAATCGGCGCGTAGCCGGTTGCACGGATTACATTCACGTTCCACTCGCGAACTTAAATCTCATCAAAGTGTGAGGATTCGCGTAGATTGGATAAGCGACCCCCGAATTCAAATCATTGCACTCCGGGCCAATTCCGCTACAATGAGCGATTCTTCGTTGGTCTCGATGAACAGGGGCCTCCAGAACGACGACCTAATCATGCGAATTGCTATCGATACGGGTGGGACCTTCACGGATTGCGTTGTTCTGGAAGGTTCTCGCGTGAAGATTCTCAAAATATTTTCGACGCCCGAGGATTCAGCGGCGGCGATCCTTGAGGGTGTTCAAAGACTCGCGCAAGATTCACCGGGCGTCGGCGCGGTTGATGTTATCCACGGAACAACGGTGGGGACGAATAGTCTGCTCGAACGGCGCGGCGCGCGGGTGGCCTTAATAACCACTGCGGGATTTGAAGACCTCATCGAAATAGGACGCCAAAATCGCCCCCGCCTCTATGACCTGAACGTCCGGCGAGAACCGCCAGTCGTTCCACGCTCGATGCGCTGGGGTGTCAAGGAGCGCACAACTGCTGGGGGAGAGATTCTTCTACGGCCTCAAGCGCGCGACCTCAGAAGGCTATGCAGCTCGATAAAACGGGCGGGCGCGGAATCAGTCGCGATCTGTTTCCTGTTTTCGTTTCGAAACCCTCGGAACGAGCAACTTGTGGGAAGTGCCGTTCTACGCTTGGGACTGCCCGTTTCCGTCTCAAACGAAATCCTGCCTGAATTTCGCGAATACGAAAGACTGTCGACGGTTGTGATTAATGCCTACTTGGCACCAAGGCTAGGCACATACCTCGATCGACTTGCGTGGAGAGTGGGCAGTGGTTTCTTAGGGCACTCAAGCCAGGCGAAGCATGATCAAAACGCTGCTCTGACTTCAGCAGAGGCTCCCGTTGCTGAGCGCGCCTTCGGGCACATTTACGTCATGCAATCTAGCGGGGGAATTACCACCGCGGCACGCGCTGCCCGCGAACCTGTTCGCACCATCCTTTCCGGTCCAGCGGGTGGAGTTGTAGCGTCGGCGCGGCTGGCAAAGATCCTCGGAATTCAGCGGGCGATGAGCTTTGATATGGGCGGGACATCGACGGACGTTTGTTTACTCGATGGCCCTCCGCGCACTACCCACGAGACGACCTTGGCCGGCCTGCCCGTTGCTGTCCCAGTGCTTGACGTGCACTCCGTAGGCGCGGGCGGTGGATCCATGGCGCGAGTGGACGGTGGCGGCGCGCTGCGCGTCGGTCCCGAGAGCGCCGGCGCTGTGCCCGGACCCATTTGCTACGGCAGAGGCGGCGTACGCCCCACGGTAACAGACGCGCACCTGCTTCTTGGCCGACTCGACCCCGATTATTTTCTGGGCGGCACTTTCTCTTTAGATTCGCGGAAAGTCGAACAACGGTTCACCGAATTCCTGCGCAGAACACCGGCAAAATTCCGCGCGCTAATTCCCGGCTCGGCATTGGCGCTGGCTGATGGGATAGTCGCGGTGTCCAACGCGACCATGGAACGCGCCTTACGCTTGATTTCGGTTGAGCGTGGATACGACCCACGAGATTTTACTCTCATCTGCTTTGGAGGTGCGGGAGGCCTGCACGCCGCTGATCTCGCGCGAGCTTTGGGTCTGGCCGGAGTGATAGTCCCTCTTTATCCTGGTGCCTTTTCGGCACTCGGCATCTTGCTGTCTGACGTTGTAAGAGATGCGTCTCAGTCAGTGTTGATGACCGTCCCGCTGATGGAGGAAGCCAATCGAAAGAGAGGTCCCGCGCGCGCCGAGTTCCAAAAGCTCATAAAGAGCGTCGGGCGCCGCTTTCAGGCGATCGAACGAGAGGCGATTACTGAACTTCGCCACGACCACTTTGAAGTCGGACGAATGCGGATCGAGCGCCGACTTGCAGTACGCTACATCGGACAGGCCTACGAACTTTCGATTCCCTTCACACCCCAATTTTCGGACCGCTTCCATGCGGAGCACGAAATCGCGTATGGCCATGCTCAGCCGCAACAACCCGTGGAGATCGTCAGCCTGCAAGTCCGGCTAGTCCTCCCTACACCCAAACCTCGGAGCGCGACGAAGGCAATCGTTCATAACGAAGACGCTCGAGAAGCAATTGTGAAGCGAAAGCTGGTGTGCTTCGGTCGCCATTACGTTCAGACCTCACTCTACGATCGGCAGCGATTGAAGCCTGGGGCACGGTTTGCAGGACCGGCTATTGTGGTCGAATACAGCTCAACCACTGTGGTCCCATCGGGATTTACCTGCCGCGTGGACGAACATTCGAATTTGAGGGTGACCCAAAATGGCGATTAACGCCGCAGAACTTGAAATCTTTAAAAACCTCTTCCACTCGGTCGCCGAGGAAATGGGTGCAGCCCTCCGCCGATCGGCCTTTTCACCCAATATTAAAGAGCGGCGAGACTACTCGTGTGCGGTCTTCGACGGCGCGGCGCGCGTGGTCGCAATGGGCGACCATATGCCTGTGCATCTGGGTTCTATGCCGATGTCCGTGGCCGCCGCTATCCACGCGCTCGATCTTGGGCCCGGGGACATCGCAATTTTGAACGATCCTTACGCCGGCGGAACGCACCTGCCAGACGTCACACTGGTGATGCCTGTATTCCTTGCCCGGTCTGGAAAAGATCGAAAGGGCTCACGCACTTCCCTGCCTGTGTTCTATGTCGCGAGCCGCGCGCACCATTCCGATATTGGGGGCGCTCAACCGGCCTCGATGGGTTTGAGCGAGGAAATCTATCAGGAGGGCCTGCGGATTCCACCTGTGATTCTGGCCAGAAACGGCAAAATCCAGCGCGACATTCTTGCTCTGGTGCTTGCCAACGTTCGAACGCCCGATGAGCGCAAGGGTGATCTGGCCGCCCAAGTCGCTTCGTGCCGGCTTGGGGAACGACGCCTGACAGAGTTGCTCATTAAATACGGTGAACATAAGACTGGAATCTATCTGGAAGCGCTCCAAAATTATTCATCGCGCCTGATGCGGGAAGCCCTGGCTCGGATTCCGGCAGGAATTTATCGGGCTGAAGATTTCCTTGACGATGATGGATATTCTCAAAGCTCCGTGCGCCTTCGCGTGGCAATCCACATTAAGCACAGACGAGCGACGGTGGACTTCACGGGTTCCTCGCCAGCACAGCGCGGCAGTGTGAACGCGGTTCTAGCGATTACCTACTCGGCTGTGTTTTACGTTTTCCGGTGTCTCCTCGGGGAGGACGTCCCGGCGTGCAGCGGCTTAATGGCTCCCATTGAACTGCGCGTGCCGGAAGGCAGCGTTGTAAACGCCAAACCTCCTGCCGCCGTCGCCGCCGGAAATGTGGAAACATCTCAGCGTATCGTGGATGTCCTCCTGCGTGCCCTTGCCCAGGCATTGCCGGGCAGCATTCCGGCCGCCAGCTCCGGGACCATGAATAACTTATCGTTTGGTGGGATCTATCCCAGCGGCACACCGGGCGAGGGCCAGCCATTCGCATATTACGAAACCATCGCGGGGGGGATGGGGGCACGGCCATATGCCGATGGATTGAGCGCCATTCACACGCATATGACCAACTCGCTGAACACTCCCATCGAGGCGCTGGAATCTGCCTACCCGGTACGCGTGCGTTCGTATTCAATCAGGCGAGGCTCTGGTGGCCGAGGGCGTTTTCATGGTGGCGACGGCATCATCCGCGAAATGGAGTTCCTCACCGACATCCGCGGGAGTATCCTATCTGACCGCCGTCGCATCCAGCCTTATGGCTTGGAGGGCGGCGAGCCGGGGAAAGCCGGAAACAATTTCTTGACGCTGTCCGGAAGCGGTTCTCGTAAGTTAAAGCTCCCGTCGAAGACAGTATTCAACGCAAGAGTAGGCAGTATTTTGAGGATTGAATCGCCGGGGGGCGGTGGCTGGGGAGAGCCAACACCCAGGAAGAGCGCGGGCACCCAATTAAAGGGAAAGTAAAAAGGCGGCTGATCGGCTTCTCGAAAAACAAATTGAACTCATTCGTTTTGTAGGAGGGGAAATGGATACGGTCAATCGAAGAAATTTCATCAAGGCGGTGGCAGGGACCGCGGCAATATCTAATGTGAGTTTTGGAGAGCCCGGAGCCGAAGAGGCTGGGCCGGTGTTTCTGTCCACTTGGGTGCACGGAAAACCTGCCAACGACCGTGCTGCTGAGGTCTTCAAGTCAGGCGCGAGTTTGTTGGATGCGCTCGAAAAAGGAATTAATGTCCCTGAGAACGACCCTCTGGTTACCAGCGTTGGCTACGGTGGGTTGCCGAACGCGGAAGGCGAAGTCGAGTTGGATGCCGCCCTGATGGATGGAACACGGCACCGTGCCGGCGCAGTGGCCAGTCTCCGCAAGATTAAGAATCCAATCTCCGTCGCGCGGCAGGTTCTCGAAAAGACAAAGCACACGACCCTCGCCGGCCAAGGCGCATTTCAATTTGCTTTGAAAATGGGCTTTCATTCCGAACAGCTACTCACCCCGGAGAGTTTGAAGAAATGGTTGGATTGGAAGGCCAATCCCAATCGGGAAATCTTTTGGTTGGACCCTACCGTGAATCACGACACCATTGGAATGGTTGCCACCGATGGCAAGGGCCATGTGGTCTCAGGATGTTCAACCTCCGGCCTTGCGTGGAAAATCCCGGGACGCGTCGGAGATTCACCCCTCGTGGGGTGTGGCGTCTTTGCGGATGATAGCGTGGGGGCGGCGAGCGCAACGGGCGACGGCGATCTTATGGCGAATTATTGCACAAGCATTTCGATCGTTCACAACATGGCTCGGGGCGCTTCGCCGCAGGAAGCTTGCGAGGAGTTGTTGAAACATATGACTGCCACTGACCCTCAAAACAAAACACGAGATGCCTGCGTGATCGCCATCAATACTCGTGGTGAGGTGGGCGCGGCTTCCATGAGAGCGGGCTACCGGTTGAAGTATGCTCTTTGGCGGGACGGACAGAGCCAGTTACTCGACGCCGTGGCGCTTTACTGAGTGCCCGTGAATCCGTCCGCGTTGGGATTGTCCGGGCTAAGGGGTCCTTTCGCTTCCACTGTTTCGTTGGTTGACGGGGCCGCAGAAATATCCTGGCGCCCGGAGATCATCCAGCCCATTATTGTCAGGATCAAGAGAGCCAGCACAATACCGTTCCCCACAAAGAATAACGGAGGTAACCCAAGTAGTGAAACCATTGGAGTTAGGGTTGTTAAGAGGAATCCGGCGCCCACGTACGCAAGGATGTTATCTCTATAGAAAATGGCGAGAATCCCGATCGCTACAATCGCCGTTAAAACACCCAGTCCCCAGCCTAGCAAAAACTCGCGCACAGAGTGGGCGTTAGAAGGCCACAAGCTCATCAGAAAGACTATTCCGGCTACGGCCAACCACCAGCCGCGCCGAGCCACTCCTGTCTGCACAATGTAAATGATCAAAGCCACTACTGCCGTTCTAAAAATACATGCAGACAAGCCACCTAAAAAAACAGTTGCTGCGGGCCAAGTGGAATCAAATGAGCCGGGCAAGATAGCGATGTCAACCGGAACGTAGGCATGGAAATGATCTGCGACCAAGGCACTGATTTGCCCCAATCCTGCGCCTGCGGAGAGACTGACGATGATCGCTACGGCCGCGTCGCGGCGCCAGATCCGCCGCGCCTTCCCCTTGAAAATCTGCCATGCGTTGGGGTAGAGACTGGTCGCAAGGCCCACCAACAACCATGCCGCCAATCCTGCCAGGACAGGTACGATTAAGAAACCCACGCCCACCAAAAGGCGGAAAAGATTAAAAGGCCTCGATGTCTCGTAGGACTTCTCGACAGTGGACAGGGCGTTCAACTCTGTGAGGAGTATAATGACAGAGAGTGCTGCGCCCACCTTGGCGGCAGTACGCCACTCGATCTTTTCGCTCTTGATTTGTTTGACGAGGATGATGATGGTTCCACTCACCAAGCCCACGACCAGAATCATAAAAGGAGCGCCGAGAATGATTGTTGAAAGTGTCCGCGCTTCCCTCTTTCGAACCCAATCATCCGGAAGCTTGAAGAACCGCGAGAATCCCACTACCTGGGCACCAGCGATGTCTACCCGAAGGCGATAGTGAGCGTCCCCCACGTTTCGAGGATCTCCCGGTTTCGCCTGCCATACAAACGTGTAATCCTCCCGTGCCCGTTTCTTTTCGCCCTGAGAATCCTGCAGGTCGAAACCAGACAGTGGATACCCTTCCTGCTGGACAGTTTTTTCGGCGATGCTGCGCGCCTCATCCATCGAAAGTGAGGCGCCTGGAGTGTCCTCGCCTAGTTCATGTTGATAATTGAAGACGCGGCCGCCGTCTGCATCCACCAAAACATGATGTTCCTCTTTTTCGAGCGGACGGAAGTACCTAACATCCCACAAAAGCAGCTTTGTAGCTTGCCGGTAGATTTGGTCCGCATCCTTTACTGAGCGGCGCTCCAGCAAATATCGGACAGCCAGGCCAGCCACATTTTCACTTAGTGTGGCGACGCGATGATAGCTTGCCGGGTTCACCTGCCTCGCAGAAAGGAATCTGTCCGCCATCCGGTATGCGTCCTCCCGGGTTGTTTTCAACTCGATGCCCTCTCCGAATTGATAGACGGGAATCATCGAAATCGCGATAAACACAACCACCAAGCCTCCAGCCAAGGCCAGTCGAGCATTGGTCAAAGGTTGATATTGGAGAGTCACCGCGGCCTGTCGAGCCGCCGATACACGCTGAATGCGGGAGACGCCCTCACTGGCATTGGTGAGAGATTCTTCTTCCGAGAATGTGCCGGTCTTCAGGTAGGCGATCAGTGCGAGACCGAGCGGCACCAGCATGATTCCCGCGGTGATGCCGCCGCTCGCCATCAGGTAATGATTGTGGGAGCGAAGAAGAAGGAAGGCCGTGTAGAGCGCATCAACCGAGTAGTGCCATATCATGGTTGCGACAATTCCGAAACGCAACATCATGATGCCGATCACCACGCCGCCCAGGCCAACTTCCAAGCCGCGAATGAAAAATGGCTGGTTGGGATAGGCCGCGTGCCCAAATCCCCAGATGAATGCAGCTAGGACAATCGCCAGAGGAAGTGAGCGCAGCAGGCGCTTCAGGAAAGCGATGGCAAACGCCCGAAACATCATCTCTTCGAAGACGGAGGGAAGAAACCCGATGAACAAGACCCACACCCAGGGAATACGAGTGTTTAAGAGATCGGAATAATTCACCTCGGCAGGCGCCCATGCCCCAAGCTTATTGGCCACAAGATAAAAAACAGTCTGGTAGGCAAAAAAGAAAAAAGTCAGCCCGATGCCCACTACATTGGCAATAAAAAATGAGCGCGAGCGCAGTCCCTTCCAAGAAAAAGTACGGCGAAAGGCTTGCAGCCCCGGGTAAGCCTCGCGATAAATAGGCTCGGAGCTGGCAACGAGAAAGAAAATGAAAGTGCCCACGCCCAAGGCAGCGAGCAAGCTTTGAAGGAAATATCTGGTTAGAAAGCTTGAGTAGGGGTCCGTGGTGGAATAGCCGAAATTCTCCAAAGAGAAATTGTTCAATTGGCCAAGGAAATATAAGGCGAATCCCACAAACGCGAAGCCAAGCGCCATACGAACAGGAATATCCCGGTCACGAATGCGCAAGACCAGTATGATCAGCATCGCCACAATGAGCAGGAACATAAATAACTGGTCCACGGACTGAGCCGAGTCGTTTCGCGAGCGCAACGTTTTATAATCGCGACTCCACTGGTCGGGGACTTTGACAAACTCGTGGTACGCCACGATCTGGTCACCACCCACTTCAACCTCGACGCGCAGGCTGCCCTCTCCAAGGTTTACGCTCTTTTGTTTCCAAGTGTACGAATGGTCTGTACGCTTGGGCCGCTTGATGGTTTCAGATTCCACGAACTCCAGGTCATTCAAATTGCGCTTCATGACTCCGCGCAAGAAATTCTCCGCCAGGCTCCGTGCTGCGTGGGCCTCTAGATTAGCTCCCGGCGCCTCCTCTTCGATCTCGTGGTCGAATCCCACAATCTCGCCTGTAGGTGTCACGTCGGCGCGAAATTCCTCCTTCTGTTGCGAAATGAACCATCGGTGCGTCCATCGCCATAGGCGAATGGGCCCGCGTGTCAGCGCCGTCATCCGCTCCAGCCCCTGGGTTCGCTCAAGATAGACTTTGGCCTCGTCGTCGTAGCCGAAAATCGCTGCGTGTCTGTAGCCTTGTAATCGAAAGCCGCGCTCCGCCAGATATTGTTCCGCTAGGGGTTCCGAATCATTCCGGGTCACGCGGAAATCAATCGAGGCCTCGGGGAACGCCCGCCAAAAATACTTCATCCCAATCGCGAGCGAAATTCCCGCGACCACGATAACCGCAACAATGATCCTGTACTCTCTTGCAGTCAGCTTGATTGGCATCAGGCTCTTTGGGTTGCGCTCTTAGTGCTCATAGAGGATTCGACTGGGTATGATTTGCGGATGAAAATTCGCAGCCCCTCGCTGGCTCTCACGGCTGATTTGATTTCCGTGGCGCTACAAGTACTTGACCATCACCCAAGCGGTCTGGCCCGCTGAGTAATAGTTCGGAATCTCCTCGACTTTAGCATAACCACGCGCCATGTAAAAACATTGGGCAGGCCGGTTATCCTCCGCAGTCTCAAGGTAAATCAAGTGCAAGCCCTGGCGAAACGCCCAATCTTCCGCCGTTTTCATCAGGGCACTCCCTACACCGGTTCCCCGGGCGCTTTGCACGACATCGATGGTGACGATGTGTCCCACCTTTTGGGGTTCCCGTCCCAGGACTACAAACCCGATGATCTGATCGCTCGAAAACGCTACCCAGGTCTTCGAAAGTTTGTGCTGAATGAAACGAGCGAGTTCCTTCCGAGAGTAAGAAATTCCTGGTGGGAAACATTCCTGGTCAATTTTATAAAGGGTGTCGAGTTGCGTGGCAGCGAAAGGTTGAATATCCATCGGACCCAGGTTTGGAATGCCTGACATCAAGTTTCATTCTCGCCTTCGCAGAGCGGCATAAATGCCACTTTAAGGATTCTTGGCTCCTCAACCAGGAATCTATAGCAGCCCTGTCTCGTGCAACCATTCCTCGATAAGATGCAACCCTGGAAAGGGCATTGAAGCGCAGTAATGTCGGTCAATTTATCCTGACAAATCTCAAGACAAAGATGCGTAATCCCTTCGGGTTCGATCTACTTCCTTTGCGCCTCGCTGAGGCTATCATTCAGGTGATCCAGAATTGTCGCTGCCGATTCATCCACGGCTTTGTCCAAGGTGGGAGGGTTGAATGGATGGCGGACGTTATCCTGCCAAATCGAGGCTCCCGTTGCCCTGTCACTGATAAAAACCTCGGAGTGCACAGACTTCAGGCGGCGCGAGTCCAGGCAGCTTCCGCGCAAGACAGCATCCGCTTCCTTTTCCACAAGGACGATGCGAAATCGCCCGAGTTTTGCCAACCCTTCCATTAATTTATCACTCAGCCGGTTGTCGATACGTTCTACGTAGATTTTGTTGATGTGGGCCAATTTTTGCGCATCGTTGGTGGTGGAAGAGCGCGGGCCGTGAAGAGAGGGAGCGGGGGGAGGTCCCAAAGTGGGGCGATTTTGAGGCGCGCCATCGGGCGGCTTATCAGGTTTCTTATCCTGTTGAGCCCAGGCTGCCGTTGCCAACGCCAACCACAAAACCAACCCCGCTTTAAGAATTTTCATCGAAGCCTCAGCGCCACGTCAGAAGCCCAGCCTGGCAGAATGCGCCATTCCATTCTTTCGCAGGAGAGAATCTCGTCGAAGCCATGCCCCATGCTTCTTGCCCCGCATCAACGACTTGACTCTCGAAGATGGGCCGAGTTGGCAGGTCGCCCAGCAAGGAAGCGCCACATATCCAATGGGATAACAATCAGTCGTCTTGGGGACCGAGGCCAAAGAAGGTTCCCCTCTTCTAGCGAGAGGGCATCAAAGCCACGGACCGTCCCCGCGGCCTGGTTTGACATCAACGCCGCGAATCTTTCATCATCCTTTGCCGATCTCTCAGGTCCTGAATCTGGTTTTTTTGCCGCTCGCGCATCGCGCGCTTTTCTCGCTGCAATTGGCGTTTTTGCTGAATGCGAACCGCACTGGGAACCTGTTGGCCCCGGAATGAGTTGTTCGCGTTACGCTCTTTGAGTTTGAACGCTGCGCGCTCCTGTTTTTGTTGAGTTCTCAGCATCTGCTCTTCATTGCTTTGTCGAGGAAATCCCTTCAAAGTAACCGAGGGTAAAACAAAAATGGAAACTGCAGCCAGCACCAATACAAGTTTTCGCATGCCCTCTCCCCGCGGCCCAGCGGACCGCGACCCCAGATTTCAATTTGGCGCGCTTCTCATCTCCGAGCGCATCCGGGCGCCCGAATTCCCCTCAATTGCGCATTCTAACGGCTTTCACCGTTCAGCACAATAGTTACTCGGCGCAAATTTTAACCCCGAGCCCCATCACGGCCGCGATTAGTGTTTGTCCTCCAAAGGCGAAGAGCCCCGGCTGGTGGCAATGCCGTCGGTCTTCAGGACGAGGAGAAAATTGTTGCGGACCGGTTTCCCGTCCTTGTCCACCAGCGGGTAATAGGGCGATTCGTTGTCCACTACGTTGATCGAGTACCAAGCGTTGCTCCCCAGGTGGCCAGCCCAAAAACTCAGGAAGCGATCTTGGATCGGTCGCCACCAGGGATGAACTTCGAGAGGTCCATTCCCGTGGAAGGCAACGGTCTGCGGCGGGTACGCATTCTGCCGCTGGGGACGCAGGTAACCGTTGTGGGCGGATACCAGCGAATATAATTGTGGGATGCCCAAGGCGTTCAAGGTTGGCGAGAAATGGATGGCCTTTCCCTGCACGGCGATTTCGTCGCCCACCATCCACAAATCGGCGGCCTTCTGGCCGTAGGGCAACCAAATAATCACGTGGTGAGCCGTCACCGATTCCGCGCCCGGCTTGCCGCTTGGCGGGGTCCACTGTCCGGTTTCGTTGCGCGTCTCCCCGGTGACATTCACCACAAGCGTCACACGATCGCCCGTCAGCGCGATGTACCCGGTATGAATCAGCGACAACGTGGCAACGCCCAACAGAACAATGTAGAGGGCCAAATATAAGAGTCCTGCAACATATCCGAGCGGTTGGGTGATCCGTCCCTTGATGCCCCGGATGATCACCCACACGAGGACGCCCGCCACCGCGATCGCCGCCACCGCCCTTGCTGGACGGTCCCAATCGAGCAACGGTGTTACGAAGAGAAAGTATAGCCAGCTCAAAACCAGGAACAAAGCTCCGGAAGCGAGGCGAACCAGGATGACTGAGGAGCCGCGGCGACTTTCCAGAATCACTAGCAGAAAGAATCTCAGCGAAACGGCGACCAGCAGGGCGAGGATCAATGCGACGAAGGGATTGTAGACCTTGGTGCGACTCCAAAAAGTCGCTACGAACGCAAGATACATGGCGGGATTTTAACACGCCAGGCAAGACCTTCCACGTTGATGGGCGGCTGTGCATCTAATTTCCCAAACTTCATTTGCCCAAGCGGCCTTCAAGTGGCCAGAAACCCTCGAAACCGCTGGGGCGAAACCGTGAATCCGGGAAATATGCCGGAGGTGTTCCGCGCGCCCATGTGGCGCACCAACACTTCAGCAAACACATCACGGAAGTCCGTGGTCAGAGCGAGGTCGCGGCCCTCAAAAAGCTTCTCCGCGCTCAGCCCGGGCCACTCGCCATACACTTTGCCCCCGTTCACCGGCCCGCCCAAAGCGAACATCACGTTGGCGTGCCCGTGGTCAGTGCCGCGGTTTCCATTTTCGCGCGCCGTACGGCCAAATTCCGTCATGGTGAGCACGCAGATGTCTGCCATACGATCGCCCATGTCCTGATGGAATGCCGCGAGCGCGTCACCGAACTCCTTGAGCCGAGCGGCCAACTGACCTTCCACGCCGCCTTCATTCACGTGATTGTCCCAGCCGCCCACTTCGGCGAAAGCAACCTCCAGGCCCACGTCAGATTTGATGAGCTGGGCAATCTGCTGTAGGCTGCGGCTCAAAGGGCCGCGCGGGTAATGCACCCCGTCACCGGGCTGATAAGATTCCACGCCGATTTGCTGGAGGGTGGAAACGGCGCCGAGCATCTCCCTCGCCGTGTTGTACATGAGCGGGTCAGACGCCGAGGCGTACATCGCTTCAATGGCTTGGTCGAGTCCGCACGAGGGCGTGTGAGCGTTGTCGCGAGGCGGGGTCGGAGCCTCGAGCAGTTTGAAGGCGCGCAAGTCGTCGAGCGCCAGCGCGGGCGCGCCGCCTTGAAGCGTCCTCGGCATGCGCGGAGCGAGGGCGACGGCTCGAAAGGGTGTTGGGTCGGCCTCGGGCTCCGCTTGCAGATACCGGTTTAGCCATCCGTCCGCCGCCGACTTGTTGCCTGGCGAGCCTGATTCCATGTAATCCTGCGCGTCAAAATGAGATCGGGTATTATCCGGCGATCCGGCCGCGTGCACGACCGCCAGGTGCCGCGCATCGAACAAGGGCTTCAATGAGGCAAGCGACGGGTGAAATCCGAAGAACCCATCGAGGTCGATGGCGGATTGGGCGGCATTCCCAGGCCCCGGGATGGCGATGGTGGGCCGCATCGAGTAATAGTTTTTTTCACCGTATGGGACAACGATGTTGAGGCCGTCGGCCGCTCCCCGCTGGAATATGGCCACGAGGATTTTCTTCCGAGCGCTGGACGCGGGCTGTTCCAAGGCGCAGGCGGTGCGCCGCATAAAGCTCGGCACAAAGCCCACCCCAAACAGGCTGAGTCCGGCGGATTTCAAAAAGTATCTTCGAGTTAAGGCCACGGTGAACTCCTAACGCCTCTGAAATTCGGGCGAGGCCAGCAACAATCCGGCCGCCGTTGCCCACTGGCGCGCCGGCGGAGTTTCGCCCGCGACTTGGCCAGCTTCAGGGCCGAGGCTGGCCATGATGGCATCGCGAGTTGGGGGAGTCAGTTCTCCGCCCACCAGGCGCGTGGCGAGCGTCACCACAAACACGGTCTGGGCCGCCGCGGAGGGTGGCACCAGGCCCTCCAAGTCAACCTGGGTTCCCGGAATCCTGTTGCCGGCCAGCAAGGTGGCGAAATTAATCCGGGTCAGCAGCGAGCCCGAATTGATCCAGGTGCTTGCGCGGTCCGGAAAGCCCGTCGGCGCCTGGTACTGAAACATCGGCTGGCCCATGCGGGCGATCATGCGGAGCAGGGGCAAGCCGGCGTCCGTTTCCCCGCCTATTTCACGGATAGAACTGGCGACGAGCTCAAGCGGTGATTTCACCTTCGCGCGATACGCCGCCTGCGAATTAAATTCGGGCGAAGTCAGGATGGTCTGCAAGACCTGACGAATGTCCCCATCCGTCCTCAGGAAAGTTTTTGCGGCGCGGTCGATCAAGGCGAGGGGCGGATCGTCAGCGACAAACCGGCGGCACAGCTTCACGGAAATAAACTGTGCGGTGGCGGGATGGTGGGCCAGCATGTGCAGCACCTGCACCCCGTCTTCCATGCCGCGCCCCGCTCGAATCTTTTTCCCCAGCACGAACTTCTCCCCAAAGTCGTGCATCCGGGGTCGAAAAATGAATTCTCCGCCCTTTCGCGGCCGATCGATGGTCCAGCCCGTCAGGCACCGCGCGACCTCAATAACATCTTTCTGGGTATAACCCCCTTGAACGCCGAGGGTATGCAGCTCCATGACCTCGCGCGCATAGTTCTCATTGACCCCGCGGCGATTTCGATTTTGCTGGCCTTGCGCTGGCCGCGTACGAGGGGGACGCGAGGCAGTGCCGGGGAGATTCCGCGGAGGCCAGTATCCGGGATGGCCAATTGGGCGCAGCGTCGCATTCATGTTTCGCGGGCGAGGCCGGGCGAATTGGCCCTGCTTTGCAGGATTCGGTGTTGAGCTCAGCCAGTTGTCGAGGTAAAAGAGCATGGCGGGGCTTTCAGCCGTCGCCACCAACAGGTCTTCGAATTTGCCCATGGCGTCCGGGCGAATTGTGTCCCGCTCAAATGAAGTAGTCAGCCAGCGATCGGCGCCCTTGAGCGCAAAAATGTTGAAGTGATTCATCCAAAACTGAACCATCAGCTCCTGCAATTGGCGGTTGCTATAAACCGCGCGCAACACTTCCTCCTGCGCCAACTCCGAAATCACTCGCTGGGGGCCCTGCAAGTTCGCGATCTGCGGGCCCGGCTGGGATTTCGAAGTCATCTCGCCCCCTGGAGATTTTGCGCTTTGGGGCGGCTGAGTCTTTGCCTGCTGAGCGCGAGAATTAGTCGCTTGTTTTGGGGGTGGATAATTTTCGTAGAGTTCCTCCGGGGACATGGCGAGGGTGGGCAGTGACGCTACACGAGCTTCCACGGCCGCATCGTCAATATTTTCCGGATGTAATTGTTCGTCGAGAAACGTTTTCACACCCATCGTGCGAACACGCTCAAAGTCTCCCGGCCGAGCGCCAAAAGTAATCCGGCTGAGGAGCTGGGCAATCTCTTCGTCGGGTGAAAGCGGTTCCTTCCACCTCCTTTGCTCGTTGAGCGCGGATTGGGTGGACTTGCTGGCGCGCGCGCCGGTCGCCTCGACTGGCTGGACGATCATCGCACCCGCCATCAGCGCGAGGCAGGCCGTTCGGAAAAGTTCGGGCAGGAGTGCGGCCGGCTCAATAAAGTGTCCAGGGTGGTCCATAGTTCTTTTCCCTCGAAACGCTGGTGTATTGACCGCGCCTCCCAATCATCTCCCGGCATTCCACTTTGGCCGGTTCCCACATCATGTAAGATTGAACCCGCCGCCGCAGATAAAGTTGCGGCCATCAGACGCGCCGCTTGAGCTCCTTCTGCCAGCGAGGGTCTTCCATCGAGGTGAAAACATAAAGTGGATAAAGGTCCGCGATGATGCGCTCAACTTGCTTCGTAAAGGTGGGCGTCTGCACGCCCCGCGACGCGGGCAGGAAAACCTTGCGCACAATCCATGCTTGCAGGGTTTGCCAATCTTCATCGCGGCGCGGTAACCCTGGATGCTGCACCCAGTCTTTCTTCTCAAGCCGGTGCCAATAGGTTTCAAACCTCCCCTTTCGCACCGTATTTTGCAGAATGCCCTCGAAAAGCTTGTGGTGCGCTGTCAAACGCTTGCGGAAAATGGATTCGAGCGCGCTCTGCCTGGGCGTCTCCTTGCCCTTGCGGCCCGAGACCGCATCACCGTAAATCGAAAAGCCCGCTGTGACGCAGTCCGCCGTCAGGCCTACATAAAAACGCCCACGATCGCCGCGCTCGTATCGTGAATCGAAAAGGTAGACGTAATAGTTGGGTTTGTACGGGCTTTTATCCTTGCTGAACCGGATGTCGCGATTGATGCGGGAAAAATTCCTGTTGGTTTTTCCCGCGGTCTCGAAATTTGGGTCGAGCTTCATCAGAAACGGCTCGAGTGCCACGAGAAGCCCACGAAACGCGCCCAAAACATGCTGATCATATCGGTCGCGGTTTGCTTTAAACCACGCTGTGTTGTTATTCGTCGCCAAGTCCGCAAAAAAGTCGAAAGAATCCTGCGTGAACCCCGCAAAGTGGTCTGCCATGGTTCTATTTCGCCCTCCTCGTTGGTTGCCCGCCCCAATTATAATCCATACGCCTGTCATACGCGCCGCGCCAAGTTGCCGCACAAAAATGCCTCTGATATAGTCTCCCGTTCATCCAATTCGCGAGGAGGCGACGAGCATGGCTCCACCCAAGGTCTACAAGAATTTGATCAATGGCGAGTGGATTGCCTCGTCCAGCGGGCAAACGTTTGAGAACACGAATCCCGCGAATCGCAGCGAGCTTATCGGACTTTTTCAGAAATCAAATCAGCAGGACGTGGACAACGCCATTCAGGCGGCCAAGGAAGGGTATCAGTCGTGGCGCTTGGTGCCGGCGCCCAAACGCGGGGAGATTCTGTTTCGCGCGGCACGCCTCCTCAGCGAGCGGAAAGAAATATTTGCCGGGCAGATGACGCGGGAGATGGGAAAAATCCTGGACGAAACGCGCGGTGATGTTCAGGAAGCGATCGACATGACGTTTTACATGGCGGGTGAGGGCCGGCGGCTTTTCGGGCAGACAACGCCTTCCGAGCTGAAGGACAAGTTCTGCATGAGCGTGCGCAGCCCCATCGGAGTGTGCGGGCTGATTACGCCATGGAATTTTCCCATGGCCATCCCGTCGTGGAAAACGATGCCCGCATTGATCTGCGGCAACACCGTGGTGCTGAAGCCCGCCACGGATACGCCGCTCTCCAGCTACAACCTGGTGCAGACGCTTGAAGAAGTGGGTGTGCCGCGCGGCGTGGTGAACCTGGTGACCGGCTCGGGGCGCGATGTGGGCGAGCCTCTGATGGCGCACGAGGACGTGCGCGTGGTGTCGTTCACAGGTTCGACGGAGGTGGGGCGCAACGTTTCGCGCGCCTGCGCGGGCACCTTCAAGCACGCTTGCCTCGAAATGGGCGGCAAGAACATCATCATCGTGATGGATGATGCCCGCATCGACCTGGCAGTGGACGGCGCGTTGTGGGGCGGCTTCGGGACCACCGGACAGCGCTGCACGGCGGCCAGCCGCGTGGCGGTCCACAAGAAAATTTATGGAGAATTTGTGGAGCGTTTTGTCGAACGAGCGCGCGCGTTGAAAGTGGGGAACGGGCTGGACCCATCAGTACAAGTGGGGCCGCTCGTCAACGAAGGGCAGTTGAAGACGGTGGAAGAATACGTTGCCGTGGGCAAAAACGAAGGCGCCAAGCTGCTGTGCGGAGGCCATCGTCTGGCGGAGGGTGACCACGCCAACGGGTGGTTCCACGAGCCCACCATTTTTGGCGACTGCGACATGAAGATGCGCGTGGTCCGCGAGGAAATCTTCGGGCCCGTGGTCTCCGTGATTCCTTGTGACGATCTGGAAAACGCCATCGAGATCGGCAACGGCGTCATCTACGGACTTTCGTCATCTATCTATACGCAGGATTTGAACAACGCCTTCAAGGCTATGCGCGACATGGAAACCGGGATTTTCTACGTCAACGCGCCGACCATCGGCGCCGAAACCCACCTACCTTTCGGCGGGACTAAGCAGACGGGCAACGGCCACCGTGAGGCGGCCTCAGCGGCGCTCGATTTCTATTCCGAATGGAAGTCGATTTATGTGGACTACAGCGGCAAGCTGCAGCGCGCGCAGATTGACACGTAGCAGTGTCAGCCCGGCTAGTCCGTTATCACTCCGGCCTCGCGCAGCGCGCCCTCGGCTTCGGCAGGCCCTTTCACCTGGAAGCCAGAGATCCCCATGTTCTTCGCGGCTGCAATGTTGAGGCGGCTGTCATCCAGAAACAGGGTTTCGTCAGGCTTGCACCCCAGGGTATCAAGCACATGACGGAATGATTCCTCGTCTGGTTTGATCTTGCCGGTCAGGTGCGACGCGAAATGATGATCGAACGTGTCGAGCAAATCACGCTGCTTCATCAGGCGTGGCCAGTGCACAACGTTGGTGTTGCACAAGGTGGCGCGGACATAATTGTGCGGAACACGTTTTACCAGCTCGGCTGCACCTGGGAGCACCTGCACGCTCCAGGTGCAGAATGCCTCCAGAAATTCTTCTCGGCCCACCGGCAAATCCAGCTCAGCGATCAGCTGGTCGGCAAAAACTTCCGGTACGATCTTCCCGGTTTCAAACGATCTCACAATGGGCGAGGTGAGCCAGAAAGTGAAGACCTGCTCAATCGTGAGGCGATCCTCAAGCCAGCCGAGCAGGGTCGGCAATCCCGAGAGTTCGACCAGCACGCCGCCAACATCAAATAAGACTACGCGAACGAGATTGTCTGATGTCATTGGTTCTTATTTTATCCGGATTTTCTTTTTTGGGTTCGAAAACGGCAGACAGTTCACATCCCATTCGCCCGATCGCGTCGGTGTAGAATCATCTCAAACCTGTCGGCCCCGTGGTTAATTGGGGTTGGGTTTGGAGGGAGTTTCGTTTCTGGATTGGGCGGACGTGGCGCTGGCCTGCACGTCTTCAGGCAGGGGGTGGGGCCCGAGGCCCAGCTTCATTAACGATTTCGCATCGGGCAAGCCCGTCGCCGTAAAACCGTTATTCGACTGGTAGTGGCGCATGGCGTCGCGGGTGGCGTCATCCCAATTTCCCGTAGGCGGTCCATTTAGAGCTCCCTCGCGAATCAAGGCCTGTTGAATTTCCGTCACGCGTTGCGGGTCAAGGTGGAGTTGCGCAAGGCGCGCACGGCTGCTGCGCGGCAAACGCCGCTTACTTCCTTTAACCTGGCGCGTGGTTTGCTCGCGCCGAGCCGAGCTGCCGCCCTTGGTTTGCCGTGTCGGGGAGGAGTGACGCGAGGCGGTCTTCGCCCCGGCCGAGGATGCGCTATTAGTTTTCTTTTTCGTTTGTGGGGTCGACTGTAGCGCGGCCTTTGAATCCGCGACGACCAGAAAGCAAGAGGCCGCGACGAATACGGTTACTGCGACCGCAGACGCGCGCTTGAGGGTTTGTGGGTTATTGTACGTCAAGGGTTAGTCCTCACTCCGGGTTTAGGGGAGTTTATCCGCTAGGTACAGTGTGGTGAAAGTCCGCTGTGAGCGGCGCGCCACCAGAAACACCACATCCATGCCGGACTTGAGCTGGGCCTGAGCGTGATTGAAATCGTCCAACGAGGCCACGGGTTTTTGATTGATCGTCAGAATCACGTCGCCGCGCGTCATTCCCATCTCCGATGAAAATCCGCCCGCGGTCAAATCCGTCACCAGAACGCCTTGGGCCGGGTTGAGGTGCAATTCCGCGGAAACTTCCTGCGCTTGCTCGTGCGTGAGGGCGCGCACCGTGACGCCGAGAACGCCGCCCCCGCCTTCAACGCCGGACACATCATCCTTCGGGCTGCCGGGGGTGGGCTGGAGGCTGCTGATGATTTTGTTGCGGTCGCCCACTTCCACCTCGGCCGTCATAGTTTTCTTGTCGCGCACGTAACCGAGCTGAATTTTCCTGCCCAGCGCGTCTGACACAATCCCCACGAGATCGTCCCCGTTGGTAACCGGTTTGCCGTCGGCGGAAACAATCACGTCGCCGCGCCGCAGTCCGGCGTGGTCGGCGGGACTGCCCGGCTCCACGCCGCTCACCACCACGCCGTGGTCGGTGCCAAAGCTGTGCAGCAAGACAGGGTTGTTGAGATTGTTGAAGGACACCCCGATGGCGCCGCGCGGCACTGAGCCCACCGATACCAACGCGTTATAAACTTTGCGCACCGTGTTGGAAGGAATGGCGAAGCCCACGCCGTCATACGCCCCGTGGCGTGTGGCGATGGCGGTGTTGATGCCAATCACCTGCCCGGCCATGTTCACCAGCGGGCCGCCGCTATTGCCCGGATTGATGGCGGCGTCAGTCTGAATGAAGCGTTTGAACTGGCCCTCCGGCCCGCCTTCGATTTCGCGGCCCTTAGCGCTGATGATTCCCGCCGTGACGGTGGAGTCCAGTCCAAACGGGCTGCCGATGGCGAGCACCCAATCGCCCACGCGCATCGAATCCGATTCACCGAGCGACGCGGATTGAAGACTCTTGCCCGGGCTGATCTTGATTACTGCGAGGTCTGTCCAGCGATCCGAACCCACTATTTTCGCGTCGTATCCCTTCGAGTTGTCGTCGCCGTGGATCTGAACGCGGATGCGGTCCACAGGCTTGTCTTCGCCATCCTGCATGATCACGTGATAGTTGGTGAGGACGTAGCCGTTCTTGTCCAGGATGACGCCGGAACCCAGGCTCTGCTGGCGAAAGTCGTTGGGTGCGCCCTCCTGCGGGCCAAACTGGAAAAAGCGATCGAAGAAATCCTGAAGGCCGGGATCGTCCTGCGAGCGGGGGTGGTGGCGCGCAATGTGGATGGTGGATTCCGTGTTGATGTTCACCACCGCAGGTTCAAGCGCGTCGGCAATCTTGGCGAAGGAATTGGAGAGCTCCACCGGCGAGGGAGGAGGTAGAAGCGCGGCATCGGGGGCGACGCTTCCGCTGCGGGCCGCTCGAACCTCGTGTGAAAGAAGCGTCCCAATCAAAATCCCGATTCCCAGAGTTCCGGCAATCAACAACCCTGCCAGGTAACGACGACCGTTCATGCCCATGCCGACCTCACGCGCAGATTTCCTCAGTGGGGCCCTGCGCCCGACGACTCTGACTGCAATTATACACAAGTTTGACGCATTCGCGCGCGCTTAAGTTTCCTCGAGCCATGTAATATCTTGCGCATTTTGGGCGGTGAACGCTTGCGGCGGGTTCACGGGACGGCTTATCCTTCCACCGGCGAGGGCGCGGAACCTCCCCACATCTCGGAGACGACCATGCCACCCAGAATGAGTCCACAGCCCAGCAAGACCTTGCCGCCCAAATGCTCGCCCAACAGGACTCGCGAAGTGAGTGCGGCAAAGACGGGCTCGAATGCGAATATCAACGCAGTATGTGCAGGTGGCGTGTATTGCTGCGCCCAGTTCTGAACCGAGAAAGCAAACCCGGTGGCCAGGAGCGATGTGATGACGAGTGCCAACACCAATCCACCCGTCCAGCGAAGCCGGAACGAGGGATCGAAAGGCAGGGCCACAGCAGCCATCGCGCCCACCATGAGAATTTGCGCCGGCACAAGGTGTTGGAAGGAAAATTGTCGTGTGTACTTCCCTACGAGAACAATGTGCAGCGCGAACGAGATAGAGCCGAGGAGGACCAGAACGTCTCCGCGGTTCACCGCGCTCAGTCCGGAGGGCAGGACCAGCCAATAAATTCCGGAAACCCCGAGGAGCGCGCCGGCCAGGTTGGCGGGATTCATCCGCGCTCCCTGCACCAGCATGATCAAGGGCACTAGAATCACGCTGAACCCGGTGATAAACGCCGCCTTGGAAGGCGTGGTGTATTGCAGGCCCGTAGTCTGGCAGATGTAACCGCCAAAGAGAAATAAACCCAGGATGATGCCCGCGCGAACGGCGCGTCGATCCGGGCGGCCCTTTCGCATCACCAGGAATAATAAAATCCCGGCAAAGGTGAACCGCACGGCCAAAAAAACCAGCGGCGAGGCGTTCAGCAAAGCACCCTTGACGATGACGAAGGTCGAGCCCCATATGAAAGTGACGAGAACTAGTAGAGCTTCAGCTTTGGTCCTTTGGCTCATCAAGGCCTTCGAGATTGACAAAATATTCCGGAAGTTGAAAGAAAAAAGTTGAGAAGAGGGGGCTGAATTTCGTCAAACAATTTTTGGCTGAACGCCCATCACTTGCAGTCCGGCGGGCAACCTGTGCAGAGGGCCATCAGCTCCGCTTCCGTCAGGAGGCGGTCAGATTTTTTGGCGCGGGCGAGAATTGTTTCAACCAATTGGTTGCTGGCAGCGAGGCCGCGGTGCTCCAGCCAATAAACCACATTGGACTTTCCACTCATGGGCCCGATCTCAATTTTCTGGTCCATGCCGAACCAGTGCGAGGGCACGCCGGAATAAACTTGATTGGCCAGCTCCAGGTCGTCCTTTTTATAGGCTTTGATGAGGGCGGCGGCGTGGACTCCGGTGGCGGTGCGAAAGGCGTCGGACCCCACCACCGAGTAGTTGGGGGGGATGGGCACACCCACACTTTCCGAAACGGTGTCGGCATATTCCTTGAGTTTGGAGAGGTCGCGCTCAATGGCGCCCATCAGCCTCAGGTTGACGAGCATTTGATCCATGGGCGTGTTGCCCACTCGCTCGCCCAGTCCGAGCGCGGCCGCGTGCACCTGATCGGCGCCGGCTTCGAGTGCCGCAAGTGAGTTGGCGACCGCAAGGCCGCGATCAGAGTGGCCGTGCCAATCGACGCGAATGCTCCCACCCGAAGGCTTCACGACATCCTCAATAACAAAATGCAGGAGGGCGCGCACGCCGCGCGGCGTGGCGTGCCCTACCGTGTCGCAGACCACGATGGCGCGGGCACCGAACCGGATGGCCGTGGTGTATAACTTCTGGATGGCAACGGGGCGCGAGCGCGTGGTGTCCTCGGTCACGTACATTACTTTCAGTCCGAGGCCGCAGGCAAAACTTACCGCGCGTTCCGTGGTCTCGAGCAGAAAGTCCAGAGTCCAGTTCTCCGCATACTGTCGGATGGGGCTGGCGCCCAGGAATGTGGCCGCTTCGATATCGAGGCCAGCGGCTTGCACCACGTCCGCAATGGGTTCGATGTCGGACTTTACAGTGCGCGCGGCGCAGTTGGCGCGAATCCTCATTTTGGACGAGACAATTTCCCGCGCCAACCTAAGGACGTCTGCTTTGGCGCGCGGGCCCGCTCCGGGCAGTCCCAGGTTCACCGAATCGATCCCGAGATCTTCCATCAGGTGAAGAATGCGGATTTTCTTTTCAATGGGTGGGTCTTGAACGGAAGGCGATTGGAGCCCGTCGCGCAACGTCTCATCATTGAGCAAAGGACGTCGGGAACGAATCAGCTCCGGGCCATCGACGCGGTTCCAATCGTAGATAAGATCTCGATTCAGCATGATTGGCCGTTTGGAACAGGTGTGTAGTTATGAGTGGTGAGTGGCACACGGAAACGATGAACGATGAATGCGGAACAAGAAGACTCTCTTTTTCATCATTCAATATTCATCATTTCCTCCAGTAGTCAATTTGTCCCTGAACTGATCACGCGTCACTTGTCACTCGTCACTTTTCTTCGACCAAACGCGCCCAGAATATTGACCGGGTGAACTTCAAAGCGCTCCCCCGCAGTGGAGTCGTCAGTTGGCGCGGCACGATACAAAGCGTGACAGCGCTCACAACGGTAAACCACCGGGTTTGCACCCAACTCCTTCACCACGGTCTCGTCGGGTGTCCACCAACGCTTGAGGTGCCCCACACAGAGCTTTCCCTTTTCGTCCTTCACATCGCAGGCGCGCTGGCCCGGTTTCTTCTCACGAAAGTTGATTGCCACTTGGTTCGCCTTTCAGACTCGGTTTTGTAATGCCACTGCCGTTCGAATTGGCAGTCGCGTCGTGGCCCATAAATTATCCTATTCGACTTAATTTGAGAAGCGCAAAGCAAACTCATCAGTATTCCACCTTTACCAGGCAGAGACCCGAAGCCGGAGCGGTGGGCCCGGCCCGGCTCCGGTCGCGCGCTTCGAGAATTTGGAGAACATCGCGCGGCGCGAGTTTCCCCCGACCCACCTCGATCAGAGTACCCACAATGTTGCGAACCATATGGTGGAGGAATCCGCTCCCCCGCACTTCATACGCCAGGATGGAAGTCCGGGGTCGCCACAAAATGCGCGAAGAGAAGATAGACCGGACGTTGTCGCGTTTTTGCAGGGGCGGTTCGCGAACCGCCCCTAAGGAGCTGGCGAAGGAAGTGAAATCGTGTTCGCCCACCAGCAAGGGCGCGGCGGCGGCCATTCGTTTACGATCGAGTGGATACGGGTAGTGATGGACGAACCGCGAGACAAAGGGGGACGCGACGGGCGCGCTCAAAATCCGGTAGAGATAAATCTTGCCGCGGGCGCCGTGGCGCGCGTGAAAAGATTCCGCCACATCAAGGGCGCTCTTTACTCGCACGGTTGGGGGCAGCAGATTATTCAGCGCCTTGGCAAGACCGTCGGTGGGAATGCTGTTCGCCGTTGTAAAGTTGGCCACTTGATTCTGCGCGTGCACGCCGGCATCGGTTCTGCCCGAGCCATAAAGCGTGACGCGCTCCGTGACAGTTTTTTCAATCGCCGATTCCAGGCAAGCTTGAATGGTGGGCACGTTAGGCTGGCGCTGCCACCCGAAGTAATCCGTTCCATCGTAAGCGACTATCAAGCGAATGTTACGCATAGAAAACTGTCCGTGGTCCGGTACCCTTCAACCTTACATCCGTCGGCCTACCACCGACAACTGTCAATGGACAAAGGACTTTTTATAGAGTGTTCGTTTTCGGACACTCGCGTCTCGACAACGGACATTCCCTCTCTTGGATTTCGGACTTTCTGATTGCTTAAGCCAAGATTATGAGCCACTTGAAAGGAAGCTCCGCGTGGCAACTGTCTTGCAACCAAGGATGAGGATATACTTATCGGCTAGTTCATTTGTTTGAAAGAGAAATTATGTTTGAAACAAAGCCGAAGAGTCTTTTCCACCAAATCGGAGGACACACGAAAAGAATAGCCAAACCATCATAGAGCCAGCGTGGACAAGATTTTACGCCGCCGCGGGCGTTGTCAAGACGGCGAGGTCAGTGCTAAACTGAAGGGCCAGTCGCACCCGGCCGGATTCCAGTTGTATTTCGTGAGGCAAAGCGTGCCTCGCGAAGGTGGGTAGCCGAATCGATCCGACTCAACTGCTCTGTGAAACCGCTCCAGCGCGACCCGCAAGAAAGGTTCGTAAGGCCATTTATTTGAAACTAGTCGTCTAACAGATTCGTAAGTATATCCAGCAATGGCAAGACGTTGAAATCTCAATTTGCAGGGAGAAGGACACGTAATGAGACTCAAGACTATACGCGGATTGGTAATTCTGTGGATTGCCAGTGTGCTATGTTCGGCGGGACAAATACTGGCCCAGCAAGCGAGTGGGTCGTCGACAACCCCACAATCGACGGGATCCTCCATCTCAAACTTTATGAGCATCGACTATTCCAGGAACCGAACATCGTTTCCGTATTTCGCCCCGAGCGTTCCAGACATCTCGATGGAGAACTCAGCGCGCCTCCGCTCGCTGATTCAAAATGGCAAAGTGGAATTGTCGCTGGACGAAGCCATCGGGCTCGCTCTTGAGAACAACCTGGATATCGCTGTGGCGCGTTATTCACTCCTCTATGCCAAGACTGACATCCTCCGGACCGCCTCTGGCAGTTCGACTCGCGGCATCACACCCGGATTGTTCGGCGCTGTATCCATCTTCTCGGGGGGAGGTGGTGGAGGCGGTACGGGTGGCACGGGCGGCTCAGGCGGAGTGACGGGCGGCGGCAGCGCGCGGAACATCGGCTCATTCGGTTGCTGCGATCCATTCGTCGGGGTTAACTTTGGCTGGGACCACAACAGCAGCCCTTTGAACTTCACCATCGTCAGCGGTGTTCCGGTGGCGACCTCCCAAACCTCAAACATGACAGCCTTCGTCGGCAAGGGGTTCCTGACTGGGACCAGTGTGGCGTTTGCACTAAGCGGGGCACGGATCGGCAATAACCAGCTCAATCAGCTGTTCAATCCCTACGTGCCCACCGGCTTGGAATTTGCCTTCAACCAGCCTCTTCTGAGCGGTTTCGGCTATCGTGCCAACGCGAAGTTTATCCGCATCGCTCGGAACGACGTGCGGCTGGCCGACAGCACTTTCAAGCAGCAGGTGATCACGACGGTAGCGAATGTGGTGAACCTCTATTCGGATCTAGTTTCGTTCAAGGAGAATGTGCGCGTGGCCGAACAGGCTCTGGCCTATGCGCAAAAGCTTTTGGAGGACAATAAGCGACAGGTGGAAATTGGTACTCTGGCGCCCATTGAAGTGGTGCGCGCGGAGTCTGAGGTCGCGGCTGATGAACAAGCTCTGATCGTGGCGCAAACCAGTTACCAGCAGCAGCAAGAGTTGCTAAAGACTGCGATCTCCAAGCACGTAGACGCGGATTTGACGGGTGCTGTGGTCGAACCGACCGACAAACTCCCCGAGCCGTCGCCTGGCGACATCCCGTCTCTTGACGTTGCCTTAAGGGAGGCGGAGGCCAACCGCCCCGAGTTAGTGACGGACGACACCAATATTCGCAATCAGGAAATCACCATTCAGGCCTCGCGAAATGCGCTGCTTCCCAACCTTTCTCTGTTCGGGGCTTATGCGCCAACCGGGCTGTCAGGGAACTCAATTATAAGCGGCCAAGTGGTTCCAAACGGGCTGTGGGGATCGCTTTCGCAGGCGTTTCGTGGCACTTATCCTGATTACTCCTTCGGTGTGAGTCTCTCCATCCCCATCCGCAACCGCGCTGCCCAGGCGGATATGACGATTGCACTACTCCAGGAACGACAACTTAAGGTTCAACTCCAACAGCGGAAGAATACGATCGCGCAGGACGTTCGCAATGCCGAGATCGCCGTGACCCAGGCGAGAGCCGGCGTAGCGGCGGCGGCGAAGGCCACGAAGCTGCAACAGGAAACTTACGACGCCGAGAAGAAAAAATTCCAATTGGGAGAATCCACCGTGTTTAATGTGATTCTCACCCAAAGGGACCTGGCGACTGCCGAAGGCAACGAAGTCAAGGCGCGCTCCACTTACGCCAAAGCCTTGACGCAGTTTGGCACAGCCACCGCGACGATTTTAGATAGGTACAGCATCCAATTCGCCGACGCGAAGAACGGCGAGGCCAGCCACGTTCACAATATTCCCGGCACGCGTGAGACTGCTCCGCCGGGGGGCGATTCGAAGAACTAGCAAGCTTGGTAAGATTGAATAGGCCGGCAAAGGCCGGGGCGAACACCCTGCTCTTTTGGCCGGCCTTTTCTTTCGGTGGCATGGCTGCGGGTGAATTTGACTTTGTATTTCGCCGTGGCATAACATGGGCTGCGGACTGCAACTCGATGAGCACTAACCAAAAAGGCGGCGCGGAGGTCTCAATAGCCGGCGCCGGGCGGAAACCCTCTGAGGCCGAGCTCGGTTGGGAAGCCCAAACCCTGAAGCCAGTCCTCCAGAAATCTCCCGAAAGAAAAAAAACATTTACCACCCTCTCCGGCGTGCCCGTGGACCGGGTCTACACGCCTGCCGACCTTGGGGATTTCGATTACGCGCACGAGTCGGGCGATCCGGGCGAGTATCCCTTTACGCGCGGCATCCATCCCACGATGTATCGTGGAAAAATCTGGACCATGCGCCAGTTTTCCGGCTTTGGCACGCCGGAGGACACCAACCGGCGCCTGCACTACCTTCTGCAACAGGGTCAGACAGGGCTTTCCATAGCCTTTGATTTGCCCACGCTGATGGGTTACGACTCCGACCACATGCTCGCCGAAGGCGAAGTGGGAAAATGCGGCGTGGCCGTGTCGTCGCTCGCCGACATGGAGACGCTGCTGGCAGGACTTCCGCTCGAGCAAGTGACCACCTCCATGACCATCAATTCGCCAGCCGCCATCATCTGGGCGATGTACCTGGTGGTGGCGGAAAAGAACGGAGCAGATTGGAAGAAAATCTCCGGGACCACTCAGAACGATATACTCAAAGAATATATAGCTCAGAAAGAGTATATCTTCCCTCCTGCACCCTCCATGCGCCTGGTGGTCGATACGATTGTGTTTGGCGCTCGAGACGTGCCGCGGTGGAATCCGATTTCCATCAGCGGCTACCACATTCGAGAGGCGGGCTCGACCGCCGTGCAGGAACTCGCTTTCACTCTGCGCGACGGAATCGAGTACGCGGAGTGGGTTCAGCGAGCCGGCTTGAACATCGACGAATTTGCCCCACGCCTCAGTTTCTTTTTTAACGCGCACAATGATTTGTTTGAGGAAGTGGCGAAGTATCGAGCGGCGCGCAAAGTCTGGGCGCGCGTGATGCGCGAGCGTTTTGGCGCCACCAACCCGCGCTCCTGGCTCTGCCGCTTCCACACCCAGACGGCCGGGTGCTCGTTGACCGCGCAACAGCCTTACAACAACGTGATTCGCACCACCATTCAGGCGCTGGCCGGCGTGCTGGGCGGGACTCAGTCTCTGCACACCAACTCCCTCGACGAGGCCTGGGCGTTGCCCACTGAGCAGGCCGTCACTTTGGCGCTGCGCACCCAGCAGGTGATCGCGCACGAAAGCGGCGTCGCAAATACTGCGGACCCGCTGGGCGGGTCGTACTTTGTGGAGAAACTGACTCTCGAAACGGAGCGTGCGTGTTACGAATACTTCGACAAGATTGATTCCATGGGCGGAATGGTGGCGGCCATTGAAAAAGGTTTTCCGCAGCGCGAAATCCACGACGCGGCCTACGCCTATCAAAAAGCCGTGGAGCGCAAGGAAGAAATCATCGTCGGCGTCAACGATTTCTTGACTGACGAAAAACGCCCGATTGAAATCCTGGTGATCGATGAAACTTCGGCGCGACACCAACACCAAATACTAGAAGCGCTCAGGAAGGCGCGCAACGGCGTGCGCGCTCAGTCGTGCCTGGAAGCGCTGGGAAGCGCGGCGGCGACTGACCAGAATTTAATGCCGCATCTCCTGGAATGTGTCCGCGCCTATGCGACCCTGGGCGAAATGTGCGACGTGCTGCGTCGCGTTTTTGGAACTTACGAGGAACCGGCCTTCCGCTAAGACTGAATTATTTGCAATTGAGAACTGAGAACTTAACTTATGCCCGACCGACGAATTCGCGTACTAGTCGCAAAACCCGGCCTCGACGGCCACGACCGCGGCGCCAAGATTGTGGCCCGCGCTCTGCGTGATGCGGGTATGGAAGTCATTTACACCGGCCTGCGCCAGACGCCCGAGCAGATTGTGAACGCCGCGCTCCAGGAAGACGTGGACGCGATCGGCATCTCGATTCTGTCCGGGGCGCACAACACCATTGTGCCAAGGATTTGTGAGTTGCTGAAGGCCCAGGGGCTGGCCGATGTTCTGCTCCTCGTAGGCGGCATCATTCCGGACGAAGACATCGTGCGCATGAAGCAAGTGGGCGTGGCGGAAGTGTTCCAGCCCGGAGCCTCCACGCAGGATATTGTGGAATTCATCCGCAAGGCAGTTGAGGATCGAAAGTCAAAAGTCGAAAGGTAGTAATTCAACAGGTCAGAAGGTCAGTCTGTCAGTATTTCAGTTTGCCCGTAATACAGTTCCCATTCTCATCCTGCTGAAGAACTGTCGCACTGACCTAATGACTCGTTTAATTAACTTTCCCCTCATGCAAATTTACAGCCTCAATTCGATCGCTGTCCTCGCTTTTGAAAGCGGCGCGGATTATCCCCGGCTGACCCGCACGGTCATCGGCAAATTGCGCGAACATCTTACCACGATTGAACGGGGGGCTTTGTTCAGCGGAGCGGTCATCGCGGCGAATTCGAAATCTTTCGCGACCGGGGCGGAGCTTGAAGAAATTAGCTCACTCGATGGACTTGCCGCGCGAGATTTTGCCCGGGTGGGTCAGAAACTGTTTCAGGAGATCGCGCTCTTCCCTGTTCCAGTGGTTGCCGCGGTGCGAGGCTTTTGCCTGGGGGGTGCGTTTGATTTGGCGCTCGCCTGCCACCACCGCGTGGCAACTTATGACGCATCGTTCGGCCACCCGGGTGCGGCACTCGGTCTGATGACGGGATGGGGAGGGACGCAGCGCCTGCCCCGCCTGCTGGGTAAGAGTGCCGCGCTGCAGATTTTGATTTCTGGGGAGCGTATCCCCGCCACGCAGGCTTACACACTCGGCCTCGCGGACGAATTGGTTTCCTCATCAGAGTTGGTCGAGCATGCCGCGTTGCACGCGGAACGCTTGAGCGTGGCTTGGGGCTTGCAGAAGACCGTAGTGCAGTAACCGAGCTCATAGCGAGGTGGATGAATTGCACAGTTCCTTGATTCAGACCCGCGTCAACAAGCAGTCGCCGGATTTTGCGAAAAACACCCGCCGCATGGTGGATCTGTTGGGCGAGGTCAAGAACGAAGAGGAGAAAATCCGCCAGGGCGGCGGCGCTAAGGCCATTGAGTCGCAGCACAACAAAAAACGTCTTACGGCACGCGAGCGCATCCGGAAGCTGATTGATCCCGGCAGCGAATTCTTTGAGCTTGGGATTTATGCGGCCTATGAAATGTATTCAGAATGGGGCGGCGCGCCCGCCGGCGGCACGATTACGGGACTGGCGCGCGTCCACAACCGCCTGGTGATGGTAGTGGCGAACGATGCCACCGTGAAAGCCGGAGCCTTTTTTCCCATGACAGCGAAGAAAGTAATCCGCGCGCAAAACATCGCCATCGACAATCATATTCCTACTATCTACCTGGTGGATTCGGCCGGCGTCTTTCTTCCCTTACAAGAAGACGTCTTTCCTGACACCGACGATTTTGGGCGCGTCTTTCGAAACAATGCGGTGATGAGCGCGATGGGGATTCCACAGATTACGGCGATCATGGGCATGTGCGTGGCGGGTGGCGCATATCTGCCAGTGATGACCGACCACGTATTGATGACCGAGGGCAGCGGACTTTTTCTCGCCGGGCCCGCGCTGGTGCAGGCGGCCATCGGGCAGGTGACGTCCGCGGAAGAGTTGGGTGGCGCCAAGACCCACTCGCAGATCAGCGGCACGGCGGACTTTCGCGAGCCCAACGATGAGACTTGCCTGGAGCGCATTCGTGGTCTGGTGGACCACCTGGGTGCAAGGCCACGCGCGCCCTTCAGTTACAAATCCCCCCAACCTCCCGCGCATTCGGCGGAGGAAATCTACGGAATTTTTTCCGGTGATCCCGCCAAACAGTACGACATGCGTGAAATTATCGCGAGGCTCGTCGATGGCTCCGCGTTTGACGAGTATCGCGCCGAGTACGGCGAAACTGTTTTGTGCGGGTACGCGCGCATCGGCGGCTGGGCGGTCGGCATCGTTGCCAACCAGAAAAAACACGTACATACCACAGCGCCAGGCACGGGAAATAAGCGGCTAGAGTTTGGCGGCGTGATTTACACCGAGTCAGCGGAAAAGGCGGCTCGATTCATCATGGACTGCAACCAGAATCTGGTGCCGCTCGTGTTCCTCCACGACGTCAACGGCTTCATGGTGGGCAAGGAGGCAGAGTGGAGCGGCATTATTCGCGCCGGGGCGAAAATGGTGAATGCGGTTTCCAACAGCGTGGTGCCCAAGATCGCCGTGATTTGCGGGGGCAGTTTCGGCGCAGGGCATTACGCCATGTGCGGCAAGGCGTATGACCCGCGATTTATTTTTGCCTGGCCCACAGCACGCTATGCGGTAATGGGCGCTGATTCCGCCGCAGGCACACTGGTGGAAATCAAAATCAAACAATTGGAACGTGAAGGCAAGAAATTGAGCGAAAAGGACAAGAAAGAATTGTACGATTCCATCAGCGCCACTTACGAGCACCAGACGGATCCTCGCTACGCCGCGTCGCGCCTTTGGGTGGACGCCATCATCGATCCGGCGGATACGCGCGAGGCGCTGATTTGGGCGCTGGAGGCGGCATCGCTTAACCCGGAAGTTCGGGAATTTAAGACAGGAGTGTTGCAAACTTAAGCAAATGTCCGTTGCCTGTGGTCAGTTGCCCGTTGAGAGATTTAGCCCATTACCACGGACGACTGACGATGGATAACTGACAACAAACCATGGAAACAGTCAAAATCATTGAATGCCCTCGCGACGCGTGGCAGGGATTGAAGAAAATTATCCCGATCGACACCAAGGTGTCTTACCTGCGCAAGCTCATTGAATTGGGATTTCGAAATCTCGATGCGGTGAGTTTTGTGGCATCCAAGTACGTTCCCCAGATGGCGGACAGCGAAGCGGTGATGCTGGCGCTCTGCGCGGATTTGGCGGCGGGTTTCCGGGCGACCGCAGACGACTCCGACAATGGATCGGCTGCCGCGAATCACACTTCCCCGCCCCGCACTCCGGACATTCTCGGTGTCGTGGTAAACGAGCAAGGCTTGGACCGCGCGCTGCGAACTCCGGGCGTGACGACTATTGGTTATCCGTATTCGGTCTCGGCAAATTTTAGGCGACAAAACGCCAACATGGGCCTCTCGGAGTCTCGCGCGCTGGTGGAAAAACTGCACCAGGCCACCCAGGCTGCCAGGCGGAATCTTGTGGTCTATATCTCCATGGCCTTCGGGAATCCTTTCGGCGAGCCGTGGAGTTCCGGTGTGGTGGGAGACGCGTTGGTGTGGCTAAAATGCATCGGCGTGCGAACCGTCTCGCTCGCGGACACAGTTGGCATGGCCGAGCCACACGCTGTCGGGGAACTGTTCCGTGAAGTTAAAGGCGCAGCCGACGGCATTGAGTTGGGCGTTCATTTGCACAGCCGCGCCGACAGCGCAGGGGAAAAAGTTCTGGCCGCGTATGAAGCGGGGTGCCGGCGATTCGACTGCGCGCTGACCGGCCTGGGCGGCTGCCCTTTTGCCAATGACGAATTGGTTGGCAACATTCCCACCGAGATTGTGGTGGCCAAGCTCGCCGCGATGGGCATCGAGACCGGGATCGAGCCGTGGGCCCTGCTCACCGCCGTCGAGGCCACCCAGGAAATTCGCAGCCAATTCGCCGAGGCAAATCTTCCGGAGCTGCAATAGTATGGCGTACCAAACTTTGACCCTTGGGATTGTCAATCGTCTGGCCACGCTTACCTTCAACCGCCCGGAAAAGCGCAACGCCATTTCCGCCGCAATGGTAGAAGAATTATTTTCTGCGATGGATGAAATTGAATCGAGCGGCGCGCGCGTGGCAATTGTGACGGGAGCAGGCAAAGCGTTTTGTGCAGGAATTGATTTGGACCAATTGCATGCCATGGCCACGGAAGCCAACAAGCACAAGGTACTGAAGGGCGGCGTACTAAAAGGCGGGTTGCCGCGCGCCTCGGACGCCAACCTGGCCGACTCGCGGCGCCTGGCTCGTTTGTTCCGCCGCATCTATGACTTTCCCAAGCCGCTCATCGCCGCGGTGAATGGGCCCGCTATCGCAGGCGGGTGCGGCCTTGCGACGCTTTGCGATTTCACTCTAGCTGCACCAGAAGCCAATTTTGGCTACACCGAAGTGCGTATCGGTTTCGTTCCAGCGCTTGTATCCGTTTTCCTTATCCGGCAGATCGGGGAAAAGAGGGCGCGAGATTTGCTGCTCTCCGGCCGCATCATTGACGCGGCAGAGGCGTGCCGCCTGGGCCTGGTCAACGAAGTTGTACCGCAAGAAAAGCTGCTGGGGCGGGCACGCGAGCTCGCGGAGGAACTCCTGGCGGTCAGCCCCACCAGCCTCATATATACCAAGCGGCTGCTGCGTGAACTCTTCCAGGAGGAACTCGACCACCATCTCGAGTTGGCGCTACAGGAAAACGCACGCATTCGTTCCACGCCTGATTTTCGCGAAGGCTTGACGGCATTCCTGGAAAAGCGTACTCCTGTTTGGGAAAAGCCTGGATCCCAGGAGTAAGTGTTGGAGGTCTTTACTCCAGATTTTCGACTCTTGACTTTTTCTCAGCTTCTCCAATGAAGTGTGGTGGGCCCTTCGATGGGATGCTGCATGGGCAGGCCCGTGCGTCTCGAATCCAGGAGCGCTGCCTTCAATTGAAAATACCACTTGGCGGGACGGTCCGCGTCGTCAATCAGCATCAGTGGCGGATCGTATTTTAGGCCGAGGGCCTGCTCTTCCATGGTTCGCTGGTCCTGTCCGATGAACGCGCGCGCAAAAATGTTGAAGAGCGGCACCATGAACGGCATCCATGGAAAGACATTCCAGGCCGCGCAGAAATCGATGCGGCACCTCTGGGCCGTGATGGGCGTCACGGTGGTGCGGCTGGAAAACCATTTGGGCCCGCAGTGGATTTCCTCAAAGCGCATATTGGGCAGGACAAACTCGATCTGCGTGGTGATGGGCTGGCCGTATACGCCAAGAAGTTTGTAAAATGCGCTGTTGGCCGAGGGCGAGTGGGCGCGAATACGGAAACCGTTCGGGATGGGCTCAAAAACCTTTTCCTTTTCCTGAATGCTCCGGCGGCTGCGCCACCACCAAGCTTGATGAACAAACGGCCCGTGCGCCGGATCCATCAGGCCGATGATGCCGTGATCCACGTGGCACGGCAATTCCGCCTCGAGGCGCGTAATGCGATACTTCGGGCCGAAAGTGGCGAGGCGCGGAGGGGACGGTGGCGCCTCGTCACGCTGCTCTGTCTCCGGCATGTGAACCCAGAAGTATCCGTCCTGCTCTTCGCATGGAAAGGGTTGAGCGAAAACGCGCTCGACTTTCAGCTTGTCGCGCTCTGTGCGCGAAGGCACTTCACAGCACATTCCGGTCTGCGGCTCAAACTTCCAACCGTGATAGCTGCACTCGAGGGTCTGGCCATCAAATAGACCGAAGGAGAGTGGCATCCCGCGATGCGGGCAACTGTCTCGCAGCGCGAACGCCGCGTGGTGAGCGTCGCGCCCGACCACCAGCGGGATGCCCAGGAGCATCGCTGTATGCATCGATATGCCTCGCACCTGGTCGCTGCGCAGGGCGGGATACCAGAATCCACGGAGCAGCCCATCATCGGAGCGCTGTGGTGTTGATCGCGGTGTATCACTCATGTGAAGATCAATGGCAGCGTACTATGGGTGAACGGTTTTGGGCAAGGGCGTGCGCGGTGATTTAACCTGTGTCAATGCTGAAATATCCTGGTGATGAAGACCGAACTATCGAAGCGGTTGCTGACCCGACTGCTCTGTCGAAGCGCGCGGCGCGACGGCTGATTCAGCGGGCGTTTGTCCTAGCGGGGCGAGATCGAAACGTGCGCCAGCATATTCGCGAAGTGCGGTGCCTGATGCTCTGGACGATTGAGGATTGGGACCTCGCGTGGACGGTCAGCCTTGACCGTGGCAGAATGGAATTCGATCGCCGGCCTACGAAACGTCCGGACTTGACACTTTCTTGGCCCACTGCGGAAGAGTTCTTTGAGCAAGTTGCCGTTGGAACGCGGAAAAACGATCCTCCCGATCATTCGGGCGACGCGACTCTCTGGAAATTTGGGCAAGTCGTCTATTCCTCGTTTTGCGCCGCCATGCGCGAGGTGCTCTGCGACCCGGTGGACGAAAATGGTGTTCGACTGGCGTAGCAATGCGCCGGCCATCCCGTTCCCTTTCCAATGAGTCGGGCGCCAAGACAAATCCTTTTTTTCCTTGGAACTTTTTAACCGTCTAAGACATTACAGTAGGTGAGAGCCTGGAGGCCATCGGCAACCCGGAATGGCCAAATATGGGTGTGGGCTGCCCGAGCGTGCTATGGCAACGGACGAAGAACTGATTCTTGAATTTCAGCGCGGATCGAGCGAGGCCTTCGAAGAGCTCTTCCGGCGATACCGCGAGCAGATCTACGGATTTTTCCGGCGGCGATTGGATGATAGTGCTCGTGCCGAGGAGTTAGCCCAGGAAACATTCGTCGCGGCGATTCGCGGCCGCGAACGCTATGAGCCGCGGGCGCTTGTTCGGACATACCTTTATGGAATCGCGTTGAAGTTGCTGGCAGCCGAGCGCCGCCAGTTAGCAAGGAAGGGTCAAGAGATAGTCTCTGACGTTGCGGCCTCATCAGACCCGGACCCGGCACTTTGGGTACGCCAGGCGATTGGGAAACTGGACGTTGAATCACGCGAGATCCTGCTGCTCCGTGAGTACGAGCAATTGAGCTATGCCGAGATTGCTGCCCTCCTCCGCATCCCCATCAACACGGTGCGGTCTCGGCTTTTTCGCTCGAGGATGGAATTGAAGAATCTATTGGTCTCAACCAACAGAGCAAAGCAAGGAATTTAATATGAGGAATTCTGCACACTTGATCGATCAAGAAGAACTCATGGCATACCTCGACGGCGAGCTCCCGGTTGAGCGCGCCGCGATCGTAGCTTCACACCTGGAGAAGTGCGCGGAGTGCAAAGCCCTCTCGGACGATTTGCGGTCGGTCTCGCAACATATAGCGGCGTGGCAAGTTGGCGAATCTTCTCCTCATCTCGCCTCGAAAGTGATGGCCACATTTGACGAGCACACAAATTCAGTGCAGGAACAGCGTGGCACGGAAGCCACATCTATTGTATTAAAGCCCGGTCCCCGGCAATTGCGCCGGTGGGTCCTCGGGCTCGCAGGGGGGCTTGCAGCGTTGGTCGTATTATTTGCGATCTCGATGCCAAATCTGCTTAAGTCGCGCCAGGCGGCGAACCAGGCTACTATCTACGCTGGCCACAACCAAATGGGTGAGGGTGTCTTAGGATCAAGGTTAACCGAGACGGTCCGCGAAGAATCCGAGTTGCCCGCCGGTCCAATGATCATTCGGACTGCTGGACTTACTCTCATCACGAAAGACTTCGAAAAGACACGGGCAGAAGCCGAGGCTATCATCCGTCGGCATCAGGGCTACAGCGCACAACTGAGTGTAACGGGTCAGTCCGGCGCGGGTCGCGCTCTATCGGCGACTTTTCGCGTCCCTGCCAACCAACTCGACGCAGCGTTAAGTGAGCTCAAGGTGCTGGCGCAAGTGGACCAGGAGTCTCAGGGCGTTGAAGAGATTACTCGACAGTTTGTGGACTTGAGTGCGCGGCTCGCCAATGCCCAAAACACCGAACAGCGTCTGAACGAGTTGATGCGCCAGCACTCTGGGAAAATTACGGATATCCTGGCGGTCGAAAATGAGATCTCGCGCGTCCGTGGCGAAATCGAGCGCATGGATGCCGAGCGTACCAACCTTCAAAATCAGATCCAATACGCGACCTTGCAATTAAAACTGAGCGAGGAATACAAGGCCCAAATTGATGTGCCTGCCACTTCCACCGGAACTCAATTGCACAATGCGCTGGTTGATGGATACCGGGGCGCCCTCGACAGCGCAGTCGGTCTTGTGGTTTCCCTGCTCTCCTACGGCCCGACGATTCTTTTCTGGGGATTGCTTCTCTATTTTCCTTCACGCCTTGTCTGGAAGCGCTTGCGCCTCAAGGGCATTACCTCGAGAGCAGACGCCTGAACTATCAGTCGAGCCCACATCACAAAAATACACTTCCAGCCGTGTTTGCGGAAATCCCGTTTTGCTATAGACTGACACGGTCTGAGTTTCGAAGTGCCACGCGGAAAATTATGGCAGGAGAATTCCCAACCGACTGGACGAGCACGAGGTTCCGTGTTCGTTATGCTGAAACGGATCAGATGGGGATCGTCTACTACGCCAATTACCTGGTGTGGTTTGAAATTGGGCGGACGGATTTTTGCCGCCAGATGGGTTTTGCCTACCGCGACATGGAGCGCGAGGACGGGCTGTACATCATGGTGGCGGAGGCGCGTTGCCGGTACAAGGCTCCCGCTCGCTACGATGATGAGATACTGGTGCGCACGTGCCTCAATTCGTGCCGTAAGCGCGTGCTGGTTTTTGGCTACGAGATCTATCGTGAAGAGAGCGAGGAGATGCTGGCCGAGGGCGAGACTGTGCACGTGATCACGGACCGCGACGGCCACCCGCGCGCTCTGCCGGAGAAATATCGCGAAATGTTTTTGGCGGGCCTCAAGGGTACCGAGGGGCCGACTCGCTGAATCGCCAACTCATATTTCCAGTCGGATCCTCGAAGGGAACGGTAATGCCTCGAAGCGTACAGCTCAGCGGGCGGAATCTCACGCGGTCAGAATTCTACGCTGTGGTCTACGAAGGCCGGAAAGCTGGGCTTTACCCGAGCGCGCGCCGGGCGATGAAGCGAACGCGCGCCCTCATCGAAGAGATGATTCGCGAGAAGAAAGTAGTGTACGGAGTGACGACGGGGGTGGGCAGCCTGTCCACCGAGCGAATAGATCCGGCGCAGGCGCGGCGCCTGCAACTAAACATAGTTCGCAGCCACGCGTGTGGTGTGGGAGAACCGCTGGATGCGGCGGAAACGCGCGCCCTGCTCCTGTTACGAGCCAATGGACTGGCGGCCGGTTTGTCCGGTGTGCGGCCCGCCGTGGTGGACGCCCTTCTGGTTTTTTTAAATCATGGTGTGCATCCCGTGGTGCCGTCGCGAGGATCGGTGGGCGCGAGCGGCGACCTGGCCCCGCTCTCGCATCTGGCGCTCGCACTGGTGGGTGAAGGCGAAGTTTTCTATCAGCCGAAGCCCAACGGTCCAAGGTGGCGCATGAAGACCGCGGCGGCACTCCGGCGTTGCGGGCTGGAGCCACTCGAGTTGCAGGCCAAGGAAGGCTTGTCGCTGGTGAATGGTACGCAAGCCATGCTGGCGCTCGGACTGTTGGCCTTGCAGCAGGCAGAAATTTTGGTGGACACAGCGGATGTGGCGGGAGCGCTCACACTCGATGCGTTGCGCGGTTCCCCGGCCGCGTTCGACGAGCGATTGCAGCTGGCCCGGCCGCACGCAGGGCAGATGACGACGGCAAGAAATCTCTCGCGTCTCAATCGTGGAAGCACAATTCGTAAATCACACCTGAATTGCCCGCGCGTTCAGGACGCTTACAGCCTCCGGTGCATGCCCCAGGTTCACGGCTCGGTGCGCGACGCGCTCGGCTACGCGCGACAGATTCTTGAAATTGAGATGAACAGCGCAACCGACAATCCTCTTATTTTCGTGCGTGAGGGTGACGTGATCTCGGGCGGCAATTTCCACGGGCAGCCGCTGGCCACCGCGCTCGACTTGATGGGGATCGTGCTCACTCAACTAGGATCAATCTCTGAGCGGCGGATCGATCGCATAGTGAACCCATTGACCTCGGAACTTCCGGCATTTCTCGCGCACCATCCCGGGCTGGAATCGGGATTGATGCTGGCTCAAGTGACGGCGGCAGCACTGGCGTCGGAAAACAAGATTTTAGCCCACCCCGCCTCGGTGGATTCTATTCCCACCTCCGGCAACAAGGAAGATTTCGTGAGCATGGGAATGACTGCGGCGCTCAAGCTGCGGCCCATCGTATTCAACGTGCGCTCAATTCTGGCCATCGAGCTGCTCACGGCGTGCGAAGCCATCGACCGCCTGGCACCGCTCAAGACGGGACACTTGGCGGAACATGCGCGACGGCAGGTGCGCCGCGCCGTTCCACCGCTCGCCTACGACCGGCCGCCGCATGGGGATATCGCGCGCCTCTCGGAGCTGGTGGGAACTGGCGACCTTGCGAGAATCCTTGAACCAGGTCAAAAGTCGAAAGTTGAAAGTGGAAAGTGGGGCAACAACTTTTGACTTTCAACTTTTAACTTTTGATTCATGCCCTCAATATCCGCCACCATCATCGCTCACAACGAGGCGAAGCAAATCGCCCGCACCATCCGTTCCCTCTCCTGCGCAGACGAAGTAATCGTGATTGACTCCGGCTCAGCTGATGAAACGGTGGAAGTGGCCAAGGGTTGCGGCGCGCGAGTGGTGCTGCACGATTGGCCGGGTTTCGCGGCGCAAAAAAACTACGCCGTCGTGCAGGCCCGTCACGATTGGATTCTGAGTCTCGACGCCGACGAGGAGTTGGATGAGGCGGCACAGCAAGCCCTCCTCCAATGGAAGGCGACTGAGCCGGCTGCGGCGGGATACCAGTTCGCGCGTCGCGCCAAGTATCTCGGCCGCTGGATCCTGCATTCAGGCTGGTATCCGGATCATAAAGTGCGGTTGTTCGATCGGCGGAAGGGCGAATGGAATGGCGCCTACGTTCATGAGTCGGTAGTGGTCGCGGGTGCGGTGGAAACTCTTCCGGGCGAAATCTTGCACTACACCTGCGATTCGCTCGCTGAGCACGCGCAGCGCATCGAGTATTATACCGACCTTGCGGCCAAGGAAATGCTGGAACGGGGCGAGCGCGTCAGTGGTTTCGGGCGCCTGCTTGGCCCGCCCTGGGTTTTCTTGAACACCTATTTTTTCCGGCTGGGCATTCTGGACGGCCCGCAAGGCTTTGCGATTGCGCGGATGGCGGCGAGGTATGTCCGAAGGAAATATGAGAAGTGCGCGGAATTGAACTTATGAGTAATGAATTAAAACAAGTGTCGGTAAGGCAACGTGTGCTCCTGACTCCAAAGGATGTTTGACTGCCGATGCCGGCCACAGACAGGTTCACGATGCTCAAAATCATTCATCTCGACACTGGAGATGACCTGCGTGGCGGGCAGCAACAATTGCTCATGCTCGCGAGCGGGCTTGCGGCGCGCGGGCACAAGCAATTGATTGTCACCATGGACGGGACAACCCTCGAAGCGCGCGCGCGAAAGGGAGGGGTCCGTGTATTTGCCCTGCCCAGGCACGATCCCGCGGGCGCGCACGGAATTTTTCAACTTCGCCAGGTTTTGCTCGCTGAACCTTTCCAGGTCCTTCACGCTCACGACGGCAAAGGGCAAACGATTTCGTGGCTGGCCTCGCTGGGAATGAATGTCGCACGTGTAGCGAGCCGACGAGTGACGTTCGTTCCGCCCCGGCGCATTGACACTCGCCTGAAATACGGGCGAACGTGTGATGCGGTCATCGCGGTGTCTGGCTTCATCAAACGCTTGCTGGTGGACGCGGGAGTGCCTGAGACACGCATCGAAATCATCCCGGACGGGGTGGAAATTCCTGAGAAGTTACCCGATGCCTCAGCGCGAGCGCGCGTCCGGAGCGAATGGCAAATCGGCGCGGAGGAGTTTGTGGCGGGGCACCTGGGCGCGATGACGCAGGAGAAGGGCCAAACCATTGCCCTCCAGGCCGCGGCGCGGCTGCAGGAGAGTTTGCCACAAGCACGCTTGGTGCTGGCGACCGGCGAATTGCGTTCAATTTCACTGGCAAGGCCGCCGAATGTCCGCGTGCTACCCTACCAGACGAAGCTGGCGGATTTTTTTGCCGGCTTGGATTTGTACCTCATGCCCTCGCTAGCCGAAGGTCTGGGCTCTTCCGCGCTAGTGGCTATGGCCTACGAAATCGCCGTGGTCGCCACGCGCGTGGGCGGGCTTCCGGAGCTGATTGAGGACGGGGCAACCGGATGGCTGATTCCCCCTGGCTCGCCCGAGGCGCTTGCTGACGCCATTGCGCACGCGGCCTCAGACCGCGCCCGGCTGCTCGAAATGGGCATCAAGGCGCGCCAACGGGCCAAGCAGTTTTCGAGTACACTGATGGTCGAGCGTACCGAAGCATTGTACGAAAAGTTGGTGCAGGAAGAGAGTTTAAAGTCAAAACTTGAAAGTTAGGAGCCCTGCCTTTTCGTCAGGGACTCGGACGCGGCGAGTTTATTTTTTCGCCACAACATAATTCACTGGATCATGGCCCAACTCCTCTTTCCTTATTTCTGCGCCGCGGTATTTGGACTGATTTTCGGCAGTTTTCTAAACGTGTGCATCTCACGCCTACCCAAGCACGAATCGATCGTATCGCCGCGTTCGCACTGCCCGCGCTGCAATAAACCCATCGCGTGGTATGACAATATTCCCGTGCTCAGTTATCTTTTTTTGGGCGGAAAGTGCCGCACTTGCCGCGAAAAGATCTCATTCATTTATCCACTGGTGGAAATCCTCACGGCCGCGTTGCTCGTGGTCACACTTGCCGAGTACGGAATCAGCCCGGAATTCATCAAGTATTCGGTCTTGGGGATGGCTCTTCTAGTCCTAATTTTCACCGATCTGCTCGGGCGAACCATTCCCCACTCCGTAACCGTCTTTGGAATTCTCACCGGCCTCCTGATGAGTTTTGTGATTCCTGTGGACAACCGCCCGCTCGAGTGGGCCATGGAGCACTTGGGCTACATGCCCGAGGGCACTTTCAGTTCGGTGCTGGGCGCGGTGGCGGGAGCACTGGTTGGCGGCGGGATGTTTTATGCAGTGGGAGAGGCATTCTATTATGCGAGCGGGCGGCAAAAGGAATACCTTGGTTTCGGCGATGTCATGCTGATGCTGATGGTGGGAACATTCCTGGGCGTCCCGCTCACGTTGATGACCATCCTCCTGGGTTCGCTGGGAGGAACTCTGTTGGCTGTTCCAGCGACACTGATCAATTCGAAATTCCGAAACTACGAGTGGCCTTACGGAACTTTTCTGGGCGCGGCGGGCATCTTTGCGAGCCTGGGCGGGCCGGCGCTGCTCGACTGGTACCTTCGATATTCAGGCATCATTTAACGCCATGCGGCAACACTCCTCCATACTGAAACGGCTTGGCCTTTCCGGCAGTGCTCTGGCACTCGGCGCGTGGCTGACAGCGTGCGAGGTACCGGTGGGGATCAATTCTCAAATCTCAAAGTCGAAGCTGGGGCTCTTGGTTGGGACTTCCCTGATGCTGGCGGTGGCGCTGGCGGCGGGGTTTTATTTGATCCACAAGATGTTCCAGGAACAGCGTGTCAAACCTGACCTCGGCTCGAATTCTCCGCGCGTGGAAAACGAAACCACTTTCGCGATGGCGGCGATGCAAGGCGTAATCGCCAAGATGAAAGCGCAGGAGAAGGAATTGACCGAGCTGCGCCGGGCCGCCGAGCAGCGCGCCCGGGAGGCAGCTCGCCTAAATGAAAACATCATTCGCGAGATGCCGAGCGGGTTGATGGTGTTCAATCGCGATGGCTTTATCAGCTCCGCCAACCCTGCAGTGCGCACCATGCTGGGTGTTGACACCTGGTCGCGGCGGCGCTATCCGGAGATTCTCGGCCCCACCTCGCGCTTGGCGGCGCATATCCGCGAGTGCCTGGAGACCGGGAAAACAACCACTCGGGAGACCATCGAATATACCACCCCGCCGGGCGAGATGCGCTTTCTCGGGATGTCGCTATCGCCCTTTCATGGAAACTCCGGCGAGGTGGAAGGCGCGGTTTGCCTGCTCTCCGACTTGACGGAAACTCGACAACTGCACGAACAAATCCGGCTGAAAGAACATTTGGCGGCGTTGGGCTTCATGTCTGCAGGCATTGCGCACGAATTCAAAAACTCCCTGGCCACGATTTCCGGGTACGCGCAAATGCTGCGCGACGGCAAGCTCTCCGACCCGGAGCGCGAATATTCAGAGAAGATCGTGCAAGAGACTCGCGCCCTCACCCGCGTGGTCACTGATTTCCTGGTGGTCTCCAAGCCCCTCCAGTTGACCACTGCCCCAATGAGCCTGAAGGAGCTGATCCTCCATTCTATGGAAGACCTGAAAAGAGTGGAGAGCTTCCAGCACGTGACAATGGAAGTGGAGGGTGAGTTCCCTACTTTTGAAGGCGACGAAGTGCTTTTACGGCAGGCTTTTTCGAATTTGTTACGCAACGCGTGCGAAGCCCAAAACAATCAGCAGGACGGCAGCATCATGGTGAAGGGGCAAGTCTTGCGGCAGGGGGGCAGGGAATTCGTGAAGATTCTGTTTACGGATACCGGCCAGGGCATTTCGCCCGTCGACCGCGACAAACTCTTCGTGCCGTTTTTCACCACCAAGCCGTCCGGCAGCGGGTTGGGGTTGGCGCTGGTTCAGAAAATCATTGTCAGCCATGGCGGGATGGTGAATTTGGAGAACAGTTCTCCGGAGGGCACGACGTTCGCGGTGATTCTGCCGTCCAGGCAAGAAGCTTTTGGACGGCGTGAGGAATCGCCAATATGAAGGTATTGGCTCGGACAGGCCGTCGTGCATCTTTAACTCTGCGCCCCGCGCATGATAAAGCGCCGGATGGCATTGCGCGCATCGGGCGAAAGCTCGACAAACATGACGCCAATTCCATCGGGCGGCATTTTGCGGACCACCTGGGCGAGCAGGCTCATGGTCTCGGGCACGGCGGGAAGTTGAAATTCCAGGTTCACCTCATCGCCCACGTCCAGATTCTCAGCTTGGATCAGCGCCATTCCGCCTTCACTGATATCCAAACCACAGGCCTTGGCGATCGCGGGGCCCCGGGATTTCCGCTTGCAATCCACCGGGGCGCGGAAAATCAAACGGACGTAACGCCGCTTCTCTTTTAACAAGGTTCCACGCAGCGCATTCACCAATCGAATCATCCGTTCCTGGGTGATGGGTTTACCCAGGAAAAATGAGATTCCTGCGCTGAAGCCCTGGCGCATGGTTTCCGCATCGTCATACCCGGTGAGCATAACGATCGGGACTTTATTGTTGGAGGGAGAACTGCGAATGACCTGGGTGAGTTGGAAGCCGTCGACGCGCGGCATGTGGGCGTCGACAAAAATGCCATCAAACTTGTGCCGGCGGACAATCTCGGCCGCCCCCTGGCTGTCCGTGGTGGCGAACACCTCGCAACCCAATGGTTCCACCATGCTTTTGATCAGGTTCAGAATGCCGGGGTCGTCGTCGATCACCATGATTTTTATTGGCATGGGCTCTTTCCTCTATTTGTGGCGCGATCGATTCTGTCGCGACGCATCGTGACATTGGATCGCATCCCATGATTACTTCTAATGCCAATCCGATCCCTAAGCCGCCTTTTGCGATTGGGGGATCGAATCAAGTAGTTCTCGAACCCGTCTTGCCAGGCCCTTGGGGGTAAACGGCTTGGCAATGAACGCATGCTTCACTCCGCCATTCCCGTCAAACGTGATTGTGCCATCGGTATACCCGGACATATAGAAGACCCTGATGTGGGGCCGGCGGGCGGTCAGGCGATTGGCCAACTCCGGCCCACCCATTTGGGGCATCACTACATCGGTCAGCAACAGGTGGATGGGTCCGGCAAAATGCTCGCACAGGGATAGGGCATCGGCGCCATTGGTCGCTTCCAGGACCTGGTAGCCGCAGGATTCCAACACTCCCCGAACCATCGTTCGGAGGGATTCGTCGTCCTCGACCACCAGAACGGTCTCCGTGTGGGGCTGATGAGTGACCGTTGCGGTTTCCAACTCCTCTGGCACAAGAGCTGCTTCGACGCGCGGCAAAAAGATATGGAAGGTCGAGCCCCGCCCCAGTTCGCTATCCACGCTGATCGCTCCTCCACTCTGCTGGACGATGCCGTAAACGGTGGCCAGACCCAGCCCGGTGCCCTTCCCCTTTTCCTTCGTAGTAAAGAAAGGCTCGAAGATGTGTGTTTTGATGTTGGGGGCAATCCCCAACCCATTGTCCGCGACGCTTAGCGCCACGTAAGAACCCACTTGGAGGCCTTCATCGCAGCGCGTGTCGCCTGGGAGGATTTGGATATTGGCAGTCTCCACGGTGAGTTTCCCTCCTTGAGGCATAGCATCGCGCGCGTTGACCGCCAGGTTCATGATCACCTGCTCGATTTGGCCAGGGTCGGCCCTCACATGGCCCAAGCCCGGATCGGGTCTGGTGATCAGGTCAATGTCTTCGCCGATCAGGCGCCGCAGCATCTTGTCCACCCGGGCGACGACGGAGTTGAGGTCCACCACTTCCGGCGCCAGGGTTTGCCGGCGTCCGAAGGCGAGGAGCTGTCTGGTGAGCCCGGCGGCGCGGTCGGCGGCATTCTGAATTTGTTTCACCTGCTCGACTCGCGGACCATCAGTGCTCAAACCTCCCGCCAGCAACTCACTGTAACCGGAAATAATAGTGAGCAGATTGTTGAAATCGTGCGCCACCCCGCCCGCCAATTGGCCGATGGCCTCCAATTTTTGCGACTGGCGCAGCTGCGCCTCTAGCCGCTTATGCTCGGTAATCTCAATGGCTTTTCCGCCCACTAACATGCGGCCCAGGGGGTCGTGGAAAGGAAATTTGGTGACCCATGCTTCACGTTGGGCGCTGGGGTCCGGGATGGGTTCCTCAAACTCCAGGGGCTTTCCCGTGGCAAGCACCGCCAAATCGTCCTCACGATGCTTCTGGGCAATTTCCACCGACCATAATTCACTGTCGGTCCTCCCAATCACACCGGCTTGAGTCACGTTGAATGAGCTTTCAAACTTCTTGTTGCAGTAAACGTAGCGCCCTTCCGCATCCTTCATCCAAGCGATGGCCGGGCTGTGGTCCATAAAAACCTCGAACAGCTCTTCGCTGTGGCGCAGATCGTCTTCCGCGCGCCGGCGGGCCGTGATGTCATGCAGGACGTGGACGCAGCCGCGCAGTGCGCCGTGCTGGTCAAGCAAGGGAGTAACGGTGGAAGCAAAAAACTTATCAAGCCACGCTTCATAAACGTCTCCCTGCGCAGGAAAGCCGGTTTGGATGAGCTCCTGATGGGGACAATCGCCGCGAGGGTCGGCTTGGCCGTGGATGATTTCATAACAGTGTTTTCCTAGCACCTGGTCAGGTTGCAAGCCGGCCAGACTCGCGGCGGCGCGGTTGGCGCGCCTGATGCGGCACTCTTCATCCAGAACCAGGATGGGATCAGGCACGGTATTAAAAGTGAGTTCCCACTCGTCGCGGGCGGTGCGAATATTGGCCTCGGCCTGCTTGCGTTCAGCGTGAGTCCGATGGCTCTGGATGCCGAAGGCTAGGTCGTTGGCCAGTTCCGTGAGAAGTTGCACTTCGGCTCCGTCAAAGGCTTCCAGTTCTGCTGCATCGAGGGTGAGGGCACCCATCGGTCGGCCATTAAGGTTTAGGGGAAGAGCAATGGTCGAGGCAAATCCCTGGCGCTCCGCGAGGGCTCGCCACGCCTCGTAGGTGGGCTCGGCTGAGGTTGTCCGCACAATGCAAACTTGGCCGGTGCGGATTGCCTCCACACAGGGCCAGCGCCCATGCCCTGCATCATCCCGGCTTGCGTAAGCCGTGGCGAGGTAAGCCTCTTCATTTCCCGCGTGGGCCACCGGCCGAACGTTCACGGGGTCATCGGGTACTCCATAGCCAGCCCAAACCATGCGGAATCTACCCTTGTCCAACAGAATTTGGCAGATTTGGTCGAGCAACTCCTGCTCTCCCTGTGCCCGCACCAGTGCCTCATTGCACTCGCTGATTGTCCTCAGTGCCCGGTTGAGGCGGCGGAGTTCCCGTTCCGCACGCTTGCGCTCGGTAATATCGCGGACATTACACTGGATCACCTTCTTGCCGTCCGCCAGATAGACGTTGCTGACAAACTCCACATCGATCGACTGCCCGTCGGCGGTTTCCAGGGGCAAACTTTCATAGCGAACGTAGTCCTTGCGCTGTAATTCCTCGAATAGAGTTTTATTCGCGAGGATATCCTTGAAGCATCCGAGATCCCAGACGTGTTTTCTCAAGACATGCTCGCGCGGGGTGCCCAACAATTCAGCCAGGAACGGATTCACGTCGACGATCATGCCGGTCTCAGCATCGAGAATCAGAATGCCGTCTTTGGCGGATTCAAAAAGCCGGCGATAGCGAACTTCCGAAGCTGCCAGTGCCTCGTCCGCCAGTTTCTGGACTTGCCGCAACCTCTTATCTTCCAGGGCTCGGCGGACGGAATAGGCCAGGCGGGCGCGCCGGTCTTTCAGGACATAGTCGGTGGCTCCTTGTTTGATGGCTTCCACCGCACCTTCATCACCCAGGGTGCCGGTCACCAGGATGAAGGGAAGGTCGGGCGCCTCTTGTTTCACAACTTCCAAAGCTTCCATGGCGGAAAACTGGGGCAGGCTGCAGTCCGACAAAATGACGTCATAGGGCTTGGAGCGCAGTTTCTCTTTGAATTCGGCGGGTGTGCTGACCACGTCCGCGTGGGGCTCAAACCCCGCCTTCTTTAAATCGTGCAGGCACAATTCGGCGTCAGCGGGGGTGTCTTCCACATACAGAATCTTTAGAGGTTTGGGATCCGCAGCCGACTTCTTATCATCGCCTCTGGCCATGTTTATAACCTTCCTTGCTCAATGCCTCTGTTGTCCATTGTCCGTCGTCAACTGTCCGTGGTCAGTTGCGGCGTCCAGTGGGTCAGTGTTTCAGTACGTCAGTCTGTCAGTGACTGATAAACTGAAATACTGACGAAGTGACGCTCTTGCCGAAACCACTGATCACGGAAGTACCATTGCTCTACGCCGCCTTGGTCGCTACCGGAGGCGGCTGGTTCACCACCAGCCAGAATAGTCCAAGGCTTTTCACCATTGCGCGGAACTGGTCAAAGTCTACCGGCTTCTGAATGTACGCATTCACCCCTAGCTTATAGCTGTTCACCACGTCTTTTTCTTCGCGCGAAGAAGTGAGGATGACGATGGGAATGGCTTGGGTGCGGGGATCGCCCTTGAGCGTGCGCAGAACCTCCAAGCCATCGACCTTGGGCAATTTCAAATCCAAGAGCACCACTCGGGGCTGGTTTACGAATTCGCGGCCCGCATACTTGGCGCGGCAGAAAATATAGTCAAGCGCCTCTTCCCCGTCGCGCGCCACTTCCACGGTATTGGCCAGCTTTTCCTGGCGCAGGGCGTGCAGGGTGAGTTCCACATCGTCGGGATTGTCTTCCACCAGCAGAATTTCCACAGTTCTTTGAGTCATCACTCACCTCAATCTTTGTGGGGCCGACCCTTGGGTCGGCCTCGTACAACCAGGTAGTAGAAGGCCGGGACAAGTCCCGGCCCTACGCCACCCTTCGATCTACTTCCGCAGGTTTAGCCTCTACGTTCCGCATCTGCCCTCCAAGGGCGAAATAAAACGTAGCGCCCTTATCCAGTTTGGCCTCGGCCCAGATGCGCCCCCCGTGCTTGTGGAGGATGCGCTGGACAGTGGCGAGCCCGATGCCCGTGCCCTCAAAATCCTCCGCGCGGTGCAGGCGTTGAAAAACCCCGAACAGCTTGTCGGCGTACTTCATGCTGAATCCCACGCCGTTATCGCGCACGAAGATGATCTGCTGACCTTCTTGCTGAAGGACGCCGACTTCAATGTGCGCCTGGGGGCGGGGGCGGGTATACTTGGCGGCATTGGAAAGCAGGTTGACGAACACCTGCTTGATCAAACCGGGGTCGCACTCGACAAACGGCAAGGGCTGGATCGTCCACTCGATCTGGCGTGTCGGGTTTTCTCGCTTGATATCCTCGGCCGCCTCCTGGGCCAGCGAGCTCAGACCCGTTACTTGCAAGGCGATTTCCTTTCGCCCCACCCGCGCCAGGTTCAGCAAGTCGTCCACCAGTTGTCCCATCTGCTTTGTCCCCTCGCGAATACGAGAGAGGTAGCGCTTGGAGTCTTCGGCGAGCCCGGCGGTGTCTTCTTCCAATAGCATTTTGGAAAAGCCGTCGATGTGACGAAGGGGGGCGCGAAGGTCGTGGGAAACGGAATACGTGAAAGCCTCCAGTTCTTTGTTGGTGGCTTCGAGTTCGGCCGTGCGCTGAGTCACGCGCTGCTCCAACTCTTCGTTGAGCTTGCGGATTTGGTTTTCGGCACGCCTGCGCACCGTGACATCGGCAAACGTAACGGCCAACTGGCCCCGGCGGGTGCGGAATGCAGTCACTTCGAACCATTTCTGGAGCGGTTGGGCATAGCTCTCGAAATGAACGGTTTCACCGGTCGTCACCACTTTTCCAAAGGTTTCAATCCAGAAAGGTTCTAAGTGGGGAAGCACTTCACGAATCGTTCTTCCCATGACGCTGTCCCGGAGCAAGCCGCTGTGCGTTTCGAAGGCGGGATTTACTTCAAGATAGCGTAGATCGCAAAGTTTGCCAGACTCATCGCATATGGCTTCCAGCAACACAAATCCCACGAGCATTTGACTGAAGAGCATTCTGTAGTTCTGTTCACTCTCCAGAAGCGCCTCCGCCGCCTGCTTGCGTTCAGTAATGTCGCGGGTGACCTTGGTAAAACCGCGGAGTTTACCTGCTTCGTCTCTCAGCGCCGTGATCACCACGCTGGCCCAGAAGCGCGACTGGTCCTTACGCACCCGCCAACCTTCATCCTCAAAGCGGCCTTCGCGCGCCGCCACCGACAATTCTTCTTGCGGACGGTTGCGTGCGATATCCTCTGGGGTGTAGAAGCAAGCAAAATTCCGCCTAATGATTTCGAAGGCGACATAACCCTTAATGCGTTGAGCGCCCTCGTTCCAGCTCATCACCCGGCCCTCTGGGTCCAACATGATGATGGCGTAGTCTTTCACCTGCCCCACGAGCAAGCGAAAGCGTTCTTCGCTCCCACGCAACACTTCCTCAGCCCTTTTGCGTGCTGCGCTGCCCCGGAGTGCAATCCAACTGCCCGCGCAGGCGACCACGATGGCCATGAGGTTCCCGAGGATGACCACGGCGTCCACGCTGCGAACGCCGGCCCGGCTTGCGGCCACGCGAGTCTCCAGCAATCGCCTCTCCTCCGTCTGCATGGCGTCGACGCCATCGCGCAGCTCGTTCATCACCTTCAGGCCCTCGCCCTGCCGCAGCACTTGGCTGGCTGCGTCAAAGCCCCGCTCCCGGCGCAGCGCGATGAGCTCGTGCATGACAGCAATCTTGCGATTGATAACGGGTACAAGTTTGTCAAGGTTGCGCTGTTGGCGGGGATTATCTGCCGTCAGGCTCCGGACTGCTTGGAGATGTGCGGTAAGGCGCGAAATTCCGGCGTCGTGCTGCCTCACGTAACTCTCTTCGCCTGTTGCAACGTAGCCGCGAGTCCCTGATTCAGACTGCTGCAAGGCAGAGTACGCACCTTCGATTTCGGCCACCACCGCATGCGTTTGCGCCACCCAGCGGTCCGTCTCAACCAGGGCTTGGAGGGTTCTGTACTGGACTACACCGGCGGCCAACAAGATGGCCAAGGCCAGTCCGAAGCCGGTCAGGAACCTCACTTCGAGCGGCAGCACATTAAAGCGTTTGGCTGAAGTGCTCATCGGTGTTTCAGCGATCCATCTGCCGGGAGTTTCAGTTCTTGCTTTCTCCCAGCGTGAAGTAGAGGGTTGCTCTTGGTTTCGCCACCTGCGCCAAGGCTTCCCAATGGCCCTTGGATCCAGCGCCTTGGAGCATCAAGCTAGCCCAAGGCCGCGTCGTGAATCTTCCTCCAAATTGATCTATCGGCTGTCCATCCGGTGCCCATGAAGGCCTTTTCGCAAGACGATCGAATTGAGAGGGCCGAATGCTGCTCCGCCCTACCATCCTACCGCCATTTCTGCGTATCCATCTGCAGCTCGCAGGGCGTGCCGATCACCCGATGAATGGCGTAGCACAGTTCGTCCACGTCGACAGGCTTGGGGAGATATTTTTCCGCGCCCAGCGCCTTCACGGTGGCCGAGGTTTTCTCATCAATGCTCCCGCTCACCACGATCACCGGGATTTGATTGGTCTTGGACGAATTCTTCAGGAGCTTGAGGACCTCAATGCCCGTCCCGCCAGGCATCGTGATGTCCAGTAGAATGGCGGCAGGCTGGCTGCGGAGGGCGAGGCTGAAAGCTTGCACGGCGTTGTAAGCCGCCGACACGGCGAAACCTGCCTTCCTGATATGCGCCGTCACCAGTTGAATGTGGACGCGGTCATCGTCCGCAATCAGGATGGTCTTATGTACCTATCAGATCTGAGTGGTAAAAATGCCAAGACTTTACTGGGCTGGCGAGTTCCTTTTTCATTTCCTCCAGAGCCATAGAGAGGGTGGCCATTTCCATCTTGAGAGCCGTGTGAAGTTCTTCGACGTGCGCCAAGTCCCCGCCTTGGCCCATCACTTCCAATCGCAGGGCAGCCTGGAACGCGCCCTCCGAGGTGAAATTGCCGATGGCCCCTTTCAAGGAATGGGCGGCATCCTGCAGCGCCTTGGTGCTTTTTGCCGCGATGGCCTCTTGGACATCGGCCATCATGCGAGGGCAATCTTCCAAGAAAATGTCCACGACCCCGCGGAGGAGGTCTATATCGCCACCCACCCGATCCAGGATTACTTCCTTTCTCAAGATCCCGCCTGAAGCCGGGGTCGCCGGTTCGGGCGGCGCTGTGCGCGGGGCTTCTACCATACTCTGAATCTCACGGATTAATTCATCCGGGTGAATGGGCTTGGCAACATATCCGTCCATACCCGCGGCCAAACAACGTTCGCGGTCGCCTTTCATGGCGTGTGCCGTCATGGCAATAATGGGGAGGTGTTTCCCCGTCAGTTTTTCCGTTTCGCGAATCACGGCCGTGGCTTCAAACCCGTCCATGTCCGGCATCTGCACGTCCATCAAGATGAGGTCAAAGCGGCGGTCCGAGGGATCGTGCAAGGCCGCCAGCGTTTCCATACCGTTATTGGCCACCACCACGGTGTGACCTTGTTTTTCGAGCAGCCGGATAGCCAGGGTTTGGTTCACCGAGTTGTCTTCGGCGAGAAGAATCCGCAGGATGCGGTGCCCCTCGCGCATGGAGTGCCGCGTCACCAGAGGTGCTTGAGTTTTAAGATCGCCGAGGCTGGCCAACGCCGTTAATATCCCTTCCCTTAGCTCAGACTGCTTGATGGGCTTGGTGAGGTAACTCGTAACGCCCAATCGGCGGCAGCGCGCGGCATCGCCTCGTTGGCCGGCGGAAGTGAGCATCATGATGGTGATGCCCTTGAACTGCGTATCGCACTGGATATGCTCCACAAAGGTGAAACCATCCATTTCGGGCATGTGAACGTCGGTCAAGACCAAGGCAAAGGGTTTTTCGGCTTCCTTAGCCTGGCGCAGGACCGCCAGACCCGCCGTACCTCCATCGGCCAAAGTGGGCGCCATGTGCCAGAGCGTGAGTATCTGTTCGAGCATGCGCCGGTTGGTCGCGTTGTCGTCCACCACCAGGACGCGCAAGCCGCGAAGCGCCGCGAATTCGGGTGGACGCACGTGGGCGACGGGAAGTTTGCCCAAGCCGAATCGCGCCGTGAAATGGAACGCGCTTCCCCGGCCGGGCTCGCTCTCCAGCCAAATCCTTCCCCCCAACAATTCCACCAGCCGGGAAGTAATGGTCAGGCCCAGACCGGTGCCGCCATATTTGCGCGTCGTGGAACTGTCAGCCTGTGTAAAGGCCTCGAATACGGATTTCTGCCGGTCCACAGGGATGCCGATTCCCGTATCCTGCACTGTGAATTGGAGGGTGGCAGCTTCGGTGTCTTCGGATTCCATTTTCGCGCTGAGCACCACTTCGCCCTTGTCGGTGAACTTGAGGGCGTTCCCGAGCAAGTTGACAAGAACCTGGCGCAAGCGGGCCGGGTCGCCCACCAGCATGGCAGGAACGTCGGGCTGGATTTCGGAGATCAATTCGATCCCTTTGTCGCTTGCCTTGAGGGCCAGGGTTTTTATCGTGTCGCCGATACTGTCGTGAAGATTGAATTCGATGAGGTCAAGATCGAGTTTGCCCGCTTCAATTTTGGAGAAATCCAGGATGTCGTTGATCAAGGTCATGAGCAAGTCGGCGGAGGTTTTGACGATGCTCATGTACTCGCGCTGTTCGCTGCTGAGATCGGTTTCCAAGGCAAGTTCCGTCATCCCGATGATGCCGTTCATGGGAGTGCGAATCTCGTGGCTCATGTTGGCCAGGAAAGAACTCTTGGCCTGAGTGGCCGCCTCGGCGGCAGCTTTAGCTTCACGCAAATCGACTTCCGCTCTACTACGCTGGGTGTTATCGTGTTTGATTGCAATGTAGTTGACGACGGAGCCGGCCGAATCGAGGACCGGAGAGATGGTCATCCACTCTGGGTAAATGCTTCCGTCCTTGCGGCGATTGATAATCTCACCTTGCCAGGTTTGGCCTGAGGTAATGGTTTTCCAGAGGTACTCATAAAATGCGTGGCCCTGCGCCCCCGATTTGAGGAGACGCGGGTTCTGTTTGAGCACATCCTCGCTGGTATATCCAGTAATTACAGTGAACGCGGGGTTTACGTATTGGATTAGGCCGGTAGGATCGGTAATCACAATTGCTTCCGTGGCCTGTTCGATCGCTGTCTTCAACCGTAGGTTCTCCATTTCGGCACGCCGGCGCTCGGTAATGTTTCGAGACACGCCAAAGGTTCCGATGATGTTATGACGGGAGTCGCGCAACGGCATTTTGGTGGTGGAGACCCAACTGACACGGCCGTCCGGCCAGGTTTCTTTTTCCTCTTTGTCCAAAAGAGGCAGGCCCGTTCGCATGATTTCCTGCTCGTCGGCAAAGGCCTGCCGGGCGTGTTCAGGATCGAAGAAATCGAAGTCGGTTTTGCCCACGGCCTGTTCCGGATGGCGGAGTCCAAAGGCATGGGCGTGCGCAACGTTGGTTCGGATAACGCGACTGTCGCAGTCTTTAAAATAGATATAGTCGGGAAGGTTGTCCATAAGTACGCCGAGCAACTTCCGCTCTTCGATCAACGCCTCCTCGGCGCGCCCGCGCACGGCAATCTCCCTACGCAGGAGGTAGAAGGCCGAAAGCAGAAGCGTGAGGCTCAGCGTGGTTCCAGCCAGAATGATGCGGACGCTATTACGCGCGCTAGCTTCCATGTCGGCCTCATGCACCTTGAGCAAAGCCTGTTGCCGGCTCTCCATCGCGGTGATGACATTTCGGATGGCGTCCATGGAGCGCTTGCCCTCATGCGTCATCACCACCTTCAGGGCGGCGTTCAGGCCGCGTAGCTGGCGCAATTCAACCGTCCGCTGAATGTCGGCCAGTTTGGCCCCAATCAGGTCCGCGAGTTGGTGAAGGGTTCGGCGGGATTCCGGATCATCTTCGGTGAGACTCTCCAGGTCTTTGAACGTTTGATCGACTTTGGCCAATGCCACTTCATAGGGGCGGGCATAGTCCTCCCTGCCCGTCAACAAATACCCGCGTTGCCCAGTCTCAAAGTCCTTGACCTCGGAGAGCAGGAGTTCGGCCTTTTCAATAATGAGGTGATTCTGGTGCCGTTCCGCCACTGAGCGGAAAAACTCCATCATCGTGCGATAGGAGACGACACCGATCAGGGCGAGAATCCCCAGCGCCATGCCGAAGACCACGGTGATGAGCTTTCTTGATCCGTCCCGTCTCATACTCGTACCTCCCAACTCGAATTGACTTCGCCGACACTCAGGCCATCCAACCGGTCTGGCCAGTTGACTGGCGAACTCCCTTTTCGAAGAAATCTCCCACCTTTCAGGCCCGTTTCCGCGGTGACGGGCCGGCTGCTACTTCAATTGATGTGGTGTTGGCCTCGCTGCGATGCCGTTCAATCACCTCGAACAACTCTTGGGCATGAATCGGTTTGGAAATGTAGTCGTCCATGCCGGCGGCTCGGCAACGGTCCTCGTCCCCCTTAATGGCGTGGGCGGTCAGAGCGATAATCCAAAGATGCTCCCCGGTGGACTTCTCTCTCGCGCGAATGGCGGCGGTAGCCTCGAACCCATCCATTTCCGGCATCTGCAAATCCATCAGCACAAGGTGAAATCCCGAGAAAGCGGTTTCTGCCAAACGAGCCAACGCTTCCCTGCCGTTGTTCGCCGTAACCACCGCATGGCCGCGCTTCTCGAGCAAGCGGAGGGCGAGCTGCTGGTTCACCAGGTTGTCTTCGACTAAGAGAACCCGCAACGCGCGGTGCCCCTCGCGAAGGGAGTGCCGGGTGACCAGCGCACTTGGAACTTCCGGGGAGGGTCCATGGCCCAATGCAGTCAGGACAGCTTCGCGCAGTTCGGACTGCCGAATGGGCTTGGTGAGGTAGGCGGCTACTCCCAACCCGCGGCACCGCGCCGCATCACCGCGCTGGCCTCCCGAGGTCAGCATCATGATCATGGCTCCGGCGAGGGTAGGGTCTTGGCGGATTCGTTCAGCCAAGGCAAAACCGTCCATGCCAGGCATGTGAGCGTCGGTGAGGATGAGGGGAAAAGGCTGCGCGTTATCCCGGGCCTGGTGGAGAAGTTCCAAAGCTTGTTCTCCGCCCTCCGCCAAAGCAGGTTTCATCAGCCAGCGGGACAACGTATCACCGAGAATTCTCCGGTTGGTAGCATTGTCGTCGACCACCAGGACCACAATGCCCTCCAGGCTGATCGATTCGCTGAGTTTGAGTGGCACATGCGTCATAACCAGGGAGAAGGGCGCACTGAAATGAAAAACACTGCCCTTGCCTAATTCGCTTTCCACCCAGATCTTCCCGTGCATCATCGCCACCAATTGGGTGGAGATGGCCAGGCCCAGTCCCGTCCCCCCGAATTTGCGCGTGGTGGAAGTGTCGGCCTGGGTGAAGGCTTCAAAGATAAGCTTGCGTTTGTCGGGAGGAATTCCGACGCCCGTGTCGGCGACTTCAAAGTGCAGGCGCGCGATATCTTCCAGGAGTGATTCCAAATCCACGCGGAGGACAATCTCTCCGTGGCTCGTAAACTTGATGGCATTCCCCACCAGGTTGACAATGATTTGGCGCAGACGCGTCGGATCGCCACGAATCATTTCCGGCACCTCAGGCCGGATGTCGCAGGTCAATTCCAAACCTTTCTGGTGGGCGCGCACGGCGAGGGTCTTGATGGTCAGATCGAGGTTGTCGCGCAGGTTGAACTCGATGAGATCAAGCTCAAGCTTGCCTGCCTCGATCTTGGAAAAGTCGAGAATGTCGTTGATGATGGTGAGCAGAGCATCCGCGGACGACTTGACCAGCTCCAGGTAGTCACGCTGCTCTGCGTTGAGGTCAGTGTCCAGGGCGAGCTCTGTCATGCCCAGGATTCCGTTCATGGGCGTGCGAATTTCGTGGCTCATGTTGGCTAGAAAATCGCTCTTGGCCCGGCTGGCGGCCTGAGCCTCACCCAGGGCCTGCGACAATTGGTCATTCAGGCGCAGCAACTCCGCGGTGCGCGCCGCCACCTCTTCTTCCAAGTGCTCGCGGTGCCGCTGCAGGTCCAGGTCGTGTTGTTGGATTTGCGCCAGCATCTCGTTGAAAACATCGGTGAGGTGGCCGAGCTCGTCTTGAGAGTGTTTGGCGGCGCGCACCGCGTAGTTCTTTTCTGCCGAAACCGCCTGAGCGGTTTCAGAAAGTTGGAGGATTGGGACGGAAACAACGCGTTGCAGCCTCGATGCGAGGAGCAAGGCTAACAGGGCGGAACCCAACAAGATGGCCAGCGTGATGGCGACAAACTTCTGCGTGCGAGCGTGCATTTCTTCCAGGTCGGACTCCAAATAGATGGCGCCAATCGGCTGGCCATCCAGGGTTATGGTGTGGAACAACAGTACGCCCTCGGAAGTGAATGTAACGCCGTCGAGTTGGAGCGGGGGCCGGTGAAAATCCCTCTGAAGGTCCGGGCGGGAGAAGGCGGCGAAAACCCGGCCGTCGGCCCTGTAAATCACCGCGTCGGTTATATGGACTTTGGCTTTGAGTCCCTCCAAAATCTGTTGCCCGGACTTCGCGTCGTCAAAACTCAGTGCGGCCGTACTGTTGTCGCTAATGATCTCTGCTAACACCATCAAATCGTTCTTCATGGCGGCGCGAAACACCACCAGGTCGTAGGCAAGGAAGGCGAGACAGGCCAGGAGTAAGGCAGCACATACCGTCAACATCGTGGTCACACGCAATTTGCTCTTGATCGAAATATCTTTGAAGGCTCCCACGTCAGCTTCCTCCATTGGTACTGTGGTCGCGTACAATTTTGGCCAGGTTGAGTAGTTTCGAGCTGATTTTCAGCCCGGCGCGTTCCGCCGCCTCCACGTTTATTTCAAATCGCACTCTGCTTTGTTCCATGGTGAAATTGATCATCCCCCCCAGCACTGCAAAACCTTCCATATCCCCGACCGTGAGTACACTCTCTCCCTTGAGGCCTTCGAGGATGGCCCGCATATGGGGTTTTTCCGAGGAACTAATAAAGGCGACCTGACAGTCTCTCGCGCTCTGGCCCTGGTTCATTCGCCGGACGACCAACCTGCGCCTGCTGATATCTTTGTTTTTGATTAATTCATCCAATATGTTTCCAAATGGGTCTTTTCCGACAATGCAGATTGCCATGGGATCATCCGCTCCCCCGGATGTCTCGGGGGGCCACTCCACAAATTTGGCGAAGTTGTACAAGAACGCCGCTTTGATTTGGTACTCACTCGCCTCCCGGGTCTGGGCGTAGTCACGCACCTGATTGGTCCCGGCCATCAGGAGCGTAATGACCATCGCCGACCCGAAAACCTTCACGTTTTGGAAACGACGACGAACAATTGGCATTTCGTCTTTTATCGCCCCGCCCGAGCCTCAAAACCGCCAGGTGATTTCCCCATAAACGCGGCGCCTCGCCTGAGTTGCCTGAGTTGGATTCGTATCAATGTCCATCTCAAGATGGCGGTCGTCGAGGAGGTTTTGGCCCACTACACTCAGTTCAACGTGCTCTGACGAGTGCCACGCCAGACGCACATCGACGCGTGTATAGGCCGGCACATTTAATGCGGGCAGCCGTCCCACGTAGTAGGCCGCACTGTCAAATTCAATTCTGCGCGACAAAGCGAGATGAGACCTTACCTGGAACTGATGTCGCGGGATGTAACCCGCTGAGGCCGCTGTTGTGCTGTCCAGACTCGAGGGATCTATCTTCAGGCTCATTCGCGCCCAAGAATAGCTGCTGGTCAGCTTCCAACGCTTAAGCACATCCCAGTCTGCAGTGACCTCCGCTCCGTAAGTCTGTGCGTGCATATTATTGTCAAACATCTGTGGAACAAGGATGTGGGGTGGCGGCGGCACGATCTCCAGAGAGGGATTCCCTGGCTCCGTGGTTCGAAGGTGATGGTAGACGTTATAGAAAGCAGCAAAGTCCAGTGAGATGCGCTTGGCTGGCTCGACTCGATATCCCAATTCGTAAGCGGCGAGCTCTTCGGACCGAAACTTGGTGTTGCCAAACACGCTGACCAGAGTGTTTATCCCCGCCGGGCCTGGAAATGCGGCCGCGTTATAGCGGACATCATCGTCGGCCGGGGTGGGCTGCCGGATCGATCGAGAGACTGCCGCCCAAACCGTCTGGCGACCCGTTGGCGACCAGGCCATTCGAACCCCAGGCTCCGCTTCGAATCCTGTAAAGCTGTTGTGCTCAAGCTTCGAGCCCAGCGTCAGTTGGACGGTGTCGGTAAGGGTCACCTCGTCCTGGAAAAACGCGCTCGAGAGTTGCTCAAAGCGACTAGACGGATTAAGCGAGATCGCATAACCCGGGCGGAAGCTTGCGAAGATGGACCGGTAACCGGCGCCCCACACAACGTCCTGCCGAGACCCCAGGGCGACGTGATTTTGGAAGTCCACATCAAAGGTATGCCAGAGCTCGCTTCCGCCGAACTCGCTGCGGTTGAGTCCGTCGTAGTACACCTGCAAGCTCGTTTCAGACCGCGCTGTCAGAATACGGGTCCAGCGCCCTAAAATGTTGCCCCCACCGGGGCGGATTGCATCGCTGAAGGTCCTGACCAGTGGAGGAGCAAGGGAAATGAAGCTGTTAATCGTTTGACCTTCTCCACCCGTCAAGATGTCCCCTTGAATGGTCAGTGCGTCGTGATTCGAAAGGTCCCAGTCCGACCGGAAACCGGCGTGGGCGAGGTGCCAACCGTCCGCCGCTGGTCGATTGTCTTCATCGACCAGGTTGTTGTAGTTGTCATAACCGGCGAAAATCCGGTATGTTCCCTTGCTTCCTATTTTGCCTCCGTACTGGATCAGTCCATGCGCCTCTCCTAATCCCGCTCCGGCTGTCAACAGGCCGCCTTGAGTGGCTTTGGAAGTCTTCGTAATAATATTGATCACGCCATCCACGGCGTTGGCGCCCCAGACGGTCGCACCGGGGCCGCGAATCACCTCGATCCGCTCGATGTCTTCGAGTGGAATAACTTGCTGATCCCAATACACGCCCGCAAACAATGGGTCATAGATGCTCCGGCCATCAATCAGCACCAGTAGTTTGTTGGCGAATTGGTCGTTAAAGCCGCGCGAACTGATGGCCCACGAATTGGCGTCGATTTGCGCCACTTCCAGGCCAGGGACCATTCTTAGAAGGTCTGGAATATTCGTGGCGCCCGAGCGGCGAATGTCCTCTTGGGTGATCACGTAAATGGCGGCGGCGACCTTGGACAACACTTGCTCCTTGCGAGATACGGATGTGACCTTGATGTTCATCAGGTCTTCCAGGCTGGCCTCCGCCAAGTCAGACGAAGGAATTTTCTGGCCTTGCGCCTTTGCTCGCGGAGGAACGAGCAATAGGGCGAAGAGCGCCATCCCCAACGTAATGGACCTTCGAGGCAGAAAGGATTTGGGCCGCGAACGGATCATGGCCGCCGCGACGCTCGGAAAATTTGCCGGATGACCGCCCGCTCGGGATGTGATCAACCGTTGCTCCTTCACCCAAGCCCTTACAGAGCATCCCGTATTTGACGATTTCATATGCCTGCCTCCGCACAAGTCTTGCTAGAGAATTTGAAACCACAACAAGTTGTTGTTGCCGGGGTCATTCGCGCGACTACCAAGAAAACTATCGGCAGGTAGACCCTCGGGGATAAGATTGAGGAGAAAATTCTCACTTCAGCTTCGACCGCCTGCGCAGTCCAATACCCTCACTTGTTTTTCGGCTGATTCGAGGATGGTCTTTAAGATAAATCCAAGAAAAGTAAGCGGAGGGCTCAGGAGGTTTGCACCTATCGAAACGCGCTCATTTGCTTAGATATAGATTCTTAAGAATATCGTTAGATTGTTGAAACCAAGTATTGCAATCCGTTGATTTGTGCTTAACTCGCAGTGAAAAGAATTAGAGGGTTATTGTTTCGCATAATCTTGGCGTGATTTCACCACAAGTATCAAGCGTGCGACCTTTTTCCAATTGATTGGACCAGAGAAACTGCAGAGTTCTCCGTTCTTTCATTCCACGCCATTCAGGATAATGCTATAGTCCGCCAAGGGATTTTCGTGTGAATGCTGAAACCAACAATTTCAATGCAGAAGAATTAACTCTGCTCTATCGCGTGGCTCGAACATTGCTGGGCGAGCACGACTATGGTGAGCTCCTTGCTGCCCTGCTCGACGTGACCATCGATGGGCTGGCCGCCGACCGGGGATTTGTGGTGGTGCGAGAGAGCGTTGCGGGCGAAGCCAAGTTTCGCGTCGCGGTCGCGCGTAACTTCAAAAGCGAGGCCCTCACCCTGGCGGAGCAGGAAGTGAGCGGATCGATTTCGGCCGCCGTCGTCGAGCACGGGCGCGCCATGTTGGTGGGCGACGCGCTGGCCTCGGAGCGCTTCCGCGAAAACCCGAGCGTGAAGCGACTGGGCTTGCGCTCGGTGCTCTGCGCTCCCCTTGTAGCTTCAAACGAAGCTTTCGCGCTCATTTACTTGGAGAATCGCGATGTCACCAATCGCTTTACGGATCGCCATCGCGAGCTTATGGACGAGATTTGCCGCCTGGCAGCGCCGCGATTGCGAAACGCGGTCGCCATCGAGATGGCGCGAAAGCGGGCGCGCGAATTGGAGTCAACCCTCGGCGAAACGGACGGCATCATCACTGCTGACGCCGGCATGGCTCAGGTTTTAAAGACAATCCGGCAGGTGGCGCCCACCGAACTCGCGGTTCTCATTCAAGGCGAGACTGGCACCGGAAAGGAATTGATAGCGCGAGCGCTTTATCGCCACAGCGCGCGTGCCCAGGGACCGTTCGTCGTGCTCAACTGTGGCGCCATCCCCGCCAGTCTGATCGAGTCTGAGTTGTTCGGCTACATACGAGGCGCGTTCACGGGCGCCAATCGCGACCGCATGGGTTTGATCGCCGCCGCGCATCGCGGGACGTTTTTTCTGGACGAAGTCGGCGAGCTGCCGCCGGAACTCCAGCCTCGCTTGCTGCGCGTCCTGCAATCGGGTGAATTCACCAGGCTCGGCTCGGTGCGCGCTGAGACCGTGGATGTCCGCTTCATTGCAGCCACCAACAAAGATCTGGCCCGCGAAGTGGAGGAAGGCAGGTTCCGCAGCGACCTCTTTTACCGCATCTCGGGTATCACGCTCAAAATCCCGCCCCTGCGCGAGCGTCCGCACGACGTCAATTTGCTCGCGGACCATTTCCTGCGCGATTATGCCGCTCGCTACGCTCGAGAAGCTCCGCACCTGTCGGGAGATTGCTTGGCGGCACTTTCCGCCTATACTTTTCCGGGTAACATAAGGGAACTGGAAAGTGAAATCGCGCGCCTCGTTGCCGTCTCGCCGCCCGGCGCGACCATCGACTGCAACGCACTGAACGAGCGCATCCTCGGGACATCGCGCTCCACAGGCTCCGTACCTGACGCGGCGCAGACTCATTCGCGTGACGAGGCCTTGCCGCCCATGTCGCTCGCGGAAATGGAAAAGCGGCTGATACTTTCCGTCCTGGAGCATACGGGTGGAAATCGGACGCGCGCCGCGGAAGTGCTCGGCATCAGCCGTGAGGGACTGCGCACCAAAATGCAGCGACTGGGACTCTCGCTGGGAAGTTGATCATTTGGAATGCGGCGGCTTGCCGCCGCTATTGGCGGCTGCAGCTTGCTGCGGTAACATTTCTGAGAGCAAACTTCTGATAAAAAAGCGAGAGCAAGCTCCCGCACTCCATATTGCCCCTATGCCCGTCCCCGGGAGCGCAATACCAGGAAAAGATTCACCGCAAACAAGAAGGCCGGGGCCAGGTACACCCAAATCCAGCTTGGGTTTACCAGACGGAAGACGTTCCGCCACAGATCGGCTGGGGGAATGCCGTAAGCTCCGGTCAAGTTTGGGAACGCGTTAGAAAAGAGCAGGTAGGGAGTTCCTTTAGCGAAGAGGAGTAAGTCCTGGAGTGCAATGTAGCCCCACGCGGCCAGAACTAACCCGCCGAGAGCATGCCAGGCGGGAGAGGTACCGGGGAAAAGTACTTCCCATATCGGCTGCAGTTTCCCCGGCGGCTGGGTCACTTCGCGGATTGGAAAAATAAATAACAGAGCTATCGCGAACAGCAGAAGGCCAACTAGGACCATCGTGGGAACCATGGCTACCTCCAATCATTCAATAATTTTTCACAGAAGCTGACCAATGCCGCCAAGACTCGCTGTCGAGAAAGGCCCCTCCAGAGCCCGCAGAAAAACCAGGGCACTGGTTCCCCCAACCAATGCATCTTTGATGTAAGCTCCGCTGGGCGGGGCTAGCATGGGGCGGCTCGGCAGATATTTTTGATGTTGTTCTGTCCAGAAGTTGCCTGGCGGACGCCCTAAATTGAGCGCCGCCTCAGCCATCTTCGGATCGAGATCAAGGGCTTTCTCAAATGTTGCCTTTGCTTCCTGATCCTTTCCCGCTTCCTTCAGGATCACTCCCAGATTATTCCAGCTTTCGGCAAACTGAGGAAGGCTTCGGTAGAGCCGCTCCGCTTTGTCCAACTGCCCATCCTGCTGGTAGGCGACGGCCAGCATCAGGTCGCGTTGAGGTGTCATGGGCAATCCGTTTTCAAATTTAGATATAGTGGCTGGCCCGGCAAAGCTACCCGCCATAGCGCTAATGGGCATAGACGCCAGTCGCAAGACCGCGGCAACGTATTGCACGATAAGCCCGGCGCTAAACCAAGCGAGCGAGACTATTATAAAAAAGACGACTCTCTGGCGCCGGGACCAATACTCTGTGTGAAAGAAACCAAAGCCGTGCGACATGCCGGCAGTTCTTTTCCGCGCCGCCAGATCAAGCCTGCGCTGGGGCCGGTATCGCGCGAATAGGACCAGCGCGTAAATAATGGCTGCACATATTGAACTGCATGCAAGCAAAAGCAAGGGATCAACATGTTTTCCGGTGTTGCTAAAAGTGTAGCCGTTTTGCGCGGAATCCTCGGCACGCGCCCGCCAAAGGCGAGCCTGCTCGGTTGAACCTTTTTCGGCCAGGTAATCGGCATACAGACGCCAGGCGAGCGGTGCGCCTTCTCCGTAGGGCGTCAGGCTGTACATGCGCTCGATCAATACCCGACCGAGGGGGGTGGCTGGATTCCCCCAATCGTTTCCTTTCGGTGAATAGACCATGAAACGGGCAATGAGCGCCACCAGCATTCTGGGGTCGTTGCCCTTTTGCCAGAAATCCTGGTAGCCGCGGTCGAAAGCCGCTCGTGACAGTTCGTTCTCCCCAGCCAAGTCAAAGTAGACGGAGATAGCAAAAAGCTCGGTGAAATCCGAAGCAGGGGTCTTGATCGCCTCTTGATAAACCTCGGTGGCCCGAGGGTCGCTCAAGTCCCGCAGAAGTTTGCCGAGGCCAACACGAAACCAGGGCGTAAACGGGTCGCGCCGCACCGCGTCTTCGAGTTTGGGCAGAAACTTTTTGGCCTCTTCGGCTGTAATTTTGCCCAGCGCACCTTGGTTAATGACCGACGGCCAAAGCGACTGTCCTTCGTAAATCGGCACGCGATTCAGCATGATGCAGTTGGTCGGCGAGTAAGGGACGCGTGGATTGGTTGGATCAAATTCCAATGCGCGGCGGAATTTATCGTTCGTACCGCAGCCCTCTTCGATCTCCACCTGAACTTTGGAACCTCGGGGAGTGAGTTTGACAATCTCTGCCGGAAAATGCCAGCGGCCGATGACCTCGCCCTTTTGAGTGTCGATCCATCGCAACCACCCGCCATAGCTGTACCAGGCGCGGTTTCCTTCTGCAGGGACCAGGAGTGGGTTGAATTGGAGCATCAATCCGTAGCTAAGCGTCCAAGCATGCCGGAAATCTCCGCCAGAAATGTTAACGACTGTCTTCGAGGGCCGGGTCATTATTGTTTCAGCACCCTTCCCCGACGTGACCGCCCAAAAAACTGCCAGTGCAGCCGCCAGAATTCTTGCCGTCAGGAATCGAATCACGTGCCTCACCGTTTGATTTCCCATAGGAATTCCTCGAATCGCCGCTCTTTATTTCCTGCTCCCCGCGATCAATAGGGCATTTCAGTTGCCAATCCGCTGTTTTGTAGGGCCGGGGCTTGCCCCGGCCTTTTGTAATTTTCCCCACATTTGGCCGGGCGAAGGCCCGGCTCTACTATTTCGTCGCCAGTGCCTGCCGCAGTTCTTGCGCGATTTCTGCCGCGGTCTTCTGCTCGGCGTTCAATGCATCCTGAGCTTCGATGGTAAACGTTTCGCTCCACACCATGAATCCCGTGCTCGTATTGGCGACCTCCACGTGTACTTTGAATTTGCTGCCAGAAGTGCGCACGCTCCCCTCGAGCACCGCGTCCACGCCGAGCTGCGTGCCAACATCGCGGGATTTAACTGCGCCGCCCAATTGCAAGACGCTCTCGTGGGAGGCAATTTGCAGTCCCGTTTTGGAAAGCGCTGTGCCCAATTCTTCCGGCAAATCTTGCGCGAAGGTTGCGGCGCCCTGGTCTTCGGGTGCGGCGCGGAAATTCATTACCGCCATCGACCGGACCGGTGTGGCGAGGCTCCCCCTGGTTGGCGTCGATCGTAAACGCCATCCGGCCATGGTGACGATCGCAGCGATCAGCGCCACGCCCACGGCCTGCATCCAGCGTGGCTTGTGCCGAACCTGAGGCGAGACTTCCGCCTCAATTGCGGCGTTCGCCGACATCGCTCGCTTCAGTTCTGCCGAAAGCTCTATGCCGGAGGGATAGCGCCGGCTTGCATCTTTCTCGAGCGCGCGCGCCGTAATTGCGCTCACTGCCGGCGGCACGGCGGGCGACTTGGCGCTCACGCTCTGGGGTTCCCTGCTCAGAATGGCGGTCAGTGTATCGACTGCGGTCTCAGCCCTGAAAGGATGTTCTCCAGTAAGCAATTCATAAAAGACGATCCCGAATGAAAAGACGTCGCTGGCGGGTGTCACCGTGTGCCCACGCGCTTGCTCGGGAGACATGTAAGTGAGCGTGCCCACGATCGCCCCACTGTCTGTCGCCGCTCCCCCTGAATCGATGGAGGATGTGCTTTTCTCCGCCCATGGGATGACCTTCGCCAATCCGAAATCCATGAGCTTCACCAAGCCATCAACGCGCAGCATGATGTTTTCTGGTTTCAAGTCACGATGCACGATGCCGTTGCGATGGGCGGCGGCGAGGCCGGTGACAATTTGTTGCGCGATCTCCATCGCCTCATCCGCCGGTATCGGAGGGCGCTTCAGCCGCGCGCGCAACGTTTCTCCTTCCACAAACTCCATCGCGAGGAAAGCGGAGCCGGCGCCTTCTCCCACTTCGAAAATGGTGACAATGTTGGGATGGTTCAGCGCGGAGGCGGCGCGCGCTTCGCGCAGCAAATCGCGAACCGGCGAAGAGCCAGGGCGCTCGGCGGCAATAAACTTCAACGCCACCACGCGATTCAGCCGCGGGTCGCGCGCCTTCCAGACTTCGCCGATGCCGCCCGCCACGAGTTTGGCCAGCAGAACGTATCCGCCGACCTTCTGCTCCGGGGCGAGGTTAGGCTTCGAGCGGCGCGTTTCTTCGCCACTCTTGGTAGATTCGCCGGGTTGCCCGTAAACTTCGGTTCCCGAGCTGTCCATAGCGCGTTAGCCGTTCAGTTGGAATTTCCCGATAAATTGCCCGCAACTATAGGGCCAAAGTAACGGCAGGTCAAGTTGGAAGCATCACGTGCTACGGCCCAAGAATTCGCTCTTTCCAAAGCTTGTGGTCCAGTATCTTTTGGCCAAGGCTGGAGAATTTGTCGTGCGGATTTTGCCCTTTACGGATGGTGCTTGCCCTCTCGGTTTAACTCAGCGATTCTTTGCGAATTCCCGGCGCGCGAGTGATATGCTGTCGGGTTGGTGAAGTAAGACGGAGGCTCGCAATGGATCGCCCACCACGAATACTTCAAGTAGTAATTCCACTTCTTGGCCTATTCGCCTGCGCGCTCGGATTGTTGGCGTCGCCGGCGGACGTGGCCAAGCCCACGGTGGACACGTCGATTTACAAACACGCCGTGCACATCGGTTGGGTGGTAAGAGACCTGGACAGCGTGGTGGATTATTGGGGAAAGCTGGGGATTAAGAACCTCCAGAGGCTGCCGCCGCGCGAGTTTCCTGACATCACCTATCGTGGCAAGGCCACACCGTTAACTCTCAAAATGGCCTTCGCAGACCTGGGCAGTACACAGATTGAGTGGATCCAGCCTGTAAAGGGTTGGAGCGTTTACAACGAATTTCTCAAGCAACACGGGGACGGCGTTCATCACTTGGCGTACGGTATGAGCAGCCCTGAGCAACTGCAGGAGCAAGTGAATTATTTCAAAAGCAGGGGCGTAGACCTTGTCCAAAGAGGAAGTTGGGAAGGCACTAAAGGAAAAGGCCAGTTTGTTTATTTGAACACCGCGCCCCAAGGGGGAGGGATCACTTTCGAACTTGTGTACGATCCCGACGCGACTCCTCCTGATCCAGCCCATACTGCCGCGAACGATTATCCGTTGGAGCGGAATATTCAGTTTGCACCGGTGGTACGAGATGTCCACAAGGTGGATGAGTACTACCAGAACCTCGGCTTCGGTGGGATGCAAATCGATCACAACATTAGCTTGGACCGGATTTATCGCGGCCACCCGGGGAAGTTTGAAATGTACTTGGGCTGGTGGCGCTGGACAGACGTGTCCTTCGAATGGATTCAATCGCTCGTCGGACCCAGCGTTTATGGTGAGTATATGAAAGCCCACGGCGAGGGACTTCATCATATTGCTTTCGGAGTTAAAGACATGGACGAGGCGATCGCGCTGATGAAGGCGAGGGGTGCGCCCGCGTCACAAACGGGTGGATGGGATAATCCCGGTGGCAGCGGCCGCTTTGCTTACCTCGACACCGAGCCCCACGGGGGCGTGACCATCGAACTGCTCTGGAACGCACCCAAGAAATAAATCACCCGGCGAGGTAGGAGGCATAAATAGCTACGCGAGTCTCAATTTGCGCATCTTCCGCTTGAGGGTGGCGCTGTCCAGTCCCAGGGCCTTGGCGGCCTGCCTCCTGCGGCAATGATTGGATTCGACGGCGCGCCGCAGCCGAGCGTTATCAGGATTGTATGCCTCATAGGCTTCAGGACGCGTAGGGCCATGTAGCACGCCTACCTCAGCAGTGCCCATCTGTAGGGGGCATCAAATCGCCCCAGACGGGAATCGAACCCCTAAGCAGCTAACTCCTCTGCAGGACTTTCCCCCTCGTTGAGACGCGTGCTGACTTGCAAGCTTGTGGTCCGGTGACGAATCTCTAGCCACCTGGATTCAGGGATGGATAGAAAGACCCGGACTACTTCAGGGTCAAATTGCCGCCCGGATTCGCGAGTGATCTCGGCGTGCGCCGCCGCAAAACTCAGAGCGTTGCGGTAAGGCCGGTCAGAGGTCATAGCATCCAAGGTATCGGCTACGGCGAATATGCGGGCCCCCAAGGGGATTTCCGCTCCCACCAGGCCTTGGGGATAGCCTGTCCCGTCAAAGCGCTCCTGGTGTGTGAGAACAATTTCCGCCGCACCCGCCAGAAAAGAGACCCGGCTCACTAGTTCATACCCGATGCGCGCGTGCGACTCCATGGTGGCGCGTTCCGACGGGGTGAGCTTGCCCGGCTTGAGCAAAATCGAATCCGGAATGCCGATTTTTCCGATGTCATGCATATAGGCCCCGCGAGCGATTTGCTTAAGCTGCTCCGCGGTGCAACCAAACGCCGGCGCCATTTCCAGGCAATACATACTGACGCGGCGGGAGTGCCCGCCCGTTTCGTTATCCCGCAGGTCCAGGGCCGCGCCCAGCGCCTCCAGAGTATCGTCATAAGTCAGCTCGATACGCTTCATGGCGGATTGCAACTGTGTTGTCCTTTGCGAGACCATGTCTTCCAGCGACTCGCGGTATTTTTCCACTTCGAGCTCCAGACGTTTCTTGCTGAGAGCGCGCTCGACACTGGTCACCAAGGTGTCCATGCGAAAAGGCTTCACCAGGTAATCATCGGCTCCTCGCTTCATGGCATCGACGCCCACGTGGATGTCATCCACTCCGGTGATCACCAGAAAGGCGGAGCGCGGATATTTTGGGCGCGCCCGCTCGATCAACTGCAATCCGGAAATCCCGGGCATGTGAAGGTCTGTGATAATGATGTCGAAGAATTCCTGTTCGAGAACTTGCAGCGCTTCTTCACCCTTTCCGCAACATCGGCACGAGAACCCCGAACGCGTGAGCTTGTCTTTGACCAGGCTGTTGATTCCCGGATCGTCATCCACCGTCAGGACGTTGCCTCTGGAAATGTTCTTTGCCATCAGATTGAGTCACCTCAGCCGGGGCCGTCGTGCGTTTTTTCCCTTCAGCGGTTACCATCGGCGAAGTCGAGAATGGGCATGAACATTTATTTCAACGGATCGACGCGGCGTTCTGGCACGATGCCGAGAACCAATGGGTGGGAAATCATGAGGAGGCAACAACAATTCCGGTCACTGGGCGCTTAGGATTGCAGCAGCCATCGCACCAAGTTAATGAATATCTTCAACCCATCCTGCGAATAGTGCGCGGGCAAGGCGGCGCGCTCCGGGTGGGGCATGAGTCCCAGAACCATTCCGGTCGCATCGGTGATACCGGCTATGCTGGCCGTCGCCCCGTTGGGGTTGTCCGGGTATTTCGTGGCCGGTTTCCCGGCTTCGTCGGCAAAGCGGAAAGCGACTCGGGTAGCGGGCGCGCTCGTGGTTTCGCAAAAAAGCGGACGTCCTTCCCCGTGGGCTGTGGGCATAGCGAGCACTTCACCTTCGATGCCGTCTGTCCACAAAGTTTTTTCCGGGGAAACGACGAGGTGGATTTTTCGGTCCTCAAATTTGGCGGACTGGTTTTCAAGCAGCGCCATGCTTCGTTTGCCCGGAGTGCGGCTCGGTAAGATCCCAGCTTCAGCCAGAACCTGGAAGCCATTGCAAATTCCCAGCAGAGGTTTTTTAGCCGCCAGAAACCCCTCCAGTTGTTCGCGAAGCTGGGCCACCATCAAGGTCCCCAAAATTCTCCCGGCGCCCAGGTGGTCGCCGTAACAAAACCCACCCGGCACAATGGCCGCCTGATAATCGCCAAGCTTCTTCCGCCCATCGAGCAGGTCGCGCGTGAGGACCACCTCGCTCTTGCCGCCCGCCCGCGCCATGGCCGCTGCAGTCTCATCGTGACAGTTGGTGCCGGGAGCGTATAGGATCGCAGTTACGGCGTTTTTCATTCGACCACCTCGCGAAAGGTTTTGCTCCACGCCGCCGCCAGGCTCTCGGTGGAATCCTGCCAAACAACTTTCCCTTTTTCGGTGAAAACCAGGCGTGCCTCGGGGATCACTTCACCTACCAACCGGTACGGAAGTGTGCCGAAAAGGCGTTTGAGTTTGGCCTCCTTGGAAATTTCCAACATTACTGCCCCGACGTATTCTCCAAACATCTGGGCGTCGCGCGGTCCTTGGGCGCCTTTCCCCAATTCCACCCGTGCTCCCAGGCCCGACCCGAAGCTCGCTTCAAACAAGCGCAGAGCCAGGCCTCCTTCGGCAATCGCCGATCCTGAAGCATATTTCCCCGCGGCGTTCAGGCGATGAAGTGCCTTCCACACTCGAACGATTGAATTCTTCGGCCCGGGCTCATACAGGAGGTCGCCTCGCTGCCCAAAGCTGTCAGCGTAGACGCTTCCTCCCAGCGCCGTTGAGTTGGAGAAGCCCACCAGGACAAGTTTGTTGCCCGCCCGCTTGAATTCCTTGGTCACAATCTTCTTCACGTCGGGCACGCGCCCAATCGACGCCACGGCGAGGGTCAAGGGCACATCGATGCGCCGGTCTCCCGCCACGAATGTCCCGGAGCTCGAATCTTTCCCGGAGATGAATGGCACGCTCAGTTCCACCGACAATTTCGCGATGGCATCCACCATCTGCCTCAGATCCCACGCCACATCGGGGCGCACGCGAGGCGTATAAAAATTGTCGCACAGCGCCATCTCGCGATAATCGGCTCCGGCTACCACCGCTTTGGTGATGGCTTCGATGATCATCAAGCGGGCCATTGGCGCCGGATCAATCTCCCCGTAAAGGGGATTCATCGCCACGGTTGTGATTACGCCGTAGGGCCTGCCATAGAGGGGCGCCGAGACTGCGATGTTGGTGGGCATCAGATGATTGCGTCCGCCATAAGGGCCCACCGCTGTTCTGCCCTGCACTGTGGTGTCGAATCGTGATCCCGCGGCACTCTGGTCGCAACAATGATAGTGCGCCAGGACGCGCCGTATGGCGCTGCCCCAATCCTTTTCCGTGCGCGGTTCCGGAATATTCAATGGGTTGAGCTGCCGCTTCGGCTTCTCTGCGTCCAGCGGCTCGATGGGACACGCGCCCCAAAGGAATGCCATCTCCAGGTCCACCACCCGGCGCCCGCGCCAAGTGGCCTCCAGACGTTTCGAGTTGGTGAAATTCCCCAGAACGCAGTGCCCTACTTCATAGCGATTCAAAATCTCCTTTGCCTCGTCCAGTTTTTTCGGCGGAACTGCCAGCAACATTCGTTCCTGCGATTCAGAAAGAAGAATTTCCCATGCGGTTAGGCTCTGGTCTTTCAGTGGAATCGCATCGAGGTTGAGGAGCACTCCGGTTTCGGAACCCATTTCACCAGCGGCGCACGAAATCCCTCCCGCCCCGAGGTCGGTGATGGCGCGGATGCAATCGGCGTCGCGCAAGACAGGAATCGCGGAAGTGAATCGGCGCTCCGTGATGGGATGGCCAATCTGCACCGCCGCCGACTCGCGCTCCAGAGTCTCACCTGTCATGCCGGTGGAGCTGACAGTGGCCCCGTGAATGCCGTCGCGCCCGGTCTCTCCACCAATCAGCAGCGCCACGTCGCCGGACCGTGGAGCGTCTTTCAGGGCGTACTTCTTTGGAATCAACCCCACGGAATGTCCGAGCGCCAGACACTTGGCGTAGCCCGAATGGCACCGGTAAATCGGGTGCATCATGGGAATGCCCATCGGATTGCAGTAATACGAAGTGGCGCGAATGGACTCGGTCAAAATCAATTGTGGGTGGAGCGCGCCCTCCGGCACAGCTTCCTCCGCCAGGCGTGGGTCCATGGTGCCCATGATGGTCGTTCCACCGATGGGATGCGCGCCCTTTCCAAAACCCAGAGTGTCTCGAATCACTCCACCGTGTTTGGTGGCCACGCCGCCGAAGGGCGCGATGGAACTGGGGAAATTGTGAGTCTCGCCTTTGATGGTCACCACCCAGCCATCGTAGAACTCGATTCCCCCCGCGTTGTCTTTGAACACCGACACTACCAGGGGATGCTGGATGCGCTCTGTGGCCGAAGTCAGGCGTTTGAGCAGCCCGAGACTCTTCCAGGTGGTGTGATAGCAGTGGTCGCTCCACGATTGCACCAGGATTTCAATCTCCGCGTCCGTCAGTACCCGCGCGCGCATTTTCTCGAGCGATTGGATGGCGCGCATTTGCTCGAGTGGCGCGTACCACGAGCGATCGCGGGAAAGTTTCACCAACTGGTCGTCACGCAGGAGTGCCAGCGCAACGGACATCACCGGATCCGGTTTTCCGGTGGGATGCAGCGTGGTCACCGTCTCATGGGGCTCGCGCACTCGCTCCACAATTTTGTTGTAGAGGAAACGCGCGGCGATTTTTCGTGCCACTTGCTCTTCCAGTCCGATGAACTGGTAGCGCTTGCTCAGTCGCGTGAATTCCAAACCGTTTTCCCCCAGCGCGCGGGCGCCCGCCAGGATGGAAGGCGTCTCCGGGTCGGTGACCGCGGGCCGGTAAGCTATCTCCACCACCGGCCCCTGATTCAGATCAAGCTGTGTATGCGGTGAGGTCACTTGATAAAGCGGGTTGGCCAGCAGAGGCAGAAGCGCGTCAACCTTAACGACGCCCTCCAGCCAGTAGACTCGCTCAATAATCAGGTTTAAAAGATCGGTGTAACCGTGGCGGCGGAAAAACGCCAGCCAGTTGCGCGCCTCCGCGTCATCCTTCGAAAGGGTATAAACGCTGTGAATTGCCATCGACCTGCCATTATATCCGGAAACAGTTTTACGGCAATCCGTTGGATGAATCGATTTTGGATATATGATTTTCGATTGCAGAGGATTGCCGCAGGTCCGCAAGATCGCAGACCGTTAAACGCGACGGTCTGGGCCAGCCGGCCAGACGATTTCGGCACAACCGCTCACAGCCTCGGATGGTCTGGGCCCGGCTGATGGCACGCCGTGCCGCATCGCATCCAAATTCGAACCCCTTGTCCATCTTGCACCCACATCCCAAGGCAACCCCATAGCACGGCAAGCTTCTAACTAATTGTAAGTATGGGGCTAGAAGGAAGCGTGCCTGCCCCGACGTAAGGGCTTGATTTATAGCGTGGTAGGGCGTAAATTGGCGCATGGGATAGTTCGCGTCACCACCGCGGAGGGCTGAATGAAACGAATAAATATAATCGGCGCATTTGCACTCGTCATGTTGGTTGGCGGTATGGCGGTGGCTCAATCCTCGAGCCAGGACCAATCCTCGGAGTCCCTCGCCGACATCGCCAGAAAACTGAAAGCCCAGCAAGGCCAGACTCTACCCAAGGCGCAGGGGAAGGTATTCACCAACGACGAAGTCGCCAGCGCAAAATCGTCAGGCGGCGAGACAGTGGCTTCTTCTTCCGGGTCTAGTACCATGGAAGCAGCCTCCGGCGGAGCGCATGGGGAAAAGTACTACCGCGGGGAATACTCGAAATTAATGGGCAAAAAAGAACTGGACCAGCGCGAGTTCGACGTTTTGCAAAAGAAGCTGAACCAGAATACCGTGCAGCAGTATTCCGACCCGAATGTCGCCTTGCAACAGAGTTACACGCGCGAAGACATCAACAAGAATCAGGAAGAGATGACCAAGAAGCAGGCGGATTTAGCCGCGGATGACCAGGCGATTTCTGATCTGCGGGACCAACTTCGGCGCGACAGTGGCAATCCCGCATGGCTGGAGGGAGACCCGGTCACCATTGAGCCTGATGTTCCGGACCACCCCGTCAATAGTTCGGGTGATGATAAGGACAAGAAGAAAACCAAAGAATACTGGCAAGGACGGTTCCAGGCGGCTCGCACCATAGTAAAGAAAGCAGAGGAAGCCCAGAAATTAGTGGAAGACGAATTGAATTTTCTGAAGATTCGTCAGGTGCAGGAGCCCTCGGCTGACGCGCAAGCCGAAATCAAGGAAAAGATGGATCCTGCGCAGACGAATGTGGACAATGCCACCGCGGTCAGTGAAAAGGCTCAGCATGCCCTGGACGACTTGCAGAAGGCTTTTGACGATAGTGGCGCTCCGGCGGAGTGGAGCCAGACCGAGGATGCTCCTCAAAATTAATGCCGCAGTCACATGAAAGAAGAAGCTCGGCCATTTGTGAGATGAGTTCTTTCGACGGGGCAAATGCCCTGCCCTTTCAACTAATCCATTAAATATTGATTTGCGGAGGCGCGTTCGGTCTCCGTGTACCCTGCATGCCTGAAACCATCCTGTTGGTCGAGGACAAAGACGTCTTACGGGAAATGGTTCAGGTCGCCCTCACCCAGGCGGGGCACGAAGTGGAGGAAGCTCCCGACGGCGCCACCGCGCTGGCCAAAATCCGCTCCAAACGATATCCCGTTATCATCACTGACCTGAAACTG
>JBGPCF010000001.1:0-151739 GCA_041481635.1 Terriglobia bacterium | reverse complement strand
GCTTTCATCCTTGAGCATAATATTTTCCGGTTTCAGATCGCGGTGAACAATTCCGCGGCGGTGCGCCGCAGCCAACGCATCAGCGATTTGGATTCCAATATTCAGGATGGATTCTGTGGCCAGGCCGGGTTGCTTCATCTGTGTCCGCAGGGTGGCTCCCTCGATGTATTCAAAGACAATAAAGCTTTCTCCTGCGTTTTCCTCGAACTCGTACACTGTGGCAATGCCGGAGTGATTGAGAGGAGCGGCGGCGAGGGCTTCCTGCGCCAGGCGGCGGCGTAGATCTGACTTGTTGGTGAGTTCGCGCGGCAGCATTTTGAGTGCGACGGTGCGCTTCAATCGGACATCGTGCGCGCGGTACACGATCCCCATTCCACCGCGGCCAATTTCTTTGTCGAGTATGTATCGGCCGGCGAGGAGATCATCGCTCATAACGCCTCAGAATAGGAAAGGGCCTTCTCGAGGTTCCCGGAAACGCAGCCTAGGGGTCACTTCTTTTCAAACCTGAATATCTAATGAATCCTACACCCACAAACAGCTTGTATCAAACTTGCCGTCGATTTCTCAAAGTCTAGTTGGCCTGGAATGCCCCCCATGGGCTTTGTGCAATTTCCCTCCTAAGGCCGAGGCGAGCTTTACTTTTGGCTTGGCAACGACCCCCATTGCTTGAGCAAGTCCCTGGCCGATTCGCGGCCCACCTCCATCGGGGCTGCGGGCGAAGCCATGGCCCTCGGAATAGTCGGTAATCTGTGCTGACGCCGGGAGCGGCATCGAAACCAAAACGAGAATTGTTCCAATTAGTCGACTCATTTCCGCCTCCTTGTGACCCTGACCGCGCCTGAGTTACGGTCGTTGCATGAGGGACCGCAATCGGAGGGCCAGAAGCGGGCCAACGCTAATTGCTTAAAGAATCAGTAAACGTGGATAATCCTCTTTGGCGGGGCCTTCGGGGGGCTGAAAGATTCCAACGACAGTGCCATCTACCGCCGACACTCGCCCAACCCCGCTTCAGGATCAAGCCACAATTGGAAGCCACTCACGATCCATGAAAACCGAGGCGCAGGAGTTAGTTGAACGAGAGTTGCAAGGGCGGGGATTGTGGACAGAGAGTCATCGACTTCAGATTCCGGAGAGTGGGATCATAAAGCAGATGGCTCCCGATGCCGATCGATCCAGTACCCCCACGCGACCAACAGCCAAATTCCGAGTCCGGAAAATGCCAGGACTCTGACATTGGGAGGAGGTGGGCCGAACAGATTCCCAAAGTATATGGCCACCAGAAAGACGATGAATGCCCAAAATGAGTAGACTCCCATCTTGTCCCTGGCTCGCGTCGCCTTAAGGTAGATCATCATCGCGGCCACAAAAATGGCGCCTTCCACAATCAGGGTCCACAGGCGCGAATTCCACAATCCGAATCCGATCATGAAGCTACCGCCGGGATAAAGAGGAAGGTCGGGCCGGTGCGTGGCAGCATCCAGAATCCAATGGCTGAAGACGGCGATGCCAACAATGGCGGCCGCTCGCGTATATCCTTTCAGCCCTTTATAAATCGCGGCGACAAAGATTGCTGCCAGCGAGATGCCCAGCAAACTGTGCGAATACGGGTAATTGACAAAGTTGAGCGGGGTCACCTGGGTATTTCCAGGTGCGATCTCCACGCGCTCCACGCCCAGGAGCAAGAGGATGGGCCAGAGCAAGTCTGGGAATTGCGCCGCCATCATGAGTGTGCCTACTGACGCTCGAGGCGCCGGCTTCTTGGCGGCCAGGGCGACCGCGAAGTGACCAATGAACATGCGTGCTCTCCCGGTGAAATTTGCTTTAGAAAGTTTATCCATCCCGTGAGATTGCGCAAGGTGTTTCCTTTTTTTCGCTCGCTTTGCGTATGCCGTGCTTGCCCACTTGGGTCGAATCTGGCACACTCATAGATTCAACATTAAGTTGTAGCAAGAATACACGCACTTCATTTGGGGGAGCCATGTCAGAAGAGCAGAAACATCCCAGCCGCACAATTCTGGAAGGTCGCGACCGGGCGGGCGCGCGCGCAATGCTGAAAGCCATCGGGTTCACTGACGCCGATTTGTCGAAACCCATCGTTGGCATCGCCAACACCTGGATTGAGACCATGCCGTGCAATTTCCATCTGCGCCGCCTGGCGGCCAAAGTGAAGGAAGGCATTCGAGCCGCCGGGGGAACTCCGATGGAGTTCAACACCATTTCGATCTCCGACGGCGTGACGATGGGCACTGAGGGCATGAAGGCGTCGCTGATCAGCCGCGAGGTGATCGCCGATTCCATCGAGTTGGTGGGGCGCGGGCACATGTTTGACGCCATGGTGGCCCTGGTGGGTTGCGACAAAACGATTCCCGCTGCGGCGATGGCACTGGTCCGTCTGAATATTCCGAGCGTCATTCTTTATGGCGGGTCAATCGCCGCCGGACGCTTTCAGGACCGCGATGTGACCATCCAGGATGTGTATGAAGCTATCGGAGCGAACGCCGCCGGATTGATGTCTGACGCCGATTTGAAAAAGCTCGAAGACTCTGCCTGTCCAGGGGCCGGCGCATGTGGTGGACAGTTCACCGCCAACACCATGTCCACGGTGATGGAATTCATCGGCCTTTCACCCATGGGGTTCAACAGCGTTCCAGCGATGGACGGGCAGAAGGATGAAATCGCTTACAAGACCGGGCAAATGGTGATGGATATCTTCAAGCGCGGCGTGCGGCCCAAGGACATTCTAAAACGCGGGGCATTTGAAAATGCCATCGCGGGTGTCGCCGCGACGGGCGGCTCAACGAACTCGGTGCTCCACCTTCTCGCGCTGGCACGTGAAGCGCAAGTCCCGCTCCAGATCGACGATTTTGACCGGGTGAGCGCGCGCACGCCCATCATCGCCGACCTCAAGCCGGCGGGAAAATATGTTGCCGTGGATGTTCACAAGGCGGGAGGGATTCCGCTAATCGTGAAAAAACTCCTGGAAGGCGGGGCCAATTTTATCGACGGCAATCAAATGACTCCCAGCGGGAAAACGATCGGGGAAGAAGCACGCGCCGCGAAGGAAACGCCGGGACAGGATGTGGTGAGGTCCGTCGCGCAGGCGCTCAAGAAAACCGGCGGGCTGGTCATTCTGAAAGGCAACCTCGCGCCTGAGGGCTCGGTGGCCAAGATTACAGGGCACGAACGGCTCCTGCATCGCGGCCCGACGCGCGTGTTCAATAGCGAAGAGCAGGCCATGCGCGCCGTGTTGAGCAAGAGCATCAAGGCCGGCGACGTGGTGGTGATTCGCTACGAAGGGCCGCGAGGCGGTCCGGGCATGCGCGAGATGCTGGGGGTGACGGGCGCGATAGTGGGTGCGGGCCTGGGTGAATCGGTGGCGCTACTCACCGATGGCCGCTTCAGCGGTGCGACACGCGGGCTGATGGTGGGTCACGTGGCGCCGGAAGCCGCGCGGGGCGGCCCCATTGCCGCTCTCGCCGATGGCGACATTGTTGAGATTGATGTCAACGCGCGCCGCCTGGCGGTGGATTTGAGTGATGGAGAAATGAAAGCCCGGCTGGCCCAGTGGGAAGCACCCGAACCGCGCTACAAGACCGGAGTCTTCGCCAAATACGCTTCGCTGGTTTCTTCCGCGGCGGAGGGCGCCGTCACGGGATTTTATATTTGAGGGACCGTCCGCGGTCCGTTGTCAGTGGCCAGTTGCCAAAAACCAAGGACAACGCTCAATTGACGGCGGACAACTGACAACGGACCACGGACAAATCTCGAAGAAATTCAATCTAATTTGCATTATGCAGAGAACGCTTTTCTTGCCGCATTTGTGCGTTTGTGACATTATAGAAATCTCGGGGACCCAGTGCATCCTGATCTTAAAACGGTTATCGACCTCCAACACGTCGATCAAAAGATCGCTGAGTTGACTGCCCAAATCGAAGATCTGCCCTCTCAAGTCAAACTCCTCGAAGGCCAACTCAAGGATTACCTTCAAGCCCACGAAGACCGCAAACTTCACCTCAGTGCCAGCCAGAAGGAGCGGCGCGAGCTCGAAGCTGAGGTTCAGCAGATTCAAACTAAAATCTCCAAACACAAAGACCAGCTATACGAAGTGAAAACGAACGAGCAGTACAAGGCCATGCTGAAGGAAATCGAGGGCGAAGAAGGAAACATCCGGAAGATCGAAGACAAGATTCTGGAAAACATGGTGGAGGCGGAAGACATCCAGAAAATGGTGACGCAAGCGGCCGCCAGTCTGGAAAGCGAAAAGGCCCGCGTGGCCGCCGAGGTCAGGCGGATGAATTCACTCCGCGACGCTGATGTGAAAGAGCGCGACGGCCTGCAGGCCCAGCGCAAAGAGCTGGTGGGCGCACTCAGCGCCAGCGTCCTGGAGACCTACGAACGAGTTCGCAAAGGGCGCAAGGGGATCGCCGTGGCCGAAGTCCGCGACGGGTTTTGCACCGCATGTAATGTCCGGCTGCGGCCCCAGGTCTACAACGACATCCGGTTGAATGAGACCTTGCTTGCGTGCGAAAGTTGCAGCCGCATCATGTACTGCGTCGAGCCGCCCATCGCTGTGAACGAGGACATTGAGAAAACAGCCAAAGGCAGTGACCATGGCGTCGCGGGCGGCTGAGTCCGCATTCCCTTTTTTGTCGATTCAAATCTTAAATACATTCTTCCCAACGTCCATCTGATGGGGAAATCGTCGCGCGTTCTCAATATGCTTTGAGGCACCACTTGGACATGCCCACTCACCACCTTCAACCTCACGTAGTTGCGCACATTGACGGGGCCTCGCGCGGGAATCCCGGGCCGGCCGCCTACGGAGCCGTCATGGAAAATGAAGATGGAACGCCACTCACCACGCTTTCCAAAACGCTCGGCCACACCACGAACAATGTTGCGGAGTATCACGCGCTGCTCGCGGTTCTTGAATATGCTCAGGAGCATCACATCCACCGGCTGAAGGTGTTGTCGGATTCCGAGTTGCTGGCGCGGCAAATTCAGGGCGTTTACAAAGTGAGAAGCCCCGACCTCAAGCCGTTGCACGAGCGCGCCCGCAGCGCTATCGCGCGGCTGGAATCATTCTCCATTCAACACGTCCGGCGCGAGCATAACCGCGAAGCGGACAAGCTGGCGAACAAGGTGCTGGACGCCGCCGAAAAGAATTTTCAGTTCTAAAACAAAATGGCCTCCGGAGAAATGGAAGGTATGAGTGACAAAGCCACCGAACTTCGGCGTGGCGACTCAAGCCGTGCTAAAGTTATTTTTTCATTAAGGAGAACGAAATGCCTGAAACTGCAACGGACCAAGTGATTGCCCATCCCCCTCTCACCGCGCTCAGCGAAGAGGAACGAATGTTCCAGGCGGCGGCGCGTGAGTTCGCCGAAAAAGAAGTCGGCCCGCTCGTAGAGGAGATGGACCGCGAGGGCGTGTTTAACCATGACCTGCTGAATAAGTTTTTCGCGCAGGGGTTTATGGGTATTGAGGTTCCCGAGGCCTACGGCGGGAGCGGCGGGAGTTTCTTCATGTCCGTGCTGGCCATCGAAGAATTTTCCCGCGTCGACGCCTCCGCCGGCGTGGTCGTCGATGTTCAGAACACTCTGGTCTCCAACGCGCTGATGCGCTGGGGGAACGAACAACAGAAAACAATATTCCTGACCCAGCTCGCCGAAAACACTCTGGGTGCCTATGCTCTCTCAGAGCCCAACGCGGGCAGCGACGCCTTCGCCCTCGATACCAAGGCCCGGGAGGATGGCGATCACTTTGTTTTGAACGGGCGCAAGCTTTGGATCACCAATGCGAAGGAAGCCGGCCTGTTCATCCTGTTTGCCACGGTAAACCGCGAACTCGGCTATAAGGGCATCACCGCTTTTCTGGTGGAGCCTTCGATGCCGGGTTTCACGGTGGGGAAGAAAGAGGACAAGCTGGGCATTCGCGCATCCTCCACGTGCGAGTTGATTCTGGAAGATTGCCGCGTTCCCAAGACCAACGTGCTTGGCGAAGTCGGCAAAGGCTACAAGGTGGCCATTGAAACGCTCAACGAAGGACGAATCGGAATTGGCGCGCAGATGGTGGGCGTGGCGCGTGGCGCGCTGGAACACGCAATTCAGTACGCCTCCGAACGAAAACAGTTTGGAAAGCCCATCGCGGTAAATCAGGGGATCCAATTTCAGTTGGCGCGCCTGGCTACCGACGTGGAAGCGGCCCGCCTGATGACCTACAACGCGGCGCGCCTGAAAGACGCCCACCTACCATTTCTCAAAGAAGCGGCCATGGCCAAGTATTTCACTTCGCACGTGGCGGAACGAGTGGCCTCCGAGGCCTTGGAAGTCTACGGTGGTTACGGATTCACTAAGGACTATCCGATGGAGAAATACTTGCGCGACTCGAAAATCGGGAAAATTTACGAGGGCACATCCTTCATGCAACTTGCCACCATCGCGAAGGCAATTATGGGTCCTCAGGGGTAAACGAGAGGGAAGAGGCTCCTAATACTCCGCCAATGCCTGTGGCCGAATTCAAAATGAAATATGCTCCATGGTTAGTCAGAGACGGGATTGTGTTGCTTATTTTGGCTGCTGGGTCAGCCTTCTTGTTGTCAGTCCTAGTGCCGAGATTGGCGGGACAAACATCTCCTATCCCATACGACCAATACAACGGCCCCTCTTTTTGCATCACCCCTGTCGCATTCAAGTACACTGGTTCCTTTCGCTCAATGTCCGAAGTCGATTTCCGGAATTTGGCGGTGTATAACTTTGATCGAAAAGGTAGAGCAAACGGCCACAGTGATCTAAGGGATGGTCGGTACAAAAAGGAATTTCGGATCGGTTTTACATCAATTGAAGTCGCCTCTGTATATTACCTCACAAAGCCGGGAGCAAATCCCGAGTACGCATTAGTAGAGTACATAGAGTCCGATGTAGGTGCTACTTCTGCTCAAACTGGCTCCTCGGAACTTTTCGAACTCTCAAACCATCGCCTGAAAGTCACCCAGGAATTTGACTGGGACGAGCACCACCTAACCCCGCCCTATACCTCCTTCGATGATAACAAGGGAATCTTCTTAGTTCGCGCCAATCACTATCTTCCCGGTGACGCTCGATGCTGCAGTTCCGCGACTGACTTCATTAGTCTCAAATGGAATGGAACGCGTTTCGAGCGGGAAGCCGTAAGAACCGAATTGTCCGATGATGGCAAGCGCGAAGGGAAGACCTTGCAATTTACCAAGAAGAATTGACCTGAAATCCTGCAAGAAACGGTCGCTAATTCCTAATCCCAAGTTTCTTGAGTCTCGCCCTTACTTGATCGGCGTTGGAAGCGGAGGGCGCAAGTTGAAGGTACGCTTCGTACTCCTTCCGCGCGCGGTCCTTCTGGCCCTGGCCCTCGAGAATTTCAGCGAGGTTATAATGGGCTTCAGAATAATCCTGCCGCAAGCGAATCGCTTCCTCATACTCGTTTGCCGCACCCGCGGAATCGCCTTTGGCCTGGAGCGTGCTAGCCAGATCAAAGTGCGCAGAGGGTTCCTGGGGGCGCAGCCGTACCACTTCACGGTATTCGGTCATCGCTTGATCCAGGGCGCCATTGCGGCGCAGGGCATTGGCCAGGGCGCGGCGCGCCTCCGGATATTCGGACCGGTCGCGCAGCGCCTCTCGGAACTCATTGATGGCCTCGTTCATCTTGCCCCGATTGGCCAGGATAGCTCCGAGGTTGTAATGAGCTTCAGGAAAATTGGGCATGATTCGCAACGCCACCTTTGCCTCGCCTGAGGCGCTTTCATAATCGTTCATATGAGCGAGGACGTTGGACAGATTCACGTGCGCTTCCGCCCAATCGGGCCGGCCTTTAATCGCGTCGCGATACGCCGCCTCCGCTCCTTTCCAATCCTCCAATCGAGTGAGGGCCATACCCAGGCCAAAATCCATCCCTACGTCGTTGGGACGGTGTTCGAGGCCGGACCGGTAGGCTTCCGCCGCGCCTCTAAAATCGCCCTGCTGATAAAGCGTTTCTCCCAACTCGCGTTGGAAGTCGGAATTATCGGGAGCCAGGCGCGCCGCCTCACGCATTTCCTGCAGCGCCCCTGCGAGATCACCATTTTCCCGCAATGCCGTGGCGAGGTGGGCGTGCAAAGCAGCATCGTCTGGCCGCAGGCGCGCTGCATCGCGATACGAAGGAACAGCCAATGCATAATTCTTTTGCGCGCTCAGCAGATCACCCAGGCCCACCAGGGCATCGGGATAATCCGAGCGCAATTGGACTGCATGCTCGAGCTCCGCCTGCGCCTCCTTGCTTCTTCCTCCGGCAATCAGCGCGGTGGCCAGCGAGTAATGAAGCTCCGGGCTGTCGGGGCGCAGCTTGAGGGCCGCGCGATATTCCGCAAACGACTTTTCGTACTGCTCTCCGGCCCGATATGCGTTGGCCAGGTGCAAATGCGCATCCGAATCATCAGGACGCAGGCGCACCTCTTCACCGTACTCCTGAATAAACCCCGCCACGTCGCCAGCCGCCTGCAGCGCCTCTGCCAGATTCATGTGGTAGTCCGCGGTATCGGGGGAGAGTTCCACCGCCTCACGCAGCTCGGTCAATCCCTTCAGCAGATCACCAGTTTTTCGATAGACCAGTCCTATCGCCTCATGCAGCGCGGCGTCACGAGGCTCAAGAAGAATGGCCTCATGGTACGCCGCAATGGCCGCCGGATGATCGCCGGTGGAAAGATAGGTCTGCGCCAGCTCCTTATGAACCGCGGGATAATCGGGACGCTCTCGAATGATGCGTCGTAACTCATCAATGGCATCTGAATAATCACCGGCCTGGCGAAGCGCGAGCGCCAGATCGAACCGGTAGTCAGCCTGATCCGGACGGAGCTCGAGCGCGCGACGGTATTCCCCAATGGCGTGGATCAGGTCGTCAGTGGCCAGCAGCGCGTTGGCGAGGTCCAGGTGTAGCTCGGGGTCCTTGGGACGCAAGCGGGCCGCCTCGCGATATTCCTGAACCCCTCCTTCGAGGTCGCCCGACTGCGTGAGGGCCGCGGCAAGTCCCACGTGGATGTCCGGATTGGTGGGCGCAATTTGGAGGGCCTTGTGGTACTCGCTCAAAGCGCCAGGCGAGTCACCAGAAAGCTGGAGCGAATTGGCGAGGGCGGCGTGGATTTCGGCGTCCCGAGGCTTGAGCGTGAGAGCACGATGAAACTCCTGGGCGGCCTCGGGAAACTGGCGGGCGGACGTCAAGACACTCCCCAGACCCACGTGGATCTGGGCATCGTTGGGCTGTTGGCGAGCCGCGGCTCGGTATTCCTCAATCGCCTGCGGAAGCTGGCCCTGCGATTCGTACAGCGCGCCGAGATCCGTGTGGGCCCCGGGAAAATCCGGCCTCAGCTTTAGCACTTCCTGATATTCCTGAATGGCGTCAGAAGCGTTTTGCATGGCGCCGTAGACATCCGCCAACCCGTAGTGAGCCTCGGCGTAGTCGGGCTTCAGCTCGAGCGCCTTGCGGTAAGCTGTTACGGCCTCTTTCCAATTCTGAGCCTTGAAAAACTCGTTCCCTTGTTTAAGCAGTTCCAGGGGAGTGGGGGACTCTTTTTGCGCGCGCAGGGTGGCGCCCGCCAGGAGCAGAATGATTCCCACGACGAGAAATGCTTTTCCCCGGTCCCAGCCGGTTGTCTTCATGGAACTCTCCACTCCTAGGATACACCCAAGTTGCGTTGCCCGTAGCGCGGCGCAAGGGAAGTTTGACACGCGCGCCAGCCATCCGATATTCTCATTGCCTTTCGACCATGCGGCCGAGTAAAACAGGCGAAAGGATTTTCATTGCCGGCACTTTTTCTTTGCCGCGAGCCTGAAAAATTAGTGGAGAAAATCATTCATATTTTTCGCCGCTGGCCGGCGCTTCGTAACGCGTCGTTGTTGTCGGGCAGTTTTTTCCTCCTGATCGGATTCTTCATCCTCCCCCTGGTCTACCTGCTGGGCGTCAGCTTTGCCGCGCGCTCGCCCTACGGCACCATCGAATGGGTTCTCAACCTTCACAACTACTCGCGGGCCTTTCAGCCGCTTTACGTCGAGATTTACTGGCGATCGTTCTGGATGGCGCTGCTGACCACATTCCTTTGCGCGCTGCTCGCCTATCCGGTGGCGTACAAGATTGCCCTTGGAACCTCAGCGCGCTGGAAGTCAGCATTGCTTTTGTTGGTTGTCATCCCATTTTGGACCAGCTTCCTAATTCGCACTTACGCCTGGATGGTGATTCTGCGCACCGAGGGCATCATCAACCTTGTGCTCCTCGACCTTCATATCATCCACCAGCCGCTCCGCCTTTTGTACACGTCGTTCGCGGTATTTGTGGGGTTGGTCTACGGTGAATTGCCTTTCATGATTCTGCCGCTCTATACCGTGCTGCAAAAAATTGATCCGGCGCTGATGGAGGCGGCGGAAGACCTGGGCGCCGACCGTCTCACCACATTTCTGAAAGTCACCTTGCCGATTTCACTTCCCGGTCTCATTGCCGGGGGAATTCTAGTATTCATTCCCTCCATCGGCGCGTTCATCACGCCGGATTTGCTCGGTGGAGCGAGGACGATGATGGTGGGGAATCTCGTCCAAAATCAATTCGCCCTGGTCCGCGACCAGCCCTTCGGCTCGGCCGTGGCGTTTCTGTTGACCTTCGTGGTGCTTGCCCTGCTCATGGTCAGCCTGCGCAGCGCCCAGCGCGTCACACGGGAGATACTCTGATGCCCCGAGCGCGCGCCCGAGGAATTGGCATCACCGCATCGACGCTCATCGTCTATTTGTTTCTCTACGCGCCCATCGTTATTTTGATCATTTTTTCCTTTAATCGTTCGCGCCTTTCCGCCCAATGGTTGGGCTTTTCTTCGGAATGGTACGTTTCGCTCTGGCACAACGAGCATATTCGGCAGTCCTTGGGGAACAGCCTCGCGGTGGCTTCCGTCACCACCTTCTGCTGTGTGGTCTTCGGAACTTTGACCGCGCTGCTCCTGGCGCGCACCACCCTGCGCGGCAAGTCCCTGTTGGACGCATTGGTTTACCTCCCCCTGGTCATTCCGGAAATTGTGATTGCCGTGGCGATGGTCATTTTCTTCAGCTTGCTGCGCCTCGAGCTGAGCATGGCCACCATCATCATCGCCCACATGACCTTTTGCATCTCCTACGTCATCATTGTCGTGGGCGCCCGGCTGGCGGGCACGGACCGCTCACTCGAAGAAGCCGCGCTGGACCTCGGCGCAAACGAGGTGACGGCCTTCTTCCGCGTCACCCTTCCCCTCGCCGCTCCGGGGATTCTCTCCGCCGCCTTGCTGGTGTTCACGACTTCTTTCGACGATTACCTGATCACTTCATTCGTTTCCGGCGTGCAATCCACCACGTTGCCGCTTGAAATTTACTCCATGCTGAAGCGCGGGATTACGCCGGAGATCAACGCTATTTCCACCGTCATTCTCGCGGCTACCATCCCGCTGGTTTATTTCGCCCAACGGCTGGAGCGTGGCGCGATGAAAATGCGCACCGTTCTGATCAGCGTATCCGCCATATTCCTTCTGATGGCCGTGCCCGTGGTGGCGCGAACCTGGCCGGGGGAATCCGAACTTCCCCAGCTCAACATTTACTGCTGGTCCACTTATATTTCGCCCCGGGTGATTCGCGGCTTTGAAAACGAATTCCACTGCAAGGTGAACTACGACCTCTATGATTCCAACGAGGCGCTGCTCGCCAAACTGCAGGCCGGAAATACTGACTACGACGTAGTGGTCCCCAGTGACTACATGATTGAAATTCTCATTCAACAGGGTCTGCTGGCACGCCTCGACAAATCCAAACTGCCCACCGCCTGGGCCAATGTGGACCCGCGCTTCCTGGGGCTTTCCTTTGATCCCCACAATGATTATTCGGTCCCTTACGTTTGGGGCACCACCGGCCTGGCTTACCGCTCGGACCTGGTGAAGGAAAACGTGGACAGTTGGAACGTGATGTTCGATCCGCGCTTTGCCGGGCACATTCTGCTGCTCGACGATACGCGCGAGGTTTTTGGGATGGCCCTGAAAAAGCTGGGCTACTCGCTGAACTCCACCAACCCCGATGAAATCCGACAGGCGCGCGATTTGCTCTTGCGCCAGAAGCCGCTGGTGAAGGGCTACAACAGTTCGAACTTTCAGGAAGACCTAATCGGCGGCGACGCCTGGATTGCCCAGGCCTACAACGGCAACATGACCTTTGTCCTGCGCGACGAGCCGCGCATCAAATACGTGATACCCAAGGAAGGGTGTACCGTTTCGGTGGACGGCGCGTGCCTGCCGCGTAATTCTCCCCATAAAGATTTGGCCATGGCCTACATCAATTATTTTCACCGCCCCGAAGTCGTGGCCGAGTTCATCAATGATTGTGGGTTTAATGTCCCCAATCGATCTGCCTCGCGAGGAGTGGAGCCATGGATCCTCGCCGAGCCCGCCATCTTTCCTTCACCTGAATCGCTGCTGCATTGTGAATTCATGCGCGACGTCGGGCAAGTCATCACTCTATACGACCGCTACTGGACGGAGCTCAAGGCGCAATGACCGTCCCAGATGCCCCACAATCCCGCCCGGCGAGTTCTCCGCCCGGACAGGTGGTCTACCTGGCTCTGATCGGGTCGGCCTTCTTTTGGGGTGCGGGCTTTTCTGTTTCCCGTTTCGCCCTGCGCACCGTTTCTCCGCTCCAACTCCTGGCTGGCGGAGCCTTCTTTGGCGCCATCTCTCAAGTCCTCATCAGCGCGCTTCGGCGGGATTGGCGCGCCTTGTGTTTGCCGCCCCGTTTGCTTTGGCCGGTGCTGGTGTTCGGTTTGCTCAGCCAAAACATTTTGAATGGGGTTACCAACCTCGGCCTGGCTTCGACCACCGCCACCAACGCCGCGCTAATCTACGGTTTTTCTCCTGTTCTCATTGGCCTCTTTGCGCCGCTGTTTCTTCGCGAGCCATTTGGAGTTGCCAAGCGCCTCGGCGCGTTGGTCGGATTTGCCGGAGTGGTACTGATTATCACTCAGGGGCATACCACGTCCGTCCAGATGCGCGGCATGATGGTGGGCAACCTTTGGGTTGCAGCAGGCTCGCTCTACTGGGCGGCCTATGCCATTGCCACGCGAACTCTTACCCAGCGCATACGGCCTGAGGCTTTCACTTTCTATATTATTGTCCTGGGAGCAGTCTGGCCGGTGGCGTGGGTGTGGATGAAGGAAGGCCGCTTCTGCCTCGCCGGAGTCAATCGCCCCACTCTCCTCGCTATGGGTTTTGTGGGTGTCTTCACGGCCACCCTCGCGATGAATTTTTGGAATTGGGGTTTGGCGCATATTGAAGCGAGCCGGGTGGGCATGTTTTCTTACCTGGAACCGGTCTTTGCGGCCACGATTGCCATGATATTTCTGGGTGAGCGGCTCACCTGGCCGACCGCCTTCGGGTCCGCGCTGGTCTTTGGCGGGATTTTTCTCTCCACCCGCGCATGGCGATCAGCACGAAAATAAAGATTCGATTCATCGCTCCTGCCTGAGGCATTTCCAAAAAAGCTTATCTCATATTGAATTAGTTAGAGGCTTGGCATATATTGGGGCCAACAGACGTCGTTTCCCAGGAGGCCAATATGGACCGGATGTATTCCAGGTTTTTTAAGAATTCTTACGCCTTCCCTTGCCTGATTGTTACTTTGATATTCTTGCCGAGTTGTTCGCAACCTGTCCAGAAACCCGCGGGCCCGGCGGCTGTGTATGCCGAGGCTACAAAATATTTCGCCGACGGAAAACTCGACAAAGCCGTCGATCATACAGAAGATCTGGCCAAAGCCTCGCCGCCCAATGAATACACGGATCGGGCGCGGGTGCTTCGCGTTGTTATTTTCAGCGGAGAGATGAAGGCCTACCGTGAGCTTCTTGACGCCTACATCAAGGGCATTGATAAGACCAAAAATTCCAATGCCAAATCCATGTTTGGGGCTCAGCGGATGGACAACCTCCAACACGGCTCCCAGACCGCTCTTTATTTGGCGCAGGCTGCGCACAACCTGACCGAGGGTGGAACACTTCCCAAGGATCTCATGTTGGATGCCCCCTATCCCAACAGCGAAGGCCCCACGCAAATCCCATTGCTTGACCGAGTGGTGGAAGGCGGAATACTCAGCCCTGATGAAATGGCTTCCGCTGCCCTCGATGCCCAACGTAAGGGCATCGACGACGTGCTGGGGGAAGCACTGGGGGGAGACCGTGCCGGAGCCCGAAACACCCTGAAGGGCGGCCCCGCCAAACTCGACACTTATAAATTCTCGATTTTCCTCGCCAAGCAACTTTGGAGCAGCGCCGGCATTTTCGATCGCAAGCACCTGCACGAGCCGGAAAAATACCGAACCCTTTGCGGCGAGGCGGACGAGGCGGCAAAAATTGCCCTTGCCACGCTTAAAGATAGCCCGGACAAGGATCGAACCAAACAGGTGAAGAAAATTCAAGACGACATCAAAGCGGGCCTGAAGAACATTTAGGGCGGGTGTGGCTTAGTGGCTTGCCTGGGGTGGAATGGCGCTTGGATTTGCGGGCACGCTTTGGGATGGCGCTGGGTTCGATTGGGGGACCGGCACTCCGCCGTGGGGATTACCTCCCACGCCGCCCATCGGCGTGCTCGACTCCACTTCCCAATGGTCACCCGCGCGGTGAAGCACGTAGCCGACCTCCACTTTCAGGTCAGGCACATCTTTACTTTGGAACATCACCCGCGCCGTCGCCTTGTCGCCCTCGAACTTTACGTCTTGCACGTTGGTGGACATATTGGACATCGCCAAGCCGGGGCGCTGCTTCAAGTGCGCCTCAATCGCCGTCTGGACGGCGGCCTTCGAATTGATGCCTGCAAACCTTCTACACCCGCCGAAGAGGATCAGAAAACTGGCAAGAAAGAGAGGGAAGAGACGAAAGCGATTATTCATGCTCCATCTACGTTAATCGACGCGGGAGAGAATGTCAAAACCCCCCATTTGTTTATTCGCCAGTCGCCACGGAAATTTGAAACTGGGAGCACTTTATGACCGGACCAAGACGACCGCCATCAAATTTTAGATTCAATTTACGAAGGGCAGGGTGGTGCAGAGCCGCCGCCCTGGCCTGCCTCTTCATTCTTATTGCGCCGACACTATCTTCGCTCCAGGCTCTGACACCCACGCCGGGCGAGATATCACCGCTCACCGACCAGGTGGTCGATCAGCGCGTGAATTCTCTCCTAAAGCAAATGACCCTGGAGGAAAAAATCGGCCAGCTCACGCAAATCGGCCAATATGTTGAAGACACGTTGAAGCCAGAGGAGCGCATTCGCAAAGGCGAGGTAGGTTCAGTGCTCTGGCTTTCCGACACCGCCGCCATCAATAGACTCCAGCATGTCGCAGTGGAAGAATCGCGGCTGCACATTCCGCTGCTCTTCGGATTGGATGTCATCAACGGGTTTCACACAATTTTCCCCGTGCCCCTCGCCATGGCCGCCTCCTGGGACCCCGCCATGGTGGTGCAAGAGCAAACGCTCGCAGCGCGCGAGGCTAACGCCGCCGGAATTCGTTGGACTTTTGCGCCTATGGTTGACATTGCCCGCGATCCGCGTTGGGGGCGAATTGTGGAGGGCGCCGGCGAGGACCCCTTCCTCGGCGCCGCCATGGCGCGCGCCCAGGTCCGCGGCTTTCAAGGTCCCTACGTGGGGAGTCCGGAGCACCTCCTCGCCTGCGCCAAACATTTTGCCGGCTACGGCGCGGCCGATGGCGGGCGCGATTACGACTCCGCCTACGTTTCTGAGGACGCCTTGCGCAATGTATACCTTCCTCCGTTCCACGCGGCTGTCGAAGCCGGCGCGGCCACGCTGATGAGCGCTTACATGGACCTGAACGATGTCCCCGCCACCGGCAATAAATTCCTTCTCCAGGAAGTCCTCCGGCACGATTGGGGCTTTCGCGGGTTTGTGGTGAGCGACGCGGAGGCTGTGAAGAGTCTCGTCACCCACGGCTTCGCGCGCGACCCGCAGGACGCCGCTTTCCGCGCCTTGACCGCTGGCGTGAACATGGACATGGCGAGCCGAACTTACCTGGCCCATCTCGGCCAACTGGTGAAAAATGGAAGCATCACCCGTGCGCAGATTGAAGATATGGTGCGACCCATCCTGGCGGCGAAGATCCGTCTGGGGCTTTTCGAGCACCCCTATACGGACGAGTCGCGCGTCCAACAAATCCTCCAGGCGCCCGAGCAGCAAGAATTTGCACTCCACGCGGCTCAGCGCACCATGGTTTTGTTACGCAATGAAAATCAAATTCTGCCCTTGAGCACGAACGTTTCTTCAATCGCCGTCATCGGTCCCTTGGCGGATTCGGCGAGCGACCTTTTGGGTTCCTGGGGCGCATGGGTGGGCGAGGCCAAAGGAGTCAAGACTGTCCTGCAGGCGATTCGCGACAAGGTGCCGCCCAGCGTTCGAGTGGAATACGCGAAGGGGCCCGATATCAAGCGCGACATTCCCGCAATATTTGAAGACATTATTCCGGGAGTCAAACACCAGGCGCAAACCCCGGCGGAAGCGGACATGCAATTCACCAAAGCTGTGGAAACGGCCGGTCACTGCGATGTGGCCGTCATGGTGCTCGGAGAATTGGGCAGCATGAGCGGTGAAGATGCTTCGCGGTCCTCACTCATATTGTCCGGTGGACAGCAGAAACTCCTGGAGGCGGTTGTCGTCCTGGGGAAGCCCGTGGTTCTGGTGTTGGTGAGCGGGCGCCCGCTCGATATTTCCTGGGCGTCTCAGCAAGTGCCCGCCATTCTGGAAGCCTGGTACCCGGGCGCGCAGGGCGGAAACGCCATCGCCGATATCCTTTTTGGCGACGCCAATCCTGGCGGCAAACTCCCTGTCAGTTGGCCGCGCAGCACGGGCCAGGTGCCCATTTACTACGCGCACAACCTTACCCATCGACCGGAAACTGATAAGGATTTCAAGTCCCGCTACTGGGACCTTCGGACTTCGCCGCTTTATCCATTTGGCTTCGGTCTCAGTTACGCCAAGTTTGCTTTCTCGAATCTCCAGCTCAGTCGAACGGAAATGGGCCTGGGCGATAATATGGGCGTTTCCGTGGATGTTCAGAACACGGGCAGCCGGGCGGGGGATGAAGTCGTGCAACTTTACATCCATCAACAGGCGGGCAGTGCCTCACGCCCCGTTCGCGAGTTGAAAGGGTTTGAGCGCGTAAGCCTCCAGCCAGGTGAAAAGAAGACGGTCCACCTTACATTGGGCAAGAACGAGTTGATTTTCTGGAGCCCGGACGAGAAGAAATGGGTCGAGGAGCCGGAAAATTTCGATGTCTGGGTGGGCGAAGATTCCACGGCGGCGCTGCACGCGAACTTCAAGATTAGAAAGTGATTGGAGTCCCGTCTTCGCATCCGCGCCCCAAGGCGCCTCAAGTTCCGAACTTTCGACTCTCGACTTTGGACTCTCCGCTCCCTGTGTTACGATAATGTCTTGAATAGAAATCCGGAACGAGAAGGCGCACGAGCTGTCGTCCCGAGAAAATCCGGCTGAGACCGCCAAACCTCCGTCAGAAAAGGGCCCGCCCAGGATGGGAATCAAACGCATACTTGTCACCAACGACGACGGCATTCACGCCGAGGGGCTGAAGGCATTGGAGAAATCGCTGCTTCCGTTGGGTGAGGTGATCGTGATTGCCCCGGACAGCGAGCGCAGCGCCACTAGCCAGTCCATCACCATCCACGCGCCGTTGCGCGTGCACAAGTATGACGACCGGCACTATTCGGTTTCGGGAACTCCCGCGGATTCGGTGATTATCGCGCTGCACCAGTTGCTGAAAGAAAAACCTGACCTGGTGGTTTCGGGAATCAATCCCGGCGCCAATCTGGGCGAGAACGTGATTTACTCCGGCACAGTGGCGGCGGCGCTGGAGGCCACGTTGCACGGCGTCCCGGCGATTGCCGTCTCTTTTGCGTCGCGAAAAAACCTGGATTTTCAGCCTTCGGCGGCGTTCGCGTGCCAACTTGCCGCCAAAGTGCTTGCAGAAGGGCTGCCCGCCGGCGTCATGCTGAACGTGAATGTACCGCGCGGTGAGGTGCGAGGGGTCCGAGTTACGCGGCAGAGCGGGAAGATTACGCAGAACATCATCTTCGAAAAGAAAGACCCACGCGGCCGGCCGTACTACTGGCAGGATGAGACCGTGGACTTTGATAACGTGGAACCCGACTCCGACTACGCGGCCATTATCGCACATGAAATTTCCATCACCCCGCTGCAAGTGGACCGCACCGACTACGAAAGCCTGAGCCGGCTATCCCAATGGTTGCCGGCCCTGCAAACGCCTGTCACCAAGTAGCGGCGAAAAATCCCATGCCCGAGATTCGAGTCCGATTCGCGCCCAGTCCCACCGGCTCCCTGCACGTAGGGAACGCGCGCACGGCTCTGTTCAACTGGCTGTTTGCGCGGCATGGCGGTGGGAAATTCGTCCTGCGCATCGAAGACACGGACGTCGAACGCTCCGAGGCGCGCTTCGAAACGCAATTGCTCGAAGACCTGCATTGGTTCGGGCTCAATTGGGATGAGGGTCCGGACAAGGGTGGACCGTTTGCGCCCTACCGGCAGTCCGAGCGGTACGAGATCTATTCCCGATACGCGACGCAACTGATCGACCATGAGAATGCCTACCATTGTTTTTGCTCGGCCGAACAACTCGAGGCGGAGCGCCAGGCGGATTTGAAAGCGGGCCGCCAACCCAAGTATTCGGGCCGCTGCCGCAAGCTCCTTCGCGTGGAGGCGGCACGACGAATTACTGCCGGCGAATCCGCTTCCATTCGCCTGAAAATCAAACCCAGCGCCTTTACCTGGCACGATCTGGTGCACGGGCCAACTACAATTTCGAGCGAAGTAATTGGCGACCCGATTCTGGTGCGGTCGGACGGCCACCCGGCGTACAACTACGCCGTGGTGATTGACGACCACTTGATGGAAATCACCCATGTCATCCGCGGCGACGATCATATTTCCAACACGCCGCGCCAGCTCGCCCTTTATCAGGCCTTCGGCTGGGAGCCTCCGCAATTCGCCCACCTGTCCACCATTCTGGGCCCTGACCGCACCCGGCTCTCAAAGCGCCATGGCGCGACGTCGCTGGCGGAGTTTCGTGCACGGCATATTCTGCCCGCGGCGCTCAGAAATTATCTGCTCCTCCTCGGATGGTCGCACCCCGATGGCAAGACGGAAAAGCTGAGCCAGCAAGAGATGACTGCGATGTTCTCATTGGACCGAGTTAATAGGAGTCCTGCGTCATTTGACATGGCAAAGCTTGAATGGCTCAACTGGGAGTACCTGGCCTCAGGTGGACTTGACCACGAAGGTCGCCTGAATGTTTTTCGCGAGGGCTTTATAGCCTATTTGACGTCCAATCATTATCTAGAGACAGGAGAAGTCGAGAAGGTGGCGGGACTGATCGACGCCATGGTCGACATTCACCTTGATAGCAAAGGGCGGACGCGCGACGAAGACCTTGCCAGACTGGTTTTCGATTACAATGCCCAGGCGGTCGCGCAAGCAGGGGAGACGCGCGACGTGGCGGAGGGGGAGATTCCACGCGCCGTCCTGAAGGCCTTCATCATCAAAATTTCAGGTGAGGATAGCTTGACCTACGAGAAGTTTCGCCAGGCGGCCAAAAGTGTTCAACAGGAAACAGGGAAAAAGGGGCGCGACCTTTTTCACCCACTTCGTGTCGCGGTAACAGGGGCGGTCTCAGGACCTGAACTGGAGAAATTGATTCCGATTTTCGAGGAAGGCGCCCGGCTCTCGCTCGCGCGGCCCATCAAGAGCACGGCGCAGCGATTGCGCGAATTTTCCGCCGCGGCCGGCCTGTAAACTTATGTCCAAGCGTGGAACCGGTTCGTCGCCCGACGCACTCTACGGCATCAATGCCGTGAAGGAAGCCTTGCACACCCGTTCCATCGATTACGTCCTGGTCACCCAAGGCCAGCACAGCCGCCGGGTGCAGGAGATCATTGACGAGTGCCGCGCCGCGGGTATTTCCGTCCGCTTCGCGCCGCGCCAGGCGGTGGAGCGCGCGGCCGATTCGCCGCAACATCAGGATATCGTGGCGATTTGCGCGATGAAATCCTACGACGATCTGGAGACTGTTGTCCGGTCGGTGGAACGTCCTCTACTGCTCGCCCTGGATGGCGTGGAAGATCCGGGGAATCTTGGGGCCATTGTGCGCACGGCGGTGGCTTCAGGGACGAGCGGTGTGATCATTCCGGAGCGGCGCGCTGCCGGACTTTCTCCGGCCGTGGCGAGGGCGGCCGCGGGTGCGCTCGAGCACGTGAAAATTGCCCGTGTCACCAATCTGGTGCGCGCCCTGGTGAATATGAAGGAACAGGGAGTGTGGGTCTATGGATTCGAGCCACAGGCTCCGAAATCCTACCTTGACCTAGACTACAAGGGCGCGTGCGTCTTGGTTTTGGGTGGCGAGGGACGCGGCTTGCACCGCCTGGTTCGCGAGGCGTGTGATGATCACGCCCATATTCCGCTTTACGGCCCGGTGCAGTCGTTGAATGTTTCGGTGGCGGCGGGGATAGTTTTGTACGAAGCCGCGCGGCAGCGCCACAGTGGCTCCGCGCCCCCGCCGAATGCATGAATTCAATTCCGTGGCCGCGTCTTCTCGGGCGTTGCCGGGCCTTGCAACGCCATCCTCGCTCGCCACATCCAATAGGGCGAGGGCTCGGTCGAAAGCCTCAAGGAGAGGTCTCATGAACTCTACCTCACGGGTTTTGTATTTCAGTCGGGTCATCGCATTTGCCTTTGCGGCGGTTGCAGGCAGCGTCGACCTTGGCCCCTTGGCGCGCGCGCAAGATGACGTTTCCGGCGGCAGGCCGGTTTTTTCCACGTCGAAGAAGAAGCCCTTACCGGATACGGCGAGCGATAAACAACTCCAAGTGATTCGCAGGGAATCCAACTTGGTGACCACGCCGGTGGCGGTGATGGATAAGTCGGGCCAATTCATTTACGGCCTGGTAGAAAAGGATTTTGAGATTCTCGACAACGACGTACCGCAGAGGATTTCGAGTTTTGACACCGAGATGCAGCCGCTGGCAATGGTGATTGTCATCCAGGCTGACAGCAGAATCGCTCCGATGCTTGACCAGGTGCATCCACTTGCCTCGATGTTCTCCACCTTGTTGGTGGGCGCGAATGGGTATGCCGCGGTCATTTTTTTCAACGACCGTGTCCGCGTCGGACAGGATTTCTCAAATGACAGTGATCTGCTCGCCGCCACATTTCACGAATTCACGGCACGAGGCGGTGGGGCCCGCTTGAACGACGCACTCGCGCGTGCCGTTGCCATGCTCGCCGCCCGCCCCAAGGCCGAGCGTCGCGTCATCGTCGCTTTTTCCGACGGGTACGATTCGGGTAGCGACACGGGCAGAGATGAATTGGTGCGCCGTGCGACCTCAGCGGAAGTGGCCATTTACGGTCTGGGGTTCAGCCCCGCCAAGGAAATCCTGAATAAGAAGCCTGACGTTCCCCGGGACAGCCCTTTGGATAACAATGGTGCTCTCCCCACCCCCCCCGGCACGATTCACACACCTACTTCGTCCTCCAACGAGCACTCGACCCCTATCCCTGCGATCCCCATCATGGTGGCGACGGGTGAGGTTATTCGCTCCACGCTGGCTTCGAACCCTCTGGAATTTTATGCGGGCTATACCGGCGGGGTCTACTATTCACACTGGTCGGACAAATCATTGCAGCCTCAGCTTAACAAAATTGCTTCAGAAATTCACAGCCAGTATGAGTTGGCATATGTACCCGACACCGGCGGACAGGGCGCCTTTCATCGGATCGAGGTGCGCGTGAATCGCGCTGGAGTCAAGGTGAGGGCGCGGGCGGGTTATTTTGCCCCCGTGAAAACGCAGTAAGAACTCGCAACTGCCCCGGACCTTTTTTTTCGAGAACGCAGGAAAATTGCAGTGGCCAGCACGTGAGAGGCAGAACTCCAGGCCGGCAGGCGGTGGATGCCGGCTATCAATCCACTTCTTCGGTCTCTTTCACTTCCACGCGCCTCCCAGATTTGACGTCGATCTCCGCCAGATAAGGACGCATGGTGCCGGGTGGGACATCCAGCACCAGGGCGCCGGTGGCTCCCCGGTCTTGATAGATAATCGTGAAGTAACGGTTCTTGTTTCCGCCGAGGATGGGGCCTCCAAAACTGGGTTTGACCTTCCAATTAATCGTCATCCTCCGGATTTTTCTGCTGATGTCCGGGCGGTACTGCATCAGAGCAATGGATTCATACGGAACGGAGATCGTTCCTTCTTTGCACTTGAAAGTCAGCTCGGATGAGCCAACTTCCACCAAGCCCTTGCATGACTCGCGGAGATTCTCAGTTCCGCCCACATACTTGAAGGGCGTGGGCGCACGCTTCTTCCTGGCGATTGCAGTGCCCCCCATACCGAGCAGGATCGCCAGCACCAGGAGCGATTGTGTAAATTTCGACAGCTTAAAAGTTCTCATCTTTCCTCTCCAACAGAATTTGCTCGCCTGTGATCGTCCCGGGTAGACGCGACAGTTTTGGGAAGCCGCGCTTGGGTCCTGAGACGAAGCACGCGGGCGATGACCCGGGAGATCGGCGGCTGAAGTCACATGTCTCTGGAGCCCACCGTGGTAGCCGGCACTTCATCCAAAGGAACATCGACATCGAGATACCATGGAACGGCGAGGGGGCCCCAGCGGGCGGGTTGGAACTTGCAATGCTCCGCAAATTTCAAGGCTTCCCCATAGTGAGCAGGGAATCCCTCGACGGGATTCACATCAATGGCCTGCCCTTCATCGTTGATCAACACGCGGACGTGCAACAGGGGAGCGTGGGCAGGTGGCTTGTCCAACACCTCGGGGGGGCGGACCTGGCGGCTGAGATCCTTCTCGGGATCGGGCGGAAGCTTGTTGGCAATGGTGTTTCGCAAAGAAAAATTCACATCCACAAGAGTGACAAATGCGACGTTGCCCGCCGCCGTTTGCAAAGGCCTGTAGACCCAATTGCGGACGGCTCGAAGTGCGGCCGCCGCGAGAAATGGATGTCCCTCCAAAACGTTGGCTTCCACCACTTTGCCCTCGGGGGACACCAACACCTGGATGTGCACCCTGCCCTGAATGTAATTCACCTTGGCCAATGGCGGATACTCTGGCCTCCCCTGCGCCAGGATCATTGTGGCCGCTTCCTTCCGGTTCACGACCGCGGGCGCCTTGGAAGAGGAATCCGTCTGAGCCGCGACCCAACAGGCCAAGGCGAGACACTCGACTGCCAGCGTCGTTGCTTTCAAGCAATTCTGATTCCGACTTGAGAGTTTAGCCATCGGACTCCATGATGACCTGCGCGACCACGTATCGGTCAGAATGAGAGATGGAAACTGACGAACGAGATACCCCCAGCGTTTGTGCGACCTCCAGGGCCCTCCCGGTCAAAACCAGTTCAGGTTTGCCGCTCGGGAGGTGAGTCACCTCCACGTCCACCCAATGGACCCCATTTCCCCAGCCGGTTCCCAGTGCCTTGAAGGCCGCCTCTTTGGCGGCAAAGCGCGCCGCATAGCGCTCGGCCTTGTTCTTGAATTTCTCACAATAAACAATTTCGGCGGGAGTATAAATGCGCTTGGTGAACCTTTCGCCGTGCCGCTCCATAACCTGTTCGATGCGAGAAGTTTCGGCAATGTCGACCCCCATACCCACGATCATGATTGAGATCTCTTCGATCGATCAGGAGTGGCTACTAGCCCCGCGCCTTTCAGCCCATGGCATGCACGGTCCACCAAATTCGAATCAAGAGCACGTAAAGCAAGCCCGACCCTCCGGTGAGATGAGGTCCAATCAACATAGCAAATCAGGCTTGAAATTTCAACGATATCGGCCCGTCCAATGGCCACGCTCTCTCATGCTATATTCAAGTATGCGCCGCCCGAAATTCCAAATCGTTTCCCGGCGAGGACTGGAGTGGCTTGAGTGCGTCCCATTGACGCGCCAACCTTGGATTCAACACGCCTTCAGTACACGATCGGGAGGCGCCAGCCGAGCCCCCGCGGCGGGATTGAATCTCGGCTTTATTGAGACCGACTCCCGCGCCCGGGTGAAAAAGAATCGCCGGCAATTTTTTCAGGCAATGGGCGCCAGTCAATTTTCCCTCGCCGAACTGCGGCAGATTCACTCGGCCACCGTCTACCAGGTGGTTTGGGGAACTCGGGGCAAGCTGGATTATCGCCCCGCCGGCTATTCAATCCCGCGTGCGGCACCGAATAGAATTCCGCAGGGCGATGCTCTGCTCACTCAAGAACCCGGCGTTACTCTCTCGGTCCGTGCTGCCGACTGCATGCCTGTTTTGCTCGCTGATCCGCGCCGCCGGGCCGTGGCCGCAGTTCACGCGGGCTGGCGCGGAGCACTCGCGGGCATCGTGGAGATCACGGTTGGCGAGATGAGCCGCGTATTCGGCTCCAATCCAGGCGATTTGGTGGCGGCGATTGGCCCTTCGATTCGTGCTTGTTGTTATCGAGTGGGCGATGAGATTGTCAGCGCTTTTTCAGGCCGCTACTCCAGAAGCGAGGATTTCTTTCGCGCTGCGCCCCATGACCGAGTTGAGGAAGAAATTGCCCGCCGGTATCCACTTCTCTTTCTCACCAAGCAGCCGCCTGGCCACGGGCCGGATGCCGTGCCCACTGTGCATCTTGACTTGGTCGCCGTTGGTTTGGACCAGTTGACCAGGGCCGGAGTCAGTCGCTCCAAGATTCATGTGGCTGATTTCTGTACCGCGTGCCGCACCGACATCTTTTTTTCCCACCGCAAAGAAGGAAGCGGAACGGGACGAATGATGGCGGTTATTGGAATCAAAAATGAAAAGTCTATAGTTAACAGTCGACAGTTGAGAGTAGAGAATTGATATGCCATCCATAAAAATACATTTCAAGGATGATACGATCAGTTTCCTGAACGTTGATCTCGACATCTATTCACGGTCGAGACTCGATGCGCTTGCCGCGGCATTCGGTAATAAGATGGTTGTCCTTTTCGTTGGGCGCGAACTCCACCGTTACAGTGCACATCTTGAAGTCGCTGGAAATACGAAAAGTGCGGATGCGACCATTCAGCGTATCTGCAAGTTGGTACGTGGACTTCCACGAGCAAGCCGAAAGCTCTGGGACGCGGCGATTACACGTGACTTCAACATCGGGATACAGGCAGCGTCTCGGCCCAGGGCGTTTGAATTCGTGCTCGACGCTCGGACGGTTCAGAAGGTCGCATCCTTGAATGCCCGAATTGTGGTCACTGTGTACGCTCCAGAAAAACGAACAAAGGCAAGATGACGATGCAGCCTCAATCAGGAGGTGTCAGGACGTCGCCATCCCGTCGCGCACGCCGGCAAGGCTCAACTGACCGCACGCGCCCATCACGTCTTGGCCGCGGGAAATGCGAATGAACGCGGGCACGTGACGATCCATAAGCACCTGCTGAAAGGCGAGAACACGCTCGAGAGGGGGAGAGTGATAGGGAAACTCCGGGCCGGAGTTGTAAGGGATCAAATTAATCTTGGCCGGGATGTCGCGAACCAGTTCCGCCACGCGCGCCGCGTCCGCGTCCGAGTCATTGATCCCGCCCAACAACACGTATTCAAAGGTCAGCCGCTCCCGAGGGCGTAACGGATATTCCCGGCAGGCGCGCATTAATTCCCGCAGGGGATATCTCCGGTTGATGGGCATCAGGGCCGTTCGCTGTTCTTCGTTGGACGCATTCAACGAGATGGCCAGATTGGGGCGGAAAGGCTCGCGCGCCATGTCGTAGATGCGCGGGATAATTCCAGATGTGGACACCGTGATGCGGCGCAATGCCAGAGCGGCTCCGGCGGAGTCGGCGAGAATTTGCACCGCATTCATCACCGGCGCGTAGTTCAGCAGCGGCTCGCCCATCCCCATGAACACCACGCTCAGTCGCGCACGCCGGGGAATATGCTGCTCCGCGGCCAGGGCCAGGACCTGGCCCACAATTTCACCCGCCGTCAGGTTTCGCTTCACGCCGAGAAGGCCGGTAAAACAAAACCGGCAGTCGACGGCACAACCCACCTGGCTCGAAATGCAAAAGGTGGTGCGATTCTCCTCCGGCATGTACACGGCTTCCACCATCTCGCCGTCTTCGAGTTTCAGGAGATAACGGACAGACTCGTCGCGCGAGGGGAAGAGGCGCTCGATTCGCGGATACTGGACCGCGTAGTGGGTGGACAAGTACTCGCGGAATTTTGCGTCCAGGTCGGTGAGCCCGGAAAACTCCCGCGCCCGGCGGGCGTAAAGGCCCTGGTAGATCTGGCGGCCGCGAAAGCGTGGTTGCCCGCAATCCACCGCAAGCCGCTCGAGTTCAGCGCACGTCTTGCCCAGCAGGTTTTTTTCTTCAGTGATGGCCGGTGACATCGGGATGACTCACTCGAAGACCGCGCTCATGGGGATGACGACCTCCCCGAGCGGCGGCCAGAGATTGAGGGATAATCATAAAGTTGATATTATTATGCTAAGTGTTTCGTTCCTGTAACCCATCCTCTGTTGGGTGAGGCGCCCAGCCCGCCGGAGCGCCCGCTGAGATCGCCCGCAAGTAGGAGTGGCCGGGAAGGGAGCCGCTCAGGGGATGACCCTCTTCAAAAAGTGAAACTTCCCTTTTTTCTTGGGTGGAGGAACGTCGGTCGCAGCATCGCTCTCCGGTTTGGTGGTTCCACTTTGAGCCTGCGGCTTATCCTTGCCCTGAGCATCGGGAGCGCTCTTGCCGGGGTCCGTCGCGCTGGTTCCCGTCTTGGCCGCAGTGTCGCCGCCCGCCGCATTCGCTCCCACGGGCTTACCGGTATTCAACGCGCTGTCGCCTACCTGCTCGACCGAGACGCTATTGCCTGTGGCGCCGGATCCCGAGGTGTTCGCCAGGACTGTCCCCGGCGGCTTTTCACCCAACTTAACCGGCCCATGGCGGGTGGCGCTGACGTCGGGTGTACTGCCAAACACTCCGGTGACTTTGCTGAAAAGGTCCTGATGCACGCGATGCGACTGGTCTGCCCTATCGCGAGCAAGCATGGCGCGCGTGGCGTGAGGTATCGGTTGATGCAACGCCGCCAAGCGCCCTTTGGCGTTGTTGGCCAAGGGGCTGAGCGGATGGTCTGTGAGGAGCGCGGAGTAATAGGTGGCGGCCTCTTTGGGGGCCCTGAGCCGCTCCATCGTCTGCCCCAAATACCATAAGGCGCTATCCGCCTTGCTGTAATTGGGATAGTTGTCGGCGATTTCCTGGAAGCGCGAGCGCGCCGCTCGATTGGCCTGCTTCAAATAATAGAACTCTGCGATCCGGTAGTCGCTTTCCCCTAACACTTCCTGCACCTCGCGCAATCTGCCCTTGGCGCGCGGCCTGAGTCGACTGTCAGGATATTTCAGAAGAAATTCCTTGAACTCCACCTCGGCGAATCGCGCTTCTGTGCGATCCCGGTCGGGCTTGCCCATCAAGCGGAAGTGTGCCATGCCGATGCGGAATTGCGCCTCGGGGGCTTCCGGTGACGTGGGAAAGAAAGTGATGAAGTCCTTGAACTCAGCTTCTGCCTGGGTCAACCCCGCAATTCCCCCTTCACTGTAATAGGAGTCCGCGATCGCCAGTTTCGATTTGGCCAGAAACTCGCTGTCGGGATAAGTGTTCAGGAGGGTTTGCAAGGTCAGGCGGCCCACGTCGTATCGGCCGCGTTCAATCTCATTGATGGCCCGCTGGTAGAGAATCTTGTCCGGCTGGGCTCCGGCGGCGACCGGGCCGGGCAGGTTGGCATTCGCGTTATGGCGACGGGCGAGTCCGCAACCTGTTTGCCCCAGCAGGCTCAGGGCGGCGAGGCATGTTGGAGCAAGAATACGTTTCAAAGCTTGATTGTTCATTCCTCTCGAGCGGCAGTTATCTGCTGCCCTCTTCTGACCTCAACTTTTGAAATGTGGGCCCGAAATCCTCACGCTCTTGAAGATTGAGGACTCGCGGAAGCCAAACGAATCCAATCTGCCAACTGAACCTTTGGGCTCTCATCTTGAAAGATGGCAGAACCGGCCACGAGGATGTCTGCGCCGGCGCGAATTAAACTCTCCACCCTGTCGAAGGTGATGCCGCCTTCCACCTGGATCGCAAATTTCAGCAATCGCTCGTCACGCGCGCGGGCTGCCGCTCGAACTTTGTCAAACGTTCCCGCAATGAAAGCCTGCTCTATTGCACCCGCATCGGCGCTGAGAATAGAGAGGAAATCCAGCTGCCCCAGTGCGCCCGCCACTTCTTCCACCGGCGTGTAGGGATTCAGTGCCACACCCGCCTTCGCCCCGTGGGCGCGAATCATCTCGAGAGTCCGGTGCAGATTCGTCGTCGCTTCGGGATGAACCGCGACGCGGTCCGCGCCCGCACCCACAAACTCCGCCACGTATCGCTCCGGGCGCTCGATCAGCAGGTGAACGTCCAGCACCAGGTCAGTGGCACGCCGGATACTCTTGAGCACCGGCTGGCCCGCCGTGATGCCCGGGGCAAAGTGGCCGTCCACCACGTCCAGGTGAACCATCGATGCGCCCGCAGCCTTGGCCCATTCCAGCGCCTCGCCTAGCCGCGCAAAATCCGCTGCAAACAATGACGGCGCAATGAAGGCCATAAGGGGGCTGTGGGATCGCCGCGGCAACCCGCATATTTGGCGGCTCGCCCTTCGAGAAAATGACCTTACTAGGTTACCACATTTTGAGGCCATTCTGGGATGGTTCGAACATCTAGCTGGACTGGCGTGGGTAACTTGTGATTTCCGGCGTCCGTGATTTCGCGGGCCAGCTTCGGTGCAGCTCCTTTCAACCACCCCAGAGTAGGTCGACGATCTGAGTCGAGAGAGTCGAAGGTTGAAAGTCGAAAAGTAAGCGCTGCGCACCATTAACCATTCCCGTGGTGATTTAGCCCTTCAGTTTGGCAAAAGCCATGTCCGGCCCTCATTATTGGCCATATCTCCTTTATTATCAGGAAGTATGCGGTAAGCCAGCCAAGCCAAAGTATAATAAATAGCTTTTTTTGTGCAAGTTACACGGAATTCTTCAGCAAAAGACGCTCCAATTCTCGCGCGAATAATCGATAAGAAACGGCTTATCTTGGCTCCAATAAAATGAAAACAAGCAACATAGTTCAATCTAGAGTATTACGCGGACCGCGGGAGTGACTGCGGATGATTGTTTCTGACTGGGCGGCGATGTAGGAGTTGAGCGACTTGGCTGTACCTTAACGGGGGTCATCTCTGGAAATCGCCGCCGACGCCTTCTCTTACTGCGATCCTGTGCGGGCGTAGGGCACTTCTACGTTTAGCCCATTATACGGCAAAGTGAATTTTTTCCGAGTAGGCCGTGAATCAGGAGATGGGACTTTTCTCTAGCATGCGCGGGATCACGCCTGCTGAGCACTGTAGTTCGCCACAACTCGTGCCACCTTCCCATTCGCTGATAATTCCATGAATTCTGCTGTGCGTCTCCCCTTTTGATTTGTGTAGAAGAGCACCACGCTGCTTACACCCAAGAATACGTCCTCAAGGTGAAAATGCAGTTCTGGATAGACTTCCAGCCCTCGTCGAAAATAAGCTTTCAAATTCTTCTTTCCGATCACCTTCCCAGCAGGCGTTCCCAGCAGTTGTGCGACAACCGGAGAAGTCAACTCGATTGCATTTTCATAGTGCGTCATGATCAAGTCCAGGTTATGGGCGTTCCAGGCGGCAATCCAATGCTCGGCCAGTTTCCAAGCCTCCTCTCTCGTCATAGCGTTTCCTCCGAGTTTGTCACTATAGACTTCTCGACGAGCGATATTCTAACAGTCTCGGTTCGGTTGTTGTGCCGGTTAGTCGGCGTATTGTTCTTGTGACGAGGGATTTGACGGCGGCGAGTTAAAAGCACGGGTAGGCTGTTATACGGCCAAGCGCGCTTCGGTCTGGATCGTGCCAAAGAGTACAGGGCAATTGGCGGGGGGGCGAAACGCCACGGCGAATTGTACCTAATGGAGGTGGTTCCGGCATCGGTAAAGCCGTGAGCTTCCTGCTCGCCTATGAGGGAGCCCACGTTGCGGCCTTGGATAGCCAAGGTGGCAAGAACCATACTCTCTTCTTGTAGGTAGAAGTAGCCGCCCTCCGCACAACCAAATCAGGATTCGGCCCGAAAAACGCCCTTCCGCGAAGATAACCGTTTCGCCCCCAACTGGGCCTAATAGCGCACACGAGGGGGGACCGCTTGCGGGAACAGTACTAAGGTTCTACCCTATAATGAAGAGGAGTGTTTTGACGTGCTGTCTCAGTTTAAGGGATTCACACCAGATTATTTCGTCAGGCTGGGGCCAGACGCTGCCAGAAGTAGATGGCATTCGAAATCCGCAAATCGTTTGCGCCCAGGGGAGAGAGGGTCATCATGCTAGTGAAATCATGGAAAATGCTTGTCGTCGGGCTTGCGGTGTTGCTGGCGAGTTGGTCCAGCGCCCCGGCATCGCAGAGGGCGCAAGCCGATGGCAGGAATATCCGCATCGAGTTCAACGAAATGATGCACAGTCATGTCGTGGCCGAGTTCGAGGGCAGGAAAATCGCGATCGGCGACTTCGCGCCCTCGGAGTCCCTCACTGTCGCGGGAAAGGAAATCCGTGATTTCACTTTGCGCGAGGTGAAACGCGGGAGTGTCCGGGATGCGATGTGTGCCGGGCAGCGTGTCACCCTGACCGGGACCGCACCGTCCCTGAAGAAAACTGTTGCCGTGACGACCTGCGGAGAGTTTCCGCAGATGGCCATTTTCGAAGTGCAGTACACAAACACCGGAGACTCCAGTCTTGCCGTGGAGGGCTGGACGAATCAGCGCTACTCCGTCTCGGGCGGTCAGGGCAGCGGCGAGCCGGCGTTCTGGTCGTACCAGAGCGGCTCTTACGAGAAGAGGCCGGACTGGGTGCTGCCTTTGAAGACAGGTTTCGATCAGGAAAACTATCTGGGGATGAACGACACCGATTACGGAGGGGGAACGCCGGTCGTGGACGTCTGGCGGAGAGACGTGGGTATCTCCGTCGGTCACCTGGAGCTGAGCCCCAAGCTGGTCTCTCTTCCCGTCGCCATGCCGGACCAGGAGCACGCCACCGTGGCCGTGCATTTCAAATTGAATAGAGAACTGAAACCGGGAGAAACGATCAAGACGTTTCGGACGTTCGTCATCGTTCATCAGGGTGACTACTTCCGCAGCCTGGCGGAGTATCGGCGGGCGATGGTCAAACAGGGCGTGGTGTTCAAGCCGTCGCCGGATGACGCCTTCGGTCCCATCTGGTGCGCCTGGGGCTACGGCAGGAAATGCACTCCGGCACAGGTCTACAACGCCTTGCCGATCGTGAAAAAGCTGGGCTTCCGGTGGGTCACCCTGGATGACGGATGGCAGACCGCCGAGGGAGATTGGTTCCTGAATCCAGAGAAATTTCCCGGTGGCGACCGCGACATGAAAGCGATGGTGGACCGGATTCACGACGAAGGTTTCAAGGCTCAGCTATGGTGGGCGCCTTTGTCGGTTAAACCGGACACGCACCTGATCAAGGAGCACCCGGAGTATCTGCTGCTCAATGCCGACGGATCGAAGCAGAAGATTTCCTATTGGAACGCGTGGTATCTCTGTCCCGCGGTTCCCGCGGTGGCGGAGTACCACAAGGCCATCGTCATCAAGGCCCTGCGGGATTGGGGTTTTGACGGCTTGAAGCTCGATGGGCAGTTCATGAATGGTGTGCCCCCGTGTTACAACCCCGCCCACCATCACGCGACGCCCGAGGAGGCAGTAGAGGCGCTGCCCCAATTCTTCAAGGCGATCTACGATACGGCACTCAGCATCAAGCCCGGAGCGCTGGTGGAGTTCTGCCCGTGCGGGACCGCGTACTCATTCTTCACCATGCCCTTCATGAACATGTCAGTTGCCTCCGACCCCGGGAGTTCCTGGCAGATCCGTCTGAAGGGAAAAACCCTCAAAGCCTTGATGGGCGATTCCATCGCCTACTTCGGAGACCACGTGGACATGAGCGATGGCGGTGACGACTTCGCCTCGACGATTGGAGTGGGCGGCGTGGTGGGCACCAATTTCACTTGGCCGGTGGGTTCGGCCCGTCGGACCAAGCTGGATTTGACCCCTGAGAAGGAAAACATCTGGGACAAATGGATCAAAATCTATAAGGCCGAAATGCTCCCCAGGGGCGAATACCAGGGAGCGTTGTATGACATTGGTTTTGACCGACCGGAAGCCCACGCCATCCGCAAGAACGGGAACATGTACTACGCCTTCTATGCTCCCCATTGGAGCGGCAAGCTGGAATTGCGAGGCTTGGAGAAGCGCGCTTATCACCTGACGAACTATGAGACCGGAGAGGCGTTGGGAACGGTTCAAGGTCCCGTGGCCACATGGACTGCCCAATTTCAAAAACACCTGCTGCTGGAGGCAAAAGCACACTAAGACGAATCCGAGGTAAATTTCTTTCATATGACAATGTGCGTGGAAAGGCTCATCTGAATATGCAACCTCGACGTCTCTTGATCGGTGCTCTGTTTTGCCTGGTTTTCGTCCTTGTACCCTTAGCCGCCCAGGACTGGACTCACTGGGTGCGCATCGGTGGCTATGGTTTGAGTTTGGACCGCGTTGACTGGATCATCCAGAACGCCACGGAAACCCATGTCTTCGGCATCGAGACAGACAATGACATTCCCGGCCGTTACGAGAGTTTTCTTGATCCCGCGGAAAAACTGAAAGCCATCCACGCCGTCGCCGAGAAAGCTCACGCCGCGGGAAACACTGCTTTCGTTTACATCGCGGGCCTGGAGTGCATCACCGCGCACGCCGACCGGGCCACGCACACGCTGTTCAAAGATCACCCTGACTGGGTGCAACGCAACATCAGCGGCGAACCCGCGGTGTTCGGCGGCGGCACGGCATTCTGGATCGGCCGGGGAGATGAGGACGTGTGGATCAGTCCGTTCGCGCCCGAATGGCGGAAGGTGTACATGGAGCGCGTGCGGCAGATCGCCGCCACCGGCATCGACGGCATCTACGTTGACATTCCTTACTGGATGACCCACTTCGAGGGTTGGGAAAAAAGCTGGGCGAGCTTCGACGACTACACGGTTGCGGCTTTCAAGAGAGCAACGGGTCTCAACGCCCGCAAGGATTTCAAGTTGGGCGACTACGATGATCCGGGGTTTATCCAGTGGATTGATTTCCGTATCCAGGCCCTGACCGACTTTATGCGGGAGATCGACCAAAACGCCAAATCCGTGAACCCTCACTGCAAGACGATCGCCGAGATCTATCCCGGCATTGAGGAAAGTGCGCCCCGGGTCGGCTCTGATGTCTACGAGCTCTACCCCGTCGTGGATGTGATTGCCCACGAATACGAATACGGCCCGGGTGAGCATATGGCAGCCTCCCGAACCCCCCTCGATTGGTTCGGCTACATGGCAGGCATGTATTCTTTCCGCTCTTTCGCAGGGGAAAAGCCCTCCTGGGTTCTCAATTACTCCTGGGAAAACCAGAAGGGAATTGCACCGAAGGACGCCATGAAAAATCTTTTTCTGTCCGAGGTGATGGCAGGGGCTAACGTCTGGGACGCTCGGGGCCATGTGATGTCGGGGTCGAACGACTTGGAAACGCGGACGGCGGCGTTCCACTGGATAGCCCAACACGAAAAGACCTTCTATTCGGCTCGAAAACCTATCGACCCCATTGGAGTCTATTTTTCACCCCACACCCGGAACTACTTCCCGGAAGAATTCGTCCGCTCGTATCGCGGCCTGATGTTCCTCCTGATGCAGTCGCATCGGGAGTTTCAAGTCGTAACGCCCCGGAGTTTGCAGAGCTTCTCCGGGAGGGTGTTGATTCTTCCCGACGTCAAATGCCTCGGCCGTGACGAACTGGAATGGCTCGACTCTTACCTCCGCTCAGGAAAAACCTTGATACTTACCGGCGCGACCGGAAGATTTGACGAAAGACGGAAAACATATGCAGAAAATCCTTTCCAGAAGCTCCTAGGCATCACCGATCCCACCCGAAAGCAAACCGGCATATCTCCAATGAGATTCGTCTACGAGCCGCAGTGCCCCGGCAAGAGCTATTACCAGGCGCTCGAAAAGGAGTTCAACCGCTACGCCGTCGCGGGCGATTACCGAAAGGCACTCTTCAACCAGCTTCGGGAAGATTTTGTGAGACAGCTCGATGCAGCTTCGGCGATCAAGCCTCGTGTTGAAATCCACGCCTCTCCTTTCGTCTCAACACAAATTGCGAGGGTCAACGGCAGCCTTCACATTTTCATCGCTAACTTCAGAGGTCTAAGGGCCGGCGAAGTGGCCGACCAAACTCCCGAAAGGAACGTGGTCATCGACTTCCTGACTAACGCCGATGGTAAGGTCTACGCCCTCCCTTTCCTGGGCGACGCCCAAGAACTGAAGTGCTCCTGGCAGCAACCCGATCGGAAGACTTGCGTCATTCCGGAAATCAGCAAGGGAATGGTGGTGTGGATCGAGGAGGCTCATTAAGCGAGCAGCCTGAGCCTCGATTCCTCACCCCGTTCTTCCAATCCAGCTAGGCGATCGAAAGGCAGGGGGTTGTGACCTGCCGAATTCGCGGCTCCTCATCTAACGTCGGTGGTCCCTTGGTCGTATGGTCGGCTTATCGCCCTTGTGCTTTTGGGTTTGACGACGACGACCCAAAAGCACGGTTAGGCCGTTGCACGTCAAATAAATTGTTCCCGGGTGCGCCGTGATCGAGCTAGAATTGCCAAAGTGCACTTCGGGCTCCGTCTGCCCCCTACCTTAAGCCTAACGTTAACCTTTCCAGGGCTGAATTTTTGACAGGATTAAGGAAGTGCCAATCAAGCATGAGTGGATGCGTGGCTTCAACGCGGAGGTTCCTCCCGGGATTCTGAGGGCTTCGATCGCTCCAAACGCAAAAGAACGGATAGAGCGCGAACCATTGGGGGTCGCCCGGACATTGATGAATCGTTGACTACGAGACCCTCCGGTCGATTAGCGATTGCTGCCACGCCTTCTATCCTGTGATACAACATACTGGTTCCGGATCGCGAGTCCGAAACATAGATCTCAGATGATATGGCAGAATCGAAGTCGCCTGGAACGGAAGGAGGTCACAATTCCGATGAATCGCAGAAGCTTTCTGAAGAGTGGCAGTGCGCTCGCAGTGTCCGCGGGGATTGGGGTGGAGACGGCTCACGGTACCGTCCCTGCTCACAACTGGGGGAAATATGATTTTGGCTCAGGGCCCAGAGTAAGTGATCGGCTGAATCAAGGACCCTTTCCGCAGTACCCGCCTGACGCAATTATTCCCGGGGGCGAAGTGGTGATGACTACTACGCCGTCCGACGAGGTTGTGCCGGGCTATGGCAAGGGACTGGTGACGTATATCACGGCGGACATGGGGACGGCGGAGGTCAAGTCTGACAACACTTCGCAGGCCATCGAAGACCTGATTCACTTTCCGCTGGGACAAAAGCTTTACATCCGGCCCACGTGGAGGGAAATCCAGCCGAGGCCGGGAAGTCTTGATTTTCCCGATTACCTGAAGCTTGTCTTTGACCTGGCCGGGAAAAACGACAAGCGCATCGGGTTCCGAATTCAGATGAGCGCTCCGGACTATTTCGACCAGCCCGCGCTGCCGGACTTTGTTCTGAACAAGGTGCCGCTGGTGAAGTTAACCGGCGCCGGGACGCACGGGAACACGTCCAACGCGAAATGGATGAACAATCCGTACGCGCAATATCAGCCCCGGTTCGACGATCCCTTCTTCCAGCAGGCATTCGGGGAGCTGATTGGCTTGTTGGCGGCGGAATTCAACGGAAGTCCTATGATTGAGTTTATGGATACTTTCATGTATGGCTTTTGGGGCGAAGGCCACACGTGGCCGTACAGCAACAATCCCTTTCCGGATTACCAGACGGCCGAGCGCACCTGGGTGAAGATGCTGGAAGTTCAGTTGGAGCACTTTACCAAGACACCTTTGTTCACCAATACGCAGCCGGACTTCAGCCTGGTCGGGAACTCCGAAGTTCTTGACCGCACCGTGCGCAGCAACAACTGGATCCGGAGCGACACAATCTTCATCGAGAATGAGCAGATTGAAGCCTTGAGCAATCGCCCGCCCTGGATCGCCGTGTTGATTGAACAGGGTATTCCGGGCAAGACACCGCAATCGGTTCATGTGGACGAGGGGATTTCACCATCGGACGACATCATTGCACACGTGATGGACGTCGGGGCCAATTACTGGTCGCTTTGGAATTTTCACGACATCAGCGCAGGGAACCTGATGAGCTGGTACCGGGCTTTCCCGGCGTGGTTCGACCGGATCAACCGGCAGATTGGTTACCGTGTAAGGCCGTCGCTGATCTGGAGGTATGAAGATAAGGGATACCTCGGCGTGATTGTCGGGTTCGCGAATGACGGCATCGCGGGGGTTCCGGGCGTGCTGCGAGTGACCGTCGAAAGTCCGGAAGGAACAGTGCTGCAGAGCGGCTGCCTGGATCCCGGGTATCCGCTGCCGCGAAAAATCCGCCAGGCGCAGTTTGTGCTGCCCAAGGGGACAAAGTGGGAGGGACTGAGGCTTAAAGCAGAGATTGAAGTGAAAGGGATGCGGTACCCGGTGCGGTGGGCCTGTCACCAGAAGTTGAACGTCGATGGGACACTTACCTTGCGCGCAAACGGCCGGCACGCATCGTGAAAGGAGCTACCGCCTTCCGACACGGAAACAACAAGCGTGCGCCAACCGGACTTTGCCATTGTCCGCGCCAGACTCTTTTCCGCCTCCCCGGTGCCGATGATGACCATGTCATATTGTTGTTTTTACGGTACCGTAGCCTTCAGAATTAAAGATTTAAATATTATTGTCGCTTGGGTGACGTATTTGCTGTGACGTGTGCGGTGTAAAGAGCGGATATGCCGCGGAATACCTCCCGTCGCCTGAAATGTCATGCAGATCCAGATTAACGTCGTAGGGTAGAGGAGAGTCGCTCGGCTCCTGGATCGTCCCGCGCACGGAAAGTATTGCCATGTCGAGTCTCAGCTCCAGCGCGCAGCCACATGCATGTCGGCAAACCGGAGATGTAACACTCACGGCCCTAAACCAGGTTCATGGTAATAAATCCTTCCTAGGGCCGGAGCAAATGGCTGTCGGCCAAATCGATTCAGCCGCAGTCAGGACACCACCAGGGTGACATTGCCATCCTGGCCATGCCAGCGCACGGGCGAGACGCCCGTGCCACTTGCATGCCTTAAGGCACTTGGCTGGTGGAACTCTGCCAGCTTGAAGGCGTGGGGATCCATGAGCGAGTGAGGATGTCGCTCAACGTCAGTGTGAGGAGTAGCGCCAGCCAGAAAAATCCCACCACCACGGCGGCGCGGGTGAGGTTGCTGCTGTACTTGACATGCATGAAGAACAGGATGACGAGTGTGGCTTTGCAAATGGCGATGGCGAGCGCGATCACCGTGTTCCATCGGCCAAAGTTTTGGGTGGCCACCCAAGTTGTAAGGCCCGTCATACCGATGAGTAGTGCGAAGATCGTGAAATAAACTTTTTGAGGAACGATGTGTCCGGACATCAGGAAATGCCCCCAATCAAGTAGAGTAACGGAAACAGGAAAATCCAGACAATATCGACGAAGTGCCAGTAGAGGCCAATGCCTTCCACGGGATTAAAGCGCTGGGGAGAGAAGCGGCCCTGCCACGCCATGATCGTCAAGGCGAGGAGCAGGCCGACGCCCACCACCATGTGGAGGGCGTGGAAACCAGTCATGGCGAAATAGAAGAACATAAACATCTCGACCTTGGGCAGGGAAGCGTGGGCCTCCTGCAATTGCTTCAGGATTTCGCCCTGCGGCGCGAAGGCATGTCCCAGAACCAGTTGGCCGGGGACAAGGTATTCGTTCCAGTCGCGGCTCCATTCAAACGTGAGCTTGATGCCGATAAAGGCCAGGCCCAGCACGATGGTGAGAATAAGGAAAGTGACAAGTTGCATGCGTTTGCCCAATTGCGCGGCATGGACGGCGAGGGCCATGGTCAAGCTGCTGCAAATGAGGACGGCGGTGTTGGTGGCGCCGATCCTCCAATTCAGCAGGTGGCTGCCCGCGGCAAACGATGTGAAGTACTCATGGCGGAAAATGGTGTACCCGGCAAACATGCCGCCGAAAAACATGATCTCGGTGGCCAAGAAAATCCACATGCCGAAGTTGGAAGCCTCGTGTTGCTGATCGAGATCGTCAAATTGGTGCGCCAGCGCGTGCACCTGAACCGCCTGGGCTGGATGGTCAGCCAACTCGCGCCTCCTCGGTGGAATATGCGTAGGCTTCCTCTGTGACCACGGGTGTCTCCTCAAAGTTCTCAGTGGGCGGAGGAGAAGGAGTCCCCCACTCCAGGCCCTTGGCGCGCCAGGGATTGGGTCCGGCAATCGGGCCGTAACGCATCGACCAAATCAAGTAAACCAGCGGGATCAGGTAGCCCACGCCCAGGATTGATGCGCCTGCCGAAGACATCACGTTGAGCACTTGAAATTCCGCCGGATAGACGGCGTAACGGCGCGGCATCCCCAGGTAGCCCAGCATATATTGCGGGAAGAAAGTGAGGTTGAACCCGATGAAGATCACCAGCGCCGCAAAGCGAGCCCACTTGTCGGGATAGAGGCGGCCGGTAATTTTTGGCCACCAGAAATGGATGCCGCCCAGGTAGGCCATCACCGCGCCGCCCACCATGATGTAGTGGAAGTGGGCAATCACAAAGTAGGTGTCGTGGACGTGCACGTCCACCGCCAGCGAGGCCAGGAACAATCCGGTTACGCCACCCATCGTAAACAGGCCGATGAATCCCATGGCATAGAGCATGGGGGCGTCGTAGGAAATCGATCCTTTGTAAAGCGTCGCGGTCCAATTGAAAACTTTAATAGCTGAGGGAATGGCGACGAGGAAACTCAGGACCGAAAACACCAAGCCGGCATAAACCGATTGCCCGGAGACAAACATATGATGGCCCCACACCAGAAAGCTGATTACTGCAATGGAGAGGCTGGAGAAAGCGATAAAGCTGTAGCCGAAGATTCGCTTGCGCGAGAAGCAGGTGACCAGCTCGCTGATCACGCCCATGGGCGGCAGAATCATGATGTAAACGGCGGGGTGTGAATAAAACCAGAACAAGTGCTGGAACAGGATGGGGTCGCCGCCGATCTTGGGGTCGAAGATGCCGACGTGGAACAAGCGCTCGAGCCCCAGCAGGGCGATGGTGATGGCCACCACCGGCGTGCCCAGGATTTGAATGATGCTGGTGGCGTAAAGCGCCCAGATAAAAAGGGGCAGGCGAAACCACGTGAGGCCCGGGGCACGCATTTTGTGGATGGTGACGATGAAATTAAAACCGGTCAATATCGAGGAAAAGCCGGCGATGAACACGCCCAGCGCCGCCAGGATCACGTGGGTTTGGGAATAGTTGCTGCTGTAAGGCGGATAAAAAGTCCAGCCCGTATCGACGCCGCCCGCCAGAATGGCGGAAAGGGTGAGCAGCGCGCCCACCATGTAAACGTACCAGCTCAACAAGTTGATGCGCGGAAAGGCCAGGTCGCGCGCGCCCACCATCATGGGAACGAGAAAATTCCCCAGCGTTGCCGGTATGGAGGGAATCAGGAAAAAGAACACCATGATGATGCCGTGCATGCTAAACAGCTTGTTGTAAGTTTCCGGCTGAACCAGCGCGCCGGTGGGTTCGATCAGGTGGAGGCGAATGAGCACCGCCGCCGCGCCGCCCACAAAAAACATTAGAGTGATCGAGGCGAGGTAAAGGAGCGCGATGCGCTTGTGGTCAGTGGTGAGCAGCCACGACTTGATGCCGTAGCTGACGTTCAAATAATGCACGCGCGATTCGAGAGATGGCTCAATCGTCGCAGTACTCATGGCTTTCCCACCTTCTTTTCTTCCGGACCAAGTGACTTGATGAATGCGATTAGTTGCAGTATCTCTTCCTCGCTCAATTGACCTTTGAAGGTCGGCATAATGGGGCTGTAGCCGTCCGCAATTTTCGCCGAAGGCTCCACGATCGACTCGCGCAAGTAAGCCTCATCGGCGGTCACCGTCTGGCCGGACGCCAGCTTGACCGGCTGGCCGTAAATCCCGTTGAAGGCCGGAGCGCGTCCTGTGCCATGGCATGTCACGCAGGCGTACTTCTGGTAGAGCTCGCCACCCGCCTGCGCCATGGTTTCGCTCCTGACGCCGCCGGTGAGCCACTGTTCGTAATCAACCTCGGACATCACCGTGACCCAGCCGATCATGCCCGAGTGCTGGGCGCCACAATACTGGGCGCAGAAGAAATGGTATTTGCCGATTTTTGTCGCCTCAAACCAGATGGAATAATACTGGCCGGGCACCACGTCGTGCTTGACGCGAAACGCCGGAACGAAGAAATCGTGAATGACGTCTTCGGAGGTCAGCGTCAGCTTTACCGGGCGCCCGATGGGCACATGCAGCTCGTTGATCTCGCGCGGACCTTCGGCGTGCTGAAGATGCCACATCCACTGCTTGCCCACCACAAAGACTTCGAGAGCCGCAGTTGGAGGGCGCGAATTCGTGAAATAAAGTGCCGAGCCCCAGTAGAACATGATGGCGCAGAGCGCGGCGGGAATGAGCGTCCAAGTCAACTCCAGGACGAGCGAGCCTTCGATCTCGGGCGGGCGCTCGTTTTCGGAGCGGCGGCGATACTTGATGGCGAAATAAAAGATGGTCAGGAAAATAAAAGTGGCGAAAAAGATGGCGATGGCCGTCTCAAAGTAGAACAGATGGTCAAACCCCTCCGCAATCGTGGAGGCTTGATCAGGACGTAATGGAAACCCGGACCACATAGTTTTCAATCACCTATAGTGCCGAACAGAGTTATACCCAGTCCGAGCGTCGACCACTTTGGTCTGCCGCTCGCGGCGAAACATTGTCAGCAAGAAAGTACCCATGATCAGGATGGTGGCCAGCGCCGCCAAACGCATCACGTTGGCGACCACCAGACCGTATTTGCCTGTCGTGGGGTCGTAGTGATAACAGAACAACAGGATTTGATCCACGGGCGAGCCAATCTTGTTGTTGGAAGCTTCCACCAAGCTCAATCGGAGGTCGCGCGCCGCGTAGTCGATTCCGTAAAAGTAGCGCGAGATTTTTCCCTTGGGCGTCAAAACCATAATGCCCGTGGCATGAGCGAACTGGTCGGAATCCTTGTCATAGGCGTAGCGAAACCCGACCGACTGGGCGAGCGCCTTGATGGGCGCGTCATCGCCGGTCAGGAAATGCCATCCCTCGGTAGCGCCCGGTCGCCCGTAAAGGCCGACGTAAACCCTCTTCTTGTTGGCCGCGAGGCCGGAAGATTCGCGCGGGTTAATGCTCACTGTCACCACATTGAATTGCTTGCCGACGTCGAGCGGAACGCCTTTCAGGCTGGTGAGCAGGCCATTCAGCACCTGCGTGCAAAGCATCGGGCACTCGTAATAAACCAGCGCCAGAATCACCGGCTTTTCGCCGAAGTATTCGTTTAGTTGGACGGTTCTGCCGGCCTCATCGCGAAATGTCAGATTGAGCGGCACTTGATCGTTCAACTTTTGATCGATGCCCACGTCGACGAGCACCCGGGGCTTCTGGTTCTGGCTTTGGGCCAGGGAGGGAGAAGGCGCGAAAATAATAATTGCACACGCCGCCCAGGCAACCGGCATCCCGGGAACTCGAATTGACGATTTCTTGAGATTCATGGTTACTTTTTCGCTTGCTTGGGCGGATTCTCCCCGCGGACCGGCAAGCCCTTTGCCAGGAGCAGGTCCATCGCCCGGTCAATGGGAATTCGCGCGATTCCCGCCTTTTGATCGACCCATCCGTAGCTGTTCAGTTTCTCGTCTTCGCCCTGCCTCAATTGCTTCAAGTCCAGAGCAGGCTCAACCTGCAAGCGTGGCGAGGGGGGCAGCGTCTGGGTCTCGGCAAACGGGGAAGCGGGCGGTCCCAACTGCTGCGTAGTGCTGAAATGTTCAAACATCGACCGCATGGCGAACAGGACCACGACTATCAAAACGAACAATCCTATGCTGAATTTGACCAGCCCGGAAATGCTGGCGTCGGTCATTTCGTGCCCGCGCCCGGAAGAGTGCTTAGCCTCCATGGCTCGCACCTCCCTTGAATTCCGGATCATTGAGCGGCAGCAGCGGCCGGCTCTTCAGTTGCCAGATGAACGCTGCGATCCAGATTCCGCCAATGCCAATCGGAGCCGCAAGATTCAACCATAGCCATTGGAGTTGCGGACCCAGCCCATCAAATGAAGGCATGACTATCCAGCAAAGGTCCACCCAGGTCATCAGAATCAGCGCTGCCGCCACCACGGCCAGCGTGCCCTTCCGGCGCTTCACATCGCGGGACAGCAGCAACATGAACGGAATGGCGAAATGGAAAATAATCAAGAAAATGGCGAGCGAGCCCCAGGCGCCGTGGCCGCGGCTCAGGTACCAGGGAATTTCCTCTTGCAAGTTTCCCGACCAGATGATGAGGAACTGCGAAAAAGACAGGTACGCCCAGAGCATCACAAACGCGAAGAGTAGTGTGCCGAGGTCATGGAAATGCGATGGCAGGACCACTTCGGAGAGTGGTTTTTTGTCGGCCAGAAGCATGAGCACGATAATCATGAACGCCATGGCGGAAAGCGCCTGCGAAACCATGAACATCATCCCGAAGATGGTGGATGACCATCCGGGCTCGAGCGCCATCACCCAATCGACCGAAGCGTACGTGATGGTCATGCCATAGATGAGCAGGCCGGGGCCGCTCAGGGCCTGGAGTCGAATAGCCACGCGGTTGGGCTCGTTTGACGAATCCTGCTCAAACGACCATTTATTCAGGAAGTATCCGAGGATCAGCCAGGCGGCGAAGTAGACTCCCGCGCGCGCATAAAAGAAAGTCGAGCTCAGGTAAATGCGCTTGAAGTCCGACATGACCTCAGGCCGGATGGCCGCCGATTGTACGTGCGCGTGTGATGGTGCAATCGCGAAGGCAAATGGAATCCCCAAAACAAGCAGGACAGGAAAAGTGCGCGCCCCGGATTCCAGCAAGCGGCGAATGACAAATCCCCAACCTCCGCCCACAAGGTGATGGAGCATCAAGAGTGCAGTGCACCCAAGTGCGATGCCGAGCCACAAGAGGTAGGCAATCATGTAAGAGCGATAAAACTGCTGGCCATTCATGAATGCGCCCACCGCACAGACCGCGAGGCCTGCGCCACCGATCATCAGCGCGAGTTGTTGCGCGCGGCCAATATCGGATTGGAGTTCGTTGAAATTCATTTCGTTCCTGTATCGGGTTGCCGGCCTGCCGGCTGCTCCGCAGCCAAATGCCGCCGGTCGTCCTCCGGCAAGTCAGAAACTTTGGCCTGCTGGCTCAATTGCAAGGCACGAATGTAGGCGGTAATGGCCCACCGGTCCTCGGGCGAAATACGCGACGCGTAACTGTACATGGTCCCGTAGCCATTCGTGATCACGCTATAGAAGTGCCCCACCGGCGCCTGGCGGAGGCGATCAATGTGATAAGAGGGTGGGGGCGGAAAGCCGCGCTGCACAATCATGCCGCGCCCTTCGCCCAGACGGTCGTGGCAGGGCGTGCAGTAAATGTTGTACCGTTCGCGCCCGCGCGCCAGCACGTCGCGCGTGACCGGCATGGGAAGAGTGTTCACTTCAACCCCATTCACTTTGCCTGTATAAAATCCCTCGTCGATTCTCAATTGGCCGCGCGCCACAGTCCCGGGTACCACGGGGCGAGCGGAACGGCCGTCATCAAAAAACGTGCTCGACTCCAGGGGTTTGTATTTCGGCTGAACGTGCATGTCCTGGCGGCAAGCGATCAAAGGCAGAAGGCAGAAGGCAGAAAGCAGAAGGCAGTATGAGTGCAGGTTTAGCCTGCGCGGGAAGTGAGAGGCGCAACTCACGCCCGCTCGCTTTGGGACCTCAGCTTTTAGCTTCCGATTTGTTTCTTCTCTCGTCACTGCACTCATGTATGCGTTTTTCAGTTTTCGATTTCTGAAACTTTGCGCGGCTTCAACCCTTCCAGAAACTGTTTCGTTTTAACCAGATCAAATTTGGGATCGCGTGCTTTGATGCACAGGAAAAAATGGTTTCGGCTGGCCAGCTCGAATTCCGGGACGTTGAACACCGGATGGTACGGAGTCGGCAGGCCATTCAGCGCCAGTAATCCGAATACAGTGGAGAGCGCCGCAAAAAGAATCGTCATCTCAAACGTAATGGGAATAAAAGCGGGCCAACTATTGTAAGGTTTCCCGCCGATATTCAGAGGGAAACCGATGACGTTGGCGTAGTATTGCATCATAAATCCGCTGGTTCCGCCTATAATCCCGCCGATCAGGACAATCAACGGAAGCTTAGTGTGATGGAAGCCCACCGCCTCCGACAGTCCCTCGAGGGGCAGCGGCGTAAAGGCGTCCATGCGGCAGTAGCCCTCATGCCTGGCGTGGTGCGCCGCCTCCAAAAGTTCCTCGGGGGTGGCGAATTCCGCCATCAGTCCATAAATGGGATGTCTTTTCATGCGTTCAATCCCCTGATGCCGATCACCCTTTTTTCGTTTCCTCGCCTGTTTCCGCGACTAGTTGTCGCATTTCAAAGATCGAAATCATGGGCAGGAAGCGCAGGAACAGGAAAAGCAAGGCCACGAACAATCCGATGGTGCCCAGGTAGATGGACCAGTCCCATCGCGTGGGGTAGTACATGCCCCACGACGAGGGGATAAAGTCGCGGTGTAAGCTCGTCACAATAATGATAAATCGTTCCAGCCACATACCAACGTTGATGATTAACGAAATAATGAACAGTGCCGGGACTTTATTCCTCACCCTCTTGGACCAAAGTGCCTGCGGGATGGCGATGTTACAGAGGATCAACACCCAGTACTCGACCGCATAAGGTCCCGTCATGCGGTTCATGATCATGTAGCGGTCGTACTGGCTTCCGCTGTAGAAAGCCATAAACGTTTCCATCATGTAGCCGTAAGCCACAATCATGCCCGTGGCCACCAGGACTTTGGCCATGTTATCCAGGTGGCGCATGGTGATGAAATCTTCCAGCTTGTAGAACGACCGGATGGGGATGGCGAGAGTCATGACCATGGCGAAGCCGGAATAAATGGCGCCCGCGACAAAATACGGAGGAAAGATCGTGCTGTGCCAGCCCGGTATGACGCTCGCGGCAAAATCGAAACTGACCACCGTGTGCACGGAAACGACCAGTGGTGTGGCGAGACCGGCAAGCAGCAGGGACGCCGTCTCATAGCGGTGCCAGTGCACGGCGGAGCCGCGCCATCCCATGGCCAGGACTCCGTAGATGATCCGGGAGGCGGTATTCTTGGCGCGATCGCGGAGGGTGGCCAGGTCGGGAATCAATCCGACAAACCAAAACATCAGCGACACGGTGGCGTAAGTGGACACCGCGAAGACATCCCACACCAGGGGGCTGCGAAACTGCGGCCACGTCCCCATCGGGTTGGGATAGGGAAACAGCCAGTAAGCCAGCCACGGCCGCCCCATGTGCAGCAGAGGAAACATTCCAGCGCAGGACACGGCGAATAAAGTCATCGCTTCGGCGAATCGGTTGATCGACGTGCGCCATTTCTGGCGCAACAGCAAAAGGATGGCGGAGATGAGTGTGCCGGCGTGGCCAATGCCGATCCACCAGACGAAATTGGTGATGTCAAACGCCCACCCGATCGGGACGTTGTTGCCCCAGATCCCGATGCCGGTCATCAGCAAATATGCCGCCGCGTATTGAAAAAGCATCAGGAAGATAAAGGCGATTCCAAATCCCACATACCAGCCGCGCGGGGTTCCCTTGGTGAGAACGATCGAGCTGATCTTGTCGCTGACCGTGGCGAAGTCGTACCCCGGCCCAATCAAGGGGCGGGTGCTGTCGCGTTCCGGCGGGGTTTGTGGGTTAAGCGGTCCCATCGTTATTCCTTAATCTCGGGGTTCGGATTTCTCAGCCGCGCCAGATACGTGGTTCGCGGCCGGGTGTTCAATTCCGCCACCAGGCTGTAATTGCGCGATTGCGCCTTGAGCTTGGAGACGCGGGAATTGGGATCGTTGATGTTGCCAAACACCAGCGCCTGCGTCGGGCACGATTGCTGGCAGGCGGTCAAAATCTCGCCGTCCCGGACGTCGCGATCCTCCAGTTCCGACTTGATTTTCGCCGCGTTGATTCGCTGCACGCAATAAGTGCATTTCTCCATCACCCCGCGGCTGCGCACCGTAACGTTGGGATTCCGCAGGGGGACCAGGCTCGGCGTGGTCCAGTCCGAATAGAGCCGGAAATTAAAGCGCCGGACTTTATACGGGCAGTTGTTGGAGCAATACCGCGTGCCCACGCAGCGGTTGTACACCATCTCATTCAAGCCCTCGGGGCTGTGGACGGTGGCGCCCACCGGGCACACGCCCTCGCAAGGGGCGTTTTCACAATGCATGCAGAACACCGGCTCATAGTACGTTTCCGGTTTATCCAGCCCGCCCCTGAAGTAGGTGTCCACGCGAATCCAGTGCATGGCGCGTCCGACAGCCACTTCTTCCTTGCCCACCACCGGAATATTGTTTTCGGACTGGCATGCCACCACGCAGGCGTTGCATCCGACGCAACTGTTCAAATCCACCGCCATGCCCCACGCGTAGCCCTCATCCTTGAACCCGGGATAAAGCGAAAAATCCTTCGGCTTGTCTTCCTCCGGGTTTTTCAATGATTCAGGATTCTTGCGAAATTCATTGAGGGTGGCCACCCGGACCAGGTCGCGAGCGAAGGCCGCCTCGCTTTCCTCCTCCACCTCATGGCCTTCCTGCTGGATTACATATTGGTGTTGGGTCACGGCGAGGGGATAGCGCTCAGAAGTTTTGACGATATCCAGGCCAACGTCAAACCATGGTGTGTCTGAAGTGCGAAGCGAGTAGGTATTGAAGCCGATGCCGGTTCCAATCCTGCCAGCGCGCGTCCGCCCGTACCCGAAATGCACCGTCACTGTTTCGTCGGCGTGCCCGGGCATAATCCAGACGGGAGCCTTCAACTTCCGCCCGTCGTAGTGCAATTCAACCACGTCTTCGTTTGTTATCTGGAGGCGCTGGGCCGTGGCTGGGCTCAGCATGGCGGCATTATCCCAGGTGAGCTTGGTGTTGGGTTTCTCCAACTCCTGCAACCACCCATTGTTGGAAAAGCTGCCGTCCCACACGGTCGGGTCGGGGCGGAAGAGGATTTCCATCTGCCGGGCGCCAGTCGAGGAAGCTTCGTTGGGTTTCCGTTTCGTGCCGCTCAAAGAGTCCAGATCGCTCAGGGTCGCCTCCGCGGCCACGGCTTTGGGAGGGAAAGCTGTCCCGGCCATCACGCCATCGTGCAGAGTGGTGTCCCAAAAAGGCTCGAAGTCCTTGACCCTTTTCTGGTTCTTCCAGTAGTCGTGCACAATGTCATGCGGCGATTTTCCCGGTTCGCCCAGGAGCGCCGCCAGCAGTTCATGAGCGGACCGGCCATCGTAGAGTGGGGCTATCAGAGGTTGGATGATGGAGACTGTACCATCATACGCGCGCGCGTCCCCCCAGGATTCCAGATAATGGGCCTCCGGAATATGCCAGTCACAAAGTTCCGAGGTTTCGTTGTTGTACAGGCCCAGGTGAATCTTGAGCCTGACTTTGGACGGCGGCCGCGGCTGGTCCGGAGCAGTCGGCAGAGGGAAGAAGAGATTGCGCAACTCAAGATCCGCCGGCGCGTTGTATAGTGGATTGCCGCCCAGGATAAAAAGTGTGTCCACGGCACCGGCACGAATGTCCGCCACCAACTCCGCAAAAGACTGAGTCTGGTTGACAGGATTTGGTTCCACCGGATCTGTGTAGATGACCGTCTTGCCTTCGTTGCCCAGCGTGTGATTGATGAGATGTGCCAGGGCATGAACGATGGGCGGTTGGTGGTCGCCGGCTAAAACGATGCTTGAGCCGCGGTGGTCCTGCAAATCACGTGCCAGGGCTGCGACCCATTCAGAGGGGACGCCGCTGGGCGCGGCCTTGTTTCCTGCCGTTGTGAGGCCCACTTGTTGTGCAACCGCTCGAGCGAATGGTTCGATTTGGCTGGCCCGCAACGGCCATCGATGGTCGGCCATCGCCCCGGTGCCGGACGGCGTGCTCTCGACCATGTACAGGCGATTCATTGTGCTCTGGTCGTTCACGATTCTCCGTCGGTCGGAAAAATCACGGGCGTAGCGAAGGTTTCCTGGGCCGTAGCAGAGGAAATCTGCGTCGAGGGCGAGGACCACATCAGCCTTGTCAAACCGGTAGTACGTATTAACGTACTCGCCGAACGCCAGGCGTGAACCTTCCCGCGCCGCGTCTCGCCCAGCAGGCTCATACTGATGCCATTTGGCTTGAGGGAATTGTTTCAACAGAGACTGGAGTTGGTCGGCCAGGCTGGGTGACGTGATGGTTTCCGTCAAGATGCGCAGGCTCGCGCCTTTCCTCGTTTGCTGTTCCGCGCGGACCACGCTCATAGCATTCAGAAACGCGCTCCAAGTGCTGATGCGCCCCTGGTGCGTGACCACCTGGGGGCGGTCGGGATCGTAAAGGGTGAGAATTGAGGCTTGCGCAAAGGCATCAGACGCGCCAAGGCTGGCGGGATGCTCGGGATTGCCTTCGATTTTGGTCGGCCGCCCCATGTGGCTTTCGACAAGCAATCCCGTCGCGATGCCGGAAAATGGCATGGCAGTCGCATAAAAAAGTGGTTTGCCGGGAACAATTTGCTCCGGCGCCTGAACGTAGGGCACAATTTTTTCCGGAGGAAGTTTGGTGCAGGCGGTCAAACCGGCGAGGGCGGCGGAGGCTGCCATAAATTTCAATACGTCGCGACGGCTGACCTCTTGGGCCGGCTTCTCCGGCACATTGGGAAAATCATGGTCCGAATGCTCCCGGAACTCCATTGCTCCGGCCAGTTGGGCGAGGCTCTGCCAGTAGCGCGGGCCGCCACCGCCAACCAGTCGCCCCCGCACTCTCGCCAAGTCCAATCGCTCGCCGGGTTTGTTGTTCGTCGCCATGTGTTCCCTAACTTCAATTGACTACCGGTGGCAGGTTACACAATCCGTCAGTTGTTTCTTGTCCTTGATTTTGTAATCCTTCACAAGCCGAACCCCCAGCGCAAGCTGATCAGGAGGAGGTTGATAGTCAGCCCTAAAAATATCTTTGCGCTCCCGGACGTAGAGCTCCGGCTGGCGATGGCATCCCAGACACCACCGCATGTAAAGCGTATTGGCGCGCCATGTGATGGGCATTTCACCGATGGGTCCATGGCATGTGGTGCATCCCACACCTTTCTTAATGTGAATGCTGTGGTCAAAGTAAACGAAATCCGGCAGAGCGTTCACGCGAGTCCACTCAATGGACCGGTCCGTCTTGAGGCTGTTGCGAACCGGCTCGAGCATGGGACTATTCACCCAGATCTGGGAATGGCATGACATACATGTGTGAGTGGGGGGGATGCCGGCGAAAGAAGATTTCTCCACGGAAGTGTGGCAGTAGCGGCAATCGATCCCAAGTTCGCTGACGTGATGTTTGTGGCTGAAAGGGACGGGCTGTTCCAGCGCCACGTTGACGTCCGTGAGGTAAGCCGATTCGTTCACGTGGTAAAGAGCGCCCCCCAGCGCCACCACGATGAAGGCGGCGCCATAGATACTCAGTTTCGACAGCGTGTTCGTGCTGCGATGGAAAATCTGAGACATTGGCGCAATCGAAATTCGATGCGGGTAGATTTATTGTCCAGTTGTGTGCCCGGTCAAGCGCAATAGTTTCTTCTAAACCTATCCCAAAGTAAAGAATTTTCGTACTTCGCCATCCTCAATGGTCATTCACCCGCTGATTCATCCCGGCTCTGCCAACCACGCGACGGTTTCAATAAGGGCGGAGGGTTTTTCAACTCGACAGACAGGCTGTTATATGAACCATATTTTCATAGTTTGACACACCTCTGGGGGAGTATTAGACTCCTCCGAATAGCTACAAGTAACTTGTGCCGGAGGACGCTATGCGCAAAACGCGCTTCATGAGCCTTCTGTTTTTGGTCTGGTCGATTGCTTTTTTCTTAGTCCCTGATTTTCGGCAGGCGATTCAAAGCTCATTTCTGGGAATCAGCCTCACCGGCTCTTATGATTGGATTGTTTGGGAGGGCACCATCCCTCCTAAAACGCTCGATGCGGCGGTGCGAAAGGCGGAAGCCCAGCACGATGCCCAGACTCTTGCCTTTGCCGCAATGCACCCACCCCACGATGCTCAGGAAGGATTGCGCCTGGCCGCTGAGGCTGTCGCGGCGGACACCCAATTGACCTGGATCTACCCGAAAGTTATTTCCAATTTGAGTGCCAGTGAACGGAAGGACCCCAAGATCAGGGCGTTGGCCAACCAGCTGAAGTCGTGGGATGCGGACAACGCCGTCCCTTATCTGCTCGAGGGTGAGCAGATCAAGGCTGAGCTAGGCGACAAATTCCCCTCCGTGCAAAAATTGGACGACTTGGCCAAAGAAACCGCGTGGCGGGGCGCCATGCAAAAAGCTTTTGCAGCCCCGAATTACGACTCCTACGCACTTACGGAGTTTGAGATGGAGCGCCAATGGTTGAATGAACACCATCTCGCGAAGCCGTCGACCATGCTTCTCATGGTGTCCTCCTATCCCCTCCCCAGTTTGCTGAACATTCGCGCCTACTCCAACTTGTTAGTCAAAAAATTCGGGAAGGAAGCGGAAGCAGCCGGGCATTTGCCCGAAGCGACGGGCTATTATTGGATAGCCGCCCACATGGGGGAGAGGTTGCATTTGCACGGCGTCACTCTGATTGAAAGATTGATTGGAATTGCGCTTCAGAAAGACGCGTATGAACACTTGATTCCTGTCTTGGGCAAAAACGGGCAGAAAGAGGAAGCAGCCACCCTCCAATACTCCCTTCAACAAATGACGCAGAATTTGGAGGAGCTCAAGGGGAATGACCCGCTTTCCCAGACCGTCAATTACACTTGGGCTGCTTTGATCATAGCTTTGCTGGCCGGTTTGGTGGGTATCTTTGGCTTTTTCACTTTCATCTGCGTTTGCTATGTCAACGCCAAGCGCTGGATCCGGCCGGATAAGAAGGGCCAAATCTATGAGTTTTTCACGGTCGCGGAGAATTATTCGACTATCCTATTCTTCCTCGCTTGCCTCGCCCTTTACCTCACCTATTTCCCCTATGCCTTGAACTTCCACCATTACATGACGGCGGTCGGCACCATGCACGACTTGGAGCCGTTTATCTACAACGTTTTGCCATCTCCCGGATTGACTATGGGAACGCCCGTGCCAATCCAGAACCCGTTCATACCCTACATCTGGTATGCACTGCTTGGTTTCTTCCTTGCGGCACTACTTAGATTCCCTTCCACTCGGAGGGCGCAAAAATGGGGAGGATAACCAAATCAAATTTCTCTTAGAATTTTAGTAAAGTCCTCTGAGTCCAATCGGGCGACCTACCTCCCATTTAGGGCCGAAATTCACTGCTAAATGTAGATTTTTTACATGGTTGCTAGGACTAATGGAGAAAAGTCGTCCGCCAACTTTTCTAACAAATGGATTCTAAAGACTTTATTGCAAGCCCGTTTGGAAATCGGCTTGCTCGAATTAGCTTCTTAAGGCTAAACACATTGCCAGTGATGTTGGGCATTCTCGTTACGGCATGTTTAGGTTCTCGTGGCAGTGTTCTTGGTGTGATCTAGTGGTTCTCGATCCGACGCAACTTGAGTGCTGGCTTGATTTGCAAAGCGAAACCAGGCAGGGACAACTCAATTTCTGACGACGACTTTGAGGAGGATGACGATGTCAAAAGGGGCGTTCCGAGAATTACTTATACTTGCTTTTATCGCGCCGGTTCTAATAGCCTCGGTTTGGATGATCAGCTGTGGCAACAATTACAACAGTCCCGCTCCTCCTGCTGTCAACGCGACGACGGGTACCATTACGACGAGTCTCACTGACCCGCCCACTTGTGGGGCCTCGTTGGACCACGTTTGGGTCACCATCACCAAGGTGACGGCCCATATTTCAAGCAGCGCAAGCTCTACTGACAGCGGATGGGTAACTTTGGCGGACCTGACGGCTGCCCCCAAGCAAATTGACTTGTTAAGTTTGGCCTCAACCACCTGCCTTCTCAGTCAGCTTGGCTCGACGAGCGGGCTGCAGCCGGGCAATTATCAGCAAATCCGCATCTTGCTTTTGGACAACAACGCCACCTCCGGACCCTCACCGAATGCCTGTGGCAATGGGAACGGTTTCAATTGCGTGGTCCCCTCCGCTGGCTCACCTCAGGAGTTGCAGTTGAGCAGCGAAGCGAAGACCGGAATAAAAATCCCTCCGGGCCAGATTACCGGAGGCGGCCTCAACCTTGCGGCAGGACAATCGGCCGACCTTAACATTAATTTCGATGCTTGCGCGTCGATCCTAAGGCAAGGGAATGGGAAGTACCGCTTGAAGCCGACGCTCCACGCCGGCGCAGTTTCCGTGAACAACAATTCTATCAGCGGAAAAGTAGTGGATAGCAGTACCACCAGCGCGATTCCAGGCGCAATTGTATTGCTCGAGCAGCCAGATTCGAACGCGATCGACCGCATTGTGGATGCCGGCGTCTCGGGAGCCGATGGGTCATTCATCTTCTGCCCGCTGGCACCCGGCAACTACGATGTGGTGGTAGTTGCGGCACCCGCGACGTCCCTAGTCACCACGGTCTATAACGCGACTATTGCGTTTCAGGTGCCCGTGGGGACGTCCTTGAACAATATTCCTCTCGTTTCTGAAGGGTCCGGCACCGCACTCACCATTCCGTGGGCCACCATCTCGGGGCAAGTAACGAGCGCGGGTTCGGGTGGCGCGACCGCGGCAGACGTCACCTTCTCCGCGCTGCAGGATGCCACACCCACGGGCGGGTCCGTGGTTCACGTGACCATCCCGGTCTTTTCGGCCTCCGCCCAACCGCCTACTTACGAAACGACTGCCACGCCTACACCTGCAACGCCCGCGTGTCCCGCCGCAACGGATTGCTTGAACTATTCGTTGGTGGTCCCGGCAAGCAATCCGTCAGTAGGGACTTTTGCAAGTGGCTCGATCACCTACGCAGCTCCCGCATCCGGCAGTGTGAACTATAGCCTCCTCGCGGAGTCAGCCGATTGCACGGCGTCCACTCCGAGCCCGGCAAGCGTCACTTCAATTGCCGTAACCCCGGCCACCATAATCACGGTGAGCGCAATCCCGGCATTTTCGGGATGCACTGCTCCTCAGTAGTTGCATGTACTGCGATCCTCCTTGCCTTCGCCACCACAGTGGCCAGGGCAACGAGGATTACGTTTCCTTCCAATTCCGCGGCTTACGGCCTGCCAAAGACTCCAAGGATTGCTCCAAGGATTGCTTGACACCCCCTCAATCCTCTAACCATAATGACCAGCTTAAATAGAATTTAGATTTTGAGGCCATGTCCCTATGTCACAACTCTTTTCCAATTACATCGCCGGTCAGTGGGTTGAATGTGAAACCAAGAAAACTTTTCCCAACATCAACCCCGCGAATGCAGACGAAATCGTCGGGCTCTTTCAGGCTTCGAGTGCTTTGGACGCTGCAGCCGCTTGTGAAGCGGCCGCCAAGGCGCAGCCGGCTTGGGCGGCGTTGCCGGCGCCCCGTCGAGGGGAATACTTGTTCAAGGCCGCGGAAATCATGGAGAGCCGCCTGGCCAAAATCGCCGAGGAAATGACCCGCGAAGAGGGCAAGACCCTGCCCGAGTCGAAGGGCGAAGTGAAACGCGCCATCAATATCATGCGATATTTTGGCGGCGAGGGCGCGCGCCAGTTCAGCTATCAAATTCCCTCCGAGCGCGAGAACGTTTTTTGCTACACCCTGCGCAAGCCACTGGGCGTGGTGGGGCTCATTACGCCCTGGAATTTTCCCATCGCCATTCCCGCCTGGAAATTGGCCCCCGCGCTGGTGGCCGGCAACACGGTGGTGATCAAGCCGGCGTCGCTCGCGCCCTTGAACGCATTGCGGTTGGTGGAAGCGCTCCATGAAGCCGGGATTCCCGCCGGGGCCGTCAACTTTGTGACCGGCAGCGGGGGAACGGTGGGCGATGCGGTCGTCGGCCACTCAGCAGTGCGGGCGGTTTCCTTCACCGGCTCCTGCGGAGTCGGCACGACTTTGCACGAGAAGGCCGCGCGTCGCAGGATTCGGGTTCAACTTGAAATGGGCGGCAAAAACCCTACCGTGGTGCTGAAGGACGCCGACCTGAATTATGCCGCCGACGTTTTGGTGAATGGAGCCTTTTTTTCCACGGGACAGAAGTGCACCGCATGCAGCCGCGCCATCATTGAAAAATCGATTTACGAGCCCCTGGTGGAAAAGCTCCTGGAAAAAACGCGCAAGCTTAAAGTGGGCAACGGCCTTGAGCCGGGAATTGACATTGGGCCCGCAGTCGATGCCGATCAACTGGAAACCGATTTGAAATATATTGGGATTGGGAAAGCTGAGGGTGCGCAGTTGCTGTGCGGCGGTAAACGGCTGTCGGGGGGCGCTTACGATAAAGGATATTTCATCGAGCCGACGATTTTTGGCGGCGTGAAAAATGAAATGCGCATCGCCCAGGAAGAAGTGTTTGGCCCCGTCCTGGCTTTGATGGTCGCCGAAGATTTTGACGACGCCATGCGCCTGGCCAACTCCGTCCGCTTCGGCCTTTCGGCATCGATTGTTTCCATGGATTTGACGCGCGTGCACCAATTCATCAATCGAATCGAAGCCGGCCTGATTACCGTGAACCTGCCGACGGCGGGCGTGGAATATCAATTGCCATTCGGCGGCACCAAAGAATCCAGTTTTGGCATGCGTGAACAAGGCCCGCTGGCGTTGGATTTCTATACGGAGTCTCGAACTGTGTACCTGAAGTACACTCAATAGCTGTCGGTGACGATGGCGAGTTCCGCAAGGCTTACCGCCGGCGTGCGACCAGGGACTTATGAAACGTCCACGGGGTGTCACTTTACTTGCAGGTTTGGCATTGTTGGCGGCAGTCGCTCAAATAGTGTGGGCGATCGGTTCAGGCTGGTTTATTCATCAAGCGACTGCAGACGAAGGGGCATGGACCACGACACTCGGGCAGCTCGGTCGCGTCCTTATGGGTTTGATCTACGGCCTAATTGGTTTTGGCCTGTGGAATCTGCGCAGGTGGGCGCGGCGAGTGGCTATAGGTTGGTCCGCTTTGGCTATTGGAGTGATCACCTTTGAGATTTTTTTTGGGCAGCAGCTCACCGGTTTTTCAGTTGCGTTGTGGATACTGCTCCCTGTGGCTGGGTTCTATGCATTGTGCATCGCATACATGTTCAACGAAAAGGTAAAACAAGCATTCGCGAACTAGTGTCAGACCCGCTTCGATTGTCAATACTTACCTACTCGCCCGATTTGTATTGGTGCCATCCATGAAAAAGACTCAACAGTTTCTCGCCAAACTCAAACTCCCTGGAGGGGACAATCACGCGCTCGCGCCCAGCAAATTGCGCTTTCCTGATGGCGGACAGTACCGCATCGAGATCCCCAGCGTGGAAGGCCCGCGCGTTTTTCGCGAAGTGCTGGCTGCGGCGAAGGAACTGAGGGTTCCGGTCCATCGGATCAGCCAAGGGAGTGGCATCATGCTGCTCACCAAGGGTGAAATCTCTGAAATGGTGCGCATCGGTCATGACCAGCGCATTGAGGTGTGCCTGTTTATCGGCCCGCGCGCCACCTTCGAGACGGGCGCCCAGGCGAGTTCCGCAGCCGGCAAAGTGATCGGATTGCAGCATCGCGGCGCGGACCAGTTGGTGTACGCCATTGAAGACGTGCGCCGCGCTTGTGAACTGGGCATTCGCAGCGTGCTTCCCGCTGACCTCGGACTGATTTGGGTCTTGAATGAAATGAAGAAGAAGGGTGAATTGCCCAAGAATCTCGTGCTGAAGAGTTCAGTAACGCTGCCCGCAGCCAATCCAGCCACAGCCAAACTATTTGAGGCCGCAGGGGTCTCGACGCTCAATCTCCCCACTGACTTGAGCCCGGCGCAGATCGGCGCCATTCGACAGTCAGTGAAGATTCCCATCGATATGTATATCGAGGTGCCGGACAACTTCGGCGGGTTCATCCGGTATTACGAAATACCCCAGCTCCTCCGAGTGGCTGCTCCTCTCTATTTGAAGTTTGGTCTGCGCAACGCCCCGGACATTTATCCTTCCGGGCTGCACATTGAAGACTTGGCAGTAAAGATGGGACGCGAACGCGTACGCCGCGCGCGCATTGCGCTTGACCTGATGCAGCGCTACGCCCCCGATGCCAAAATGTCCCCCCTGGGCAGCAAAGACCTGGGTATTCCTGAAATTTAAAACCGTGAAGTCCAGTGTTTTCACGTCTCCCATGCGGCTTAACTTTGTAACACAAAGTACTTGACAAACTATTCCGGCCTGCGTATATTGTCTCCATGCCCGTAAGTCCCCGGCCACGCTCGCGCTTCATTGAGCCCGTTCCCATCGAGACTCATGCCATTGAGAACATCCGCTTCATTCGCGAAACCATGGAGCGTTCCTCGGCGTTCACCGCGGTTCCGGGCTGGGGCGGTGCGATCATCGGGGGGACGGCGCTGGTCGCCGCGTATATTGCGTCCCGGCAGTCCGGGCCGCAACCGTGGCTGGTCACTTGGATGGTGGAAGCACTGGTGGCCCTGTTAATTGCAGGATGGGCGACCCACCAGAAAGCGAACGCGGCGAATATCCCCCTCTTTTCGGGGCCAGGTCCCAAGTTCGCCATCAGCCTCTCGCCGCCATTGCTCGCAGGCGCGTTGCTCACTGTGGTGCTCTATCAAAGCGGCCTGTCCAATATCCTGCCGGGGATGTGGTTGTTGCTCTATGGCGTAGGAGTGGTCACAGGAGGGGCATTCTCGGTGAAAGTTGTTCCCGTGATGGGCGTGTGCTTCATGCTCGCGGGCGGGCTGGCTCTGTTCGCCCCGGCGGGATGGGGAAATGCATTCATGGCGGCGGGCTTCGGAGGACTGCACATATTATTCGGAATCATCATTGCCAGGAGGTACGGTGGCTAAACAACGAGTGCTGGCCCGCGATGAGGAATCGTCTGCCCGGTCTGGCAGCCAGGGGGTGCAGGAAGTGCTGAGCCGGGCTCTCGACCGGCGTCCGCTGGATCTCGACCGGTTGATCCATCCGCGCATCCGGCTGGGGATTGTCAGCGCGCTGGCCGTGAACGACTCCCTGAGCTTCAATGACCTCAAGAAGCTATTGAAAACGACCGATGGGAATTTGAGCGTTCACGCGCGAAAACTGGAGGAGGCGCAATACATCGCTTGCTCGAAATACTTCGACGGACGTCTGCCCAGGACCGACTATCGCTTGACCGCCGCAGGCCGGCGCGCCTTGGAACGTTATTTGGACCACATGGAGGCTCTGATTCGGGCCACACGTGATCGCTAGCTCTGAAGAGGTTTTTTTTGGAGGTTATACTTTATGGAACAAAGCACTTCGCATAAATCTTTTTCATACGGCTTGCATGTGGCCATCATCATGGACGGCAATGGACGATGGGCGACCCGCCAGGGGTTGCCGCGCGTGGCAGGGCATCGCGCCGGCGTTGAAGCCGTGGGGCGCACCATTGACGCCGCCCTCGGTCTTGGAATCGGAACCCTCACACTCTTCGCCTTTACGGCGGGAAATTGGGAACGGCCACCCTCTGAAGTCGCGGCGCTGATGCAGCTTTTCCGCGATTTCTTTTGCGAACAGAAAAATCGGCTCGAATCCCTGGGCATTCGAGTGAGTATCATCGGCCGCCGCGATCGCTTGGGGCAGGATTTGCGCCACGCCGTGGAGGAGATTGAGGCGGCCACAGCGCACGGCCAGGCCATGCACCTTCGCTTTGCTGTGGACTATTCGGCGCGCGACGCCATTTTGCACGCGGCCAGGCGGTTGGATAATGCGGAAAATGTTTCCCGGGAAGAGTTCACCCAAATTCTCGCTGAAGTCAACCACGCAGGCGGCGCGGTGCCGGATGTGGATTTGCTCATCCGCACCGGAGGCGAACAGCGCCTGAGTGATTGCATGCTTTGGGAGAGCGCCTACGCCGAGTTGGTTTTTTCCCAGCGCATGTGGCCTGACTTCGATGCCGCCGACTTCCACACCGCGTTACAGGAATTCCATTCCCGCCACAGGAGCTTTGGCCGTGTTCCGGAAGGGGATTCGAAGGAAGCTATGATTGGAGGGCACGGTGAGCATCCTGAGGGTGTCGTGCTCAAGACCGCATGAGTGAGCGCACCAAACTTGGACTGAGAATTGGAGTCGCTGCCGTCCTGATGGGCGTCCTCGGCGATAACCTGTTGCGCGAATTTCCGTGGGGTTTGAACTTCGCGCTTTGGGCCGCGGCTCTGGCAGTGGTCTGCCTTGCTCTTGCCGCCTATCGGAGCGAGGCTTTGGCGGGTGGAGGGTATTGGCTGCTTGCACCTGCGGTGCTATTTCCGTTCGGCACGGTCTGGAGGGGTTCGGCCGTTTTGAAGGCCCTGGACGTTACGGCCACCCTCATTGCGCTTTCCCTATTGGTGCTGCGCGCCCAGGGCAGGAAGATTCGAGACGCAGGGCTGTTCGAATACGCCCTTGGAGGCGCTGTAGCTGGACTCAACGCAGCCTTTGCGCCCTTTCTGCTATTAATCAAGGACATTCGATGGCTGGAATTGAAAGGTCACCACGCCACTAAACCCGCTCTGGCCGTGGGGCGTGGAATTCTATTCTCGATTCCGCCGTTCTTTGTTTTCGCGGGCTTATTGATGTCAGCGGACCCGGTATTTAAAGATCTGATCGAAAACACGCTTCACCTGAGCCTGCTCGATGTAATCGTGCATTCATTTTTCGCGGCTCTCTTCACCTGGATCGTGGCGGGTCTTCTTCGTGGGACCCTGATGGGCGACGAATGTGCCAAAGCAATGAAATCCAGGATGTCCTGGCCCCATGTCGGCATTACCGAGTCCGCCATCGTCCTGGGCTTGGTGGATTTCCTTTTCCTTGCTTTTGTCTTGGTCCAGTTGCGCTACTTCTTCGGTGGCGCGGATCTGGTGCAAAAGAGCATCGGGCTGACCTACGCGGAATACGCGCGAAATGGTTTTTTTGAGTTGGTGGCCGTTGCGGCCTTGGTTTTGCCCCTGCTTTTGGTTTCACACTGGCTCCTTGCCAAAGACAAACCTGAAAACGAGCGTGTCTTCCGTTACCTGGCGGGAGCGCAAATCCTCTTGTTGTTCGTGATTATGACTTCCGCCCTCCAGCGTATGCGGCTTTACCAGCGCGAATATGGCCTGACCGAATTACGGGTCTACACCATGGCATTTATGCTCTGGCTGGCAGTTGTCTTCGTGTGGTTTACCGCCACTGTCTTGCGGGGGCAACGAAAATGGTTTGCATTTGGCGCGCTCGCCACTGGCTATCTGTCGATTGTGGTCCTCCATGGCCTGAATCCCGATGCGTTGATCGCCCGGACGAACCTCGCGCGGGCGTACGAGGGCCGGGCATTTGATGCGAATTATGTGAGTTCGCTCAGCGAGGATGCTGCCCCTGTCCTGGTCCACGCCATAGCTCAATCCGGGCAGCCGTCTTTGAGTCCCCAGGACCGGTGCAAATTATCCGCTCACCTCCTGGAAAACTGGAGTGCACGCGGTGAAGACGATTGGCGAACCTGGAGTTGGGCGCGGACCAGCGCCTATCGTGTCGTTCAGGAAAATGTACAATCGTTGCGAGCAGTGATAATTCGCGACAAGTCAAAAAATAAGTAATGATCATTGGCCGGAGTCTGGGGGACAAACTCCAGCACGACTGGGGATCGATAGCGGAGGGGCGTCATGGCGCACATCCTAAATTGTCAGGGGAGCGCAGTTGTGGGGATTTTGCCTTTCCTCGGGACGTGCTTTGCCTTGTTGGTGGGTTTGGTGACGATGATCTACCTGCTGGCCGCGCAAAAGGTCCAATTCGCCAGGGTGCTGTTACTCTTTATGGTTGCCGGGGTGGGACTTTATGTCGCGACCTTATTTGCATTTACGCTGCGCTAGTCCTGGCCTGCGCCGGCGCGTGTTTTCAAATGACGTCAAGCGGCGGACCTACTTTTTCTTATGCGGGTAGAATCTCTGGAAGAAAATTGCGCCGACGATGGCGAGGACGATCCCCCACCAGATGGGTGCGTGGTAGTTGGCTACGGGGGGATCGGAATACTCGAGGATGCCCTCGCCAAAAATCAAGACGCCATAAACGATAAGGATTGCGCCGATAAAGAACCAGACCGGGAGCATGTGGTGCTCATGGGGTGTTGTGTCCATGATCTCAGCTTCGCGGCGTGCCGCGGCGCTCTCTTGGTCATTGGTCTTTGTCGTAGATGATTCAGCCATACGAAATCCCCCCCCTCGACAATCTTACCACCGCCGGACTTGGCCTACCAGAAGATCCACTGCAGAATTGCAAACATGGCAAGGGCAACGCCGGCCCAAAAGATCGGACGCTTGACCAGCGGAAGGTGTCCCTCGCTGGGGAGTACCGTGGCGCCATAAACCAGGCCTTTCAATTCAAGATCTGTTTTGGGTTTCGTCGCCAAACTGACCGCAAAGGTGACCACCACGCAGATGATTCCCGACCACAGCGCGCGCCACATGTCGGCGGCGAGGGGCTTGGCAAGAGGCGAGAACGCGATGAGCGCCACTTTGCTGGGATCAAGTTCCACCATGGTGAACATGGCGATGGAAGAGCCTGTCCCGGCGAGCAATCCCCAGAATCCACCAGCGCCAGTGGCCCGCTTCCAGAGCATGCCGATGAGCACGGTGCCAAACAACGGAGCAATAAAGAAACTGAAGAGCGCCTGAACGTAGTCCATCAGGCTTCCAAAGTGGGTGACGATATAAGCTGCGCCGATGCTGATCAGAAGGCCGATCATTGTGCACCAGCGGCCCATGGAAACGTAGTGCCTGTCAGGAGCGGTCTTGCGAATAAAGGGCCTGTAGATGTCGTAAGTCCAAACGGTGGCAAAAGCGCTTACGTTGCCGGCCATGCCCGACATGAATCCGGCCAGCAGCGCCGTGATGCCGAGCCCCAGGAGACCCGGACCACAATACCGTGCCAGCATCAGCGGCAGGACCTCATCGAAACTATGCTGCCCGGCCTGCATGGCGCTCGCCGGCACAAGGTGGTAGGGAAGGATGGCCAGGGCCAACAACCCTGGAAGAATGACAATGAACGGCACAGCCATTTTGAAGAAGGACCCGATGATGGGTGCGAGTTTGGCCGCGCGAACGTCTTTGGACGCTATCACGCGCTGCACCACTAGGAAGTCGGTGGTCCAGTAACCCATGGAAAGCACGGCGCCCAATCCGAAGACGATGCCGACCCAATGAACACCCATCGGATTGTCGGCTACATTGGCCATCGGCCTCCACATGTGAGTGAAGTCCTGAGTGGGGAAGTTTTTATGGATTCGTTCCACCATGCCGGACCAGCCCCCGGTTTCGATCAGTCCCAGGATGGGAATGAGCAAAGCTCCAAACCAGATCAGGAAGAACTGCACCACTTCATTAAAGATGGCGGAGAAAAGTCCGCCCATAGCCACATAAATTCCCACAGTAAGTGAGGACATCCATATGCTGAAGTGGAGGTTCCATCCCAGCATCACCTTCATGACCAGGGCCATGGCAAACATGTTGACGCCGGACATCAGGATGGTCATGACGGCAAAGGAAACGGCGCTCAGCCCGCTGGCGGCGCGGCCATAACGCATTTCGAGGTAGCCCGGAACGGAATGCGTTTTGGATATATAATAAAAGGGCATCATGACGATGCCCAGGAAGACCATGGCGGGTATCGCGCCCACCCAGTACCAGTGCGCGGCGAGAATGCCGTACTGATAGGCATTCCCGGCCCAGCCCATCAACTCCAGTGTGCCCAAGTTGGCGGAGACGAAGCTCAGCCCCGCCACCCACGCGGTCATCTCACGCCCCGCAAGAAAGAAATCCTCGCCGCTTTGGGTGTACTTTTTCAGGTAAAAGCCAATCGCAATCACCATAATGAAATAAATTATGATGATCATGTAATCGACGACTTGCAGGTGCATCATCTGCCCGGCCGCCGGAGCGGGGTCAATCCATAAGGCGAGGAAGTTCGCAGGCAATGTAAAGGCGTGGGCCATTTTTGTCCCCCAGGGTGGTCGTATCGCGGGAAATGAAAATCTCAGGTGAGATTATCCATCGAACCCCGAAGCGCCTACCGTAATGTAATCGCTGACCTCTGTCAAGCAAATGCTCAAGCAAATGCTCAAGCCCCCCCTTAATTGCGTTGACCGCGTCTCGTGGCTGGTGTAGAAGTTCAAGCGGTCAATTGTGGCCTCTGGACGGCGGAGATTATTTCCAGGAAATCCTATGGAACTTTACAAAAACGTTTACCAGATTCAATCGCTGTTCGGCGATCGAAATCTTTTTCAATATTTATTTGTGGACCGCAAGGTGGTCCTCGTGGACAGCGGCATTGCGGAGACGCCGGAAAAGGCGATCTTCCCTTATTTCGATGACCTGAAACTGAAGCCCGACGCGCTTGACCTCGTGGTCACCACGCATCCCGACCTTGATCATCAGGGTGGGAACGCGGCCGTCATGGGCGCCGCCCCAAAGGCGTGGCTCGCTTGCGGCGTGGCGGATCGCGAGATGGTGGAGCATCCACAAACCCTCTTCGATAAACGCTACAACCATTTGAAGGAATCGTATGGGGTTGGACTTGACTCCGACCCCTGGCCGGAGGCGGGCCAACCTTGCAAGGTTGATGTGACATTCGGGGGCGGGGAAAGTATTCGCTTGAGCGAAGACTGGGCGCTCGAAGTGCTCCATGTCCCTGGGCACTCGCACGGCCACCTGGCCCTCTACGACCCCGAAAACCGGACGGCGTTTGTGAGCGACGCCATTCATGGGCGCGGCTGCCCGAAGGCGGCGGGCGGCATGGGAATTCCAGTCACTTATTATTACGTGGACATTTATCTTTCCACGCTTCGTTACTTCGAGACTCTGAAAATCGATGTCCTTTACTCGGGGCACTGGCCGATCATGCGCGGTGAGGCCATTCGAGATTTCATCGCGGAGTCGCGCCAGACCGTAGAGCTTTTTGATCGCGTGATCCTTTCCAGCCTGGAAAGAAACAGTGCCGGCCTGACACTCCAGGAACTTATCGACGCTGTCGCGAACGCGGTGGGAGATTGGCCGCAGCCCACCTGGGGTCTCGCCATGTTTCCTGTGAAAGGGCACATGGACCGCTTGGAAGAGCAGGGGAAAGTGCGTGTGCTCGAGGGCACAAGGCCCGTCAAGTGGGTGCCGAGCTAGCCAAAATCTTGATTTCAACAACATTGCTGTTCTTCTTTGCAGCGAAATACCCCAGCTATTCCCTCAATTGTTGCGTATAATCTGGCAAGCCAATATTTCGAATTTAAGGGGGAATTTTATGTCGCACAAACCTATCTCGCGGCGCCAGTTCATGGAGCGGACAGTAGCGGGCGCCGCAGCCACCGGCATGGCGCTGAATGCCAGACCGGCGAAGGCCAAAGTGTCACCCAATGATAAAGTGAACATCGCTATCATCGGAGCCGGAATTCGCGGGCTCGAACACATGCAATATCTTTTGAAGGTGGGCGCCAATGTAGTGATGGTTTGCGATCTTTACGACGGTCATTTGCGGCGCGCCCAGGAAATGCAACCCAACACACCTACAACGCGCGACTATCGCGAAGTACTCGACCGCAAGGATGTTGATGCAGTTTCAATCGGCTCTGGCGACCATTGGCACGCGCCTATCGCGATTGCTGCCATGAAGGCCGGTAAGGATGTCTATTGCGAAAAGCCAATGACCCACACCATTCCTGAGGCCCTCGAAATGTGCAAGGTGTCCAAAGAAACTGGCCGGCTGGTTCAGGTGGGCAGCCAGAGCTTGAGCATGCAATCCACTCACAAAGGCAAGGAGTGGCTGGATGCCGGAGCAATTGGGACGGTCTTCAATGTGCAGTGCGAGATATACCGGCCCGATCCTGTCGGCGCGTGGAAGTATCCCGTGCCTTCCGACGCATCGCCCAAGACCATAGACTGGGAGCGCTTCCTGGGCAACGCCCCCAAGCGTCCGTTTGATGCTGCTCGCTTCTTTCAGTTCCGCAACTGGTGGGACTACGGGACGGGCATCGCGTGCGACGAGTACGTCCACCTGCTTTCGCGCGTCCACTATTTGATGGGCACTCAGTATCCATTGAGCGCGGTTGCGAATGGCGGAATCTACAAGTGGAAGGGCGACCGGGACGTTCCGGACATTCACAACACACTCTACGACTACGGCAAGTTCCAGGTGGTGGTGCTGGCCAACCTCGTCTCGAATTTCGATGGTGGAGAAATCGTCCGGTTCATGGGCGACAAAGGGACCATCGTGCTTACCGAAGAATCCGCTCACCTGATTCCCTATGACGAGCAGTGGAGCTTTCAATATCCCCTCGAAAGCTGGCCCAAAGACACCAAGGACCCATTCATTGAGGCGCACAAGGACGACCCCACAGCCGACGTGGGAACTTATAACAAGCAAACTCATCGCGCCAAAGAGAACTTTATGCAGAATGCGGAGGGTACGGAAGACCTCTTCCGCAATTTCTTCGACTGCATGAAGACTCGCAATCAACCCATCGAGAATGTGGATTTCGGCTGCGGCACCGCCGTCGCCTGCCACATGGCCAACATTTCCTATCGGGAGAAACAGCGGGTTTACTGGGATGCCCAAAAGTCGAAACTGACTGGCGAACGCGGTAAGGTGGACGTCAACCTCTCCTAGATTTAGGGAGTAGGGGGAGACGCAATCATCGATTGTATTTGGGAGTGATGCCACGCAGCCGCTTCCAGACTGCGTCGCATCGCTCCAATGTTGGTTGATCGAGCCGACTCCCTTCACAGGCCTTCAGGTTTTCGGCAAGCTGCTCCGGCCGCGACGCGCCCAGGATCACCGAATCCACCACCGGCCGGCTCAGCAGCCACTGAAGTGAAAGGTCTATAATTGTGCGGCCCTGAGCGCGCGCTATTTCCTGGAGTTCGGCCACCGCGGCGAAATAATCCTCGTGCCAGTACCGGCGCAAATACAAATCATTCTTGTCAAAACGTGTTCCGGAAATCGGGCCTGCCTGTTGGGAGTGTTTGCCCGTGAGCAGTCCGCCGGCCAAAGGATTGTAGGGAATCACGGCAACTTTGAATCGGCGGCAAAAGGGGAGGTATTCATCCTCAATGCCACGCGCCAACAGGTTATACATGGGTTGCGAAATGACGGGCGGCTGGATCCCCAGCTTTTGGCAGACGCAGTGAATCTCGCACACCTGCCAGGCCGCGTAGTTCGAGACGGCCAAGTACCGCACTTTGCCGGCGCGGACCAGCGCGTCCATGGCCTCCAGTGTTTCTTCTATGGGGACTTCGTAGTCGGGCCAATGCAAATAATAAATGTCAACGTAATCGGTTTGAAGCCGCGCGAGGCTGGCGTCAATCGCCTTGTGAATCGCGGCGCGCGAAAGGCCCACATCGTCCGGACCTTCGCCCATCTTGTTACGAACCTTGGAGGCCAGAACCACGCGGTCGCGGCGGCCTTGCAGCGCCTTGCCCAGGACGGTCTCCGCGGCGCCGTTGTTGTACATATTCGCCGTGTCGAAAAAGTTGATCCCCGCGTCCAGGCATTGATCCACCATTCGAGTGGAAGTTGCCTGGTCGGCCTGCGAACCAAATGGCATGGTGCCGAACGACAGCCGAGATACTTTCAATGGTGTGTTGGGGAGAAGGCGATATTCCATTTGCCACTCAAATGCGTGGGACCGCGCCATTGTAACCCGGGGCCGTCCGGAGCGCCAACTGCGTGATTAATGTTTGAACCGCGTTCATCCCAAGTTCATGAAGTATACTTGTGTGTGGGGAGAGAGGTCTCGCTATTCCCTGATTTGTTTGGCGCATTGAGGCCCATGTAACGCCATGGTTGATCATCCACTCCTTCATCTCGCCCAGGACCTCGAGTGGTTGGGGTGTGAACTCGAATTTTATGGGAAGAAGCACGCGCTTGAGGGTTTTCCCGAGGCGGGGCCGACTTGGGATATCTTTCTCGAAAAGCAGCGAGGAGTCTTGACCACGGCTGACAAAATTGAACGCGAGCTAAAAGGCCTGGTACGCTTCAACCCAACCCAACTGGTGGGCGTCAGTTTTCCGCTCGCCGCCGCGCTCGATTCGATCAGTGAACTGGTGGGGGCGGTGGAAGACATTAAAATATGCTCACGCATGGCGGTGCATGAGCTTCCTTCCAAGGTCAGAAGTTTCACCAAAATGGTCGGCGCCTATTTGGGCTCCGAAGCTTCACTCACCCGATGAATCGGGGGCACGTTATTCCTGAATAGCCCCTACCGTCACCTGCTCGTAATCCAAAACGGCGCCGGTGATCAAATCATTGGTGGCGAAAAAGAGCGCCGCGCGAGCAATATCTCCGGGCAAGAGCATGCGGCCAAAGGGGCGCGTTTTCAGGGCGTCTTCAAGCCAGCGCGAGCCTTTGGCCTCAGCGACTGCTTCCACGTAGTCCTCACCTTCCGTCAGCACCCACCCGGGATTGATCTGGTTCACTCGAATTTGATACCGTGTGAGGTAGTTGGAAAGATTCTTGGTGAAGGTCATCAGCGCGCCTTTGGAGGCCGAGTAAGCCAGCAGCTTAGTCTGGCCGATATAGGCGTTCACGGAACCGATGTTAATGATGCATCCGCGGCTCGCTCTTCCTTCGGCAGGATTGACCTTTCGTCCCTTCATGTGTTTCACCGCTTCCTGGCAAAGGATGAAGGGCGCGCGTACGTTGGTGGCAAAGATTTGGTCCCAAAGCGAAACTGAAGTGTTTTCAAGCCGGCTGCGATGGACCACAGCGGCGTTATTCACCAAGATATCTATGCCGCCGAAGTGCTCGATGGTTGTTTGAACGAGCCTTCGACACTCCACTTCGGATTTCAAGTCGCCGATTTCGAGCTGGACGTGGTGGCCGGAGGCTCGCAGGGCCTTGACAGTTCTCTCCCCCACGTCTTTTTCCAACCCGTGGAGCATCACGCGAGCGCCATTTTCCGCGAGGATTTGGGCGATCCCAGCGCCGATACCCTGCGTCGACCCGGTAACTACCGCGACCTGGCCGGCCAACTCACCTCCTGCACGGTGTTCCTTCATAGGTTTCTTAACGCTCCCGGTAGATTCTCAAATCAGGATGCCGAAGCGCCCTTTGGCATCAAAACTCCTTTCACAATTTTCCCCTCAGCCATCTCCTCGAAACACGTCTGCCAATCTTCAAGGGGCGCAACTCGTCCGACCAGAGGCAAAGGATCGAGCCGTCCTGAAGCGAGAAGCGCGATCACTTTTTCCCATATCTGATAATTGTGACTAAAGCATCCCTGGAGTCGCACCGCTTTTTTCACCAGCGGGTCGAGGGAAAAACCAAGGGGCTGAGATCCCCAACCGACCTTGGAGATTTGTCCGCCGGGCCTGACCGCAGCCATCGCGAATTCGAGGGTTGCTGAGACACCAGAGGCGTCAATTACCACGTCCACTCCCAAGCCGTCACCCCGCCCGCGCACTGCGGCGAGAGGCAGGTCAGTTGGTGCCGGTTGGTTCCCTTCGACGGGCACTTGACCTGCGACGAGAATCGCATCCGCGCCCATGGATTGCGCTATCGCCAACCGGCTCCGATCTTTCTCCAATCCCACCACGCCCAGCCAACCCGCGCCCGAAAGCTTGCCCAGGGCGAGACACAGCAGGCCGATGGGCCCGGGTCCGAGGACGAGAACCGAATCGCCCGCTCGAATGTGAGTCTTGACGCAAGTCGCGTTGTAAGCGACACAGCAAGGCTCGGCAAGCGCCGCCCGCTCCCACGAAACGGATTCGGGAAGGCGGTGCAGGCAGCGGGTGGGCACGTTCACGAACTCCGCCATCGCGCCGTCGACTCCATAGCCGAAGCCAAGACGCTCCGGGCAAAGGTTGTACTCGCCGCTCCGGCAGTAGGCGCAATGCCCGCAAATGCGCGCGGCCGTCTCCGATGCTACGCGATCTCCCGCGCGATACCCACGCACAGATTTTCCAACCTCGGCGATGACCCCGCAGAATTCGTGGCCGAGGGTCACTGGCACGCGGACTTCCCAACTCTGTGTGTTGTGGTAATGGTGAATATCGCTCCCACAAACCCCGACGGCCCAAGATTGGAGGAGCACCTCGTCGTCGCCCAGCGCGGGAGGCCGCGAGACTTCGCGCAATTCGACCGCGCCTTTCTGGAGAGCGTAGTGGACAACGGCGGCCATGGAGCTACTAGGCATAATTCGTCCCGTTGTAATTCCCGCAACCGCCGGGTGGTTGTGCACGGCGGAGAAGCTAGAGCTTAATGTAAATTGGCAACGACGCAAGTGATTTTGTGGGTTGGTCTTTGCGTTTTGTGTTTCGCGCAAAGGCCTTGCGTCTTCGGCTGGGTTAGTGCGAATATCTGCGGCGGGCGTTCTAACTGAGAAACAGGTCTTGAATCTGAGGAGGCTTCCATGAACCGACGCGAATTTTCCAAACATATTGGCGGAGCAGCACTGGGAGCGGCCGCGCTGGATGGACTCACGCTGCTGAGCGACGCGGCACCGCCGGCCGAGGGTGAAGGTCCCGGTGTGCCATTCAAGCTTTCGGTGATGCTATGGACCGTGTTCCAGGATGTTCCCTTTGAGGAGCGCCTGGCGAAGGTCGCGGAAGCCGGATATAAAAATGTGGAATTGGTGGGTGAGTATAAGAAGTGGTCAGAAAATGACTTCAAGACCGCGCTGGCCAAGAAAAGTGAATTGGGCCTGACGTTTGACGTGACGGCGGGCCTCGCCCACGGCGTTGCCGATCCGGGCGCCCGCGACGCTCTCCTGGCGGACGTTCGCAAAGAGCTGCCCATCATGGAGAGGCTCGAATGTCCGGCGGTCATCATTATGTCAGGCAACTCGGTGAAGGGGATGTCCCACCAGCAACAACACGAGAGTTGCGTCGAGGGCCTGAAGCGGGCTGCCGCGCTGGTGGAGGGCAAGAAAATTGGTGGACAACCCGTTCGGCTGCTTCTGGAGAATATTGATCCGGAGGAGAATCCGAAATATTTCCTTCAATCGGTGGCGGAGGGATTTGAGGTGGTGAAGGCCGTCCGTCACCCCCAGGTGCAGTTCCTCTACGATTTCTTCCACGAACAAATCTCGGAGGGCAACCTGATCGAAAAGCTGGAAAAGAATATCGACCACGTGGGCTTGGTCCACATCGCCGATGTTCCCGGCCGGCATGAACCCGGCACCGGCGAAATCAACTACACCAACATCTACAAGAAACTCATCCAGCTCAAATACGATCACTACGCGGCCATGGAATTCCTACCCACCAGCGACCCAGTTGGAAAACTTCGTGCCGCGCGCGAAGAGGTCTTGAGAGTTTCGCGAAGTTGAGAAATGTTTAGAGCCGCCGCGATCAAACCAACATGAAACCACAAAGCCCACGCGCGAGGCTGCATTTCATGATCGAGGAACGGTGGACATTCTCTAATAGGCCGAGTGCCCTGTGAACACTACCTTCATCAATGCCTGCAACCATTAATCCAAAAATCCAATCCGGATGTCTCATTCTGTTCTGCGCGCCGTTCATAATCATCGGTGTTTTTGTATTAGGGATCGCCGGGCGCACGGCGTTGAATTCCCCGGTGAATTTGCTGAGTGTCTTTGGCCTGACGGCGTTCGGACTGACGTTCTCGTTGGCGGGCGCGGCATTGTTGCAAGGGCAATCCAAAATCAAGAAACAAGCGGCCGCGCTGGCCCTGAAACGCCAACTCTACCCTGAGTCGCCCTGGATGTGGCGCGAGGATTGGTCGCAAGGCCGGGTTCAAAGCACCACACGCACCTCGATGATCTCGATGTGGGTGTTCGCCCTGCTTTGGAACCTGGTTTCAAGCCCCATTCTGTTTCTCGTGCCACGCTCCGAAGCCTCAACGGGAGCGATGGCGGTGGCCATGCTTTTCCCGCTCGTGGGCGTGATCATGCTTTTCCTGGCTGTGCGCCTGACGATTCGCTGGGAGAAGTTTGGCAAGACCTGGTTTGACCTGACCACGCTTCCCGGCGTAATTGGGAAGGAATTGCGTGGGACCATTCATGTGAATTTTGCGGAGGTGCCCGAGGGTGGCGTGCAATTAAAGCTGTCGTGCGTCAACCGGATAGTATCCGGTTCAGGAAAAAATCAGAGCACCAATGAAAAGATTCTCTGGCGCGAGGAGTCCTCTGTGCCGTCGGGACAAGTGCATGGCGGGCCGCTTGGCTCTGTGGTTCCCGTCGCGTTCAAAATTCCCATCGACGCTGTAGACACTTACACAGAGAATCCCAGGAATTCCATTCTTTGGTGTTTGCAGGCCGACGCTCAAATGCCTGGTGTGGATTACAACGACTTGTTCGAAGTGCCGGTATTTCGCACCAAAGACAGCCCCAGCGCGGCGCCAGAGGAAGCTTCCGCGGCGTCTTTCTCTTCCGTCATTGATCCCGTTCCTGCCGAAAAACCCCTTGATACCGGAATTGTGGTGCGGCCCGGCGAATCTGGGGGAACGGAATATGATTTCTCAGCGGTGCGCAATGCAGGGGTGGCATTCGGTATTACCGTATTCTTTCTTCTGTGGACCGGAGTGGTTTGGTTCATCATTCATATGAAGGCGCCGCTGATCTTTCCCATCTTTTTCGGATTGTTCGATTTGATCTTCCTGATGATGGTTCTTTCGCTCTGGCTTGGGACTTCAAAGGTGACCATTGGACAGAGTGAAGTGCGGGTTCACAGCGGGCTGCTGGGGATCGGGCCCACCCGAACCGTGCCGTTTTCGGAGATAGCCGGAATTTCCATGCCCATAGGCATGCAGTCGGGGTCGAGATCGGGCACGCCGTATTACGACATCAAACTCAAGCTTCAAAATGGCAGGGACGTAGTCCTGGCCAGCGCCATTCGCAACAAACTGGAAGCGGAATGGCTGATCTCCCGGATGAAAACGGAAATCGGCTTGAAAACCTGATTAGCTTTACGCCCCCCACATCTGGAATTCATCGCTCATTCCAACCGGCGTGCTCCTGCCAATCGAGGATGCGGTAGTGAACCTCCTCGCGAGGCAATTCGGCGAAGGTCTGGCGCGCGCCCTCTGCGAGATTGCCGTCCTGTGATTGGTAAATCCAACTCATTTCCTGTTTCAATGCCGCCGCCTCGCCGCTGAGATAGACCGTGTACTTTTCGTATTTGTATGGCGCGGGGTTGAACCCGCCGGCGCCATAGGACTGATCAGCCAGAACAATGGTTTGTGGATCAATCCGTTTGTCACGCAGCAGCTCCTGGCAGGCTTTAATCACAAACCAGTTGGCCGTGCGATGGTCCACGTGCCGCTCGTCGGGATGCGAAGTAGCAATCATCGCGGGATGGAAATCCATGATGATTTGCTTCACCACGTCAATCACTGCGTCGCGCGCATACGGGAGATTGGGTTTTACCAGGTTTTCGTAGGGCGCGTGGTTGGTGGCAAGATAGATGTCCAGAAAAGGATTCGATACTTTAATGTTTTCGCGCCAGATGGCACCCGATCCGCCATCGGGCAAGCCTAGAAACATCACGTGGTCGCGTGTGAGGCCCATGTGCTCGAGGGCCTCCGTAGACTCTTCCATGCGCACCGTCCCAAATTCGCGCGCTTCGTTGGGCCCGCAGGGTTTGTTGAAGTAGCGCTCGCACTCGCCCACATCACCGCCCGTGAAAAATACCACGCGCACCGGGATTCCAGCTTCCACCGCGGCGCGTATCAGCCCCGCGTAAGGGTGCTCGTCATCTTCGTGCGGGCAGAAAACGAGGAGGGATGCCGGCAGGGAATTTACAGCTAGGTCGGATGTAGTGGTCGCCAAAGGTTTCGCATCGGCGGAAGCAAGCGTCAATGACAGTTTGTAGTCTCCCGAAGGCAGGGTGGTGGGCACTTTGTCCAAATCGCCGTCAACGTTGCGGGACTCCCGGGGAGCCAGATTCATCCCTGACGCCAACGTGCCCACGTGGAGTTGATTGCCGCGGCCATCTACGATTTCAGCATGAAGCTCCACTCCGCTCCAAGGCGCGGCCGTGGTGTTCTTAACAGTTACTTTGACCGTCGTCTGGTCGCCCGGCCGGAAGAGTGTCCGCGCGTGGTCCACGGTGATGGCTGAGGACATTTCCCCGGGCGCGTAGAATTCCCGATATTTCTTATAGTCGATCTCATCGTTGTAGGCGTGAGTGTAGTTGTGGCTGCTATAGGGCTTGGGCAAAACGCGGGCGGGGTCTCGCACCACCACCTGCGGTGAGAACTGCATGTCGTAGAGTATGGTGCGCGCTTCATTCCAGACGGCGATGGTATAAGTGTCGACCTCGGGAGGCGGAAGCTTGAAACTTCGCGCCGGGCCGCCCGCGCCCAGCACCGCCACCTGAGTGCCCTGGAGATAGGCCGCAGTTCCCGCCGGCATCATGGGAATAAGCGCTTCGTTGCGCGCCGCAAGATTCAGGTGATCGACCATCACCTTCAAGCCCAGTTCCGGGTTCTCCACCTTCTGGCCGGAAAGTTTGGCTTCCCCGGAGAAGGTGGATATCCATGGATAGTTGGCGTTGGAGAATTCGACACGCAGGTTTTTCAGGTCTGCTCCGGTCAGGTTCGCAAGGGCTACTTCACACCCAATCGATTCCCCGGGAGCGTAGAAAGTCTTGTTCAGAGTGACCCGCGTAATGCGCACCAATTTTTTGTAGGCGGCAAAGCCGGGCAGATTGCCCGTGGCCACCACGCTGTGCGCCTTGCGGTCTTCCACCTTTACATTCACGGAGTAGACGCCGGTGGGTGCATCCGAGGGGATGGGCCACTCGGCCTCGTAGCGCCACTCGCCCGGAGCTGCTTCCGATTTTTGATCCATCTGCACGCTCGCCTCCGCCGTGGTGCCGACATACTGAATGTTGGCGAAAAGCGCGTAGCGGCTGGGATCGCCCGACACTCCCTTCAGCGTGGCACGAATGAGGGCGACCGAGCCGACGTTGTAGCCCGTATCCGCGGGAGTGCCATCGACCGAGATCTTTTGCCCGACGGCAACTTGGACTGCGAGAATTAAAATACCCGGTAATACCATCCACGAAATCTTCTGGCGCGTCATGTAGTCTCCCTTAGCCTTCAGTAATGGCATTCATTATTCCGGCTCGCGCGCCGAAGTTCAACCTCAATCTCAGCGGGGGCCGCTGCAAGTTACCTTTTTGCCTTTTGCGGCGTCAGAGAGGAGGATTGCGAAAGCCAAGTCGCTCCCCATCCACAATGTGCTAGAGTGCACAGAATTGCCGGCAGAGACATTACGTGGAAACGGGCTGGAAAGACTTGGCCATGGATATTTAACAACCTAGTTGAGGTGGCGCCTTGAAGAAAAGCAAAAACGATAATCAACGGAGTTCATCCCAAAGCCGAAGGAGATTTCTCCAATCGACATTGCTCGGAGCCGCGGTGGCCAACGCGGCGGGGCGGGGGATGGCGGCGCTTGGGCGTCCGGGCGAAAGCGCGAGTTCTCCCGAGCGTGTAAAGCCATTCGAGCTGGACGAGGTGACTATCGCGACGCTTCAGGAGAAAATGAAATCCGGCCAGCTTACGGCACGCTCGATTGCAGAAAAATATCTGGCGAGGATTGACGCCATCGACAAGCGCGGGCCGGCGATCAACTCCATCATTGAGTTGAATCCCGACGCGCTTGCCATTGCCGGCGAGCTGGACCGGGAACGCAAGGCCAAAGGGCCGCGCGGGCCCATGCACGGCATCCCCGTTCTCATCAAAGACAACATCGGAACTCACGACCGCATGACGACCACCGCCGGCTCGCTCGCGCTGCAAGGGTCGGCCCCGCTCCAGGATTCGTTCGTGGCCAGACGGCTGCGCGAAGCTGGTGCGGTAATACTCGGGAAAACAAATCTTAGCGAATGGGCCAACATTCGCTCCAACCACTCCACCAGCGGGTGGAGCGGGCGCGGAGGACTAACGCGCAATCCTTACGCGCTCGACCGCAATCCCTGCGGATCAAGCTCGGGCTCAGGGGCTGCGGCGTCGGCAAATCTCGTGGCGGTGGCGATCGGCACGGAAACGGACGGCTCCATCGTGTGCCCGTCCTCTGTCAACGGCCTGGTTGGGATCAAACCCACGTTGGGGTTGGTGAGCCGCACCGGCATCATTCCCATTGCGCACAGCCAGGACACCTCCGGACCGATGACGAGAAGCGTCAGTGATGCCGCAATTTTATTGGGGGCGTTGGCGGGACTCGATCTTGAAGATAACGCGACCGCCGAGAGCCGCGGCAAGGCGCAATCGGACTATACGCCCTATTTGGATCCCGCGGGATTAAAAGGCGCGCGCATTGGCGTGGCGCGAAAACTTTTTGGCGCCAATGATGCTGTGAACCAGCTCATGGAAAAGGCGCTGGACGCATTGAAGCATGAAGGCGCGGTAATCGTCGATCCCGCGGACATTGAGACCGCGGAGAAATTCGGTGATTCCGAGTTTGACGTGCTCCTCTACGAACTCAAGACTGACCTCAATGCATACCTCGCCACGCTGGGACCTGGCGCGCCCGTCCATACGCTGAAAGAGATCATCGAATTCAACGAAAAAAATCGCGAACGCGAGATGCCTTATTTTGGCCAGGATGTCTTTATCAAGGCGGAGGCAAAGGGGCCGCTCACCGACAAGGCCTATCTGGATGCGCTGGAGAAGAATCACCGCCTGTCGCGCACGGAAGGGATTGACGCGGTGATGGAAGAATTCCATCTAAATGCCATCGTGGCCCCGGCCGGCGGGCCTGCATGGACCACCGACCTGGTGAACGGTGACCACGATACGGGAGGCAGCTCCAGCCCGGCCGCGGTCGCGGGCTATCCCAACATCTGCGTTCCTGCTGGGTTCGTCTTTGGTCTTCCGATTGGGATTTCTTTTTTCGGCAGGGCTTACAGCGAGCCGGTGTTGATCAAGCTGGCCTACGCATTCGAGCAAGCCACGAAGCTGCGCAAGGCGCCGCAGTTTCTCCCCACGCTCAACCTAAAGGGGTGAAGATTGCAGCGGGATCGGGGGCATTGTGGGTACGGGATCGGCGCATGGTGCTCCACTCCGCGCATCATGCACTTCGGCGCACAAAGTGGATGTACAGGTCTTTCCCTCCATCGTCACGCGAGATTTCCTGATTGACCAACTCGATGTTCTGCGCCATCTTGGCCCAGCCCTGAAAATCCAACATCGATCCGGGGTCAGTGCTGATGACCTTCAGAACTTGGCCGGTAGTGAGCCCGAGGACTTCCTTCCGCGCTTTAACAATCGGCATGGGGCACTTGGCCCCACGTACATCAAGTTCTTTGTCAAAAGAAACGCTGGTCACAGGCACTCCTTGACTTGTGGATTGTCCTAAATTTTCTCAATTATGCTTGGCCAGGGCGCATGCGTTTTTGTCCAACTCGAGTTCGCTTTGCTTTTCTTCATCCGCCGGATGCAGCCCCAGATTGATCCGCTTGATGTCCACGTATTGTTTGGGAAATTCCGGAAGGCTGGACATGATGTGCTGAACAAATTCCTGTTCAGTTCGGGGACGCAACAGGTCATTTGTTTTCAGGACCTCGTCGAGCCGGGCAGCAAAAGTCCCATCGTCGTTCGCCTCTGCAAGATCACTGTAGTGACCGGGCAACACCGTCGCGGTTGCCGGGACGGACAGGAGGCGATGAAAAACGGTCGCGTACATATCGTGGCTCCATGACTCTCCCTTGCCCCCCAGGTCTGGCCGCCCGGCGGAGCGAATGAAGAGCGTATCTCCGGTGAGCAAATATTTTTCGTTAAGCAGCAGGCTGATTTCGCCCAAGGTATGCCCGGGCGTGTGGATGGTCCGGATGGTGACGCCACCGAGTTCAAGTTCTTTACCGTCCCAGAGGGGCTCGAACTGAAAGCGCGCGCGCAAGGCATCCATCTGATGAATAGCATCGAACGGGTGCAAGAAATAACGTGCCTGGGCGGCCTGGGAAAGCGTAGCGCCCCCGCTGATGTGATCGGCGTGAGCGTGCGTATCAATCACCATGCGGATTTCACTGCCACGGGCGCCCGTGAATTCCAAATAGTCTTTCACGTGCCGGGAGGGATCAATCACGATGCTTCCCGCGGAAGTCAAAACGATATAGGAAAGGCACCCTTTGCCGACTCGATCGACTTGGTGGATTTCCAGGTTCCTTTCCCGGACGACAGAGCGAATTTCGTGAAGGTTCCCCCAGGCAATCATGCCACCCGCGACGTTCATAGCCTCGTAGCCGTGGTCGCGGAGAAGTTGCGCGACATAATCGGACGAGCCTCCCTTGGCGCAGAGGACCACAACCTGTGAACCGCGCGGAACTTTCTTTATGCTGTTCTCCTCGTCCTCGATAAAGGCGAAGTAAGGCACGTTGGCGGTGGGCAGCGGATGACGGCTCTCAACTCGCCAGTGGTTGAATTCGTCTTCGTTGCGGGCATCGAGTAGAAACAAGTTTTCCTTGTCGTCCAGCTTCTGTTTCAGCTCGGCCGCTGTAATTTCGGGAATCTGTTCGATGGTTTTGTTCTCCGGAGTTTTGTCGAACGCATTTTTCGGGTCTATCAGATAAACAACGAGATTCTTGACCGTGCTGCGTCTCCAAGGAAAGTGGCCGCTCCTCCCACCTCGATCCCATCGGCCAACTCATCACGGCCCACACCCATCACGTCCATGGACATCTGGCATGCGACTACATTCACGCCAAATTCGCGACTCATGGCGATCAATTCTTCCAGGCTGGCCACATTTTTATCCCTCATCATTTTTCGCAGGAGCTTGGAGCCTATTCCAAAAAAGTTCAGCTTGGAAACAGGAAGGCCGCGCGTGTTCCCGGGCGTCATCAGGGCCATCATCTTCTCATTCCAACGCTTGCCTCGGTAACTTCATTTCTTTCGCAATGCGCTCAGCCCCCAAAAGGTGAAGAACATTGAAACTTCCATCCCCATGGAAGCGGCGCCCGTTGCGATCACAAAGGCGGCCAACACGCGGTCCATTTCACCACTGAACACTACCATGGAGACCCGATCCTCTGGCGCGCGACGCTCCAAATTGAGCAGGCGCGCCTCGATCGCCGTCAGGCGCTGTTCGATCGCGGAAGATGCCCCTTCTTCCTTCAATGAAAGCTTTGCCTGTTCGTCCGCGGAGACTTGTAGCCCTTCTGCTTTGGTCATTGGAAGACCTCCATGCTGGGGCAGCCCATTGGGACCGTCAGTGCTTGACCTGTTCGAAACTGGCTTACCATTCGAAAGAGTGCTTGAGAATATAGATTCCAATGCCCTGTCCGTGCGAGTATTGTATCGCACTCCAGTTTGAGCGCAATATTTATCAATCCGAAAATGCGCTTGCGCTCCTGCATGGATGGCCTTAGAATCCCCCCAGTTTCAGATTTCATTTACATTCGAGAGATCAAAGTGCGGCACGGTTTGAACTCACCCTCTTCGATTTTCCTCAGTGCCGCATTCCTCATTGGACTGATAGCGGGAAGTCTGGGATTGAGTCGAATCGCGCGAAGCGTCCCTGCCATGCCCTCCCGGCCAAATCACCCTGCCCCTTCGATTGCCCAGACAGGGACTTGGACCGACCGATGGGGCGACGGTCTTCCGGACACAGCCCGGCTTGACAGCGAGCAAGACCGCGAGGATTTTGTTCGTTGGGTCACGTATTTGGCCGAGTTGCAGTATTACCGGCCGGCGCCAGAAGCGCACGAGGAAATTGACGACTGCGCGGCGCTGGTGAGATTCGCTTACCGCAATGCGCTGGCGCCGCACACTGCGGCATGGCGCCATTCCATGAACCTTTCATATGATCCCGGCTTTAAGGACATCATGAAATTTGTCTACCCGGAATGGCCACTGGGCCGCGGATTGTTTCGCGTCCAGCCGGGACCCTTTGTGCCTTACGACATCGATCGCGGCGCTTTCGGGGAGTTTGCCGACGCCGGAACGCTGTTGCATTACAATTCATTTTTTATTTCCAGAAATATTCGCGCAGCCAGGCCCGGGGATTTGCTTTTCTACCATCAGCCGGGCGAGCGGCAGCCTTTTCACTCCATGATTTTTATCGGCCCGTCGTACTTCCAGCCGCGCGGGCTGGAGTGGATTGTTTATCATACGGGCGACCTGAACGGTCACCGGGGGGAAATACGCGAAGTGGAAGTGAATTTATTGGCGCGCCATCCGGACGCCCATTGGCGTCCGATAGAAGCGAATCCCCGCTTCTTGGGTGTGTATCGATTTGAATTATTGCGATAGGCGGCCATGAGTTTGGGACAACCAATTTCGCGAAGGCAGAATAGAGAGTGCTTGTCCTCTCTGGGCGGTACCTCCGTCGGCCGCGTTTGGCAATTTGCGGCCGCGCTTGGCCTCATCTTCTTGATGAGCGCACTGCTCACGCCGTCCCTGGCCCGTGCTCAAGAGGGTCAGGGAGACACGCCGGAATCCACCGAGCCGTATTTCTCCGTGTCCTCGCGGCAAACCTACGCGCCTTCCCAGAAGCCCAATGTCTCGATTGAATTCCGGCGGGTCGATCACCTGGATTTTCGGATTTATCATGTGAACGATCCCATCCAGTTTTTTGCCAAGCTGAAGGACGCCCATTCCTTCGGCAGCATGAAGCAAGAGCTGGCCCGCGAGAAAACGTGGCTGGAGCGCTTCCACGATTGGAAACGCAACTGGCGGGAGTGGATCCGTGATTTCTTTCGCGAACAAGTCAGTTACGAAACCCGTGCTCAACGCCACGCCGCCCAACTCGCTTCGAAACCAGTCACTCGAATTCCTCTCGACGTGACGGCTTACGCCCAAATGCCCCTGCTCAACCGGCAGCAACTCGTCCTGTCCTGGCGTGAACTATTGCCGCGCACCCGCGACACGGAATGGCAGGAAATCCCCGTCGACCTCCACACTAAGGGCCTTTATCTGATTGAAGTCACGAGCGCCGGCCTTCGAGCTTACACGCTCCTGATGATCACAGACATGGCGTTGGTCTCCAAGAGTGCGCCCGGCCAGGTTCTTCTTTTCGTCGTCCATCGCGATTCAGGCGCCCCCGTCGAGGGCGCGCAAACCGTGGTGATTAACAACCATGAACAGGTGGCTCTCGGCATAACCGACGCCCAGGGGATTTCGGAGGCGAAGCTCAAAGACGTTAAAATCGAAAACGCCATCATGCTGGCGAAAACGGATCAGGATTTTGTCGCCTCCAGCGTCGAACCCTTTTTCTTCTACGATACGTCGGCAACCGAGTACGTCGGGTACATCTATACGGACCGGCCGGTTTACCGGCCCACGCACGAGGTGGGATTCAAGGGGATCCTGAGAGCCCGCGTCGCCGGAAAATACAGCACGGATGTGCCCAGTCCGGTGACGGTGGAGATTACCGACGCCAATCAAAAATCCCTTTACCAGCAGAAGTTGCCCCTCTCCAGCTTCGGCTCTTTCAGCGGCAAGCTGGTTTTGGGACCACTGGCTTCGATTGGGACTTACTCGATTGTCGCGCACATCGGCGATAAGACCGTTTATGGATCCTTCGAGGTCAAGGAATACCAGAAACCTGAGTTTGAAGTGACCGTCTCAACGGATAAAAAGCGGTACCTTGAGGGCGATTCTATCAGGGCCACCATCAGCGGAAAGTATTACTTTGGCGCCCCAGTGGCGAATGGTCAGGTGAAATACTCCGTCTACAGGTCCACTTACTATTTCCCCTATTGGCAGATTTTATGGGGCGTTTCCGACTTTGAAGGCGAAGGCGGCGGATCAGGCGGAGAGGACGAAGGTGGGAGCGAAGGACCAAACCGGGGCGGGTACATTGGCGATGAAATCAGCCAGGGCACAGGACAATTGGATGCGAATGGGCTGTTGACAATTTCGGTGCCTACTGAAGTGGATGAGGAACACCACACCGATTACACCTACCGAGTGGAAGCGCATGTTACTGACGCGAGCAATCACGAAATTGTGGGAGGCCGAGCCGCACTGGCCACTTACTCCACCGTGGTCGTCATGCTCGACACCGATCGCTACGTTTATGCGCCGGGCGACCAGGCTAGGGTTACAGTTCGAACTTTCGACTATGACTCACAGCCCGTGTCGATGAATGTCAATTTGACATTTGAACGGCGCAACTATTGGGGTGAGGAGAATGCGGTAGGCCCCTCGACCCAGGCGACCGTCAAGACAGATCAGAACGGTGCGGGACGTTTTGAATACAAGGTGCCCAAGATTCCTTATGTCTCCATACGGGCGGGCGCCACTGATTCCAACGGCCGCGAGGCAAGATTCGATTCCTACTTGTGGATTTCCGACGTCACATACCCCGACGAATATTTGCGCAACCGGCGGCCGGAGATTTATCTGGACAAGCACAGTTATAAGCCAGGCGATACCGCCCATGTCTTGATTGTGACCAACCAGCCCAACGCGCAGGTTCTGGTGACGACTGAAGGCCGGCAAGTTTACACCTGGGCGGTGCGCGCCGTAACGGGGAATTCGCTGAAGGTTGATATTCCCATCGAAGAACGTTATGAGCCCAACTTCTTCGTCGGCGTTGCTTACGTAAAGGATGAGCAACTGTCGGAGGTGACCAAGGACGTTGCAGTTCCCGCCGCTGAAAAAGTCTTGAAGGTGACGGTTGAAACCGATAAGGACAAGTACAGGCCCAATGACAAGGTTACCTATACCATCCGGACTGTCGATGCGAGCGGCAAGCCGGTAAGCACCGAAGTGAGCCTGGGCGTGGTCGACGAGGCTATTTATGCGATCCAACCGGACACTGTCCAGGCGCCCGAAAAAACCTTCTACGGCAAGAATTGGGACAGGGTGTACACGGAACTTTCAACTGCGTATTGGTTCAGTGGCTATTCGGGCGACAAGAAAATGGACCTGACGCGGTTGCGAGCCCCCACCCAACTCGCGGATTTCAAGAATGCCGGCCAGGTTGTTCAGCCGAAAATCCGAAAGTATTTTCCCGATACGATTTATTGGATGCCGTCCGTGGTGACGGACTCCTCCGGGCGCGCGCGCGCCACATTCAATTTCCCCGACTCGCTCACCACCTGGCGGGCGACGGTGCGGGCCATCAGCCGAGACACGCTGGTGGGCCAGGTGACGCAGAAGGCGATTACGCGTAAAGACCTGATCTTGCGTTTGGAGCTTCCGAGGTTCTTTACCCAGGGAGATACGGTCACGGTGACGGGGATTGTCCACAACTACCTGGAGTCTGACAAAACGGCTCAGATGTCTCTGGAGGCGACAGGGGTTGAATTGGCTGAAAGCGCTCCAAGCCCCCTCGTGGTCCCGAAGAACGGCGAGGCTGTGGTCACGTGGACGGTCCACGCAACGAAGATCGGGCAAGCCAAATTCCTCGCCAAGGCGCTGACCGACGAAGAGTCGGACGCTGTGGAACTTACGGCTCCGGTGGAGCCGTGGGGCTTGAAACTAAACAACTCATTCTCTTCCACGCTGATGTCGGATGGGACGGAGTCCAAGAACCAAGTGACTCTGCCTGCAGATATCAACCCAGACGCCTCCTCGTTGCGCATAGATATGGCGCCATCCATGGCGGGGACCATCTTCTCCGCGCTCGAATTCCTGTCCAGCTATCCTTACGGGTGCGTGGAGCAGACCATGTCAAGCTTCCTGCCCAACATTATCGTGACGCGCGCCGTGAAGGACCTGGGCCTGACCCCGCCGGGAGCGTCGATTGAATTGGACAAGAAAATCGCAGCGGGACTCGATAGGCTCTATCGATTCCAGCATGAGGACGGTGGTTGGGGCTGGTGGCAAACCGACGAAACCCATCCCTTTATGACTGCCTACGTAGTGGCCGGATTCACCCAGGCGAAGGAAGCTGGCTATTCAATCAATGAAGATCGATTGAGGCGTGGCCGGGAGTCGCTGTTGAAGCAAATTAATGAAAATCCTGAGGCGATCGCGGACATTCGCGCCTACATGGTATACGCGCTGGCGATCAGTGGCCCGGTGGACCCGCAGCTCTTCAACGGGCTTTACGAAACGCGAAACAAACTCTCATCGCACGGGGATGCGTTGATGGCTTTGCTGCTGGCCCATCAGAAGGATCCTCGCGCACAGGTGTTCGTCAAGAAGCTCGAACAATCCGTGAAGATTGGCGAGCCCTATGCCTGGTGGCAGTCGGAGCGTCAGGTGATGATTGATTTTTCTTCCGACAATTCTTTTGAGACCACAGCGTACGCCGTCAAAGTCCTTGCCGACCTTGACCCGAAGAGCGAGCTGTTGCCCAAAGCTGCGCGCTGGCTGATTGACCATCGTTCCGACGGCTATTTCTGGCAATCCACGGAACAAACCGCGACGGCGGTCTATGGGTTGATCGACTATTTGAAAGTTTCGGGCGAGTTGAAACCGAATTACTCATTGACCCTTTTCGTGAACGGGAAGAAGGTTGCTGACCGGCGTATCACGGAAAAAGATGTCAGCAATCCGCAGCCGTTTGTCGTCACTTTTAATCCGCCGGACATTCACGCGGGCCCCAATGAGGTTCGAGTGGAGAAAAGCGGGCCGGGGGTCCTTTACTGGTCCGCGTTTGCCACATATTTTACGCGCGAGCCCAAACCTGCGCCGACCGGGAGTACGGCGCTGAATGTCGTTCGCGAGTATTTCAAGCTCGTTCCTGAAAAGCTGAAAGATCGCTTTGTATATGACGAGCAGCCGCTGACTGGCGATGTCCAAAGCGGAGACATTGTGGTGGTGAGATTGACGGTGAGCGCGACAGCCGACGAAAAATACCTGCAAATTGAAGATCCCATTCCTGCCGGGTTTGATTTCATCGAGCAGGAGAACTTGTATGAACTAAAATCCAGGCCGCCGTGGTGGGATTACTACTATACGCAACGGGAATTCCATGATGACCGCGCGGCATTGTTCTCCACCCGGTTCCAGCGGGGGCAGGGACAGTTCCATTACTTGCTGAAAGCCGTGACTCCGGGGACGTTCCAGGCCAACCCTGCGAGAGTACTGCCCATGTACGAACCGGCCCGGCAAAGCTCAACGCGGAGCCTTACTGTAACGGTGAAGCCGAGATAGCGTTAGGAAGACTACGGGCACTTGAAAAATGAAGAAGACTCTTGAAGCTTGGCTATGGAGTTTGAGGTTGGTCGCGCGCAGTCCATTCGCGCTTCTGGGGCTGGGCGTGCTTTCTGCTTTGTGGGTGTTGGCGGCTTATCAATGGCTGTCGCTGCCTGAATCCTCCGCGCTGATGTTGGTGCTGACCTTCGTCTGGGGGCTGGCGCAAGTTCTGATCGCGATTAGTGTTCTGGCCGGTACGGTTGCAAGCGCCGTTGAAGCTGCCGGATTCGGCGGCCCGCCGAGCAGTGGCCTCACGTTTGTCACTTTCAATCGGAGACTCCTGGCGCGGACTGTCTGGTTGGCATTGGGGGCGGCGGTTTTGACTTATCTGGTTTCTTTGGTTTTGGGCTGGGTGGATGAGCACACGGTGGAGATCGCGTCGTTCCTGACATTCCATTCCCAGAAACCCACCAGCCATATCGTCATCGAAAAAATCATCTGGTGGATTGAGTCGGCGGTGTGGGTTGTGGTCTGTGGATTCCTGCTGACTTTCCTTATGACACTCTTGCGGTCGGGTTGGGGGGAAGCCTTTCGGCAGAGTAAACATATATTCGGTAACTGCCTATACCGTGGTTCGTTTCTCACGAGCGTTGCCGGCGTGCTGGTATTTGGCTGGCTTGCGAGCTTTCTCTTTGGCTGGCATCCCCAAGTTACGCCCGGGTTTTGGGACTACACCGAAGCGGCCTTGCGATTGGGTTTTGGGCTCCTGCTCCTCGTCGCAGGCTGGTTTTTCACTCTGCTCTCGCTGGCGCGATTGAATCCCCGACAAGACTCGAGCACCCAAACTTAATCCCGATATTCTTCCTAATTAGTTCTTGATCCGGCGAATGTCGTCCTCGGAGGGCTGCCTGAGAATTTGCCAGATGGCGGCCTCGCCCCGCTCGCGTGCGAGAGTGCGGATCCGGTCCAGCGCCCGCGCGTATGCGGCTTTCATCTCAGCTTCCGAGCGGGGTTTTGAAATGCACTCTTCCAACGACCGGCCGCGAAAGTCGAAACCGCTCTTGTAAGTCACAGGCTCTTTGGTCAGATAGACCACCATCCCTTCTTCAAACCAACGTGGAACTTTCGGCGAGCGCTGGCGGTGGATGGCCAGGTGAGCCAGTTCGTGACGTAGAGTTGAAGTGAGAATGCCTTTGCGCTTGAGTGTGCTCAAAGGCTGAAGCGAAATGGAAACTCCGTCGGTGGATGCCGCCACCCAGCCTGGTTGGCCGGAGGCACGAATAAAATCGGTCATAGTCGCGAAAGTTTCCACTCGAATCTTGGCGGGGAGGGGGCCCAATTGGCCTTCGAATTGGCTGCGAGCGGATTCGAGGGCATGGAGCGATTCATCCACCAAGCCTTGCTGCCCTTCCGGGAAGACCAACTCGAAATGCTCGCTCGATAGGATGGGGTCACTGGATTTTAGGGGCGCTGTATCCCCAAGCGTCGTCCCGGGAAAATAGGCCGCTAGGATTTTTTCGCTATCCATGTTTAACTGCCCCATCCGTTCCGCCCCGGCCTGGCAAAGGCCAACTCCGTGCCCCAGGCCACGTCCAGTAAAAATCAATGACTCGCCGCTCCGCTCCACCGTGTAGAGATTGCTCTTCAGCGTATTCCATCCCAGCCGTCTGTTCACGGCATAACGAAATTCATTCGCATCGATGCGTTGCGGGGAGCCACCTTCCAAAAGCAAGGTGCGAGCGCGGCCTGAAGCGTCCTGAGTGTCGATCCTCAAATCGCGAAGAGGGGCTCGCATGGGCAAGCCAATTTCGGTGCGCACAATTTTGCCGACGGTTGCTAAGGCGAGGATTTGCCGCCACGACGAATGTTCGCTGCCGGCGCAATAAGGATCCCGGATGCTGATGAGATAAGGCGCATCCCGGTCGGACCAAATCTCCCCGGCTGCTTCCGTCATGCCGCCGCAGTCCGCGCTGAAATAAACGTCAATCAATTGGCCGCTGTATTTCAAAACCTTTCCACGCGTTTGGTGAAGCGCGAGCGCGATTGAGGCGGGGAGAGTTCCTCCGGAATCCGATGGGAAACTGAAAACCTGGCAGTGAGTTAAGGAGCAGAAATCAAATCCCGTGAGCCTGTGCCGCCCGCGAGACCTCAGCGCCCAGGTGCGAGCTACAATGGCCATTGCTTCAAGTGCCGGCGGACTTCTAAGGATTCCTGCCTCACCCGTCAGTACGCCGGCCACGTAATTTTCCAGGTCGAGCACCAGGACAATGCGGGTGCCCGCTACGGTGGAGCGTATTTCAGCATTTCGAGCCTGACCCGCGCGTCGGGCTTCACTTTTCCCGGATTTTGATGATGCAGCTTCGACCTGAAACAGAGTTGGGGAGGTGGCGGTGAAGTTTTGGAACTGTCGAATCGTGTTCGTGGCTTTGCACAGAAGAGAAGTTCCCGAACGAGCGCAGGATGCAGTCGCACCGCGGGGGAGCGCGAGGCAGCGTTTCTTTTGTCCGATTGGGCAAAGCTGGACAGTATCCGCGCCCGCCACGAATTTCAGGGACTGGACGGATCTGCCGGAAAGCCATTCGATGCGGAAGTCTTCACCCCGGAGCGGCGTCGGCCCGCCGGCAAGAATCAGCAAGCTCAGGATGGTAAAGACCTGTTTCATTGCTTTTGACCCTTGGACAAGAAATAATGCTTGAGAATCTTTCCCGCCAGGGGAGATGCATCGCGGGCGCCCGTGCCCCGCTCGAGAAAAATGACAAGGATAATTTCCGGATCCTCCGCCGGAGCATATCCCACGAACCAGGCGTGCGTCGTTCTGCTCCCATGAGCGTTTGTTGCTGTTCCTGTTTTACCGGCCACGTGAACTTCCGGTACACCTGCCTCTTGGCCGGTTCCAGATTTCACGCATTGGATGAACGCAGAGTTCAAAAGGTCAAATGTTTGGGGCTGCAGTTTCACATTGCGAACAACTCGAGGCGGTCCGCTCCCGCCCACTCCGGGATTCCACAGACGATAGACCGGCCCCCGATTGGCTACAGCTGAATATGCCTGCAGTAGTTGTGCCGGGGTCGCGAGGATGGATTTCTCGCCTAGTGTCGCAAGAGCCTTTTCCACAGGGCTATCCCCGACTCGAGCCAACCCGGCATTGGACGCGGAGCCCGCGCCCTCCACCGGGGTGCCAAATCCGAACACCGCATACCAATGGGCGAGCTGAACAGAGGTCAGGCGCAGACTCAAGGCTGAAAAGAAATAATTACAGGAATTTGAAATCGCGGAGCCTAGCGTGTATGGCGCGTGAGGTGGAGGATGGGAGCAGTGGTAGGCCTCTCCCAAGAGCTCAGGCGTACGATGACAGAAGTTACGCTCGGTGGGTGATATGACACCTTCCTCGAGGGCGGCGGCGCTGGCCACTAATTTCGCCGTGGAGCCGGGCGGATATGCTTTATCGAACGCCTCCGAGGGGTTCCACACAGCGAGAATCTCGCCCGTGGCAGGATTGGAGACTATCGCCGCACCGGGATGTCCGCGCATCACAGAGTTCACATAAGGTTGCAGGTTTTCAGTTGCCGATATATGTCGGCCCGGCAGGCCAGCGAACAGAATGAGGATATGGAACAGGCCGCAATACGGCCATCGCCCCGGCTTCAGTCCGTCATGCGGAGCGGAGTTCATCATGGTGCTGGAAATTGGCGCTCCCTGGATCAGGAGCAAATAAGTTCCGGATAACTCACTCCGCTTACTTCGGGCTTGAGATCTAGTTCGCTTCAGCGCCTGCGCGAGCTGGTTTGGTCTTCCGCCCCCCACCAGGGCGCTTGTGGGGACACGACTTTATGATTATCCGGTTGCATCCAGCGCAAATCAAATGATGTCCGCTGGGTGACGTGATTGTTTCCGAGGACCCGCAATACTGACATTTTGGTGCGCGCATTCGATTCCTCCTCGACCAGGATTAGTGGGCCACGGGCTGGTATCAGGAACTGGGAATCAAGAATGGCTCAATCCTGTTGGATGGAGCGATTATATACCTGAAATATTTCAAGCGGACATCGATTACAAGCCGGGATTGCGGAATCGCTCGAGAACGTCTCCGGATTTCTCGTCTCGGCCGCGCAGAAAGTCGAAGTCGCACCCTTCATGCGCCTGAAGGATGTGGTCCAAATACATCTTCCCGTACCCGCGCGTGTAGTGAGGCTCCCTGGGTCGCCACTCTTCCAGGCGCTTCTTGATTTCGGCCTCAGGCACGCGCAGCTCCAGGTGGCGCCCGGATACATCCAGCTCAATTTCGTCACCCTCCCGGACGATTGCGAAGGGTCCGCCTACCGCCGATTCCGGACAAATATGAACAACGATTGTACCAAAGCTCGTCCCGCTGATTCGGGCGTCGCTGAGGCGCACCATGTCGCGCACGCCGGCTTGAAGCAACTTGGCTGGGATTGGCAAATGGCCCCACTCCGGCATGCCTGGCGCTCCCTTGGGGCCTGCGTTTTTGAGGACCAAAACGCTGCCTTCATCAACTTTCAAATTGGGGTCGTCGAGGCGCGCCAATAGATCTTCGTTATTTTCAAACACCACTGTGCGACCTTTGTGTTTAAGCAATTGGGGCGAAGCCGCGGATTGCTTGATCACCGCGCCATGGGGCGCGAGATTACCCTGCAGGATTACTGTGCCGCCCTCTTTTTGGAGCGGCTGGTCCAGCGTCTTGATGACCTCGCGGTTGTAGCAAGCGGCGCGATTGATATCTTCGCCCAACGTTTTTCCTGTCACCGTACGTGCATTCAAATGCAGCAGAGGGCCGATTTCCTTCATGACCGCCGGCAGACCACCTGCGAAGAAAAGGTCCTCCATCAGGAATTGCCCGGAGGGCTTGACGTTGGCCACCATCGGCGTCGACCGGGAAAGTTCGTCGAATTTCGTCAGGGGCAGATTCATTCCCAGACGACCGGCGATAGCCACCAAATGGATCACCGCGTTGGTCGACCCACCAATGGCCATCAACACTCGAATGGCATTTTCAAAAGCCTCGGACGTGAGAATTTGACTGGGTCGAAGATCTTCATTTACCACTTCGACGATGCGCCGCCCGCTTTCCTCCGCGATGGCGAGGCGGCGGGAGTCCGCGGCAGGGATGTGGGCAGACCCGCTGAGCGTCATGCCCAGGGCCTCTGCCGTGCTGGCCATCGTGGAGGCGGTGCCCATCACCGTGCAGTGGCCCGCGCTGCGCGAAATGCAGCTTTCCACTTCGCACCAGGCTTCTTCGCTGAGACGCCCGGCGCGAACTTCCTCCCACAGGCGGCGGGTATCGGTCCCTGAACCGAGTTCCTTGCCTTGCCACATTCCCCGCAGCATTGGTCCGCCCGGAACCATGAGGGCGGGAATGTCGGCACTCGCCGCTCCCATGAGTTGTGCGGGCGTTGTTTTATCGCAACCGCAAAGAAGCACAACGCCGTCCAGGGGATGGGCGCGAATGGATTCCTCCACGTCCATCGCCATCAGATTGCGAAAGAGCATGGTGGTGGGCTTCATCAACATCTCGCCCAGTGAGATCGTGGGAAACTCCAACGGAAATCCCCCCGCTTCCCATACACCGCGCTTGACGGCTTCCGCCACCTGCCGAAGGTGCGCGTTGCAGTTATTCAACTCGCTCCACGAATTGCAGATTCCGATCACCGGCTTGCCATCGAACACACGTTGACTAAAGCCCTCGGCGCGCAGCCACGCCCGATGAGCCATTCCCCACCTGTCATTTTTGCCAAACCAATCCCGACTGCGGAGTTTGGGAGCGTCCTTGCCGGATTTTGAATTCATTTTGGTGAAACCTGTCCCTTTGGAAAAATTAGGGTACGTGATAACGAATGCTCACGCCGCTGTAAAAGCACGATCCGCCGAGCCTGGATGAGGCGTCGGTTACGCCGTAGGGGACTTGGGTACGGGTGGTGGAAGCTCGCGCGCCTGGACTTCGGATTGAAACCCGACTCGCTTATGGCTTCCGTCACAGAAAGGCTTGTTCTCCGAGTGCCCGCAACGGCAAAGGCTGATGACCGTACGGCCTCCCAGGCCAAACGTGCCTCCTTGCATATCGCAAATCGTAACCTCACCCTCGATTCGAAGTGATCCGTTGTTTTTAACCGTTATTTTTGGCGTGGCCAATGTGTTCTCCTTCTGGAAAAGCTGGAAGCCGAATCAACTCTCCGCCTCCTCATTTTTCTTGGTTGGCGAATCCTAACGCTCAATCTTACGGCGAAAAAGGTTTAATCATGACCAAAATCAAGATCCCAAGAAAAACCACAGAAATAATGCCATGCAACATCATACACTCCGAGCGCTTTAGCTCGATTCGTCCGGAATGAAATTCCCTGGTGCGCCAATACACCACAAAGTCCAGGCCAATCATAATTGCAACCAGGGAAAGTTTGGCGTGCAGCCAAGACTGATGGATGTAGGAGGGCTGGATCCAAATGACGATAATGCCCGCAAGGATCGCGATGGCGGCGCCGGGGTGGGCAAACCCTTTCAGTAATTTCACTTCCAGACGCTCGAGCACACGGCGAGCTTCCGGCGACTTCTCTTCGGCGTGTGACGCAAGCACCAGAGTGGTCATCAAGAGGCCGGCCATCCAAAATACAAACCCCAGAATGTGGAATACGAGGACCCAGGCAATCGGACTATTCAATTGGCTTTACCTCCGAAAAGTTTCGCCTCGCTGAGGCCGTCTTGCCTCACGCCGGCGGCAGTCATGGACGCTCCGCAAATTACGCCCTCGCCTCCTACTGCAATTCCTTGACATAAACCTACCCTGTCTGCAAAAATGACAAAACTCGAGACGAGGGGAGCACCATTTGGCTCATTACTTCATACCGACCGGCGAAGTCGTCAAGTCCGATCCGAAGTCCGAGGGCATTGACACCCCGCGCAAGAAAAAGCCCCGAGAGCTTGCTGTGATTACTGAATGCTGCACTGGATGTGCGGGCTCTCCGGCGTGCGTGCCATATTGTCCCGTCCAGGACTGCATGTACTGGGTTGAAGACGAGGACCATCCTCCCTTTGGCCGCATCGAAGTTGACCCCGCGCTTTGCATCGGGTGCAAAAAGTGCACCAGCAAAGGGCCGGACGGAGCGTTTCTGGATGGCTGTCCCTGGGATGCCATCGAGATGATCCCCATCGAAACTGTTGAACAGACACTTGGCATCAGATTCCAAATCTGAATAGAGTCCAAAGCTAAACGGCGAAAATCCGCAGCTAGGGATCTTTCCGCGTTTGCCCTCTGCCCGGCGCCACCCGTCTTTCACGGTTGGCTTCCTCCATTTGACCCTGCTTGTCAGGCTTCTCTGTTGTTCCGACCGCACGCTTCCGAATCGCTTCGGCAGTCAAGACGGCTTGCTGGCGCACCCGGTCGGTCATCCCCGCCACCGGCCGCGAGTATCGATCCACATCCACAAGATCCTCGGGCTGGCCAACAAGGTAGAGCGCTCTGAGCGCTTCCCACACCTGCTGATCATCCGGGGAAATCACGGCAATCGGATCACCCGCGGCAATCGTAGCCCCGTCAGCAACCATGCGCTTTTCCAATATCCCCGCCACAGGGGAGCGGGCATCCACGGAGTTCGAAACTTGAGTCTTGACGTGTGCCACGACGGTCCCATTGCGAACGGCATCTGCGGTGCTTACACGGAAAGTGATCGCACCCGCCGTCGGGGCTGCGAGGCTATAAGGGCGGAGCATTAACTTGAGCTGAGGTTCTCCCGCAGGGTCGCCGAACCTGGCCAGGGCCAGCGCGGCATTCCAGCGCACAGAGGGCTCGGGGTCGTTCACGAGTTTCAGCAACGCTTGGTGAAATGCCGCCGATTTGTTGTCCTGGCCCATCACCCACGCCGTCATGGAGCGAAGGCCCGCCTCATTGTTGCCAGCCAGCGAGACAACCAGGGGATATACCCCCTCGACCGACGGGTCATGTCTCAGGATTTCAGCGGCCACCTGAGTCAGGGCGTGTTGGGTCTTGTGCGGGACGGAGGTGTCCTGCAAATACTCGCGGAGATCTGACTCAGAGAGCTGCCGCCCAAACCACGTTTGGTACCAGAAGAGGAAAGTTATAATGATGAGGACGATTGGGACTCCGAGGATAATCGACCCACTTAACCGGCGCTCGCGGCCCCTCAATGCTTCGGATGGATTCAACTCAGGCATAATCAGAATGGGTGCGACTTATAACTATGCTTCACTCACCGGGTCTCCCACCCGAATGGTGCCTTCGGTGAGAACCTGTGCGCGAAGTCCGCCGCGGTGAGCGAGGCCGGAAATAATCCCAGGGCGCGTCAGCTTTTCCAGGTGCGCGCAAGGTTCGCATAGGCGGATTCCCCGGAGGGATACGCCTCCAACCTTGAATTCGCGCCCCACAAGGTGATTCAGGGCCACACCGCGAGTCACGATATTACGGCGAATCTCACCCGCTCTCAGCTCCAGCCCACAATCGCGCTTCAGTGCCTCCACTGCTTCAGACTCGATCAAAGTTACTTCGTAAGACGGACCGGGATTGTCGCAGAAGGTTCCGGTCAGTGTGAAATACCGGTCGCCCTCGAGGCCTTTGCCGGGGACGGCATGCACCTCATTTACCGAAGTAGTCGACTCCTTGGCGGCGGGTGCGATATGTATGGAAACGACTGCGGGTCTCAACATAGAAAGTTAATCCTTCTTCGTTCGCGTGTGCATTCCTAGCTGAATTAAATACAGTACCACAACCTCCCGCAGTGCGGCGACTGCTGACCAATGGTTTTGCGGGATTTGTTGGCGATCATGCGCGCAAGAATCCACCCTCGCCGAAACATGTTGACAAAAAACCAGGAACATTCAAAATCCGTCCAGACCCTTATTGAATTCAGGCCCTGCTTATGTGTGCACGCCCAATCGATCCCGTTCGCCGCGACCGCGCGATGGAAAACCTCGTTAAGGCGGGCTACGCGGAAATACTCGAAAAGGGAATTCACGCCACGACGATTGATTCAGTGGTAGCACGAGCCAACTCAAGTAAGGGGGGCGCGCTCTACTATTTTCCGACCAAAGAAGACCTTTTGTATGCTGTTTTCAAGTGGCTGCTGACCCAGTTGAATCACACGCTGGACGAGGTGACCGAAAGCGATGCGGCGCCACGCGCAAAGCTGGCGGCGGAGCTGGAGGTCCTTTTTCACAGTGCAGAGGTTAATCGCAAGCTCTACGTGGTGATGTTTGATTTCGTGCCGCTGGGGGTGCGCGAGGAAAGGTTTCGATCTCTCTTCGCGGCCTTTTTTGAGAACTGCAGAAAGCGGGACCAGGCGATTGTGGAAGAGGGTATCAAGCAAAGGCAATTCCGCCGCGTCAAGACCGAGGACGCAGCAGTCACCATTCGTGCGCTGGTGGATGGGTACTGTCTCCAGTGGCTGATGGGGCCGGAGGCCGCCCCAGTGGAGATTTTCCGGGATCGATGTCGCGCCGTTCTGGGAGCATACTTGTTGGTCCATTGATTCGCGCGCCCGGGCCGGAACGAAGGGCAATGAATGATCACAAAGATAGTTGAAGCTGGTTTTGTGTTCGTTCTAGCAGTGGTGGTCCCTCTGCTCTCCTACCGTACTTCACGACAACTCGAAATCCTTGCCCTGCCGCGCTTGCAGCTCTATTATTCTGCCGCGCTTTCGCAATGGATGCTCGCGGCCTTGGGCGGGGTTGTCGTTTGGGTATCTTCGCTCACCTTTTCAGCCATCGGATTCCGAGCCGCTCCTATGCTGGCAATGGTTTTCTGGATGGCAGTGCTCTCCGGAGTTTCACTCGGGTCGCTTGGCCTGGTCGTTTGGTTCGAACAACGGGGATGGTTCGCCCGGGAATCAGATTTAGTTTATGCGTTGATCCCCCAGACACTGAAGGAAAAGGTCTGGGCCGCCCTCGTGATTTCTCCCACGGCCGCGGTGTGCGAGGAGTTTTTGTACCGCGGATTCCTTCAGACCGAACTTTCCATATGGTTCCATTCTTTCATTCTGGCTACGGCAATTTCATCGGTCGTGTTCGGAATGGCCCATGCATACCAGGGTTTAAGCGGGATTGTGCGGGCAGCGCTTCTGGGAGCACTGCTTTCAATTCCGGTGATTCGGGTGGGAACGATTTTCCCCTCGATGGCTTCGCATTTCCTGATTGACGCAGTGGCACTCGTTTGGCTGGGGCCGAGAATGCCTGGAAAATCACCTCCCAATATTTGATGGCAGGGAATGGGCAGAGGTAGATTGAACAGCCTGAGCTTAAATGCCTGAGTATCCACTTCAACCAATTTCCTGGAGGTTTCGATATGCGAAACAAAGCCAGATTCAAGCTTACGACCCTGGCATTGATTTGTCTTCTTGGCGCTGCGGCATTTGCAGGGGCAGCTCCCGGGCAATTCGGGGCCGACCGGCCCACTCCGTCTCAAGGAGGCTCCAGCAGGATTGTTGCAGTTAAGGCGGGGCGGCTGGTGGACTCAAAAACCGGCCAGGTTTCTGTCAATCAAGTGGTACTCATCCGTGGAGAGAAAATTGAGGAAGTGGGTCCGGCCGGGCAAGTCAAAATTCCCTCCGGGGCGCAGGTTATTGACCTGACAAAGGAAACTGTCCTGCCAGGTCTGATCGACGCCCACACGCACTTGTTTCTCACTGGGGAATCGCATGGGCGTTACGAAGAGCAACTCTTAAAGGAGAGTTGGCAGTACCGGACCATCGAGGCGGTGGTGAATGCCAGGAAAGATCTCGAGGCAGGGTTCACCACGATGCGAGACGTGGAGACCGAAGGCGCGATGTACAGCGATGTTGACGTGAAGAAAGCCATCAACCGAGGACTGATTCCCGGCCCACGGTTGCAGGTGGTGACGCGCGCCCTCTCCACCACTGGCGGCTACCCGCTCGAAGGTTATTCGCCGGAGGTAACCGTGCCATTTGGGGCGCAAATCGTCGATACGCCGGAAGCCACACGGCAGGCCGTGCGCGAGCAGATCAAGTACGGCGCCGACCTCATTAAGATATACGGAACCCACCGTTTTAGTTTCACCCCCGACGGCAAACTCGACGCCATTCCCACTTTTACGCTGGAGGAGGTGAGCGCTATCGTTGATGAGGCGCACCGTGAGCGGGTCAAGGTGGCGTGCCACGCTTACGGAGGCGAAGGCCTGCACAATTGCATCGATGCGGGGGTGGATACCATCGAGCACGGGCTGGACCTGGATGACGAATCGATCGCGAAAATGGTGAAGAAAGGCATTACTCTAGTGCCGACACTCTACGTTTACGAATTCGAACCTGAGGAGGATCTCGAGGCCACCGGCGGTAAGACCAGCCGGGCACGAATTCATGAGACCAGCTTCCGCAAGGCGCTGGCCGCCGGGGTGAAAATAGTGTTTGGCACCGATGTGGGGCCGTTTCCCCACGGCACCCAGGCGAAGGAATTTGAATACATGACCCGGTTTGGAATGACCAACGCGCAAGCTCTGCGCGCGGCCACCGACGCGGCCGCGGAGTTGATGAACTGGCAGGACCGTGTGGGCTCAATCGAGAAAGGAAAATACGCCGACCTCATCGCCGTGTCGGGCGACCCGCTCACCGATATCACCGAGCTTGAACGCGTAAAGTTTGTGATGAAGGGTGGGGAAATCGTGAGGAACGATGCCCGATGAGCGATGCCAGTCCAAGTTCTTGATGGTCAGGAAATACACGCTGGCCAGCCGCGCAAACCCTTGAATCAAGAGCGGCATGTCCCCCAATCAGGCGCCGCCATCAGAGACGGGTTCGGTCTTATGCAGGATTTCGGCTTGGTCGAGTAAGTCTGAGGCGACGATCTGACACGCGGGCCGCAGCCACGCCGTGTCCGGCCCCGTCGGGCCGTGGACAGTCAATCGGTCTATCAGGAATTCCGCGAGCTCCTGTTCGGTGAAACTGCGCGCCATGGGGCAATCCCTCCCACTTTCTAACTTGTGCTCCAAACAAGTATTATACCCCTGAGTTGGCGGTTCATTCTCGGGATATTCGCTTCACGAAAAACCGTGCCGCAAGCGTCCGAACACCTGGGAAATGGGCCATGGCGAAATTGGACATTCCGGGATAGAATAGTCCCCTATGGAAGAGAGAGATTTCTTCGACGAAAATGAAAGCTCAAAGCCGGCCAATCTTTCATGCCTCTTTTGCCATCAAGCGGACACTTACGATATTCGCTGGCTGGTACGCACGAAGAAGAAATCACTCCCCGGTCGTGCCGATGAGCGGGACCGGGCGCGATTCGCCAAGGCTCAGTCATATATGTTGCGACGCGACGATTTCGTTCAGTGTAAGAATTTGCGTTGCCGGAAAAGATTTGAGATTTCCGGCCTTCAATCCGTCGTCTTCCTCCAAGCGTGATGCCGAACGACTGCGGATGCGGCGCCTGGAAGCGTGGCGATGGGGCCTGTTGATTGGAAGGCCGTTCAAATCAAGGGTCGGGTTACGGGATCCTGCGCGGAAGTTCGGGGCCATTTTGATATTGCGAAGGTGAATCGATTTCGCTTTCATCAAAGGTCAGTGGGGCTGATAGTTGTAGTTCCAGGTTGGTTCCCGAAGGCAACACGAGATCTTTCCCCCGTGATGCAAGGGCCCAGATTAGTCCTCCAGCTGCTCCGGCGGCGCTTCCAATCCCCAGTCCTTTTCCGACACTGTGACCTGCTGCTCCTGCGATCGTGCCAATTTCTGCGCCTGTAACTGTGGTTTGAGCCACTTTGCCCGCGTCAGATCCCTTTGAGGATTCGCCCTCAATTTTTGACTCCTGCTTGTGAAAACCCTCATTCCCGTTGCCTGCAAATCCGGAAAGGGTGGCGCGCAGAGGACGAGTGGTTCCGTTGGCGAGAGTAATCGAGTCAAATCTCAAACCAAGCTGGGCTCTTCCTTTTACGTGTCCGGGCCGGACTACTTGCGTGACAGAGCCCTTCACGTAACTGCCCGCGGGAATCACGATGCGATTACCAACCGTAATTGGATAAATTGTTTCGCAATATATCGACTGGCCGACGGAGGCGGTTCGCGTGCTGACTGAGTTCTTGAGTGCCAGCGGAATGGTCGTATCTCGGGGCACAACAATTCTCTTGCTGGGGGAGCTGTCATTCGTTCCCGTCCCAGGCTGATTTTCCTGGGCTATTGCGGTCTGAAGGTAGAATGCCAAAGAGAGACAAGAAGATAATAGGATAATCTGCTGGCGCTTCATCTCCACCCCCCTACATAATTTCCAAGGGACCTACAGTTAGGATGGCCTGTTGAAACGATGGGTTGCTCGGAGCAACACGCTGCAGGCGGTGCCTCTCAGACGATTGCACCGGTCTCGGTTCCAGTGTGCTCCACGTCACTTCGGGGAGCCGAGAACCAATTCAATCGCCCCGGCAATCAGTCCCGCGTGGCGCTCGACCAATTCGGCTTCCTCCGCTTCCACCATGACGCGGGCAAGGGGCTCTGTGCCCGAATATCGAACCACCACACGGCCGCGGTCGCCAACCTCGCGCCGGAACTCAGAAACCGCGTGGTTGACCTGCACTATGGAATCCAGGGGTATTCTTTCGTGCACTCGCACATTGCGTATGATTTGTGGAAATTGTCTGAGAGGCCTGACCAGCTCGCTCAAAGACTTTCCCGTCTCGTCGAGCAAGTGCAAAATTTGTAGAAGGGTGATGATTCCGTCGCCAGCCAGAGAGATGTCTGAGAAGATAATGTGCCCGGAAGGTTCGCCGCCCAGGTTGATCCCTGATCGCAGCATTTCTTCGAGAACGTATTTGTCCCCCACGGGCGTTCTCCTCAAGCCGATGCCGTGCCGGCCCAAGGCAAGCTCGAGTCCCAGGTTGGTCATCAGCGTGCCGACTACCGAGTTGCCCTTGAGCATCCCGTGCTCGTGGAGTGATGTTGCGGCGGCATAAAGGACATGGTCCCCATCAGCAATTCGCCCATCGGGAAGGGCAAAAATGGCCCGGTCCGCGTCACCGTCGAATGCCACACCTAGGTCGGCGCCGATTCCCTTGGTCTCGTCCGCCATTGTCTCCGGGTGGAGTGACCCGCAACCCAAGTTGATATTGCGACCGGTCGGGGTTGAATTGAGCGCCCGCGATTCAATTCCCAGCCGCTGCAGAAGCGGAGGGACGACACGCGTCGCGGAGCCGTTGGCGAAATCAGCCACGACACGAATGCTCGAGAGCTTGTGGGAAGAGGAAGCGAGGCTCGCGAGGAACCCTACGTAGTCCTCAAGCAGCTCCACCTCAGGTTCCAGAGTGGCACCTGATGAAGCTGCTGACGCCTGGGCAGGGAGGGCATCAAGGAGACTCTCGATCTCAAGCTCCACTGATTCCCCAAGTTTAGTTCCGGCATTCGAAAGTAGCTTGATTCCGTTGTCCTGGTAGGGATTGTGCGAGGCGGAAACCATGACGCCACCGGCGAAGCCGTGATGCCGTGAAAGGAAGGCGATTCCGGGAGTAGTAATGACCCCTGCATAGGACACCCCCACGCCGCTCGATTGAAGTCCTGCGGCCAGCATGGCGGAAATCCAGGCGCTGGACTCGCGTGTGTCTTCTCCAAGAACCACCCGAAGCGGCTGCCCTGGAAAATGCCCTGCGAGAACCTGCCCATACGCCCGGCCTACTTTGAAAACAGTGTCCCGGTCCAGCGGGTGTTCTCCTGCCACGCCCCGCACGCCATCGGTCCCAAAGAGTTTTGGTTTGTCAGACATAAGGCCTGTCTTACAGGATACTTTCAGGTTCATTTTTTGTGTAGCGAAAAAAGACATGGAGCCTTGTGGTGGGCGGTTAGTCTACCTTTCCGATAGGGTTTCTTGGTCCCTCTTATTTTTACCCTTGACTGCCAGACCTTCAGCTTATAGTCTATTAATCTTATAGAGTTAATGAGGATATCGTGAGGATTTCAAAAAAGGGGCTGTACGCGTTGGAGGCCATGGTCGCTCTTGCGAAGAATTACCATGGGCGGCCCACCAAGATTCATGAGATTGCGGTGTCTGACCGGATTCCAGAAAAGTTCCTGGAAGCGATCTTGTTGGACCTCAAGACTGCGCGGTTGGTGGACAGCGTTCGCGGAGCGTGCGGTGGCTATCTGCTGAGGCGCGCACCGTCCAAATTATTTCTGGGTGAAATCATCCGCACCATCGATGGCCCTCTGGCGCCTATGGGCGACGCCAAATCCTTGAGGGATCTGGTCAAGCGCGACAAGAGGCACAGCGCTCTCTACCAGGTGTTGCTGGATGTCCGAAATGCCGCCGCGGGAATTCTCGACCATACCTCCCTGGCGGACCTTGCTCACAGTCCGGGTAAAGGGCGCAAGTGAGTGGTGGGGGATGGATTATGAGTTTCTCGGATCCAAAAGGCGAGAACGGGCTTCAAATGGAAACCAGAGAAGCCGAATTTTCGGTGGATGAACTTGCCCTCCTGCGCAACGTGATTCACGCTCTCAGAAATCTTCGATACGGCTCGGTGAACCTGACAGTGCACGATGGGCGCCTGGTGGAAATCCAGAAGATTGAAAAGATTCGAATGAGCGGTAACAAAGGTGCTGGCGCAGTGGAGAGTCGGAATGGATTTTAAAGTTTCACTCCTGGGTTTTGTGGTCGGAGTTCTGGTGGGCCTCACTGGGATGGGCGGCGGGGCCGTCATGACTCCCATGTTGATCCTGTTGGGGTGGGCCAGGCCTGTCATTGCCGTGGGCACGGACCTCGTTTGGGGATCGCTGACCAAAGCTTTCGGGGCCTTCGTCCACTATCGCCAGCAAACAGTCGACTTCAAGATCGTCAAACGCCTGGCTCTCGGCAGTATTCCCGGCGCCCTGCTGGGATTGGCGCTGTTGGCTTATCTGCGAACTCAGGGCGGGGATGCCATGGATAAGGTCGTGGTCCGCATGTTGGGAATCGCCCTGATGTGCGTGGCCCTGACTTTGTTGTTCCGCACCTTTCGCGGCTCCCGCACCAAACCGGGGAACGACCTTGCTGCTTTTAAGGGTCCCTGGTGGGTCACGTCCGTCCTCGGCGCCGTTGTCGGCTTTCTGGTGAGCCTGACTTCGGTGGGAAGCGGAAGTCTTATCATCGCGTGCCTTGTGGTCATTTATCCCAACACCCCATTGAGGCGAATCGTTGGGTCAGATATAGTACACGCTCTTTTTCTAGTGGGAGTTTCAGCTCTGGGTCACTTGGGGATCGGGAGCATCAATGCTCCGCTGCTGGGAGGGCTTTTGATTGGTTCCATTCCCGGCGTTTGGCTGGGCAGCAAAATGAGCGCTCACTTTCCTGAAAAAGTGTTACGACCCGTACTGGCGACAACCCTCTTATTCCTCGGCTACAAATTACTTTGACCTCGGATTTGTCTTACTCCCTTCCCGCACTTGCGCTCAGAATGGCGTCTGCAATTCGTACAGCAGGAATGATCGTCGACACATCATGGACGCGGACGATGTGCGCGCCGCCCAGAACGCTGGCCGCGACAGCGGCAGCATCGCCGGGATTCAAGTATTGATTTGCCTCGCCCTCCCTCGCCGGGCCAGACCCTGCAGCCTTTGTCATGAGGGCCCAATAATTTGACGGGAGTACCTGGCCCGCCTTCAAGGTCAATTGGCCGGCGCCGGAGGCCCGTCTTTTCGACTTCGAAGGCGCCAAGCCTTCCCCTGCAACAACGGCTTGGACGAATGACTTTCGTGAGGTTCCGACCAGAATGGGCAGGCGAAATTCCGTCAGGCGTTCGAGGTGTGCGAGGATTTCGAAATTCTGACGGCGTGTCTTGCCAAATCCCAGACCTGGGTCGACAATCAACTGCGAGCGTTGAACGCCCGCCCGGAGAGCTGCTTGGATGGACCACGCCAAGCCATCGCGAACCGAACGCCACACCGACTTGGCAAAGGGTATTTGCTGCATGGTTTCAGGCCGCCCGCGCATGTGCATGAGGACGAGGGCTGTGCGGTGTCGCCGCGCCACCTCGGCTAGTTTTGGGTCAAAACGCAAACCACTCACATCGTTCAGGATGGTCGCGCCAGCGCGGACGGCCTCTTCCGCGACCACGGACTTTGTGGTGTCGATGGAAATCGGCAGGGAAGGCAACTTGCGATTTAGACCCCGAATCACGGGGAGGACGCGGCGCAGTTCTTCATTTGCAGAGACTGGCTTTGAATCTGGCCGAGTAGACTCTCCGCCCACGTCGATCCAATCGGCTCCCAGCCGGGCCATTTCGAGACCATGTGCAATCGCGCGCTCGGTGGAGAAATAGCGTCCGCCGTCTGAGAAAGAATCAGGCGTTACGTTCAGCACACCCATGACGAGCGTGCGCTCGCCAAGGCGAATTTTACGATCGCCAATCTTCAAGTCGAATTTGCTTCTAGAGATCATGCATTTCAAGTGATGCGCATCGGCCGTGAAGGAGTTCTCTGCGCGAAGAAATCGCCCCCCGTTTAAGCAGCAAGCAACCAGCCGTACGTCAAGGCACCGAGAATGCCGCCGACCACCGGGCCGATGACCGGCACCCACGAATACCCCCAATCCGATCCTCCTTTGTTGGGAATGGGCAAAAGCGCGTGCGCGATGCGGGGCGCCAAATCGCGCGCCGGATTGATGGCGTAACCGGTTGGCCCGCCCAGCGAGAGTCCAATCCCCCAAACCAAAAAGCCGACCAGAAGCGGCGTGAGGCCGGTCTGCGTGGGCGCGTTGTTGGCGCCAATCGCCAGGACCCCGAAAACCAGCACAAAAGTTCCAATCACTTCGGTCATGAGGTTCGCCGGCGCGTTTCGAATCGCGGGAATGGTGGAAAAAACGCCAAGCTTCAGTTCGTGGTCGGGAGTTTCGCGCCAGTGCGCCAGATAAGCCAGCCAAACGAGGGTGGCGCCCAGGAAAGCCCCCAACATTTGGCCGCCGATGTATTGGGGGACGTCGGCCCACGGCAGCCGTCCGGTGACGGCGAGGCCCAAAGTCACGGCAGGGTTCAGGTGCGCGCCGCTAATCCGCCCGACGGTGTACACCGCCATGGCCACGGCGAGCGCCCACCCCGTGGTGATCACAATCCATCCGGACTTTTCCGCTTTCGATTTGTTCAACACCACGCCCGCCACCACTCCGTCACCAAGCAGGACCAAAAGCATGGTCCCCACAACCTCCGCTATAAAGAGTTTCATGCGCCCCCTCCATTTTCATTTTGCAAGCTGTGCTCGATAATTGCGGATGGCATTATGAATGATGAAGGCCGTGCGCTCCAAGGAGCTTTTCGTGGGACGCGAGAGGATGAATCTTGTCGAATGACATGCGCCCTCCCCGAGCCTGTATAGTGCAGTGGTATAACACTATAGTTATCATACCCTCGGCCGGGTCAGGGGTGATTTGAGACGGCCCCCTTTCTTTTTTACATTTAACCTACTAGACTTTACCCAGGATTAGAAATAGTGCTATGCACGGAGGGGTTTATGCGCGCGGACCGTGTGGAAGTTTCCTTCGATAAGAGCAAGAACGACTGGGTGGTTCGGATTCAATCAGGAGAAGAGGTAATTCGCCGTCATCGCGACCTGCCCAAGAATGCAGACGAACAGGCTCTCCGTCTTGCTGCCCAGACACTCGCGAAGGACGAAGGCTACGAGGCGGATCTATCAGGCATCACCATTCAACATTGATGAGCCGCCGTAAGCTTCCAGCTCTCCATCGCCCACACCTGTGGGGCGATCTTTTCGAACACCATTGTCCTCTGCCCACCTGTCACCTGGTGTTGTCCAATTGACATGGAGGCGAATCTCGCGCGGCGCGCTGGGGGGCCTTTGGGAACACGACGAGACGCGGAAATGGTCGGTGGGGTTTGCGTTGCGCGCTAACGGCTGGCGCTCTGTTGCGTTTTGCGATTTCCGAGGTGGGCGGTTGGATCGTCAGGACCACCCTCGTAGTCCTCTTCTTTTTCTTCCTTGAGTCTTTCCTCCAGGATGTACCTTTTCTCCGGCTCAGCAAGGGACTGAAGTCCCAAATAGGCATTGCCCAAGCCGTGGTGAGCCGGACGGCCTCCTGGAAGCCATCCATACCTTCGCAGGAAGAAAATGAAATGGACGATGATGACGTATACCACCAGGCCAACGAACAACAATGCGAGTCCGGACCCGAGTTCGACCATTAAGGCTCTTCCCCAGCCGACGCCGCGCTTGGCTCCACAGCAGACGACCAAGCGAGCGACGATTAAACCATTATGACTCTAAGAGTGTTCGATTAAAACGACAAAGTCGTTAAATGCATGCACCAAAGGGGTAGGCGTTCGACGATAAATCCAGGAGGGTGGGTTTGCGGCGGGTAGGGGGACCAGGAGTTTTTCCCTTGATCCCCAATCCCTAAGCCCCAATTCTTTCTCTTACGCCGGCTGTGGGCGTTCGCGGCCCGGAACTTTGGTTGCGGGCTGCGGCTTGAGGACTTGCGTGGTTTCGATGGGCGGCTCCGGCCGAATCTTTTCAGGCAACGGTTTCCCTTCCAACAGCAACTTCACGTCGGCGGCGTCCAGGACTTCGCGAATCAAGAGTGCCTCGGCGATCCGGATTAGCGAGTCGCGGTTGGTCTCGATTGCATCCTTGGCGCGCTGGTATGCCGTCATCATGAACTTCTTCACTTCCTGATCGATCTTAATGGCGGTGTCTTCGCTGAAATCGCGGTGCGTAGCGAGGTCTCGTCCGAGAAAGATTTCCTGTTCGTTCTTGCCGAAAGCCAGCGGCCCGAGGTCAGACATGCCAAACTCGCAGACCATGCGCCGCGCGATTTCCGTGGCGCGCTCGATGTCGTTGCTGGCTCCCGTGGTTACCTGATTCAGGAAGATTTCCTCCGCCGCGCGGCCACCCATTGAAATGGCAAGGCGCGACTCGAGGTAGTCTTTGGAATAGTTGTGCTTATCATCCAACGGCAACTGCATGGTGATGCCGAGGGCCATCCCGCGTGGGATGATGGTGACCTTGTGGAGAGGGTCGGCATAGGGCACCATAGCGGCCACCAACGCGTGTCCAGCCTCGTGATACGCCGTTGTCTTCTTCTCGTCTTCGGAAAGAATGAGCGACCGGCGTTCTTTCCCCATCATCACTTTGTCTTTGGACGACTCAAAATCAGCCATCACCACTTGCTTCCGGCCCTGTCCCGCAGCCAGCAACGCGGCCTCATTGACGAGATTGGCCAAATCAGCTCCCGAGAACCCCGGTGTGCCTCGGGCCAGGACGGAGAGCTCCACGTCTTCGGCGAGTGGAATCTTCTTGCTATGCACTTTCAGGATGCCTTCGCGGCCACCCACATCGGGGAGGGGGACCACCACCCGGCGGTCAAAGCGGCCGGGGCGAAGGAGCGCGGGGTCCAGCACGTCGGGGCGGTTGCTGGCGGCAATCAGGATGACGCCTTCGTTCGATTCAAAGCCGTCCATCTCCACCAGCAATTGATTCAAAGTTTGCTCTCGCTCGTCGTGGCCGCCACCCAGCCCCGCGCCTCGATGGCGTCCCACCGCGTCAATCTCGTCAATGAAGACAATGCAGGGCGCATTCTTTTTGCCTTGTTCGAAAAGATCCCGAACGCGGGAAGCGCCCACGCCGACAAACATCTCCACAAAATCCGAGCCGGAAATCGAAAAGAAAGGAACATTCGCCTCACCGGCGATAGCCCGGGCCAGGAGGGTTTTGCCCGTCCCTGGAGGCCCCACCAGCAAGACGCCTTTGGGAATGCGCCCGCCCAGTTTCTGGAATTTTTGCGGCTCGCGCAGGAAGTCGATTATTTCGTGCAACTCTTCCTTGGCTTCGTCGACGCCTGCCACGTCTTTAAAAGTGACTTTCTTTTGTTGGCTGGAAAGCAGTTTCGCGCGGCTCTTGCCAAAAGAGAGAGCTTTATTCCCGCCACTTTGCATCTGGCGCATGAAGAAAATCCACAGGCCGAACAGGAGGAGGATGGGCAGGCCGTTGGCCACCCACGTTATCCAATTGCTGCCCGAACTATCTTTCACAGTGACGTTGGCGCTCTTCTCCTGCAGGGTCTTATAAAGGTCAGGGTAATTCGTCGGGATGGTGGTTTTGAACTTGCCGCCGTCCTTCTTGAACGTTCCATTGGCGTCGGTTCCGACGATGGTCACGTCTTTGATGTTGCTGTTGTTCAGCTCAGTCATGAACTCCGTAAAGGTTAATTCCCTGGTGGTTTGGGGAGAATTATTCTTGACCACCGCCCACACCAGGACAGTGAGGGCTACCATCAGAACCCAGAAGATAATGTTTTTGACTGCGGAGTTCACGTCGTTTTCTCCTCTGGCCTTTCCACAAAGACCCCGGCTTTACCTTTTGTCCTTTTCTTCCTCAGTATATTAGATGCCTCAACGCGCTATTTCGTCCCGACTCTCACCAAAATTAACTTAGGCTGGCCACGTAGGGAAGGTTCCGGTACTTTTCTTGGAATCCCAGTCCGTAGCCAACCAGGAATTTTTCCTGGGTTTTGAAGCCGACGTATCGGGTGGCCAGGTCCACCTTGAGTTCTTCCGTCTTCTCAATTAATTCGGCGACGTTGATGGAGTTTACCTGCTGCACCTGCATTACACGAACTAGATGGTCGATGGTGACTCCGGACTGCAAAATGCCGTCCACCAGGAGGACGTCCTTTCCGGCCACATCGACTCGAGGGGTATACACAATCTCTCGCACGGCAACTTTGCCCGAGGAATCATCCTTGATTTCCGCCTTGAGGAAATGACAGATAACCGGAATCTTAATTTCGCGCACCAGGTCCGCCATGAACAGGAAGCAGTTCTCCAGTATCCCGATCACGTGCAGCGTCTTGCCTTGGAAGTCACGGTTGACCTGTGCGGCCAAGTCGTGCACACGCTTCTCGATTTGCTTTTGGGTGAAAATTACACGGAGATGATCGCCGGGAAGAACCCCTTGAGCCTTTGTTGACGCCGGCTTCTTAGGCGATTTGGAAGCTCTAGATTTCTTCGCTGGTTTCTTAGAACGTTTTTTCATTTTGGCTTTACTCGGGCCCTAACCGTTAGTTTCAGTTTTGTCCACTCTAACCAGTAGCCACTTTGCGTTGGGAGAAGCGATCTTATGGTTCGCGGGAGGAAAATCCCGTGCCCAGACAATCTCGTCTCCCGCGGCGAGAACGGGCCACACCCTTCTCTCAGCTTGCGGAATTTTACGCCGTGCGAAAAAACCCTTCAGATTCCGGGCCTCTCGACTCCCCGAAGCCCAAAACTTGTCGCCCGCGCGCCAATTCCTCAAGACCAGTGGACCGGATAATTTCAGTGGGTCTAGGCCCACCGCCCCTGAGGCATTATACGCCCTTGGGCCGTCCTCCGGGCCAATAATTTTAAACTGGAAGGTGAGGCCAATTTGGGGGACGGACACCCCCCCAGGAATAACGACAGGGTGGCAATATTCCAGACTCCTTTGGGGTGCGAGCGAAGGCGCAAGGACCAACCAGTCAAACTCTCTACGAGCCTCCACGGCTCCAGGCAACATCAGCCGGCGGCCACTCTGGGCCTCGACGGCGAACCGGCGGAGCGCTTCGATTTGCCGATAAGTTACTCCGCGAAGATTTCCCCTGACTGCCTGGATCATTTGTCGCAATACTCTCCGGCCAATGGCCACGGGAAATTCGCTCAGGGAGCGGGCGGGAATCTTTTGCTCCGACCCTTCCTGAACCCGCCACGGCCGAGCCCGCTCGTGGGCCAGGCTTTCCAAACAATCTTCGTCGTCTCTGGCTCGCTCGGCAAGGTCTTTGAGCAGGTTGATCACTTCCGGATTAAACTCTCTTTGAAGGAGCGGCAGAAGTTCCTTTCGGATCTTATTGCGGCGAAGATTCAGGTTTTCATTGGAGGAATCCTGGCGCGATTCCAGTTTCAGCTTCTTCATTTCCTGTTCGACCTCGGCCCGGGTGACGCTCAGAAACGGACGAACGACTTTGGTTTCGAGCACAGGGAATATCCCTCCCAGCCCGCGAGTGCCTGCGCCACGCAGGAGTTTCAAAAGAACGGTCTCGGCCTGGTCGTTTGCCGTGTGCGCGGTGACGATTTTGTCCACGCGTCCCTGGTTGACCAGAGAAAAGAAAAATTGGTAGCGGAGGTTACGAGCCGTCGCTTCGATATTTCTATGCCTTTCGCGCGCCACCTTGGACACATCACCTTCGCCTCGCATCCAATCGATCCCGAGCCGGCGAGCTTGTTCACAAACGAAACGCTCATCGGCATCTGCCTCCGCCCCACGCAGGCGGTGATTGAAATGGACGGCGACTGGCGTGAGCCCCATTTCACGGGCAAGCTGTTTCATGAAGGCAAGCAGGAGGATCGAGTCAGGCCCGCCAGAAACGGCCACTCCGATGCGGTCGCCGGCCTTGAAAAACCCGCTGCGCCGCATTTCAAGCGCCCACCGAGAGTAAAGGTCGCGCGTTCGAGCCATGACGAGAGGATCAAATCCTTTTCCATTTTAACATCGGAAATGCTGGGAGGTAGAGAATGCGTCAATCTGGTCCAACGGTTGAATATGTGAATCGGAGTTTATTTATTGTGATTTAGGGCTCCACGTCTTGCCTCCGTCGGCTGTGTTCAGGGTGTCGCCGCTACGAGTGACGATGCTGGCTGCCCATTCGCTTATGGCAGTGACGTGGACAATATCTTCATTGCTGGGGCTGGGCACTTGGATCCATACCTTTCCTCCGTCCGTCGATCGCAGGATGGACCCGGCCTGGCCCACCGCCCAGCCGACTTCAGGGCTGGCAAACGAAATTTCATTGAGATCGGCCTTAACGCCGCTTTTGCGCTTCTTCCAATTACCGTTTTGATCCCTTTGCGCGATCAATCCGTGCCGGCCGACTCTCCAAATTGGTGATGAAACCACCAATTCCGTTTTTCCAGAGTGGCTTGCGGCACTGATTTCAACCGAAGGAGTAACTTCTTGTTTTCTTTGCTCTCGGTCACGGGGTTCCGTGGAAGGCGGGGTCGTGGTCCTGGAATCCGTCTTGGCTATGGCTTCGTTCTGCGTTTTGGCTTTTGCAACATCAGCCTCTTCTTTGGCGATTGTTCCCGTTGCATCGCCTTGCCTTTGTGCGGGTCTGACTTTGTCTTCGTCCTTTGAATTTTTTCTGTATAGGTTATTGGCGAGTCCTCCCGCAGCCCTTCCCCCCGTACCGCCGATTGATGTCTCCATGCCTTTGCCGCCGCCTGCCTCTCCGTTTTCTCCCGGGCCAGCTTGCGCAATCTTGGCCCGAACCGACGGCGTTGCGATTTCCTGGGACCGAACGGGTGAGCCACGCTCGGTCGTCGTGGGCTCCGGCTTAGGAAGGTTTCTCGGCATACTCTGGGCATCCGTGAGCGAAGAACTTGTCTGCTGAGGCGACGGCGGTGCAGGTTGCGTATTCCGCCCGACGGTCGTGGTGATCGATGCTGGCGTTCCACCCTCGCTTCGTGTCGGCGTGGTTGGAGGTTGAGTGGTGGCCTTCTTCTCAACCAGCTTTAACGGCTGCGAATTATCATCTGAAGCTTTCTTGTCCCCGGATGCGACTTGGGTCCGCTTGGCTGCGCTGTTAGGCTCACCTTTATCTTGATCATAATTTTGTGGTGGAGGCGGTGGGGGAGTTGACGGGTGCTGAACTGGGTGACTGGTTTCTGGTGGCTCTTTAATGACGTCTCTGAACGGGCCCATGAAATAAATCCCGCCAACCAGCACAGCGGCCAAAACCGGGCCGGCAAAGGCCATGCGGAACCAGCTTGGTCGCAGGGCACGCGCCGGCGCCGCGGCAACCCGGACTTGTGCGGGTTCATCGGATTCACTCAATCGAACCAGCGCGGCAACGTGCTCCTGGCAGCGTGCGCAGGATACAAGGTGTCCTTCACAGTTGGCGCGTTCCCGTGGAGACAGGGCGTGCTCAACGTACGCCGCCATGATCTCAGCATCCAGGCAGCTCGAGCTTGCCGGTTTGAGGCCGGCGCGCAGCCCCCTCTCCACCAGTTTTTCCATCGCTTTGTCTCGAACCGAGTCGTCCTTCATAAAGCGCTCATTTCGCCGCCCTTGGACAACTCGAGCGGCTGCCAGTCAGCGATCGGCCCTCCTGCCCATCAGCCTTCTTAAACCTTCCCAATGATTAGAACGTGCGATTCCTCCACCATTGCAAATATTATTTTGGCTTCAAAACCCTCTCCATATTCATGATGACTCCGCGCGAGCCAAAGTCAAGGCAGCGGTCGACCTCCAATGCACTGAGTTTTCTGACGCTGCGCAAGTAAGTTTCAATGCGCTTGCGCAGCTTTTTCCTGAGGGACTCGAGGTGCCGTGAAATCGTCGCCTCGTGTTCCCCTGAGAGCCGCCCAATCTGTTTGAGAGTTAATTCCTGAACGTAATAATAGCTGAGCAAGAGCTTCTCGGACGGAGGGAGCTCGCCGAGTGCGGCCTCCACTGCATCACCAAGGCACTCCGCGTACCGGCGATCGTCCTGCTCCTCAACCGAAGTTCCGGTGGCTGCAACTTCGGGTGGATCTTCAGCCAGAGGAACCAGTCGGCTGTGGCGGCGGTATTCGTCTACAAACCTCTGGTAGAGCACCGCGCGCAGCCAGGTTTTCAAACTGCTCCGGCCGTGAAAATAAGCGAAGCGGGAGTTCCTGCCGGGGACGGTGGCATCCAGTCCAAAGAGTTCGGCCAAGAGCGAGTCGGCGAGGTCGCGCGCTTGAGTTTCTTCGTGCGCTACGGCATATGCGGATTCGTAAAGGGAGGAGCGAAATTGCGAACAAAAAGTATCCCAAGCCCGTTCATCGCCGCGAACGCAACCGAGCGCCAGGGCCAGGTCTTCAGAGCGCAAAGCCGAGAGCAGGCGGGGAATCTCGCCGGGCTCGGCAAGCGCCGCTGAAGCGATGCCCTTCCACGTGGCCTGCGCAAAATCTTCGATAGGGACAGACCAACGAGCGGCGCCGGACGATTGATAAAGGTCAGCAACCTGCTGGCGGTTCTTCGCGAAGAACTCTTCAAAGGTTATGCCGGCCATGATCGCGGGGAGGCGCGAGCCCGGTAGACCAGCGGAACGCGGACTCGTTCCCTTTCCGTCAATCACTGTGGCATTCCAGACAAGGCGAAGTCAAGGCGTACGGAAACCCACCGTCTGCAGAATGAGAAGCAAGGAGGGATGGGGCGCAGCGGAGGAGATTGAATTCACCCGGCGCCCCAATCAACACACAAAACGTAGAGCAGTAAAAAGACTGCCAATCAGGCTTTCGCGACGGCCATTTTCTTGGCGAATTCCTTGGCGCGACGATCCATCTCCTCCGGGGATACATCTTCCGTGTGCGTCGCGATTCCCCAGTGATGGCCGAACGGGTCGGTAAGTTTTCCATAGCGATCGCCCCAGAATTGGTCGGTGACTGGCATATCCACTCGCGCGCCGGCTGCTACGGCGCGCTTGAAAACAGCGTCGACATCCTCAACGTAAACGAAGAGGGAGACGCTTTGTGGCCCTGTGGGCGCGACCGTGCCCATCTGGGGAAATTCATCTCCCAAGAAAAAGATGGAGTCGCCGATCTGCAATTCCGCGTGGCCAATCTTGCCGTCGGGAGTGGGCATGCGCATCCGCTCCTTGGCCCCGAAGGCCTTCTTATAAAACTCGATCGCGCGCGCCGCGTCCTTGCAGACCAGGCCTGGAGTGATGGAATGGAATCCGTCGGGAATCGGCTTTACTTTAGCTGCCATTTCTAACCCCCATGCAGGATAAGATTTTCCGACACTTCATCCGGGAGTTCCAAGCCCGATGCAGTGTGGGAGAAACGATTCTGCGTTATGACAAAGCGAGTGTCAACTGGGTCCGAGCCTTAGTGAGACATGCGGGTGGAAACCAGAGAGAGCACACATCGCCGCAGGTGATTGCGTGATTTTCGCGCCCGGCTTTCATTTCTCCGATTACGGACGATGGGGCGAAGTCTTAGACAAAGTCCCTTCCAATCAACCGCTCAATCCTCTTGGGGATCGGCGGGTGAGTGGAAAAGAGGCTGCTGAAAATTTCGCCGGAGGTCAGCGGCTGAGCTATATACATGTGCGCCATGGAAGGTGAAACCTGCATGGGCACCCGCTTGGACCACTGGTCGATCTTCTGCAGCGCGGAAGCAAGGCCGCGAGGGTTGCCGGTAATTTCCGCACCCGTATGGTCGGCTTCGTATTCCCGCGAGCGGGAAATCGCCAACTGGATGAGCGTGGCGGCCAGGGGCGCCACAATAATCATAGCCAGGGCCGAGAAAATTCCGCCCCGCCGGCTGTCACTGCTTCCGTAACCAGTAAAGAGTTCACCCCAGTAAATCATTCGGGCGATCAAGGTGATCGCGCCGGCGAGGGTCGCCACTACGGCGCTAGTGAGAATGTCGCGGTTCTTTACGTGACCCAACTCATGGGCCAACACGCCTTCAATTTCTTCGTCCGTGCAAATCTCGAGAATCCCGCGGGTCACCGCCACCGAGGCGTGGCTGGGGTTGCGGCCGGTCGCAAACGCGTTGGGCGAGTCGGTGGGAATCATGTAAATCTTGGGCACGGGAATGTTGGCCTTGCCGGCCAGGCGCTCCACGATCTGGTAAATGCGCGGGCCATCCTCGCGCGAAATGGGTTGGGCGCCACTCGATGCCAGGGCGATCTTATCGGAAAAGAAATACGCGCCCAGGTTCATAACTCCGGCTAGTACGAGGGCAAAAATCATGCCGCTCTGTCCGCGCCATAGCTCACCCATAGCCAAAAACAGCCCGGTCATGCCGGCCAGCAATACCGTTGTCTTCAAATTGTTCCACATAAATTAATCTCCCAAATTCCCTTCACATCCATTAGATGCAGTTGGACCGCCCAAAGTTAAGCAGCAAGCAGTCACCCCGTGGTGCCAGCGCCACATGGATCTTCACCTGTTGGCCGCCTTGGCAGCCACGCGCTCGAATTTCATTTCTCCCTTTTTCAAGTCGCTGTCGACGGCTAGCGTGTCGCCTGCGTGAACTTCGCCATCCAGGAGCTTCAGCGCCAGCGGGTCCTGGATCAGCCGCTGGATGGCTCGCTTCAGAGGGCGTGCGCCAAATTGCGGATCGTACCCCTCGCGAAACAGCAACTCGCGTGCCTTGTCCGTCAGGTCAATCTGGATCTTGCGCTCCGCCAGCAGGCGCTTGAGATGGTTGAGCTGGAGCTCAACGATCTTGGTTATTTGCTCCTTGCCCAGGGCGTTGAAGATCACAATCTCGTCAATTCGGTTGATGAATTCCGGCCGGAAATGTTGAAGCAGCGTCGAATGAATTGTTCGCCGTAATTCTTCAGAGACCGTGCCGACCCTAAGATCGGCGCCACCGCTCATGCTCTCGCGAATCTCGTGGCTGGCAATATTCGAAGTCATGATGACCACGGCATTTTTGAAATCCACGGTGCGACCTTTGCCGTCGGTCAGCCGGCCGTCGTCGAGGATTTGCAGCAGGATGTTAAAGACGTCGGGATGCGCTTTCTCGATTTCGTCAAACAGGATTACTGAGTAGGGGCGCCGCCGTACTAGTTCGGTCAACTGTCCGCCCTCGTCGTATCCGACATAGCCGGGCGGCGCGCCGATCAGGCGAGCTACGGAGTGCTTCTCCATGTACTCGGACATGTCGATTCGGAGCAGGGCGTGCTCGTCGTCAAATAGGAATTCAGAGAGGGCGCGTGCCAACTCCGTTTTGCCCACGCCTGTCGGCCCCAGAAACAGGAAGGAACCGATGGGGCGGTTGGGGTCGGAAAGTCCCGCGCGGCTGCGGCGTACCGCGTTGGCCACCAGGCGCAACGCTTCGTCCTGCCCCACCACGCGCAAGCGCAGGCGGTCTTCCATCTTCACCAGCTTGGACATCTCGCCTTCGAGCATTTTGGATACCGGAATGCCGGTCCACTTGGAAACCACGCGCGCCACATCCTCTTCATCCACTTCTTCCTTGAGCATGCGGCCCGCTTGCTGGGCCTGTTCGAGCTTGGCGTTGGCGGCAGCCAGATTCTTTTCCAGTTCGACCATTTTGCTATAGCGGATTTCCGCGGCCTTGTTCAGGTCGCCCTCGCGCGTCACGCGCTGCTCCTCGATTTTGGCTTGCTCGATTTCGCTTTTGAGCTGGCGGATGCTGGCAATGATTTCCTTTTCTGCATTCCAGCGCAACTTCAGCTGGCTCGATTTCTCAGTCAGCTCCGCGAGCTCGCGCTCCAGCTTCTTCAGGCGCTCGGCCGAGGCGGGGTCGTCCTCTTTGCGAAGCGCCTGCCGCTCGATCTCAAGCGGAGTGATGCGCCGCTGAATCTGGTCGACCTCGGCGGGCATCGAGTCGATTTCAATGCGCAGGCTGGAGGCGGCTTCGTCAATCAAATCGATGGCCTTGTCGGGCAAGAATCGGTCGGCGATGTAGCGGTTGGAAAGCACGGCGGCGGCGACGATCGCCGAGTCCTTGATGCGCACGCCGTGGTGGACTTCGTACTTCTCTTTAAGCCCGCGCAAGATCGCGATGGTGTCTTCCACCGTCGGCTGGCCGACTAGGACGGGCTGGAAACGCCGCTCGAGGGCCGCGTCCTTTTCAATGTATTTCTTGTACTCGTTAAGCGTGGTGGCGCCGATGCAGCGCAACTCGCCGCGCGCCAGCGCCGGCTTAAGCATGTTGGAGGCGTCAATGCCGCCTTCCGCGGCCCCCGCACCCACCAGCGTGTGGAGCTCGTCAATAAAAAGAATGACCTGTCCGCTCGACTCTTCAATTTCTTTCAGTACCGCTTTCAGACGGTCTTCGAACTCGCCGCGATATTTTGAGCCCGCCACCATCGCGCCCAAATCGAGCGCGACGATGCGCTTGGATCTCAGCGACTCCGGAACGTCGCCCGCTACAATGCGCTGCGCGATGCCCTCCACGATGGCCGTCTTGCCCACGCCCGGCTCGCCGATCAGGACCGGATTGTTCTTGGTGCGCCGGGAAAGTACCTGGATCACCCGTCGCACTTCGTCGTCACGGCCAATCACTGGGTCGAGCTTGCCGCGGCGGGCCAGTTCGGTGAGGTCGCGCGCGTATTTTTCCAGTGCTTGGAATTTCGCTTCGGGATTTTGATCGGTCACGCGCTGCGTGCCCCGCACGTCTTTCAGCGCTCTCAAAATGGCGTCGTGCGTTACCCCCAACTTCGCCAGAATTTTCCCCGCTGCTTCACGGGGCTTCCGCGCCAGAGCCAGCAGCAAGTGTTCGGTGGAAACGAATTCGTCCTTGAACTGTTCGATTTCCTTGGACGCCTGGTCAAAAATCTCTTTCAGGGCAGGGGAGAGGAAGTGATCCGTCGAGCCACCCACTTTGGGCAGAGCATCGATGACTTTCTCAGATTCTTGAAGGACGATCGCCGGGGTGACGCCCAGCCGGGCCAGAATCGCCGGGACAATTCCCTCCGGTTGCTCGACAAGCGCCCGCAGGAGATGAACGGGCTCCATTTGCTGGTTGCCATATCGCCCGGCTACATCCTGCGTGGCCTGCAGGGCTTCCTGAGCCTTAACCGTAAATTTGTCAAATCGTGTCGCCATAGTTGACTCTCAACTCTCGAATTCTAGTTCAAAAAATGAACCGCGCCAATTGTCGCCCTGGCTGGATCGCTTCAGGGAACCACCGGCGCGGTTTCGCTAATGTTGAGGGGGCATTTCAGGGCCCAACCTCACAAGCTTGCCTTAATTGTTGCTGACGTTGATCTTGATCGTCTTTGGCTTGGCCTCTTCGCGCTTGGGCAGCGTCAGGGTCAACACCCCGCTCTTGTACTCAGCCGATACTTTCTCAGCGTCGATCGAGCCGGGCAACTCAAACGTTCGCGTGAATGAACCGTAGGACCGCTCGATCCGGTGATAGTTCTCTTCCTTAACTTCGTTCTCGAACTTCCGCTGACCCTTCAGGAACAGGGTGTTGTTCTCCACCCGAATTTCCACGTCCTTGGGGTCGACGCCCGGAAGTTCGGCCTTCACCACAAGATTCTGGTCGGTCTCGAAGACGTCCACAGCTGGAGACCACGTGCCCAGCTTTCCCTCATCCTCCCCAAACATCTGGGTAAGGGTCTGGTTAAACAGCCGGTTGAACCGGTCCTGCGTCGAAAAAACATCCCGAAAAGGTTCCCATCGTACTATCGCCATTGCTTTGATCCTCCTTGGAATTGAGCTTTCATGTGCATTAGCACATGTACATGATAAAATATGAGTGTAATACTGTCAAGTATTTTTTACCTTTTATTTTCAATATCTTAATGTAAAAACTTCTGGTCTTAGGTTGGATATCAACATCATTTTTCAAAATCATCGCCATTCCTAAACAGACGGGGACCATTTTCAGCGGGAAATCCTCGGAGCGCGGCTTATAACCCGCCCCATTGGATTAAATGAGATTCCTGGCACTGAAAGAAGGAGGGCAGGCTATAATCGGCTTTCGTCGAACGAGGGTACGGGCTGGATCTGATCGGGCAGGATTTATATATGCGAAAGGTCTTTATACTCGTTGGAGCGACTTTGTTATTGGGAGGGGGCATGTTTTTCTTCGCGCGGAATGAAACAAGGAAAGTAGGCGATCGAGCTCCCGATTTTGAGCTGACGGATCAGAATGGCTTGTCGGTGAAACTGAGCGAATTTCGCGGCAAGAAAAACGTTGTGCTCGCTTTCTACATCAAGGCATTCACACCCGGCTGAACGAAGGAGTTGAAGGCGTATCAGGCTGATATCGCCAAATTCGAAAAGGCGGGCACACAGGTGATCGGCATCAGTGTAGACACCCAGGCCAAGAACAAATCTTTTGCAAACGACCTTGGAGTGAAGTTTCCCATCCTGAGCGACGAAACCAAGAGTGTGTCGCGAGAATACGGCGTGTTGATTCCCCTCGTCCGCCTCGCCAGCCGCTCAACCTTTGTAATCGACAAAGAAGGCATCATCCAAAGTATTCAGAAGGGCGGAGAAGCCATGGACCCGGACAATGCGCAGCAAGTTTGCAGCGCGCTGGAGCACCGGAAAAAGTAGGTTTGTGGGGCTCTCCAAATTGACAAAACTTTTACACTTGTAAAACTCTCTGTCTCCCGTTTTTTGGGATATAATCCGGCCTGCTATAACGCAATGAAGCATGTTCTAAGAGGAGGCTATTCTGTGAAGCACAAACTGCGCGCCGCTGCCGTCCTAGTGGTTTTGGCCCTTGCCAGTCCATTGGCGGCTCAAGCGGCAACACTCAAAGTGGGGGACAAGGCTCCGGACTTCACTCTGCTTGGCACCGACTGGAAGCCGGTGAAGCTGAGCGATTTCCTGGGTAAGAAGAATCTGGTGCTGGCTTTTTACGTGCTCGCTTTCACCGGGGGTTGAACGAAAGAGCTCAAGGCGTATCAGGCTGATATCGCCAAATTTGAAGCGAACGGCACGCAAGTCCTGGGAGTGAGCGTAGACAGTCCGGCGGCCAACAAAGCATTCGCCGAGCAAATTGGAGTGAAGTTTCCGCTTTTGAGCGACTTCATGCGAACCGTTTCCAAGGATTACGGGATTTACAACGAGGAACACGGTTTTGCCAATCGCACCACTTTTGTGATCGACAAGCAGGGAATCATCCAGCACATCGACGTCGACAAGGAAGCCATTGACCCCAGCGGCGCCGGGGCGGCTTGCGATGTGATGGAGCACAAGAAGAGCGGCACCAAGTAGCTGAAGAAATGATAAATGATGAACGATGACGGCTGAGCCTTCTCGGCGTCACGAATCCGTTTTCGTTCATCAGGTTGTTTTGCCGGCTCTATTTCTTGATTGCTGCGCCCCAGTTGGTGACCAGGGTAAAGGGGACGGAGCCAGTGTCCCCCTGCACCGGCGTCAGCAGCTTTTTTCCGTCGCGGGTCACAAACGCACCACGCTGAGGAAATACGGGGATCGGTTTTCCGCCAAAGAGTGTTTTGCTTGTCCCGATGGAAAAATCGTTTCCTTTCCCATTCACTTCCACGGCCATCCACTTTCGGTCGTTTGTAAAGTAATCGAGCTCGGTTCCGTTCGCCACCCAGGACGGAAATCCCCCGCCTGAACTCGAGACCTGCCACTTGCCTCCATGGCCCGGGAAGGGGACAACGTAGATTTCATATCGCCCGGACTCGTCGGACATATACGCAAACCACCGGCCATCCGGGGAAAATGTTCCCGCCTCTTCACTGGCGTCTGTGCCAATAAATGGAAAGGGCTTTCGGTCTCCGGTTATGGGCAGAATCCAAAGGTCAAACTTCTTCGTAGTCCGGCTCTGGGTCTGGTAGGCCAGGTAGCGGCCATCGCGCGACCAGTCCATGGGCATACTCTCGCCCTCGCCCGTTACAAGCAACTGCTCGCTTTCCACACCGCTCGCGGGCTTGACGTAAAGCTCCAGCCGGCCTGCCCGGTTGCTTGAATAAGCCACTTGCTTCCCGTCGGGCGACCACACAGAAAAAAAATCCGAAGAATCCGTAAAGGTAAAGCGGCTGGAAATCCCGCGCGTCACATCGAACATCCAAAGGCTGAATTTTCCGTTTGCCCCGGAGATCGATGCGACCACTTTCTTTCCGTCGGGCGAAAGAGCTGGGCCCCCGAGGTCCTCTGGCTCACCCAAGGTTCCGAGCTGCTTACCGTCGCGGTCAAACCAGGTCAGTTGAGCCTTGCTCGAGTTTTCACCGCCAGGATAAACCAGGATGCCTTGCGAAGAGACTGAGAACAACACGTTTCCGCGGTCCGCATCGGTCGGGACATGTTCGATAACCGGAAACGCATCGCCACTCAGAACGAATTTCCCCGCATCGAAACGTTGCGCCACCAGATTCCCCTCGCGTTGATAGAGCAGGTAGCCGGAAGAATCGTAAACCGCGTTACTGCTGATCTCCGCAATGGTCTTAACCTCCTTGGACTCCAGCGACACTACTTGAAGAAGGTCCTTTTTACCTGAGCCGGTCTGAGATAGAAACAAAACATGTCGTCCGTCTGGCAGGAAACTTGGGAAGCGGTACGAATCTCCCGGATTTGCCGGAGAGGTTACCTCCACCGGAGTTCCGCCAATGGCCGGAACCCGGAAGATCCCTGAGAATACACCGGGGGCAAAGGCGATCACGTCATCACCGCCCCAGGCGCCGCCGCGGCCATCGGGAGCATTACAGAGGGACTGGGCGGGGCCGCCCGAGGGGTCAATTTTCTTCAGCTTTCCTTCGGCGAAAAATCCTACGTAATGGCTGTCCGGCGACCAGAAGGGATACATCGCTTGCTCCGTTCCAGCGAGGGGTTGAGCGGCGAGTGAATCGAGAGGACGCACCCAGAGCTGAGGCTGTCCTCCGGCTGCGGCGGCAACAAACACCAGACGGCGCCCGTCGGGTGATATGGAGAAAAAGCCCAGCGGCGGCGTCATTGCCTGGGGAGGAAGGCTGATGGAGGCACGGATCAAAGGTTGAGCCTTGGGCGCGCGGAGGATGAACCCAACAGCGAGCAGTACTGAAAGAACCGCCAGCACTCCAATGATCGCCCAGGTGACTCGCTCGCGATTCTTTCGTCGCGCCACAACCGGAGCGGGCACGCCCGCCTGCGAGCCTGCCTCGGCAATCCACTGCAACTGCAACTTCAAATCGTGGGCGGACTGATAGCGTTCTTCGGGATCTTTTTCCAGGCAAGTCATGACAACGCGCTCAAGCGCGGGCGGCGTCATGGGCTGTACGGACGTGATGGGCGCGGGTTGGCGCTCCAGAACGGCAGCAATCACACTGGCTGTTGTCTTTCCCTCGAACGCCCGCTTGCCTGTCGCCATCTCATAAAGCACGGAGCCGAGGGCAAACAGGTCGGATCGCGCATCGGCGTCTTTGCCTTCGAATTGTTCCGGGGCCATATAGTGGAAAGTCCCGACAAGCGCGCCTTCCGCAGTAAGGGGCTTGGCGGCGGTCGGCAACGAGGATTGCAGCGTCGACTCCTGGCGCAGCGCCGGCTTCGCCAGACCGAAGTCCAGGAGTTTTGATCCCGCTTTCGTCAGCATAATGTTGCCGGGCTTCAGATCGCGATGAATTACGCCCTGGTGGTGCGCTTTTTCGAGTGCGTCGGTAATTTCAATCGCGATTCGCAGGAGTTGGTCGGTGGGCAGTGGCCCGCGTCCGAGGCGGTCGGCCAATGTTTCGCCTTCCAAATATTCAAGCACCAGGTAGTCCGTCCCGTCGTACTGACCGATGTCATAAAGGGTGCAGATATGGGGGTGATTCAGGCTCGAGACGGCGCGCGCTTCGCGCTCCAATCTCTGGCGCCGCTCCGCATCGGCTGAAAGATGCGAAGGCAGGACCTTGATGGCCACAGTGCGGTCAAGGCGCGAGTCGCGGGCGCGATAGACCTCGCCCATTCCCCCCGCGCCCAGAGCTCCGATGATCTCGTTAGGTCCGAGTTTAGTTCCAGGGTTTAGCATAAGATCCTTCGTCGCGCTCGGGATTTCGGCGGGCGGCTCGGACGCCGCACGTAGTGCTCAACATTTCCCATCACGGCAGGTCCACATCAAGTGCGTAAATATCGATGGACCCTCTGCTGCGTAAAATCAAGGGGGCGTCCTCCGGAGTGAGGCCGAACCAGAGTCCGAAATTACCCCACTCCTGGTGGACATCCTTGAGATCGATCACCCGTTCGATTTTGCCGTCCACGGTGCGCACCCGGACCACAGCCGCAGCCTTACCTGTACGGCCGATAAAGTAGATGTACTTTCCGTCGTGCGACCACTCGGGGAAATCCGCATCGGAATCGGCCAATTTCTTCCATTTTCGAGTTTTGAAATCAAAGAGCATCATCCTGCGCGGGTCCTGCATGGCGATCAGGTAGCGGGCGTCGGGCGACCAGCGAGGGCCTCCCATGCCCTCTGACCCTTCCAGGTTGGAAATCTGTTTGGTCTCCAGGTTGAATATATGCGTTGTCAAAGCGCTCAGGTCACCCGCGCGGGAAGCCGGATAGCTTGCATACACCAGCGAGTTTCCTTGTGGAGAGCAACTCGGGCGTCCCTCACCTTGTCCATCCGGGAAAAGTTGGCGCGGACTGCCGCCCTCCGAGGAAACCAGGTAAATCTTGGAGGGCTTGCCCTGTTGTTGTCCCTCGAAAGCAATAGTTTTTCCGTCGGCTGACCAGCAAGGAGCCAGGACATTCATGGGTGGGAATGTCAGTTGAAGGCGCTCGCTACCATCCGGCTTGCTTCGCCACAGCGTCCCTTGCGGATACTCAACGTAGATTAACCACTGACCATCTTTAGAGACTTGGGTGAACACAACCGAGATTCCCGAAAGGTAGGGCACGAATTCGCGCGCGTTGGAGTCGTATTTTACTAATTCGCCCCGGTCCTGTTCCTCGAGCGCATATAGCTTTTTGCCATCAGGGCTGGGAACCGCTTCCGTAAAATCGATGGGGCCTTTGCTTAGCTCAAACGGTTCCTGGTTTGCCCTTTGAAAGATTCCGTGTTGTTCGCGGAGCGCCCAAATTCCTTTTCGTTCCTTTCCGACGGACACAAAAACATAGTATTTCCCGTCAAGGGTCCACTCCCCATAGTTCCAGCCCGGAAAGTTATTCCAGCCTGGGAGCACGCTGCGAAGCCCAGTTCCGCCGATTTTAACTTCCCAGACAGTGGGGGGGCCGGGTTGAGGGCCATTACCCTCGAGGCCAAAACGTAATGTCGTCGAGTCAGGCGACCAGCGAAGAGGGTGAGCCAATCCTGGCAAGTCAACGATTTTTCGAGGTTCACCGCCTCGGCTGGGGATAACGAAAAGAGAGCGCCCATTCGCGTATGCGAGTTGGCTTCCATCAGGAGACCAGGCTGCGGCATGGGCGAGCAGGCCGCCGATTCGGCGCGGAGTTCCAGCCGGCAAAGGAACTTCCCAAACCGGACCCTCATCACCCCCTTCATCACCTTCCAGCACCAGCAGCTTTGAGTGATCGGGAGAGATTCCCCATAACCAGGCATCCTTGAATGGAGTAGGAATAATTGCGGCCTCTCCCCCGACGACTGAGATCTGATGCAATGTGGGGTGGCCTGCCATTTCCTCATCGAAGTAAATTCTTTCGCCATCGGTTTTCAGAAAACCTTTGGTGATTCCATCGGTGGTGATTTGTGTGAAGCCCAGCACCCGGGGTGGGGGAAGCGGGCGCGCCATGAGATACAGGACGACCGCCGCTGCGACTGTGACTATGGAAATCGTTCCTACCAAAGTCCATCGCTTGACCCGGCGCGCGACGCCCACCAATTCGGGGGCCGTCGCTGGAGCGATTCCACTCCCGGCGGTTATTCCTGATGTAGCAGGGGCGCGCCCGGAATCCATGTCGCGTTTGAGGCGCTTGAGGTCGCTGCGCAAGTCCGCTGCACTTTGGTAGCGCAGGTCGCAATCTTTCTCAAGCAGGCGGTTGATGATTTCTCCAAGCTTGGCCGGCAACTGCGGATTCAAGCTAACCGGCGGGTCAGGCGCTCCACTGAGAATCGCGTTGAAAACTACGGCTGAAGTAGTTCCGGAAAAGGCCCGCTTGCCCGTAGCCATCTCATAGAGCACCGCCCCGAAACTAAAGAGGTCTGTGCGCGCGTCGAGTTCTTCGCCTCGTGCCTGCTCGGGCGACATGTAAGCCACGGTGCCCATCGCGACGCCTGGAGAGGTGAGGGGGTCATCTTCCATGGCCGCTGTGGGGCCGTCATGTTGGGGCACGCCACGGGGTGCCCCAACACCCAATTTCGCCAATCCGAAATCCAAAATCTTCGCTTGGCCGCGGCTGGTTACAAAGATGTTTGCCGGCTTGATGTCGCGGTGGACGATCCCTTTCTGATGTGCGGCGTCCAGCGCTTCGGCAATTTGGATAGCAAGGTCCAGCAGAATGTCGATTCGGAGGCCTAATTCTCGAACCGCTCCTGTGCCCCGAGCAACACGGTCCTTCAGCGTCTGTCCTTCCAGCATCTCCATCACTATGAATGGCCGGCCCTCGTGCTCATCAAATTCGTAGATTGTGCAGATGTTGGGATGGTTCAAGGATGAGGCAGCGCGGGCCTCCCGATGGAATCGCGCCATGAGTTCGGCATCATTCGCCATTGCGGCGGGCAGGACTTTCAGGGCCACCTCGCGCCCCAGCTTCGTGTCGCGCGCGCGATACACCTCACCCATTCCGCCCGCGCCTAACGGCGCGAGAATTTCATACGGCCCGAGCTTGGTGCCTGCCGAATGCGTCATTTCGCGTCCAAAATCCGCAACCCAATATCGGAAATCCCGGTGATGTCGGCCATCCCACTCAATGCTTAGGGCGTTAGGCTGATGCGGCGCAGCAAGTCACGAAAGCGAGGGTCGGAATGAAGAGATTTCAATCGCGGGTCAACTTGAAGCCACATCATGCAAACGTCGTGATCATCACAAGCGCGATTCAGCGACTGAAATGCCAGGTCCCTCTCTCCCAGGCAGGCATATATCGCTCCCAACTCGTAGATGCAGATGTACTCCTTGGCGGACCGCTTCTTGAGTGTTTCCACCACGCCGAGGGCCTCGGCTCGCATCCCCAGCACAGCCTCGGCTGTCCCAAGCATTTCAAGGTTGAACGGGCTTGGGTCCACCTCGACCCCTTTCCGTGTTTCCGATAGAGCCAATTCTCGTTGACCGTGCTCCAGCGCAATCATGCCCAGGACGCTGTGAGCAAAGCCATAGGAGGGGCTAGTATCCAAGTCTCGTTTACATTGTTCCGTCGCCTCGTCGTATGCCTGCGCAATGTATAAGGTCCAGGCGCGGTCCATGATGGCCCCCATTGACAGCGGATCCAGTTCCTGCGCCCGTTTCATCTCCCCAACGGCATCCCGACTTTTTCCCAGCGCACTGTAATAGGTGGCGTAACCTTCATGGGCACTCGCCGAGCTTGCATCCAGCTCGATAGCCCGCCTAAACTCTTTCTCTGCGCTGGACCAATCCCAGTCGTACACGAGCTGAATCCCACCCAGCAGGGCGTGCGCTTCGGCCAGGCTATCGTCCAATTCCAGAGCCTTCATCGCCGCCACGCGAGCCTGGGGAATGACTTGGTGTGGTGAACGGTAGGACGGACACAACGCTGCATAGGATGCACCCAGGCCAACATAAGCCCGCGCGTAACCGGGCTCCTTTTCGAGCGCTTGGTTGAAGTACTCGATAGCTTTTTTCAGATCTTCCTCGGTGGCTTTGTTAAAGTGATAATTTCCTCTTGCCCAGGCGTCGTGGGCTTCGGCGTTGACAGCGGGAACCGCCTCCAGAAGCCTCCGTTCAGCAGGCGTGACCTTGATCCGAATCTCTCCGGCAATCGCTCGCGCCACGCTGCTCTGTAATGCCAGGACGTCCTTCAGTTCGCGCTCGTAGCTATCTGCCCACAGATGCCGGTCGCTCATGGCGTCGATCAACTGCGCATTGATCCGCACCCGATTTTCCGCACGCTCGACTGAACCCTCCACCAGCGCGTCCACATTCAGCTCCCGAGCAACTTCGGGCGCCGACTTCTTGGACCCCTTATATTGCATCACAGACGTGCGCGAGATCACCCGCAGGGCACTGATCTTCGCGAGATCCGTGATCAACTCTTCGGTCATGCCGTCGGCAAAGTACTCCTGTTGTGGATCACCGGAAAGGTTTTGAAGCGGCAGGACCGCCAGGGAGCGGATTGTCGCGGGTTGGGGCGCGGTTCGTAACCGCTCCCGGAGGCCGCCGAGGTTCAGCCCAAAAGCGATGAGGACGAGGCTTAGGAAGGCCGAAGCTGCCACGGCCGCCCATCGCCTTCCCCTGCCGGCTCGTGCAGGCCGCTTCGTGGGCGCTTGGGCACTTGGCGCACTTGCCGATCTCGTGTCACGGCACAGTCGGGAGAGATCGGCCCTCAGGTCGGACGCCGTCTGGTAACGTAGATTCCGATCCTTCTCGAGGGCCTTCAGGATGATCTCATCGAGCTTGGCCGGTATCCCCGGGTTCAACTGCCTCGATGGTGGCGGCGGGTCCCTGAGAATCTGCGCGAGAACCGTTGCCGTCGTCCCACCCGCGAACGCCTGGCGGCCCGTCGCCATCTCGTAGAGCACGCACCCGAAACTGAAGAGATCCGAGCGGGCGTCAAGCGCTTCGCCCTGTGCCTGCTCAGGTGACATGTAAGCGATCGTACCCATCGCCACGCCGGGCCTTGTCAGATGCGCCTCGTCGATGGGTGCAGTAGCGGCGGTGTCCCCGTCGCCGACTGTCGCGGACCCCGGCGGCCCGGTCAATTTCGCCAAACCAAAATCGAGAATCTTCGCATGCCCGCGCGCAGTGACGAAAATGTTGGCCGGCTTGATATCGCGATGAACGATTCCCTTCTGGTGCGCGGCGTCCAGGGCATCGGCAATTTGAACGGCCAAATCGAGCAGCCCGTCGACGGATAGGGGAGGGTTTTGGCTTCCTGCGGGGGCGCGAAGCGCCCCCCTGCCAATCACCTGTTTGAGCGTCTGGCCCTCCATGAGTTCCATGGCGATGAATGGACGGCCATTGTGATCACCGATTTCGTAAATGGTGCAGATGTTCGGATGATTCAGCGCGGCGGCGGCGCGCGCCTCCCGCTTGAAACGCTCCAAGGCTTGAACATCGTAGGGGAGGTCTCCACCCTCCCCTAGCAAAAACTTAAGCGCCACATCGCGCGCCAGCCGCGTGTCCCGGGCGCGATACACCTGGCCCATCCCACCGGCGCCGAGCGGCGAGAGGACTTCGTAAGGCCCGAGGCGGGTGCCGGAGGCAAGGCTCATCATGGGCGCGATTATACAACCATGGGAAGGTCTCAGAGGTTCTATGCTCTGAGCTTCATATTATGCAGACCACAAACAACGTGCAACGGACAACCGGCGTCTTTTATTTTGGCGCCGGCATTTTCTTCAACACTTCGCCAAGCTTTTTGATTTCCTCTCCGTAGCCGTTCCAATCGCCCTGGCGCAGGAGCTGCTGGGCGCGCTCATAGTGCTGGTTAGCCTCACGGATCAGCGAGGCGAGGTCTGCTGCCGGAGTCGCGTTCGGAGTTGGAGTAGCGCCGGTCGGGCCCTCTTTGACTTGGGCCGCCGTGGAGCCTGCCGACTCGACTTCGCCCCCAAAGACCTTGCTGAGCGCCGCGTCAAAAGTGGGCTCCATCACCACGTGGTCCGAGTAGGAAACGATTACGCGCTGCATCTGGGGCAGTCCACCGCCAGTTTGGGCGGCGAGGTAGATGGGCTCCACGTAGAGCACCGAATTCAAAACGGGAATCACCAGGAGCGTGCCGCGGATCACGCTCGAGCCGTGCTGGTCCCACAAGGTGAGTTGCTGCGAGATGGTGGGTTCCTGATCGATGCGCGCTTCAATCTGCTGCGGACCGTAAATCAGTTTCTGCTTGGGGAAAGTGAACACCAGGACTTTGCCGTAATTGGGCTCGTCGCAGCGCGCCGCCATCCAGGCAATCATATTATCCTTGCGAGATGGTGTGAAAGGCACCATCAGGATGAACTCTTCTTTCTTGCCCACTTCGGCCAGCTTCATGATGGTGTAGTAAGGCGTCATGGGTGAGTTGGAGCCGCGCGCCGCGCTCTGCGCCACACGCCACAAATCCTCCTTGTTGTAAAACACGCGCGGGTCGGTCATGTGATATTCGGCGTACTTGCTGGCTTGGATGGAAAAGAAGCCTTCCGGATAGCGAATGTGGGCGCGCAGGTCTTGCGGCATGGCGTCCAGCGGCTGGAAGATGTTGGGAAAGATATCGGCGTAGGCCTTGATGATGGGGTCGGTGGGATCGCTGATGTAATAGCGCACCTGGCCGGTGTAAGCGTTCACGGTCACCTTCACGGAATTGCGAATGTAGTTCCCCAAATCTTCGGTGGGTTCGGAGTAGGGGTACTGGTCGGACGTCGTGTAGCCGTCCAGCATCCAGGTGAGCGAGCCATCGTCGGCAATCACGATGTAAGGGTCGGAATCAAAAGTCAAAAATGGCGTGAGGCGGCTGGCGCGCTGACGAACCTGGCGGTAAATCATCAGGCGGCTCTCATCACCGATGTCGCTGGAAAACAAAATATTTTTCTCCCCGAATTTCAGCGTGAAAAGGAGGCGGCGCCAGAAACTACCCACGGGCAGGCCACCCGAGCCCTGGTAGGTGGTGTAAACGTCCTCGGCGCCGGAGGGATAATCGAATTCCTTGGCGTGCGTTTTCACAAAGCAATAGTCGTTGGTCATCTCCCCGTAATAAAGTTCCGGACGCTTCACGGACATCGGGATGGTGGAAGCGGGCGGGATGTTCTTGATAAAGAATTGGGGCAATCCCTCGTTGGTGGATTCGTTCACCGGGCTCAGGCACAGGCCGTACCCGTGGGTGTAACTCAGGTGCTCGTTGATCCATCCGCGGCTGGACAGGCTGGCGGTGTTCAACTCGCGCGCCGAGAGCGAGAGTTGGCGGTAAACGCCGTTGACCATGTAGCGGTCGTTATCCACGTTTTCAAAATCGTAGTAAGTGCGGATTTCCTGGAGCTGGCGGAAAGTGGTTTTCAGCGGCTCGTGGTCCCAAAGGCGCACATTGCGCATGGTGGCCTCGTTCTCTCGGATATTGGCCAGGCTGAGATCCTCAACGGCGGAAAACTCCCGCGTCTCGAAGCGATCCAGGGCGTAGGCCTGGCGTGTGAATTTGATGGCGTTGGCGATATAGGGCTGCTCTTTTTCGATTTCGTTGGGCGCCACCACGAAGCGCTGGATAATCTCCGGATACACCGATCCGCCCACCAGCCAGACCGCGGCCAGTGCCACGAGCGACAGGAGGACAGGCCGCAGGCTGCCGCGCAGCGCGCCCACCACGAACATCACCGCGGTGAGCACGCACAGAAAGAGGAGAATCTTCAGCACGGGCAGGGTGGCGGCGATGTCCGTATAGCCCGCGCCATAAATCAGGCCGCGCTCCGAGTAGAGCAGGCCGTACATGGCCAGGCGGCAGCGGTAAGCTACGACGAGAAAGACCATTGCGCCCAACGCCATCAAGTGGGCGCGCGCGTATGCCGAAATCACGGGCCCGCGCGGCGAGACGGTGACGCCCCCCTCCACGAGATAGAGAAATACAGCGCTCAGGACACAGATGACCAGAGTGAAAAAGACCAGGTGGTAGACGAACCAGATAAAGGGCAAACTAAACAGGTAATAGCTCAAATCGAGGCCGAAGAGCGGGTCGGCTTGCCCCATGGGCACTGCACGCTGAGCAAGGGCAAAGTCCATCCAGTGAGTGGCGGCCCACTCGCTCACGAATAGGCCGATCACCAGCACGCCCACCCAGATGGCCCAGCGGAAGACCGAGCTGAAGCGGTCGAGGGCAGGGAATTCGATCACCTCGTGATAGACGCGAAACCCGCTGCGTCGCGATAAGCCGCGGGCAATCAGCAGGTTCAGCCCCACCGCCGCGATGAACCCCATCCCGGCATAACCGCTCAGGGTAATCTGTTTCTTTAATATATTAATATAGATAATACGGTAGCCTTCCTGATTGAACCAGAGCCAATCCACCAGTAGGTCGACGCCGTTGGCCAAGAGGGGGCCGATGATCAGCAGGAATAAGAAGGCGCCCACCAACACGCGGGCAAGACGTTCTGATTTCATAGAGTTTCTCCGCCGTTATCTTCACATATGCGGACAGGCAAGTCAAAAAAGAGCAAACCCCCGGGCTCCGGGAGGAGTCACCGTCCCAATTCGGAGAAACTAGACTCTGCACACCTTGCCCCACACCCGCGTTGAAAACAGACCGCAATTTCGATACACTGATCTCAACTGATTTCGTTGCTGACAAGGAAGCGACAGGATGCGCCGTGCCATTATGGTTTTCGTGTGCGGGTTGATGTGCGTCCAGGGACCGGTTTGGGGAGCGCGCCAAAAAGAGCCAGATCAACGAACGCTGGAGTTCATGCGCGAGGAGATCGAGCGCGCCAAAAGCACACTTGCGAGCAGCGACCCCGATCAAATACTCGACGATCCCTATCAAGTTTCCGCCCTTTACTATTCCGATTCTTTTTTCGCGAAACTGCAGGAGGGCACGAGTAGGAAAAAGAGCAAATCTGCCCCAACCCCTCAGGATGAGATTGTTCTGGCTATCAAGCCATTGCTGCTGCCGGAAATTGAAAATCACTATCTGGGTCAGCTTCGGGAATTATTCGCGGATGCGACAGATGGTGGAGAAGGGGAGGTCATCGTCGCGCCGCTCGACAATTACGAATTCCGGAAGTGTTCCTCGCGGTGTCATGACGATGCTATCGACCTGTTTACCGCCGAAGGTTCCCTGGTCCGAACCATGGCGAGCGGAGTGGTGGTGCTGGCGGAAGACGGTTGGCAACCCAATCGACCCTTGGCCACCGTGTCCCAGAAGGGTGGGAACGAGGTCATTGTTTTCAATCCGGAGACCAACCGATTTTACAGGTACTGTCACCTGGACACGGTCTTTGTCCAGACGCGGGACATCATTCCCGCAGGCATGGCGATTGGCACCGTGGGGCACAGCGGCAAAAACGCCTCTCTCAAGGGGCATGGCCAGCATTTGCACCTCGAAATCAACCTGTACGATCCCTCGACCCGCTCGCGCAGTTCGGTGTCGCGCAAAGCCCTTACCCAACTCCTGAAGAAAATCAAACGTAGCTAAGCGGCGAGAGTTTTTTGGGGGGGAACAAACGCGAGTGCAGGTGGGGAATCTAAACAAGTCGTCGCTGATACCCGCCAGATGAATTCTGTTCTTTTCAATTTAGAAAGTACCTTGCCATCGTTGTATGAGTCTGGCACGAAAGGTGGAAATTGACGGCTCCTCCTTTTGAGGCAGCCGACGCAGCCTATTGGCTCTCGGGTTGCATGTCGGAAGCAGGGGTAACAGGGATTGCATCGGCTGAGGTGGTCCGGCTGACGACAAACGTCAGCGCGGTGCCGTAGATCAGGATGATGTGCTTTTCGTGCTGAAAAAGGTGATAGGCCAAGACGGTACCTACTCCGATGCCCGCGCCGATGCCGATGTCCGCTCCCAAGCCCGGACCACTGCTGGGGTAGCAGTTGCCGTAATAATCGCAGCCCCCCCGGCTCAACACGCCCACGGTCGCGCCCCCGGCGGCGCCCATTGCTCCGACGATCGCGGCGGACTTGGCCGCGTCTTTCACGCTTTTGCCGCACCCGGTGATGGTGCCTTCCTCACTGGGCTTGCCATTCGCCTTGGAGCCAACGGTCGAGTTAGTACAATTCACATCATGCGCTTCCTGGAGCGTGCTGGACAACGGGAAGACGACTTCATCCGGTGTGGTGACTTTGTCGACCACCAGCCGCATCTCCGCCTTGTCCTTGAAGCGGCCTGATTGTTTCACGAACGCTACGTGGCCATCCACCGTGCTGTGAGCGGGAATCACTTCCTGGCCATCCACTATAATCGGCTCGGCCACTTCGGCGGTGAAAGGATCTCCAGCCTTGTTGGTCTTGTCCGAGAGCAAGGTGCTTAACTTGACGCGAAGAGAGGTTCCGGCCGGGATGGACAGAGGCTTGTCCACCCCCAGAGCCGAGGCGATGCAAGCGGCGATGACCCCTATGACGATTCCCGATTGAAGAAGTCTGCGAACCATTTTACTACCCTCCCCTGCGCGCCGGCGTCCCTGGCTGCAGGGGTGCCGTGCTCTTGCACTTGGAAAGCGATCACACTAAGACTACTCCTGTGCGCCTATTATCTCAAGATGCCGCGGATTCCAACCGCGATGCCTCGACGCGAGGACTTTCTTTTGAGGCCCGCCCTCGCGCGCGTTTTCCTATAGACGTGCAATGGGCTCTACTCAGTGGTTCCAATAGGTTTCGCGAAGAGTTCCATGAAATTTGAGGCGCATTTCAAGCACCTAAGAGTTCCGGCGTGCAGGCCAATTTCTTCCGGCCGCGTGACGGGCGGCGAGGGAGGGGTTTCTTTTGCCTGGCCAGGCTCTCCAGGAACAAATCGCGCAGTTGCCTCCGCGCCCTGTGCAGGTAAGCCTTGGTGGTGCCGATGGGCATGCCCAGCATCTTGGCGATTTCCACGTGCCGGAAGCCTCGGATATCGTGTAACACCAGAATCGTTCGATAAATAGACGGCAGCCTTGCCATCAACTTTTCCACGCTTAAGCGATCGACCTCGTCAGCCGCCGAGGGGTCGGTAAGATCAAGCGTCTCGCGCCCGGCCTTATCGAGAGCGTGGAGGGAAATCGTAGGAATTGACTTCTTCCGAAATCGTCCCTGCACCACATTGGCCACCACACGATAAAGCCACGTGAGAAATCCCGATTCGCCCCGGAAGGTGTCAATACTGCGAAACAACTGAAGGAAGGAGTCCTGGGTGAGATCCTTAGCTTCCTCCGCATCTCCGGTCATGTTTGCGCACCAGGAGTAAACGCGCCGTCCATAAAGTTGGTAGAGGCGCTCAAAGTCGACTCCATCACCGGAGCGGGGGATTGCCGCCGTGCGTCTTGCCAGTTCACTGGAATTCGAAGCTGGCTGAGAGAGTCGTTCGTTCATTGAATTTGCCTCCCCGTCAGCGAAGGACCGGCCCCATGTGAGAGTTCATCGGATGTCTTCGCTATTTCTTAGCTCCCAAGTCCCACGAGTCGTTGAGGGACATCGTCGGTCAGGTGATTCAAATGGCTATCGTTGCGGACCCAATTCAGATAATACACAGGATGAATTGAACTAGGCCTGAGGAGGAGAGCGCAAGGTGAAAATGGGAAATGATTTGGGAGATTGATGGAACGAGCTTTCCGGAATCGGGCAAATGATCTCAACTTGATGTGACTGATCGAGGTTGCAAGGCACGTTGTTCTTGGGTACTTCGAGGACCAGTTTGCGGCCACGCTCCACCATCTTGCTGGCCTTGCAGGTGTGCCACTTGTTTCCTGTGCGACTGGAGCAGGGTTGCCGTGCAGCGGTGGAGAGTAAAACGAGTGCGCAGAGGAGGAACTTGGTTAAAGCGATCACAACTCGGCGATGTTGGTGGTGGGTTCTCTGGCCAGAGCCCGAAAATGCTCCGGCGCCCGCATTTCCGCTCGTCTTAAGCGAAAACATAGTCTGTCCGCCTGAAATGCCCGAGTCGTGGGGGACCCAACCCCCTTAGTCGGCCTTAGGATAACACAAATTCACGCCTCAGTTGATAAGACGTACAACTCGTGGGATGGGTTCCATCAGAACTGTTTGCCTTGGTAGCTTCGCCTCGGAGGGAATGCCCGGTCACTTCCTGAGCTCAATGGCAATCAGCTCGCCTACGTATGATTGACCCTTGATTCGGTAAAAACGAATGCGCGCTTGAAAGCCTTGGATTTGCCGGCAGGGCTGCAATTCTTCGGAGGGTTTAAAGTTCAAGGCACTGTACGCTAGTTGAAAATAATTTTCGCTATGGAGAAGCAGGGTGTGGCCGGCGGACGCGAAGGTGAGATCCATCGAGGCGGGCGGGGAACACTTCACGGTGACGATCTTTCCCTCCGCCTCTTCGCGTGGCCCGTGGGGTCGATCATCGCGGCGCGCGAGGGCGGGAGCGCTTTCTTCAGTGCTTGAGGCAACGGTGCTGGCGGTCACTTCCTGGCGATGCTGAAGCCGGGGCGGACTGTTCTTGTCGCTGGTCATGGAACCTGCGGAGTTATCCTCGTGGACCGAGTCCGTGTTTTGCCCAATTTCAGTCGCTTCTTTCTGGGCTGCCTGAGAGCGATCATGGAACTGTTTCACTGAAGCCAGGTATTCCTGGTATTTCTGTGCGGACTCAAGAAAAGTCCGGACCATGGCTGTCTCTTCAGGCGTCTTCGCCATTGAAAGCGCGACCTTGCCGACGTGCAGCGCGTCATCCGCACGCTGCATCCTAAGCAGGATGTTGCCAGCGTTCACTCGGAATCGGACATTGTTAGGCTCCAGCTCAATCGCCTGCAGCTCCAACATGCGGGCTTCCTCCAGGCGCTCGCCACGAATGCCGTAATAGCCTCCCAGCGCGTCATAGGCGGGAGCAAAGTTCGGATTGATCTTAGTCACCGTGCGCAGGCTCGATTCCACTTGTGTTGCATCCGGCCCTTGGGATGATTCCTGCATGGTCAGGACGGCGAAATAATAGTGGGCCAGATAACTTTGCGAATTGAGCTTAACAGCCAGGGTGAACCACTTCTTGCCCTCGGCTTGGTGGCCCTGCCGGAATTCCAGAAAGCCCATGCTCTCCGCTGCCTGGGCGTTGCTCGGGTCTTCGGAGAGCGCCTCCTGGAGCAGGGTGCGCGCGTCGGCAAGGCGCTGGTTGTAAATCATGAAGTCCCCGCGCAGCGCCGCCGCATCGGCGGGCGAAAGCTCGCGCTCCTTGAATTCGTCCTCGTCCATCTCGGTGGAGCCCTTCACGATGGCGTATCTGAATCTTGACTGTTGAACGTATTCCGCGAGCTGATTCTGTAGTTGTGTTAGATCACCAAAAGCGCGATGCGCGGCGGTTTGGGAATCCACGCTTTGCCGGAGGAGGCCAATAAAATCGTTCAAGGGTTTCTTGCCCTCCTGGTCCGCTCCCAACATCAAATAATGTGCGAGAGCCCACGACTCGGCGTAAAAAATCGACCCTTTAGTCTGTTCGTTATAATAGGGTGATGAATGGTCCACGGCAAAAAGCGTCGTGAGGGGGAGAAGCTTATTCTCGCGCAGCAGTGCGATATCGCCGGCGCTGGGCTTCCCCAAAAGTACGTCCTTCTCCTGGATTTCTGAATTGCCGTAGAACTCCGCCAGGCCTTCGTCCAGCCAAAGCGGGATTTGGGGAAAGCTTTCGTTCATCAGCAGGTGGGTGTATTCATGATAGAGGACGTGGTAGGGGTCATCGTCGCCTGCGTTCAAGCGGAGCAATACGTAATTCTTTTCCTGGCTGCGCAAAAAGAGCCCGGTACGCATCAATTGCCCTTTCTGCTTCCAGGAGGCGGGCGTGAGGGCGTTGAATGTCTTCTCATCTTTGGCCGCCAGAACGATGATGGGCGCGCTGGGGTCGACCCGCAACCCCGGAAAAGCTTTCTGAAAGGCCGCACGGATGCGCTCAAATTGGTCAGCTACCTTGCGCGCCTGCTTTTCGCTGCCGTTGCCAATCACCCGGAAGTGCGGGCTGAGAACCTCCAGCCAGCGTTCAGGCTTGTCCCTTGCCGTCAACTGTGATGCGAAGATGATCGGCAACAAGAGTGGCAGAGCTTGCGCTATCCGGCTAAAGGGTGAATGCGCTTTCATTGGTTAGCATAAATAGCCTATCCAACGGTGGACGTGGTGTCAAACATGAGGCTGATGGCAGTCGTCAATCTTCGGAATCTTCCTCCATTCGGCATAGGGGTTGGAGGCCTGGAGTTCCTGGGGATCAGTTGGAACTTTCAAAACGGCGCCCGGTCTAAGGGGACGATGAATTGAATGCCGTCCACATGCTTGGCCTGAAGGCGCGAGTCATTGGTGATGAAGAGGTCCACGCCTGCGCTTGCGGCGCATGCCAACTGAATGGCGTCGGGCGCGCGCAGGGATCTATCACAGCGGAGTTTGGCGTAGATTCTTGCCGCCTTCAAGTCGAAGGGGCGCATTACCGAGACCGCTGTGATGGCCCGTTCATACTTTTCCATGAGCTCGTCGTTACCAGCTTCAACGGGTTTCACTAGGACCTCACCCAGTGTAAATGTCGAAGTGATTAGTTGATCGCCTCGGGCCAGCATGGCGCTTCTCAGTTCTTTCACCCGCTGACCCAGGCTTCCGTAGTCCTCAAACAGATAGATGAATAGGTTGGTGTCCCAAAAGACCCGGCTCATTCCCAACCCTCGCGGAGGCGACTGACGTAATCATCAGCGTGTTCCCCGGCCCAAAGATGTTTTCCCGAGCCGAGCAATTCCAGCAAGGGATCCGCCTCAGGAGCGGTCTTGGCAGCGCTCGCGCACCAGTCACGATACCAAGCCAGCAGGCCGGCGTAAGCGTGGAAAATGTCTTCCGAACTCGGGGTAATCTTGGCGCCTTCGCGCTCTGGATGGTACGCGTCGCCAGGGCGGAAGAGACGTCGCCGGCCGGGAGCCGTCTCATAAAGCATTCGGTAACGTCCCGGATTGGGTGGCCGATTCGCGACGCAATGCTGCACGACATGAACGTACACGCCCGGCCGAACCGGCCCGGCGATTTGTTCCCTCGTTGCCCGTTCGAGAATCTCCTCGATTGTAAAGTCCGGCCGGCCAGGCTGCTCGCGATGCAGCAGGGCGGCGGTAATCCATACTTCGTCAGCCACCTTGACGCCGGGTTTGGATAATACAGTCATCCTGCACCTCAACCCTACATTTTAAATTCTAAACCAAGTATAGAAGAAATACAAATGCAACTATAATCAGCAGGTCTGAAAGTGGCAGAGCTTTGGTGAGCCAGAGCTCAGCTACAAAAGAAACTAAGGCGGCCACGTATGCTCGTATGGAGGCAAATGCCGGACGATGCTAAAGGTCGCGCCGGCCAAAGCGGTGGATAGCCAATCCAAGCGCCAGAATTACGTAAATGGCAGCGTAGGCCACCATGGCGGGGCTGGGCACGGAGGCGTTGCTGAAAGGCGAAAACTGAAGCGAACCGATCACCGGTGATTGCATTTCAAACGCGGCGCGGCGCCACAATGATTCACTCGGCATAATCATACTGGCCGCGATGCCTACGTTCACGGCACGGGGGCTGCTGGTCAGTGCGCCTACCTGCTCGATCCATCCTCCGATGAATGCCAGGCCGTGCAAGCCCAGCGCCAGCACGCCATTGGTCAGAGTGGAAAACATCGTCCCGAAGCAGAACGTGAGGGTGAGCAGGAGAATACACTCGAGCCAGATCAAGCCGATCCCGCGAAAGAAGTGGTGAGGCGTGACGCTGGTGGCATAACGCGAGCTGAGTGTGTAGGTCACCAGAATCATGCTGCCCGCCATGATTAAGATGTAGACGGAAAGCATGCCCACGAATCCCATCCACTTTCCCAGCAGGATTTGCCAGCGAGGCAGGGGTTTGGTGGCGACGGCGTGAATGGTGCCGGAGGCGATCTCACCGGAAAGGGTATCGACCGAAGTGAGGACGGTCATCACCACGGCCAGAGCGTCTACGGCGTAGAGCCCGACCATCAGAATGCCATTCACAATTTGGCGCAGGAGCAGGGGATTGGTAAGGCGGGCGAGGTCTTTTAATTGAAAGTATAGCCCGGTGCTGAAGAGCGCTATCAAGCCAACTCCTGCCAGCAGGGCCATCCAGAGGAATTTTTTCCGCGCCGCCTCCCGAAATGTCACGCCCGCCATGATCCAGGCGCCCATCACAAGCCTCCGTCTTCACCGACAATTTGCAGAAACAGTTCTTCGAGTGACAATTTTTGGGGCGTGACCTCATAAACATCGGCCCCCCCGGACACGAGATGGCGGACGACTTCCGGAACTACGTCTGAGTTGGAGACGCTCAAGGTGAGCCGCTCACCCTCCGCGTGAATGCTAGTGGCCCAACGTTCGAGGCCCTGGGCGACGTCCGGGGCGAGATGGCGCGCGCGCACGGTCACTTGCGTGCTGCCTTCGGCGTAATCTCTCAGGTCGTGCGTTTGCAGCACCTCACCGTGTTTGATAAATGCCACGCGGTTGCAGGTGATTTCCACTTCACTCAGCAAATGCGAATTTAAGAAAACCGTGGCCCCTCGCTCGCGCTGCGATTTGATGATATCGCGGACCAGGCGGCGTCCGATGGGATCGAGGCCGGAGGTGGGCTCGTCGAGAAATATTAATTCCGGGTCATTGACCAGTGCCTGGGCCAGGCCGATACGCTGCAGCATGCCCTTGGAGAAATCGGACAAGCGTTTGTCGCGATGGGGCGTGAGCCCGACCAGGTCGAGGAATGCCGGAACACGCTCGCGCAGTTGCGCGTTGGACATGCCGTACAAGCGGCCATGCAGGCGCAGCAGTTCGGCGGGGGTGAGCCAATCATAAAACCGGAAATGCTCGGGCAAAAAACCAATTTTGCGCCGAGTCTCCACGTCTCCGGCGGGCGCGCCCAGGACGGTCGCCTGTCCATCGGTGGGCCTCACGAGGCCTACGAACATTTTGATAGAGGTGCTTTTGCCGGCGCCGTTCGGGCCAATAAACCCGAAGACCTCGCCGCGCGGAACTTCCAGGGTCAAATCGCGAACCGCCATCTTGGCGCCAAAATCCTTGCGCAGATTGCGGGTCTGGATGGCGAAGATATTGGGCGATTGAGAGATGGGGTGATTGAGTGATTCCATTGACCCCGTCATTTTGCTATTGAATCAATTTGGCGTCAAAACCTTCTTCAATCGCTCAATCACCCATTAATCCTAAAACCCAATTCCTGCAATCACCCGATCACCCACTAACTCAATCCAAACTCTCCGCCAGAGGGACGGCATGGGAAGAATCGCCAAATCCCATCAAGGTGTAAATGAATCCGTCTTTCACCCACATCAGTGTGTATCCCGCCGGGCGCCGCGACCCAAGCCGCGGCAAATCGATCAGCGTGCCATCAACGCCATCCACGGTGACCGTTTGATAAGAACTCACAAACCGCGGCAGCGGGAGAACGAGGGTGGAGGTCCAATCGACCGTCTGGCAGAAGTCGTGCGCCTGTTGGGCACTCATCCCACTGACCTGAAGGCCCAGCTCAACGAGTTGGCCGATATTGAGGTTGGGTGGGACGCTCACGGTGGGGCTCGGCACTTGCCCGATCACCACACAATTACTGAAGTCCACATTTTGGGAACTCGTCGGAGCCTGGCTTTCGCTTGAGGACTTTGGCTTCTCACTCGGGCAGTTGCCATAGCGGGCCACCACCGCGTGCGGAATTTGAACTGCGATGGTCGCTCCCTCCAGGGAATCGGGGAGGATCAGGTCAGAGCGCCCTGCTTCATCCAGCACGCCTTGCGCGCGGTCGCGGTCAACGGTCATGTGGAAAGCTTGTTCGCCAGCCACAGTGATTTGGGGTGAATCGGTGCGAGTGCTGAGTAAGCGCACCTTGTAGCCGGCCTTCTGGCTGGCCTCATCCTGAGTCGCGGCCGTTTGCGGATCGCCGTGCACGGTTACTACCACGCTATCCGAAATCATTTGGCCCAGCATGGTGCCCGCGGTCGTATCGCCGTTCGGTCCGCGGAGAGTATTCAGGTCAACCGGCACCACGGTGATTTTCTCCACTCGGAACATGGCGAGGAATTTCTGCGCCCATGTGCGCGCGGGCGCGAAGCTTACCAGGACCACAATCACGCCAGCCAGTGCTGCAGCGCCCCAGGCCGGGCGCAAACGCCTCGCGAAGAGCCTGCTGAGAAGAGAGGGAGCCGCCTGTTGAGCCGCTCTTTCGCGAGCTTTGAACCGCGTGAGAGCGATGCCGGGATCGGTAAAGGTCTCGTCATGAGGAGGCGCCAGCGCGGAAATTATCCCACTCACTTCTGCGGCTTGGCGCGCGATGTTCTCTGCGCGTTCGCGGCAACCGGCGCACGTGGCGAGGTGGTTGTCCGCCTCTTGCACCTCAGTGACACTGAGCTCGCCGTCCAACTTAGCTCTCAGGATCTCTTCAGTAAGGCAATTCATGATTCCTCCTTGCTAAAACCCGGAAAATTGGTTTGACGCACCATATCGCCCCGGCCGCCTAAGTTGGCTGCTGCACGCTAGGCAAGCGAGTCCCACATCTTGCATCTGCTCGAAGGTAATGCTTTTGGAATTCCGCTTCTGCCCTCATCAGCATCGTTCCGACCGAGCCCCGGCTCACGCCCAGAAAGTCCGCGAGCTCGTTGTAGGAAAACCCACTATGCCGCATGACCAGGATTTGAGCCTGCGCCGGCTTTAACGTCGCCAGAACGGCGCGCACGCGTTGGCACTTTTCTTCGCGTAGGATTTCGCTGAGCGGGTCGTCGGATGGGGTGCTCAGCGGCGCCATGCGGTTGGAGGTTTCTTCGTAGTGCCGGCGTTTGGCACGCGCGCGCACCGCGTCGATTCCCAAATTTGTTGCAGTGCGGTAGAGCCAGCCGGGTATGTTGCCTTCCGGCCCCGGAATCACCGGCTGGCGGTAGAGCTTCCAGAAAACTTCGTTGGCGAGTTCTTCGGCCTGGGCCCGGTCGCCGGTGAGCCGGATGAGGATGGAGACCACCCGGCTGATATGCTCCAGAAAAACCTGTTCGAAGGCCGATGCGTCCCACCCTGTCGCGCCCGCCGGCCTTTCCATGCCGTAATGCGTTGCGGCCATTTGCCCCAAGCCTTCTGCGCTTCCAGACATCATCGGCGGCCTCCCCGGCTCTCATGGGTATAACGTCCGCCAAAGGGAAATTGTGACACGAATGCGCGGTCAGGCAAAGTTTGAGCGGAGGCTCACCATCCGAATAGTGAAGGATGGGCGTGAATCTATGTCCCCTTTTCGAGTTGCTGCAAGATCGCAGCGAAATGTCGCCTTAGTTCTGGCAAGTGATGCTCTACCACTTCCCAGACGCGAATAAGATTAACACCCAAATAATCGTGCACCAGGACATTGCGAAAGCCTGATATCTTTTCCCAGTCCACTTCCGTTTGTGCGGCTTTGGTGGCGGGTGAAATTCGCCGCGTAGCTTCAGCGAGGGTGTGGAGATTTCTTAAGACGGCATCCTGCGTTTTGGAGTCATGCAAGAAGATTTCCTTGCCTTCGGCAGTGTATTGCTCGATGCGAGAAACGCATTCCAGGATGTAAACGACATAAAGTCGATCGTCCTTCATAGGGGAACAGCTTCCTGTAATACTCTCTCACGGATGTACCAGTGCACGCCCTCTGGCTCAACAACGTCCACAGGCCTCCCAAGCAATTTTTCAAGATCCTGTCCCAGCCCCACTACGTCCAGAAGGCTGCGCCCTTCCTCAAATTCCACCAGGAAATCCACATCGCTTGATGGACCGGCATCGCCGCGGGCTGCGGAACCGAAGACGCGTACGTTTCTCGCCCCATGCGTGGCAGCGACGCGCAGGATTTCATCGCGCTTAACTTTCAAGAGTTCCCCTACGCTCATGGCACAACTTTAGCATATCTTGAGTAGCTGCACATTGAACCTTCCGCCACGGGTTATGGTTTTCAATTCGTTCACCAAGAATCTAATCTTAATCGTCTACGTCTGGAAGAGGGACGGGACACCATGCTTTGCGGTGGCGGCCGTCGGCCGGGTGAGGGGAACGGCGATTGCAAGGAATCAAGGAGGGACACAAGGTTACGTTGCCCAGCTCTTGGCCCGCTCCACGGCGCGTTGCCAGCCGGCATAGAGTTCGTCGCGGCGGGGCGCGCTCATGGCGGGCTCAAAACGGCGCTCCACTTTGAGTTGTGCCGACAATTCCTGCTGGTTCTTCCAGAAGCCCACAGCCAGGCCGGCGAGGTAGGCGGCGCCCAGCGCTGTAGATTCGTGGCTGGCGGGCCGCTCGACGGGAATCCCCAGAATATCCGCCTGAAACTGGCACAGGAAATTGTTGAGCGCTCCGCCACCATCGACGCGCAGGACTTCCGCACGGATTCCGGAATCTTTGGCCATGCAATCCACCACGGCGCGCGTCTGGTAAGCGATGGACTCGAGCGCCGCGCGCACCAAGTGGTCGCGATTCGAGCCGCGCGTGAGGCCCAGGATGGTGCCGCGCGCGTAAGCGTCCCAGTGCGGAGCGCCCAGACCCACAAACGCCGGAACAAAATAAACCCCGCCTGTGTCGGGAACGGCCGCCGCCATCGCTTCGCTTTCCGAGGCGTGTTCGATGATCTTTAATTCGTCGCGCAGCCACTGCATCGCCGCGCCGGCAATAAAGACGCTTCCTTCGAGGGCGTACGTGGTCGCCCCGTTTATTTGCCATCCCACTGTAGCGAGCAGTCCTGAATCCGAGTGGGGAACAGCGGGCCCGGTATTCATCAAAAGAAAACAGCCCGTGCCGTAGGTATTCTTCACGTCGCCGCGCTTCCAGCACTGATGTCCAAACAACGACGCTTGCTGGTCGCCCGCCACACCGGCAATAGGAATGTTGCCCCCGAAAAATTCGCTGATGGCTAATACTTCGCTCGATGATTTCACTTCGGGCAGCAGGGAAGCGGGAATGCGGAAGTAGCGCAAAATTTCTTCGTCCCAGACCAGCGTGTTGATATTGAAAAGTAAAGTGCGGGAGGCGTTGGAAACGTCCGTGACGTGCGTGCGGCCGCCGGTCAACTTCCAGATCAGCCACGTGTCGATATTTCCGCAAGCCAGCTCGCCGCGCTCCGCACGTTCGCGCGCTCCGGACACGTTTTCGAGCAGCCAAGCAATTTTGGTTCCGGAAAAATAGGCGTCCGTCACCAAGCCTGTTTTGGCTCGTAGCGTCCGGTCAAAACCTTCATGCCGGATGCGGTCACACATCGCGGCGGTGCGGCGGCACTGCCAGACGATAGCTTGGTTCAGAGGCTTTCCCGTCTTTCGATCCCACAGCACGACGGTCTCGCGCTGGTTAGTGATCCCGACGGCGGCAATATCGTCAGGGCGCGCTTGGGTTTCGGCCAGAATCTTTCGCGCCACCCCAACTTGCGAATCCCAGATCTCTTCCGCGTCGTGCTCCACCCATCCCGGCTGGGGATAATACTGCTTGAATTCCTGGTTGGAGGATGCGCGCACGTTGCCGTCACGGTCAAAGAGAATGGCGCGCGAACTCGTGGTGCCCTGATCGAGTGCAAGAATATATTTTGGCATGTTATTTCCGCGCCTAGATTAGACCAGAGTGGGATGGAACGGCAAATTGTTTTGAGTGTTGGGCGCCCAAGCGACAACAGATTGTGGGGCGACAATTTCTCTTGGCGGGCGGGAGTGCGTTGGTGCAAAATGGGCGACAATACGGCCCGTCGGGTCGCCACCTTTGTGCGTTATGAGATTTAGATTAGTTTTACTGCCGATTCTATTTTCCATTCTCGTGGCACAGCCTGTGCGCGCGCAGAAAACCGTGAAGCCGCTAACCAAGAGCCAGGTGATGGACCTGGTGAAGGCCGGTATGGATAGCGCGGAGCTGGCAGAAAAGGTCAAGCAAGCCGGTATTGACTTCGACCTGACAGACGATTACCTCCAAGACTTGCGGAAGGCGGGTGCACAGGACGTGCTCATTCAGGCGCTGCGCGCCGCCCGACCCAAGCCCCTGACGCGCGAAGGTGTGTTGGTACTCGTGACGGGGAAGGTGCCGAGCGAGAGGGTGGTGATGTTGGTAAAGCAGCACGGAATCGATTTTGTGCCGGACGAGGATTATCTCGAAACCTTGCGCGTGGCGGGCGGGGAAGAAGAAGTTTTGGCAGCCTTGCGCACGGCAGGTGAGGCCGTGACGGCGCAACTCGAAATCGAGACTTTACCCAACGCCGAAGTCTATCTGGATGCGCAGGTCGCGGGCCGGGCTGGGGCTGATGGCCGGTACGCAGCCAGGGTCAAGCCCGGCGTTCATGCGCTCAAGGTTTCCTTTGCGGGCAAGAAGGACTTTCAGCAGAACATCACGCTTATCGCAGGGCAGGCAAATAAGATTGCCGCTACACTGGCGGACCTGCCGGGAAGAATACTCGTTCGTTCGTCGGTGGCGGCCGAGGTCTTCCTTGATACTGCGACCCGGGGGAAGACTGACGCAAGCGGAGAACTCGTAGTGGCTGACGTAAGCCCAGGCGTTCACGACCTGCGAATAGCGGTGCCTGGCAAAAAGGATTATCAGCAGATTATTACGGTACCCGCCGGGCAAGAAATCAGGATTGACGCGCCTCTTGCAGACCTTGCAGGAACTCTAGCGGTCCACGCGTCGCCGGGAGCGGAGGTGTACATCGACGATTTGAGGCGAGGAACGACGGATGCGAGCGGACAATTGGTGGTCCCGGCTGTGGCGGGCGGGACTCACGGGCTGCGTGTTTCGGGCCGAGGAAAGAAGGATTACCGGCAGAGCGTGAATGTGACAGCCGGCGAGGAAACTGTTGTCGCGGCCACTCTGGCTGACTTAACCGGAAAGATTGTTGTCCGTTCCTCGCCGTCGGCGGAAGTTTTTCTGGACAGTACAAGCATTGGAATGACCGGCCAGAGCGGACAATTGGTTATCCCGGATGTGGCGGGCGGGGATCACGCGCTACGTGTTTCGGCGCAAGGCAAGAGAGATTACCGGCAGAGCGTGAATGTGACAGCCGGCGCGGAAACTATTGTCGAAGCCACGCTGGCCGACGTCGAGCCCCCACGTCCCAGCGCTGGAAGCGTGAGGGAGAACCCCAAAGACGGCCTCAAGTATGTTTGGATTCAGCCCGGGTCTTTCCAAATGGGCTGCTCGCCGGGCGACAACCAGTGTTTCGACTGGGAGAAGCCCGCCCACCAGGTAACAATCAGCAAGGGGTTCTGGATGGGGCAGACACCGGTTACGGTAGGCGCGTACAAGCGCTTTGCGAGAGAGACGGGCAAATCCATGCCGCCCGAGCCGGAAATTCTGGGCAGGGCGCTCAACAGAGGGTGGAACAACGACGCCATGCCCATTGTTGATGTAACGTGGGATGAGGCTCACGATTATTGTACATGGGTGGGAGGGCGTTTACCCACGGAAGGGGAGTGGGAATACGCGGCGCGCGGAGGAAATACAGAGGCACGCTATGGCCCGCTGGAGGAAGTCGCCTGGTATGCGGGTAACAGCGGGCAGCAACGGCTGGACAGCGAGCAGATCTTGAAGGGCGGCTCAAAAAATTACACGAAGCGGCTCAAGGACAACGGCAACGGGATGCATGAGGTGGCACAAAAGCGCGCCAACGCGTTTGGCCTTTACGATGTGATGGGAAACGCCTGGCAGTGGGTGAACGACTGGTATGACAAGAACTACTCCCAGAGCAACCCGTCTCAAGACCCACCCGGGCAATCGAGCGGGACGCTCCGAGCTCTTCGCGGCGCGGCCTGGAACGCCAATCCCAGGACCGTTCGCGTATCCGACCGCGGCGGGTTCCGTCCGGACCTGAGGGGCAACGCGGTCGGTTTCCGTTGTGTCGGGGGAATGGGCAGCCCTTGATTCTTTATCCTTTCCCCTTTTCTCTTGGAGCTTAGTGGTGGCTATTCTGCGCGAGGCCCTGTGGAAAATCTAATGGGACTGGTAGGGCCGGGGCTCGGCCCGGCCTCCCGCACTTCGAGCGCCTGCGCTGTCGCAGCCACCCAACCTGACGATGTCGCCGCCAGCAATTAAGGCCAACGCAAGCGCTCTGAGCAGTTTGACCTGTGGAACTAAATTGTGATAAACGGGAGGCGTTTTTGGGGGCTGCGTTTGCGCAAACTTAAAAGTCAATTCGATGTTCATGCACATGACCGACGCCGTTTTCTCCGGACACTGGGGGCTGTTTCGGCGTTCGGCGCACTCCCTTCCAATTCCTGGGCGGCGGCGTGGCGTGGTTTCACGCCGCCAGCCGGACACGCGACTGGTGGGAAAATCGAAACGAGAGTGCCAGCCAACATCGATCCAATCCTGGCGGGTCGGCCTCTGGTCCGCTATCCCGAAAAAACTGATTTAATTCTGCTCACTTCGCGCCCGCCTCAACTCGAAACGCCGATGAAGTACTTTGACCGTGCCATCACGCCCAACGAGGCGTTTTACGTGCGATACCACATTTTCCCCATTCCCACCAGCATCGATCTTTCCACTTGGCGTCTGAAGGTGACCGGCCACGTTGACCGGCCTCTCGAGTTATCGATGGACGATTTGCTGTCCAAGTTTCCTGCCGCCAAAGTGGTGGCGGTAAACCAATGTTCCGGCAACAGCCGCGGCCATTCGGACCCGCGCGTGTTTGGCGGGCAGTGGGGCGATGGCGCGATGGGCAATGCCGAGTGGTCTGGAGTTGCCTTGCGCGATATTTTGACAATGGCCGGGCCTAAAAAAGGAGCGCAGCAAGTCTCGTTCAACGGCCTTGACGCCCCCGCGGCTCCCTCCGTACCGGCCTTCGTGAAGAGCCTCGATGTCACGCGAATCATGGATGACCCCGACCTGCTGGTGGCGCATCAGATGAACGGCCAGCCACTTCCTATGCTGAACGGATTTCCGGCGAGGCTGGTGGTGCCGGGCTGGTATTCGACCTATTGGGTGAAGCACCTTTCGGAAATTGAAGTTCTGGACCACGAGTTTGACGGGTTTTGGATGAAGAAGGCCTACCGTATTCCAGACACGCCATGCGCGTGTGTGGAGCCGGGCGCCTCCCCTGCTCACACCGTGCCCATTAATCGCATGAAGGTGCGATCTTTTTTTGCCACGCCGCAGAATGGAGCTCGCGTAGCCGTTGGCCGCCCAGTGAATTTGAATGGCATCGCTTTTGATGGTGGCTACGGCATCAGTGAGGTGCAGGTATCGAGTGACGGCGGAACGACCTGGAAATCAGCGTTTCTTGGCCATGACCTGGGCCGATACTCATTCCGCCAGTGGTCTGACATATGGACTCCAGCGAGCGCGGGCACGTATCGCTTGATGGTCCGCGCGGTAAATAAGGTTGGCGAGTCCCAGGGAACGACGCCGCTCTGGACCCCTGCCGGGTATTTGCGCAATGTGATCGAGGCGGTGGAAATTACCGCCGTCTGACGGAGATTCCGGTGACTCAAATGAAATTTGCAGCCGCTGGCGCCATTCTGATGCTCATGATTTCGGGGGCAGGGAGGGCGGCGGACAAAACGGAGAGGTCAATCAAGTTGCCTGACGATAATGCTATGGCCACGCTCAAGCCTGGGACGGGTGCTGACGTTACGAGTGCGAATTGCGCGATTTGCCATTCCACCGACTACATCGTGCGCCAACCCGGTAATGATGCAAAACACTGGGAGGCGGAAGTCAGAAAGATGGTCACGGTCTTTGGCGCGCCGATGAGTGATGACGATGTGAAAGTGATTGTGGATTATTTATCTTCGGCTTACGGGCCACAGCCCAAAACAGATTTATCCCCGCTGCGAAGACGGCCGGTCGGGCCCAGAAGGATAGTACGGCAGAATCCGTAGTCTGAATTCTTTTCCACTGACGGGATAAGTGCAGGAAAAACGCCTTTCAGCTCCGCCTTTTGCCGGGGCGGTATTTCTGCCGGTAATCTTCGAGTTCCTCAGGAGAAATCGTGTGATGCTTCTTGAGGGGCTCTTCCGCTTTTTCGTCAGCCAGCGCTCTTTGCAGCTTTTGGTAGCAGATCGCCGCCGCGTCCTGATAAGGGACGTGTTGGTCCACAAACGCCTGGTTGGAAATGGTCAGGGTAAACTCACGCGCTTCGTTCTTCATGTCCACGACCCGGTAAGCGTACTCCCGGCCACGAGGTTTCAATTGAAAGCCTACGTACTGAATGACCATTTTTGTCTCCAATCACCTTGGGTTAGTCCGGGAAACTTTTCCCGTTGAGTGTTTGGTAAAGGACGGGAGCTTGGCCATGATACTCACACCTTGACCGCGCTTTCCGCTGACGCCTTCGAATCCAGAGCCTTATTTGGCTGAAGACTCTCACAGCGTCTTTGAAACAAGTCGCCAAACACAAAAACCACAGGGTTTATGATTTTGTGGCCTCGCCTCAGAAACCAGGTCACAAAAATTGATCAAGCTCGTATGGAAGTATACGCGAAATAGCGGTATTGCGCCAGCCCTAATTGCTTTCTGAAAGAACAGGCGTTTACTCCCCTTTTAACGTGTTTGTTAACAGTCTTTGGCCCAGCACTTTGCCGAGCTACTTATAAGCACTCATATCTTGAACGGCTTAAGGCTTAGTGGCATACTAGAGAAGGTTTTTCCGATTAGAGTTTTGCACGGGCAATAAACTTTTGTCCTGAATTCTGCATCATAAAGTGAAGCCCCGAAAGACCTCGTCTCGAGGGCCCGGCGGCGACGATCTTAAGAATCTACGGAGGAAGGAAGAATTATGGCAGACAATCGCGAAGGTCGTGGCGCCGGCCACGCTATGTTTGGCTTGAATGACCCTGAACCACGCCCTGCGGCACCCCAGCAGGACCCCAATGCCACCACGGTTGCGCCTCAGGGGCAGCCCCAATACGTCTATGTGCAGGCGCCCCCGCCTCCAGCCTACACGCCCAGTACGGGCGGCAGTCGCGGCATAGTGATGCCGGTGCTGGTGGGCCTGTTGTTGGTGCTCACAGGTGTCAATCTCTATCTGGCATTCTCCACGCGCAGCAAGTTCAGCGACCAGATGTCCCTGCAAAACGACCAACTGAACCTGCTGGCGCGCCGGATGGACACCAGTGAGACTAAATATGCGGAATTGAGCAGCAGGTTTACGGTGAAGCTGGGCTTGTCGCAGTCGGAAGCGCAGCGGGCGAGGGCGTTGGCCGCTCAGATCCAGCAGCAGCAGAAAGAAACGGCTCAACAGTTGAATGACGCGATCTCCAAGAAGGCCAGCGCGGATGAGCTGAACAAAATGCAGGCTGACTCGAATGCTAAGATCGGCAACCTGACCGGTGATCTGGCGGGAACCAAGAAGGATTTGGAGGACACCAAGTCATCCTTCAACAGCGCGCTGACCGGCACCAAGGGTGAGTTGACCGGCGCCATCGCGCGTACTCACGATGAGCTGGTGGAACTCGCCCATCGCACTGACCGCGACTACTTTGAATTCAAAGTGAGCGGCAAGAAGGGACAGCAGAAAGTTGGCACCGTCACCATCCAGTTGACCAAGACGGACGTGAAGAAGAATCTCTATGCTGTGAATCTGGTGTTTGACGACAAAGCGCACCCCCACAAGGACCGCACCACCAATGAGCCCCTGCTATTTTATGTACAGGGCGCCCCCAGTTCTCTGGAGATGGTGGTGAACAAGCTGGGCAAGGATACTATCGGCGGGTACATCAGCGCGCCCAAGGGATTCTTCGCCAATACGCCTAACGTCCTCGGGGCGCGGCCGACGTCATAGATAGAGACTGTCCGTGGTCCGTTGTCGGTTGACGGTGGCAGGAAAAATCACTTTCTCGCGGATCGGAATCCGGCTACGGCCGCGGTGCACTGACTTGTAGCAGCTCAGCACCTCCTACCTGGAGTCATCATTGCCCGCAAAATGGCTTTTCAAATCTGACCCCGAGCACTATTCATTTGCCGACCTCCAGCGCGACGGGAAGGCGGTGTGGGACGGTATATCCAATAACCTTGCGCTCCAAAACCTGCGCAAGATTCGGCGCTACGACCAGGTCTTGATTTACCACTCGGGAGGCGAGCGTGCCGTGGTGGGAACTGCCGAAGCGGAGGGCGATCCTTACCCCGACCCAAAGCAAAACGACCCAAAGCTGGTGGTAGTCGATCTGGCGGCCAAGGAAAAATTGATGCGGCCCGTTGGCTTGGACGAAATCAAGAAACAGAGTGGATTGAAAAACTTCGACTTGGTGCGATTGCCCCGACTCTCCGTGATGCCAGTCTCGGAAGAGCATTGGCAGATCATCATGGAACTGGCTAGAAGATAGTCCGTTGTCCATGGCCAAGAGTTTGCTTCTCGTTGAGTACGTTTGCCATTACCAAGCAAAGAGTGTTGTGCAACGGACAACTGACGACGGACAACTGGCAGCCCCAGACACCTTGCCCAAACTCATTTCAACTCATCACGAACTCGCCGCCCTTCAAGGCAAAATCATCGCGTGCGAGCGCTGCCCCAGGCTCATCCGGCATTGCCGGAAAGTGGCGCAGGAGAAGCGGAGGATGTACCGCGAGCACGAATACTGGGGCAAACCTATTCCAGGTTTCGGAGACCCGGAGGGGGAACTGCTGATTCTCGGGCTTGCCCCCGCCGCGCATGGTGGGAATCGCACGGGAAGAATGTTCACGGGCGACCGCTCCGGCGATTTTCTCTACCGCGCCCTTTACGAAGCCGGGTATGCGAACCAGCCCGTGTCGCGCGATCGCCGCGATGGACTTGAATTGCGCGGGTGTTACATCACGGCTTCCCTTCGATGTGCTCCACCGCAAAACAAACCACTGCCGGACGAATTGCGCCGGTGCCAGCCTTATCTGGAACGCGAGTTCGAGCTTTTACCGCGCGTGCGCGCCGTGCTGGCGCTGGGGCGTATCGCGTTTGACACTTACCTGCGGCTGGTTTCCCAGGCTTTAGAAGGCCCACATTCCGGCCGCCTCGGAAAGAGGAGTGCCGCGGAAGGGAAGTTCCCTCCACGATCGTCATTTATCTTTGCCCATGGCGCGAGTTTCGCGCTCCCCGGCGGGCTGCCGCGCCTGTTTACGTCCTACCATCCCAGCCAGCAAAACACCCAAACTGGAAAGCTGACGCCACCTATGATGCGGAAAGTATTTGCGGACATCCGCAAATTTCTGTCGTTGACCTCTTAAAGACTCTTGACTCCAACCCATTCCATACGGTTTACTGTTTGGCGCAAGTTATGACCCAACCAGACCCTTCTCCTGTGCTCGAATTAATCGAAGCCTATCGTCGCTCCAAAGTAATGTTTGCGGCGGTGGCGCTAGGTGTGTTTGATGCGCTTGCCCCGGGCCCCTCTGACGCCCGCACGCTGGCTGACCGCCTCGACGCCAATTCGGACGCGTTGGAGCGCCTTCTGGACGCATGCACTGGTCTGGGGTTTCTAAAAAAAGAAGGGGGGAAATACTCGAACCTCCCCCTCGCTTCCACCTACCTTTGCCGAACCAGCCCTCAAACGTTGACCGGCTACATTCTCTACTCGAATTATGCACTTTTCGGTTTGTGGGGACGGCTTGAAGATGCGGTGCACGAAGGGACGCACCGCTGGACCCAGGTTTTCCGCGCGGAAGGCCCCATCTTCGATCACTTTTTCCGTACCGAGGACAACAAGCGCGAATTCTTGCGCGGCATGCACGGATTCGGGCTGATGAGTTCCCCGCGTGTAGTCGCGGCGTTTGACCTCAGCCGCTTTCACCATTTGGTGGATCTCGGGGGCGCCACCGGCCACCTAGCCATGGCGGCTTGTGAGCATTATCCCCAAATGCAGACCACTGTTTTCGACTTGGCCCCGGCCATCGAATTCACGCGCGAATTTATTTCCGACTCTCCGTATCGGGACCGAGTCCAGTTGGTGGGAGGAGATTTCTTCCGCGACCCGCTTCCCGACGCTGACCTCTACGCCTTGGGACGAATCCTGCACGATTGGGAAGAGGAAAAGATTCGCAAGCTCCTGGCCCGAATTTATGCGAAGTTACCCACCGGCGGAGGGTTGCTGATTGCCGAAAGACTGCTGAACGAAGATAAGACTGGACCTGTTCCCGCGCTCCTGCAGTCACTCAACATGCTGGTGTGTACAGAGGGGAAAGAACGCACAGCCTCCGAATATGCCGCGCTCTTGAAAGAGGCCGGATTTGCCGAGGTCGAGGGCCGCGCTACAGACTCTGCCGTCGATGCCATTCTGGCCGTGAAGGCCTAGCACGCCGTCCACTTACCATCTTTGACTCCGGGCTTTTAATTTCCCATCGTTGATGGCAATTAGTCGCGCGCTGTCGGTGGCGGAACTTCCTCCCCCCTTCAAGGCAGTGTGAATGCCACCACGGCGTCGCTTTGCGGCTCCTCGGTGATTTTGGCGTGCCCCCCGGCGGCAATTACCACAAACTGCTTTCCGCCCGGACTCACTTGGTAGGTGATGGGCGTGGCGTGGCCAGGCGCGGGTAACTGTCCCTTCCACAGCTCATTTCCGTTTTCCACGTCGAAGGCGCGCAGAAAGGGGTCGAGGGTGCCCGCCGTAAAAACCAATCCGCCTGCCGTCACAATAGGCCCTCCGAAACTGAGCGATCCCGGCGGGCTTGTAGGATGGTCCAGAGTAAAGAAGCCCAGCGGAACCTGCCAGCGAACTTTGCCCTCCACCATGTCCACCGCGGTTACAGTCCCCCAGGGAGGCGGGATGCATGGCAGGTGGGCGGTCGGCGAAAGAAGTGGACGGCGGAACATGCCGTAAGGCGTTCCGGTTTGTGGCGAATACTCTCCGGGCTCCGAGTCGCTCCCGGGCTTTCCGTAATCGTCGCGCGGAATGAGCTTGGCTTTGAAGACCAGATTGGTAGTATTCACCACCAGCAGGTTTTTCTCAGGATCAAAAGCGGACCCGCTCCAATTCATGCCGCCGATGTTACCAGGGATCGCGAGTGTCCCTTTCAAACTGGGTGGTGTGAAGATGCCCTCGTTGCGAAGACCGGCTATCCAGTTGCGGCAAATCTCGCGGTCTTTGTCGGTCAGTCCCCACGCGTCATCCGCAGAGAGATGCTGTGGCGCCAGGGTCGGCAGTCCCACTGAGAAAGGTTGAGTGGGTGAAGTAAACTCGCCGGGCACGTCACTCTGGGGCACAGGCCGTTCTTCCACAGGAAACACCAGCGCGCCCGTGTCGCGATTGAGCACGTAGAGGAACCCCGTCTTGTTGCCTTGAATTACCACGGGAACATCTTGGCCATTGTGCCGAATCGTTGTGAGCAGTGGCGGCGACGCGGTGTCGTAATCCCAGAGATCGTGGTGTACGAGTTGAAATCCCCACGCGACTTCCCCTGTCTTTGCCCGTAAGGCCACAATTGAGTTGGCCCATTTATCGTTGCCGGGGCGCAACCCACCGTAATAATCCGGACTGGCGCTGCCGGTGGGCACGAAGATCAAATCGCGTTCCGGGTCTACAGCCATCACTGTCCAGGCGTTAGCCGCACCGGTTCGCCACTCTTTCTGTTGACCAGTTGAAGGCGGTTGACCGGAATTAGATGGAATGGGATCCCAACTCCAGCGCAGGGTACCCAAGCGCGCGTCGAAGGCGCGCACGACGCCACCGGGCATGTCGGCGCGTCCGTTGTCGTCAATGGCTGAACCGACCACCACGAGGTCGTCAATCACGGCGGGCGGAGAAGTCATGTGATACCAGCCCGGACGAAACGCTGGGACGTCGCGCAGGCTTACTTGACCGTCCTTCCCAAAATCGGGGCAGGGCTTGCCCGTGGCGGCGTCGAGTGCGATCAGGCGCGCGTCTAGCGTGGCCTCGTAAATCCGGCGCTGGCAGGGATGGCTCTTGGCCCACAAGGGATCCAGCCAGGTGGCCACGCCGCGATTGATGAGCCCATCGCCGAAGGGTAAGGTCGAATCGATCCGGGGATCGTAGGCCCAGCGCTGCTTGCCGGTTTCAGGGTCAAGCGCGATGACGCGATTGAAGGGCGTGGTGAGGTAGAGCGTGCCATCCACAAGAATGGGCGTGGTTTCAAATCCGCTGCGGCGCGAATCGTGCTTGCCGTCGGAAATATCTCCAGTGTGAAACGTCCAGGCGGCTTTCAAGCGCCCAACATTTTCCTTGTTGATCTGGGTGAGTGGAGAAAATCGCGTGCCTCCAGGATCGTGTCCGTAAGACGGCCAATCGTCGATAGCGCCACCCGCAGAGATCGGTCTGGCGGATTGAGGGTTGCTGAAGAGCAAGCCTGAAAGGCATGAGAGGGATAGAATCAGGATACTGATTCTCAGGAATGGACCGTAAAACGAAGAAGACCTTAGTCCAATCAAGAATGAGCCACAGGGCTCGCTCATATCCATGCTTTTCTTTCTACTGAATTCATAACTCATAATTTATAATTGGCTTTCAGTCCATCCACTGGCCGCCGTTCACTTCAACGGTTTCTCCCGTCATGTAACGCGCCGCGGGCGACGCGAGGAAGACGATTACGTCTGCGACTTCCTCGGAGGTTCCGGCGCGGGCCATGGGAATAGTGGTGAGGTATTTCTGGAAAAGCTCGGGCGGACTGTAGCGCTCGTGGTAGGGGGTGGCGATCACCCCCGGAGCGACCGCATTGACGCGCACCCCGTGCGGAGCGAGTTCTTTTGCGAGGCCTTTGGTGTAGGTCAGCAGGCCCCCCTTGGCCGCGGCATAGGCCGCCGCGCCGGGCCCTCCGCCATTGCGCCCGGCGATGGAAGTAATATTCACGATGCACCCGCTCTTGCGCGCCGCCATCTCCTCCCAAACCGCTTTCACGCACAGGAACGCGCTCTTTAGATTCAGCGCCATGATCTGGTCCCAATAATCCTCCGTCATGTCCGCGAGGGTCCGCCGCGCCAGCAAATCTCCAGCATTGTTGACGAGAATATCGATGCGCCCCCATTGCCGACGAACGGCGGCCACCATGGCTTGAACGTCGGAGCTGGAAGTGACGTCCGCGCGAATCGCCAGCGCCTCGCCTCCCGCTTTGCGGATTGCTTCCACTGTCTGTTCAGCGCCCGACTGATTCTTCAAATAATTCACGCCCACGCGAGCTCCTTGGTGCGCCATCGCTACGGCGGTCGCACGGCCAATGCCGCTGGAAGCGCCGGTAACAAGTGCGATTTGATTTTGCAGAACCATGATGCCCTCCGATCCCCCTTGCAGGCTCGAATTCCGAGCGGCCTACTATAATGCCTGAAGGATATCCTGAAAGGGAAGTGAAAGGTCGATTCAGAAACTGTCAATCCATCAAGGACAAATTATTCGACAAGTTTTTGCAGTGGCAGGCTAAACCCGGGAAAGAGTGGAGAGGTGAGCAGATCTTTGGCTTCGAGCTTCGTCGCCAGCTCCAGGCTTCCCTGGACGCGACGATAGATTTCAGCAACGGGGCCCTCGGGGTCGATGATCCAATATTCCTCAACGCCGAAGCGC